>DASRHI010000058.1:0-45708 GCA_035650615.1 Gaiellaceae bacterium | reverse complement strand
GCAGCATCCGCCTCGGCGCAACGCCGCTCGGGCACGCTCTCCTCTCGCTGCTTCGCTTCGCCTGGGCCGAAGGCGGCCGCTCCGACCTCTATGCATTCCTGCGCACGCCGTACTCGGGCATCGCGCGCGCGAGCGTCGACTTCGCCGAGGGCCGCCTCCGTGGACGTGGCATCAGCCGCGCAGCTCGGGTCGAGGAGGAGACCGAGCGCCTGCGCGAGGCGCCGCTCGTCGCGTTGCGCGAGCTGCGCGCGGCGCCGTCCCTGCTCGACGGCACGCGGGCGCTTGTCCGCTCGATGTTGCGCGCCGCGCACGGTCTCGGCGCGCCCCCGGTCGGCGACGGCGCGCGCCTCGACCTGCGCGCGGCGGCGGCCGCGACGGCTGTGCTCGACGAGCTCGCCGACTGGTCGCAGCTCGGCGGGCCGGTGCGGTTCGAGGATGTGCTCGGCGCGCTCGAACGGGTCGAGGTCAGGCCCGGCGCACGCGGCGAGCTCGGCCGCGTCGCGCTCGTCGACCTGCTGCGCGCCCGCACGCGTCGCTTCCGCGCCGTCTTCGTGCTCGGCCTCGAGGAGGGTTCGCTGCCGCGGCGCGGCCGCTCCTCCCCGTTCCTCGACGACGACCGGCGACGCGAGCTCGGGCGGCGGCTGGAGCGGCCCGACCCTGTCGCCCGCGATCGCTACCTCTTCTACACGGCGTGCACCCGCGCACGCGAACGGGTCTACCTCGTGCGAGAGGCGTCGACAGATGAAGGCACGCCGCGGGAGGCGAGCCCGTTCTGGAGCGAGGCGACGTCGCTGTTCGCAGCCGGCGACGTCGTGCGCGCGACGCGGCGGCGCGCTCTCTCGGAGCTCACATGGCCGATCGACGACGCACCGACGGAGCGCGAGCGCCTGCGCGCGCTCGCGCGTCTCGCGGGCACCGGCGACGTCGATGCGGCGGCGGCGCTGGCAGAAGCGAACGCATGGACGCGGCGTCTCCAGCGCGCCCGCACGGCCTTCCAGCGGGCGACCCGGCTGCGGAGCCCCGTCGTACTCGCCGAGCTCGGCGCACGGCGCATGTTCGCGGCCACGGAGCTCGAGCGCCTCGGTGACTGCTCCTCCGCGTGGCTCTTCGAGCGCGTGATCGACCCGAAGACGATCGATGCCGAGTCCGACGCGCTGCTACGCGGCAAGGTCGCCCACCAGGCGCTGTACACGTTCTACAGCGGCCTGCCGAAGGAGGTCGGGGTCGAGCGGGTGAGCGCGGAGCACCTCGACGCGGCGCTCGCGTTCCTGGAGCGCTGCCTCGACGACGCGCTGCGCGGAGGCGTCCGCCTCGAGCTCTCCGAGGTGCAGATGGCCGAGCTCCGGGTCGGGCTTCGGCACGACCTCGAGCGGTTCGTGCGCGAGGAGGCGCGCTCGCCGCTGCGGCTCGTCCCGCGCCGGTTCGAGGTGGGGTTCGGGAGCGAGCGCTCCGCGCCCGAGCTGCAACGGGGTCTCGAGCTCGGAGACGGCCTGTTCATGAGCGGCAAGATCGACCGCATCGACCTCGATCCGTTCAGTGCCCGCGGGATCGTGCAGGACTACAAGTCGGGGAAGGGATCGTTCTCCGCTGTCGAGATCGAGGCCGAGGAACGGCTCCAGGTGCCGCTCTACATGCTCGTGCTGCGCGACCTCGTCGGGATCGAGCCGCTCGGCGGCGTCTACCGTGCCCTGGCGGGCGGCGGCTCGGCGCGCGGCCTGCTCCGGAGCGAGACGCGCGACGACCTGCCCGGCTTCAAGCCGAACGACTACCTCGGCGACGGCGAGTTCTGGGGCCAGATCGAGGCCGCCCGCGAGCGGGCACGCGCGAACGCCTCGCGAATCCGCCGGGGGGACGTCGCACACGACCCGCGCGGCGGCGAGTGCCCGCCCTGGTGCAGCCTCTGGACGATGTGCCGGGTGGCACGCGCCTGATGAACGAGCAGCAACTCGCGGCTGTCGACGCGCGCGGCGAGGTGTTCGTCTCGGCCGGCGCCGGGACCGGCAAGACGTCCGTCCTCGTCGAGCGGTTCGTCCGCGCCGTGTGCGACGAGGGACTCGACGTCGAGTCGGTGCTTGCGATCACGTACACCCGCAAGGCGGCGGCCGAGCTGCGCTCGCGCATTCGCGCCGCGCTCCTCGCGCGGGAGCGGCCGGAACTGGCACGGGAGCTCGACGGCGCGTGGATCTCGACCATTCATGGGTTCTGTGCACGGCTCCTGCGCGCGTATCCGTTCGCAGCCGGCATCGATCCCCGCTTTCGCGAGCTCGACGACGAGCACGGCGCCGTGCTGCGCGGCGAGGCGTTCGCGGCGGCGCTGGAACGATTCTGCGCAGATGGCGAGCAGCGGCTTCGGCTCCTCGCCACGTACGGCAGCGACGCCCTGCGCCGGATGCTGATCGGCGTCTACGAGACGCTGCGCTCCGGGGGGCGCGAGCTGGTCCTCGAGCTCGGCGAGCCCGTCGATCTCGACGCTGCGCTGGCCGCGCTGCAGGAGGAGGCGGCAGCGCTCGCCGCCGACGCTGCGGCAACGCCGCGGCAACTCGCCGCGGCGCGCATGGCCCTCGACCTGCCGGACCTGCCGGAAGACCTCATCGACCTGAAGGCGCTGCAAACATCCGGTCCGCGTGCCGCCGGGTTCGAGCAGGCTCGCAAACGCGTCCAGCAGGCGGCGCTCGAGGTGCTCGCCGCCCGCGACAAGGAGCTGCTGCAAGAGCTCCTCGACCTCTTCGCGACGGAGTACGCCGTCGCGAAGGCGCGCGAGTCGGCGCTCGACTTCGAGGACCTGCAGCTCTACGCGCGCAACCTGCTCCGCGACGACGCACGGGCGCGCGAGCGCGAGCAGCTCCGGTTCCGGACGATCATGGTCGACGAGTTCCAGGACACGAATGCGCTTCAGTGCGAGCTGATCGATCTCCTCGCCGCCGGTCCGGCGAAGGATGTCTTCTATGTCGGCGACGAGTTCCAGTCGATCTACGGGTTCCGCCATGCCGACGTGCGGGTCTTCCGCGATCGGCGGTCGGCCTCGGCGCAGCGGTTACCGCTCACGGAGAACTACCGGTCACGGCCCGAGGTGCTCGCCGCGGTCAACTACCTCTTCGGGCCCGCGTTCGGCAACGGCTTCCAGCCGCTGACGGCGGCACGCGAGTTCCCGGATCCCGTGTTCGGACACCCCGTCGAGTTGCTCGTCACGGACAAGGAGTCGTACCGCGACTCCGGCGAGCACTGGCGACGCGCCGAGGCGCGCCACATCGCGCGGCGCGTGTGCGCCCTCGTCGACGCGGGCGCCGCGGCAGCCGGCGAGATCGCGCTTCTGTTCGCCGCCGGCACGGACGCCGATGCGTACGAGGAGGAGCTGCGCGCGCAAGGACTGCCGACGTACCGCGCGACCGGACGCGGGTACTTCGGCCAGCAGCAGGTCGTCGACCAGCTGCTCTACCTGCGCCTTCTGCACAACCGCTACGACGACGAGGCGCTCGTCTCGGTGCTCGCATCGCCGTTCGTCGGGGTATCGAACGACGCGCTTTTCCTCATCCGGCGCCACGCCGGCCGGCGGCCGCTCTTCAGCGGCATCGAGCGCTCGTTGCCCGAGGCGCTCGGTGCCGGGGACGAGCGGCTGCTGAAGGCGTTCCGCCAGCGCTACGACCGGCTCGTGGCGCTGTCGGCGCGCGTGTCGCTCGAGCAGCTCTGCGAGCAGATCATCTGCGAGCACGACTACGACCTCGCGGTTCTCGCACGCTGGGACGGCAAGCGCCGATACGCGAACCTGCGCAAGCTGATGCGGCTCGCACGCGGCTACGAGGAGCTGCGTGGACGGGACGTCGAGGGTTTCGTCAGGTTCGTGCGCGATCAGGAATCGTTCGGAGCCGCGCAGCTCGAGGCCGTGTCGGAGGAGGAGGGCGGCGACGCTGTGCGGCTGCTCACGATCCACGGCGCGAAAGGGCTCGAGTTCAAGGTCGTCGTCGTCGCCGACGCGGGTCGTGACACCGGGCGCCGCCCCGGCAGCGACGAGATCCTCGCGCGTCCCGACGGCCGCTTCGGATTCAAGGTCGTCCACCCGGCCACCGGCGGCAAGCACTCGGTGTTCGAGTACGAGCGCGTGCGCGAGGCGGAGCGCGCGGACGAGGAGGCGGAGCGGCTACGGCTGTACTACGTCGCGATGACGCGGGCGATCGATCGCCTTATTGTCTCGGGCGCGGTCGACCGCGTGCGGACGACGCCGATCGGCTGGGTGCTCACGCGACTGGAGTGCGACGAGGAGCTGCAGCACTCGACTGAGCCGTTCGAGCTCGAGCGCGGGAGCGCGCGTTTCCTCGTCGCAGTCGATCGCTATGTCGCACCGTCGGAGCCGGTGGAGGAGCCACAGCCGGAAGGTCAGCTCGCGCTGTTCGCCGACCTGCCGACCGCGGGGGCCGCGCGCGGGTATCGACTTCCCGAGCTCGCGCGGGTGCCCGCACCGCCGCTCCACCGTGTCCGCCGGTTGTCGTACTCGGCGCTTGCGCTATACGAGCGGTGCTCGTACCGCTACTACGCCGAGCGCGTCGCGGGGCTGCGCGAGGTGCGCCGAGCGACGACGGGCGAAGGCGGTCTCGCCGCGACCGAGATCGGCGATGCTGTGCATCGGCTGCTCGAGCTGGTCGACCTGCGCGATCCGCGGCTGCCCGACCTCGGTCTCGTCGCAGGCTGGTACCCGCGCGTGACCGCAGGGGAGCTGGAGCGGGTCGGTGCGTTCGTCCGTTCCTACTGCGACTCGGAACTGGCGCGACGCGTCGCCGACGCCGGCGGCAGGGCGGAGCGGCCGTTCGCCTTCGAGCACGACGGCGTCCTCGTGCACGGCCGCCTCGACGTCCTGCACCGCGACGGGCCGCGCGCGCTCGTCGTCGATTACAAGACGAACGAGCTCGGCGACCGCTCGCCGGACGAGGTGGTCGCCTCCGAGTACAACTTGCAGCGGCTCGTCTACGCGCTCGCGTGCTTCCGCGCCGGTGCGGAGGAGGTCGAGGTCGTGTACGCGTTCCTCGAACGGCCTGACGCGGTCGTCTCGACCAGCTTCACGCTCGCCGACGCGGGTGAGCTCGAGCGTGAGCTCTCGCAGGCGATCGCGCGCATCGACGCGGGCGAATTCGTGCCGACGCCGAGCGACTTTGCCTGCGCCGACTGCCCTGCCCTCGATCTCGTCTGCGCGGGCCCGAGGCTTCACGCGAGCCTCAGCCTCTCGGACGCGGCGCTCGTCGGCGCCTGACCGCGTGGCGAAGAGCTACGTGGCCGAAGCGCGCAGGCGCGTCGGGCCGAAGCGTGCACGAATCGGCCCGATCATCGACCGCCTTGCGGCCGAGCATGCCGACGCCGCGATCGCGCTCAAGTTCTCGAACCCGCTCGAGCTCCTCGTGTCGGTGATGCTGTCGGCGCAGACGACGGACGTGAACGTCAACCGCGTTACGCAGACGCTGTTCGAGAAGTACGGCCGGCCGGAGGACTACCTCGCGGTGCCGGTCGAGGAGCTCGAGCGCGACATCTTCGCGACCGGCTTCTACCGGCAGAAGGCGAGGGCGCTCCGCGGCACGATGCGGATGCTGATCGAGGAGCACGGGGGCGAGGTGCCGCGCGACTTCGGCGCGCTGCTCCGGCTGCCGGGCGTCGCGCGCAAGACGGCGAACGTCGTCTCGGCCGAGCGGGGGCACGCGCAGGGGATCGTCGTCGACACCCACGTGCGCCGGCTCTCGCAGCGCCTCGGCCTCACGCGCCGGGAGGATCCCGTCAGGATCGAGCGCGACCTGATGCGGCTCGTCCCGCGCGCGGACTGGGCCCGCTTCCCGCACCTCCTGATCTGGCACGGCCGCCGCGTCTGCGACGCCCGCCGCCCCGCCTGCGAGCGCTGCGTCCTCGCCGACCTCTGCCCGGCGAGCAGCGTCGACGCCGCTCAGCGCGGGGTCAGCGCGACGAGCAGCCCGCCGTCGTCGTCGTAGGCGGGGAAGAGGTCGGCGAGCACGGGCTTCTCGAGCCCGGTGTTCGTGCGCAGCGTCAGCTCGCGCTCGAGCTGCCGGACGCCCCACTCGCGCACGGTCTCGACGGGGTCGGGGTCGGAGAGCCCGAGCGCCTCGACGAGGTCGCGGCCCATCAGGTCGGCCTCGCGGTAGCCGGTCAGCTCGAACACGCCCTCGCCCGTCGCGAGGATGCGCGCGTCGCGGTCGCAGACCACGAACCCGGTCGCCTGCGCCGGGTAGTAGTCGTCGAGCAGCTCGAACATGAACGCGAAGCCGCAGCTCCGGCACGAGGGCGGCTGGAGCGTGAAGCCCTCGCGGCCGTCGTGGTCGACGCGCCGGGACTTGCAGCGCGGGCAGATGAAGAAGGGCACGGATCCAGCGTAGCGCCGGCGATCAGATCCACTTCTTCCAGCGGAACCACGCGAGCTGCGCGATGGTGGTCGCGACGATGAGGCCCCACGCCCACCAGTAGCCGAAGCCCCACCCGAGCTCCGGGATGTGCCGGAAGTTCTGGCCGTAGAGGCCCACGATGAAGGTGGGGAGGAGGAGGACCGAGGCGATCACCGTGAACCGCTTCATCACCTCGTTCTGGTCGGTCGCGATCTTCGACTGCGCGTAGTCCCGCACGCCCGCGACGAGGTCGCGCGAGGTCTCGAGTCCCTCGCTCGCTCGCAGGAGCTTGTCGTAGGCGTCGGCGAAGTGCAGCTCGACGTCGCGCGGGAAGAGTTCCGCTCCCTCGGCCTCGACGCGGCCGTCCGTCACCTTGTGCACGGCGTCGCGCGTGGGCGCGAGCGTGCGGCGGATGTGGAGCAGGTCGTGCCGCAGCGTCGAGATGCGCTCGCGCACCTTCTCCGGCGCCCACGTGTCCACCTCGTCCTCGAGCTCGTCGATCTCGTCGTTGACCGCGTCGATCAGGTCGAGGTACCGCTCCGCGACCAGGTCGACGAGGCGGTAGAGGTACATGCCGACCGGCTCGTCCGCGCGGCACGCCTCCTTCGCCGGCGCCGGGTCGAAGGGGCGCTCGCCGGGCGGCGTCTTGGACACGGTCAGGAGCCGCTCCGGCGTCAGCAGGACGTCGACCTCCTGGTAGTAGACGCGGTCCTCGGCGGGGACGGCGACCGCGACGAGCAGCACGCCGAAGACGTAGCCGCCGTGCGAGTCGAGCCGCGGGCGCGGCTCGTCGTCGTGGGACGCGGGGGCGCGCAGGAGGTCGAGCGCCGAGGGGTGGATCCCGGCGGGCAGCCGTGCCTCGAGCTCGTCGGGGGTCGGGTCGACGAGGTCGATCCAGCGCTCGTCCGCGGGCACGGGTCCCGAGGCTAGAGGCCGCGTCAGACGGAGGCGGCTTCGGCCTCGGGCCTCGGCGCGGTCAGCGCCGTGTGCGCGCGCCCCTCGAGCTCGGCGAGGTAGCGCTCGGCGTCGAGCGCGCCCATGCAGCCCGAGCCGGCGGCGGTGATCGCCTGGCGGTAGACGTGGTCCTGGACGTCGCCGACCGCGAACACGCCGGGGACGTTCGTCTCCGTCGAGTGCGGCTTCGTGATCAGGTAGCCGTTCTCGTCGTGGTCGAGCTGGTCGAGGAAGAGCGCCGTGTTCGGGTCGTGCCCGATCGCGACGAAGAGCGCGCCCGCCTCGACCTCGCGCTCCTCGCCGGTCCCGGCGTGCCGCAGGCGCAGCCCGGTGACGGAGGTGTCGCCGAGCACCTCCTCGACCACGTACGGCGTCAGGAAGTCGATCTTCTCGTTCGCCCGGGCTCGGTCGACCATGATCTGCGACGCGCGGAACTCGTCGCGCCGGTGGACGATCGTCACCCGGATCCCGAAGCGCGTCAGGAAGAGCGCCTCCTCGAACGCGGAGTCGCCGCCGCCGACGACGTAGATGTGCTTGTCCTTGAAGAACGCGCCGTCGCAGGTCGCGCACGCCGAGACGCCGTGGCCCTTCAGCCGCTGCTCCGACTCGAGCCCGAGCCAGCGCGCGCTCGCGCCGGTCGCGACGATCACCGCCTTCGCGCGGTACTCGTCCCGGTCCACCCACAGCCGGAACGGCCGCTCGGAGAAGTCGACCTTCGTGACGTCGTCGGTGACGAACTCGGCGCCGAAGCGCTCGGCCTGCCGGCGGAAGTCCTCCATCATCGCCGGCCCCATGACGCCGTCCGGGTAGCCGGGGTAGTTCTCGACGTCGCTCGTGATCATGAGCTGGCCTCCCCACTGGAAGCCCTCGATCACGAGCGGCTCCAGGTCGGCGCGGGCGGCGTAGAGCGCCGCCGTGTAGCCGGCGGGGCCGCCCCCGACGATGATCAGCTCGCGCACCCGGTTCTCCATGCTTCTAGTAGTAAACGATCCCGACCGGCCGGATGTTCCTCCGGCGCGCGGCGGGCGCCGTTTCCGGCATAGTGCCTGCCGGAGCTGCGGCATAGAATCGAGTGCCGGAGGCAATCGAGCGAGGACGTGGCGGCCGCGACGGTGACCTGGGACGCGCTGAGGGAGCTGGCGGGGTTCCGCTCCGCGAACGGCTGCGCCCTCAGCATCTACCTCGACCTCGACCCGTCGACGACGCCGACGGCGGCCGACGCGGGCGCGCGGCTCCGCTCGCTGCTCGCGCGCGCCGAGAAGGACTTCGGCGCGAACGGCGACCGCTCCCACGACGCGAAGGTGGCGGTCGGCCGCGACCTCGAGCGGATCCGCTCCTGGTGGACCGGCGAGTTCGACCGCGACGGCGCCCGCGGGCTGGCGCTGTTCGCGTCCGCGGGCGACGGCCTCTGGCGCGTCCTCACGCTGCCGCGCCCGGTGCCCGACGGCGTCCACCTCGGCCGCGAGCTGCGGCTGACGCCGCTCGTCGGGCTCGCCGGGGACGGGGATGGCGCGTTCGTCGTGGCCGTGAGCCGGGAGCGGGGGCAGGTGTTCCGCACGCGGGCCGGGAGGCTCGAGGAGGTCGTCGACCGCAGCGAGGAGCAGCCCGGCCGCCACGACCAGGGAGGCTGGGCGCAGGCTCGCTTCCAGCGCCACATCGACAAGCTCGTCGAGGACCACCTGAAGACGGTCGGCGGCGAGATCGACCGGCGCGTCCGGCGCGCGCGCGGCCCCGAGCTCGTGATCGTCGCGCCCGAGGAGCTCCGCGGCGAGATCGAGGCGGCCCTGTCGACGGCTGCTCGCGACGCGATCGTCGGCTGGGCGCACGCCGAGGCGCACTCGACGCCGGCCGACCTGCTCGACGTCGCGCGGCCGCACCTGGAGCGCGCGCGGGCGGCCCGCGAGCGCGAGGCGCTCGAGCGCTGGCGCGAGGAGCGGGGCCGCAGCGGCCGTGCGAGCGCCGGCTGGGAGGAGACGCTCGCGGCGGCGTCCGACGGGCGCGTCGACCTCCTCTTCCTCGAGGCCGGGGCGGCGCGGGGCGCCTTCCAGTGCCCGCGCTGCGGGCGGGCGACGGCCGCGGCGGGGAGCTGCCCCGTCGACGGGGACGAGGTCGAGGCGGCCGAGGGCGCCGACCTCGCCGTCCACCACACGCTCGCCCACGGCGGCGCGGTCGTCGGCCTGCCCGCCGGCGAGCTCGCGGACGCCGGCGGCGTCGGCGCGCTGCTCCGCTTCTAGGCGGCGCGGGTCGGCAGCTCGACGACGTCGTCGCCGGCCTCGAGCTCCGGCGCCCGCAGCGGTCGCGCCTGGCGCTCGACCGGCGCGGGGGCGGGGAGCTCGTCGCCGCCGGCGCCGTGCTCCGGGAACTTGCGCGCGGTCACGAGCACGCGGGTCTCGAACGAGCCGACCGCCTCGTTGAACGCGGCGACGGCGCCGTCGAGCTGGCGGCCGACCTTCGCGAGCGGCTTCGCGAACGTCCGCAGGCGGTCGTAGAGCTCGCGCCCGAGCCGGTTCACCTCGCGCGCGCTCTCGGCGACCGTCTCCTGCTGCCAGGTGTAGGCGACGGTGCGCAGGAGCGCGATCAGGGTCGCCGGCGAGGCGACGATCACGCGCGCGTCGACGCCCGCCTCGAAGAGCGCCGGGTCCTGGTCGAGCGCCGCGCGGAAGAGGCCCTCGTCGACGAACATGACCACGAACTCCGGCGCCGGCTCGAACTGCTGCCAGTAGCGCTTCTGGCCGAGCTTCGCGACGTGCTCGCGGACGAGCCTCGCGTGGCGCGCCAGGTGCGCCCGCCGGGTCTCCTCGTCCTCGGCGGCGAGCGCGTCGAGGTACCCCTCGAGCGGCGCCTTCGAGTCGACGACGACGTTCTTGCCGCCGGGGAGCCGGACGACCACGTCGGGCCGGAGCAGCTTGCCGTCGGCGTCGCGCCCGGTCGCCTGCTCGAGGAAGTCGCAGTGCTCGAGCATGCCGGCGAGCTCGAGCACGCGCCTGAGCTGCAGCTCGCCCCAGCCGCCGCGGACGTGCGGCGTCCGCAGGGCGGTCACGAGGCTGCCGGTCTCGCGGCGGAGGCTCTCGACGAGCTGCGGGATCGCCCCGACCGCGGCGAGCCGGCGCTCCTCGAGCTGCCGCGCCTGCTGCTCGAAGCGCTGGAGCGTCTCCTTGATCGGCTGGAGCTTCGCGTCCGCGAGCTCGAGCAGCGTCGAGGAGCCGGCCGAGAGCGCGTCGGCGGTGATCGCCTTCAGGTGCTCGTCCCACTGCTCCTCGCTGCGGCGCACGGCCGCGAGCTCGGCGTCGCGGCGGGCGAGCTCGCCGCGCGCCCAGAGCCAGGCGCCGAGGGCGCCGAGCGCGATGCCGCCGATGAGCGCGAGCGCGAGCACTGAGCCGCCGAACGCTAGCGGGGGCGCCGGACGGCATCGGTGCGCGCAAAAAAATCAGCCCCGGCGAGTCCGAAGACCTACCGGAGCTGAGTGCCGGATCCGTCAAGCCCGAAGACTCACCGGATCCGACGGCGGGAACCTATGCCCTCGCGGAGCGGCGGTCAAGGCGCCGCCGGGCAAAAACTCGCTCGGAGCGAAGATTTTCGCGGGCGCCGCCTGGACGGTGACTATCCCTTGACGGGACAGAAGATATGAGTTAGGGTTTGGGCATGGCACCGGTTGACCGCAAGAACCCGAAGCGCGCCGCTTCTTCCGAGTCCTCGTTCTCTCTCATGGAGTTCATGCGGGAGTTCCCGGACGATGAGGCTTGCCTGCTTTGGCTCTGGCGCACCCGGTTTGCCCCTGATGGCGAGAACGCTTACTGCCCTACCTGCGGGGTGATCCGGAAGTTCAGGCGGTATGAGATCGGCAAGCAGGCTTGGACTTGCACGTCCTGCTCCAAGCGCCTGACACCTACTGCGGGGACGATTTTCCACAAATCCTCCACGTCCCTCCAGCTTTGGTTTTACGCCATGTGGCTTATGACCAGCACTCGATGCGGAGTCTCTGCCAAGCAGCTGGAAAGGGAGCTTGGCGTGACGTACAAGACCGCATGGCGGATGTTCAACCTGATCCGTAACAAGCTCATGACCCAAGATGACGAGGGGCCGCTGTCGGGTGAGCTCGAAGCGGACGAGACTTGGCACGGCGGGAAGATGCGAGCTTCGGATCGGCGCAAGGCTGCCGCGAAGGGCGTCACGATTGGCCCACACGCGAAGCCCCGCGCGACTGTTTTCGGGATCGTCGAGCGCGGCGGCCGCGTCGTGACGATGGTCGTACCGAGCAGGTACGACTACACGCTCCGCTCCAACCTGCGTCAACGTGTTGGGCCCGGAGCAAGTGTCTACACGGACGACTACTCCGGATATAACGGGCTGCGGCAGATCTATACGCATCACACGATCAATCACACCGGCCGCATCTACGCGGAGGGCCACGTCCACACACAGACCATCGAGGGGTTCTTCTCGCTGTTCAAGAACGGCGTCCGCGGCGTCTACCACCCCGTGTCGGTCAAGTGGCTCGAGGGCTACTTGAACGAGCACGCATGGCGCTACAACCACCGCGACGACCGCGAGGCGATGTTCCGACGGCTATTGAAGCGCGCCGCGTTATCCGCCTAACGCCGTCCGATCGGTCCAGCGACCATTCAGAGCGGCCGACCCGAGGTCGCGGCGCGGGACCGGCCCCTCGACAAGGTGATCCCGCGCGCAACCGAACGGGCAAGAAAGGACGGAGAGTTCAAGTGGACTCCGTCCGTGCGTGGCTAGAACTTGCAGTAGCTCTAGTCACACTCGTTTCGGCCAGTAGGTCGAAGCGTTAAACGGGGGCGGCCTTCGGGCCGCCCCTTCTCATTCCTTCTCGGGGCGGATGACCTTCTTGAGGTTCCCGAAAAACTCTCCGCGGCTTGGAATGCGAACCTCAAGACCACGCGGCGTCTTTTCATGCCGCTCCGACTTGGCCGGCTGATCTCGCTTCTGCTTCTCGGTCATCTCCGCCTCGGTGTCCAGCGTACAGGGCCGGTCAGGTGGTAACGCCGCACGCTGCCCGTCGCTTGCTCTTGGATCCTGTGCGCCCACCGGTGGACGATCTCGCGCTCGCGGGAATCCTCGTTGGGGTCTTGCGGATGCCCTGGCGCGATCACTGCCAGGGTGGCGTTTGTCCTTGCGACGACGACGCCATGCTCCCATGGCATCGAGTCGTCCCCGGTGATGAGAACGGCGTCGTCGAAGTTCGCAGCGACGTAGCGAAGGATGTCTGGGTCGTGCGTTCCTTCGGGCAGATACTCACTTATCGCGTGTGCCTGCCGACCCCGGCGGCGGAGTTCGACAGCGAGTCGCTTGTTCAGGTCCGCATCAATCAGAAGGACGCGGTCATGTGTCCTGTAGAGAGGGGGATGAGCTACGCGGCGACGAGTTCGCTCGTTGCCTGCCACCAACGCTCCGCGTCGGTAATCTCAGCCTCAGTGAGGTCGTAGTCGTCGCGGAGGATTTCCCGCCCTTCCGTGGTGGATGCCATCGCCGCCACCTTTGCCGCAGGAACACGTCGTCCCCTAATCGTCGGCCGACCCGAAAGAAGATCGGGGTCAACCTCGATGTACTCCAACTCGGGATGCTTGCGCACCGCCCAACCACCGCGGCGTAGCTCGCTCGCGATCCGCGTCAAGTTCTCGGGCGCGACGACTTGCTGCCATCCGCGCCTCCCGACGTCATACGTTTGGTCCCCCTCGGCGGAAAAGACGCGACCGCCCGCGACCGCGAGCGGCGCGTGCGTAAGCGGCCAATCGCCGTACTGCTTCAAAGACTCAATAGCTTTCTTGATATCGCGGTGCGGGACGTCGTGGTCGAGGAGGTCATGCACGACCATCGCCTCCGCGATGTCCTGGTAGCTGTAGACCCTAGGCGGCGGGGAAGAAGAAACGGAGGACTTGATGTAGCCCCGCCTCGCCCATTGTCCGATCGTGTGACCGGGGACCCCCGCGAGGAGTCCGACCTCGTGCGCGAGGTAACGCCCCCTGGGGGGCATGTGCCGAACCTCAGCCATCCGGACAGTCCTCCTTAGGGAACCTGGACAAGACAAAGTCTAGACACCAACTTCTGTCCCGTCAAGGGATAGTTACCGCCCGGGCGGGCGGGGAACAGCCGTTCGGATCCGTAGCCTTGCGTGCGAGTGCACGACGCCTTCCGTCCCGGCGGCGCGCTCGCCGCCGCGCTTCCCGGCTTCGAGGCCCGGCCCGAGCAGGCCGCGCTCGCGGCCGCCGTCGACCGGGCGCTCGCGACCGGCGAGCACCTCGTCGCCGAGGCCGGGACCGGCACCGGCAAGAGCCTCGCCTACCTGCTCCCGGCGCTCGAGTCCGGGCTCCGGGTCGTCGTCGCGACCGCGACGAAGGCGCTCCAGGAGCAGCTCCTCGCCCACGAGGTGCCGGCCGCAGCGCGCGCCCTCGGCCGCGAGGTGCGCGTCGCCGTGCTCAAGGGCCGCTGGAACTACGTCTGCCGGCGGCAGCTCCAGACCTTCGGCCGGATGCTCCTGCGCGACGCGCGCGACGAGGAGGCGTACGCGGCGATCGAGCCGTGGCTCGCGGCGACTGAGACGGGCGACCGCGCCGAGCTCGAGCTCGAGCCGTCCGACGCGCTCTGGGCCGAGCTCGCCGTGGGGCCGGACCGCTGCGCCGGGCGGCGCTGTCCCCTCGTCTCGACCTGCTTCGCGGAGGCGGCGCGGGCGCGCGCGGCGGAGGCCGAGCTCGTGATCGCGAACCACGCGCTCTACTTCGCGCACGTCGCCTCGGGCGGCGGCGTGCTGCCCGAGCACGACGCCGTCGTCTTCGACGAGGCGCACCGGCTCGAGGAGTCGGCCGCGAGCTGGCTCGGGGGCCGCGTCTCGCGGCCGGGGCTCCGGCGGCTCGCCGCCGACGTCGAGCGCTCCTGCCGCGACGCCGCGGCGACCGTCCCCGCCCGCGCGCTCGACCGGCTCGAGCGGGCGGGCGAGCGGCTGCTGCGCGCGGTCGCGCCGCCGGCGGGGCGCCGGCGCCTGCGCGAGCCGCCCGGCCGCGAGCTCTCGCTGCTCGCCGACGCGCTCGCGTCGCTCGCGGCCGACCTCCACGGGCGCGGCGACGAGCTCGACGGCCTCTCCCGCCGCGCGCTCGAGACCGCGGCGCAGGTCGAGGCCTGCCTCGAGCCCGGCGAGCACGACCGCGTCGTCTGGGCCGAGCCGGAGGCGGTCGTCTGGGCGCCGGTCGACGTCTCGCACGAGCTGCGGGAGCGGCTCTGGGAGGACGGGCCGACCGCGATCCTCGTCTCCGCGACGCTGACCGCCGGCGACGACGCGGCCTTCGTCCGGCGCCGGCTGGGGCTCGGCCGCGCGCGCGAGCTCGTCGTCGGGTCGCCGTACGCGTTCCACGAGCAGGCGCTCCTCTACGTGCCGCGGACGATGCCCGACCCGCGCTCGGACGGGTTCGCCGAGCGGGCCGCCGACGAGGTGACGCGGCTGCTCGCGCTCTCGGAGGGGCGGGCGCTCGTCCTCACCTCGAGCTACCGGGCGCTCGGCGTGCTGCGCGACCGCGTGCGCGGCCGCGTCCCCTACGAGGTGCTCGTGCAGGGGGAGGCGCCGCGGGAGCGGCTGCTCGAGCGCTTCCGCGAGGACGTCGCGTCGGTGCTGCTCGCGACGGCGACCTTCTGGCAGGGGGTGGACGTGCCCGGCGAGGCGCTCTCGCTGCTCGTGATCGACAAGCTGCCGTTCTCGGCGCCCGGCGACCCGCTCCACGAGGCGCGCTGCGAGGCCGTCGAGGCCGGCGGCGGCGACTGGTTCCGCGACTACGCGCTGCCGGCGGCGATGCTCCAGCTGCGGCAGGGGTTCGGGCGGCTGATCCGGGGCCACGACGACCGCGGCGTCGTCGCGATCCTCGACCCGCGCCTGCGCACGCGCCCCTACGGGCGCGCCTTCCTCGCCGCGCTGCCCCGCTGCCCGCTCGTGGACGACCCCGCGGCCGTCGCCGCGTTCTTCGGCGCGGAGGTCCGCGTCCCCGCATAGCTACGCTGTCCGCCGCGCCGGGGTGGCGGAACTGGTAGACGCGCTCGGCTTAAACCCGAGTGCCCCTCGCGGGCGTGGGGGTTCGATCCCCTCCCCCGGCATCCGCGGCGCCTCGCCGTCCCGACCGGCCACGTCCGGGGCGGGCCCGTGGCCGGGGTCGGCGTCAGAGGAGGCGCTTGAGCCAGCCGTACCTGCAGCCGCACTCGACGTGGACAGCGTGGCAGCCGCGGCAGCGCCACTGGGTGAGCACGATCCAGCGGAGGTGGGCCAGCTCGACCGCGATCGCCGTCGCGAAGAGCGGCATCAGCTCGGGGTGGGCCATGCTGACAGTGTCGCGCACCGCGGCGCAGGCGGTATGGGCCTCCGGGCCCACGCCGGCCGGATGCCGGTCCCAGGAATAGGCTTCAGCCGTGGTCGAGGTCGCGCACCCCGTCCCGGCGCTCGAGTGGGACACGCCGCTCTACCGGCAGGCGCGGGCCCAGCTCGAGCAGGCGCTCGCCGCCGCGGAGATCCCGGAGTGGGTGGCGGAGCGCCTGCGCTACCCGGAACGGGCGCTGATCCTGACGCTGCCGGTCAGGCTCGACGACGGGACGGTGCGCTCGTTCCCCGCCTACCGCGTCCAGCACTCGTCCGTGCTCGGCCCGACGAAGGGCGGCGTCCGCTACGACGAGGGGGTCAACCTCGGCGAGTGCGCGGCGCTCGCGATGTGGATGACGTGGAAGTGCGCGCTCCTGCGCCTGCCGTACGGCGGCGCGAAGGGCGGCGTCCGGTGCGACCCGCGCGCGCTCTCCGCGGGCGAGATCCGCCGTCTCACGCGGCGCTTCACCGCCGACCTCGCGCCCTTCATCGGCCCCGACCAGGACATCCCGGCGCCCGACATGGCGACGAACGAGCAGACGATGGCGTGGATGATGGACACGTACTCGATGCAGAAGGGGTACGCGGTGCCGGAGATCGTGACGGGGAAGCCGGTCTCGATCGGCGGCTCGCTCTTCCGGCAGGAGGCCACGGGCGCGGGCGTCGTGATGGTGCTCGAGCGTGCGTGCGCCCGGCTCGGCCGGCGGCTCGAGGACCTCCGCTGCGTCGTGCAGGGGTTCGGCAACGTCGGCGGAGTCGCGGCGACCGAGCTGCACGAGCAGGGCGCGGCCGTGGTGGCGGTCTCGGACGTCTCCGGCGGGGTGTACGCCGAGGACGGGCTCGACGTGCCGACGCTGCACGAGCACGTCGCCGCGAACGGCTCGCTCGAGGGCTACGAGGGCGGCGCGCGCATCTCGAACGCGAGGGTGCTCGAGCTCCCGTGCGACGTCCTCGTGCTCGCCGCGCGCGAGGACCAGGTGACGGCCGCGAACGCGCCGCGCCTCCGCTGCCGCCTCCTCGTCGAGGGCGCGAACGGGCCGACGTCGGTCGCGGCCGACGCGGTCCTCGCCGAGCGGGGCATCCCCGTCCTGCCCGACGTGCTCACGAACGCCGGCGGGGTGACGGTGAGCTACTTCGAGTGGGTCCAGGACCTCGGCCGGCTCTTCTGGGACCGGGCCGAGATCCGGAGCCGGCTGGCCGACAAGCTGGGCGACGCCTTCGACCGCGTCTGGGAGCTCTCCGAGCGCGACGGGCTGACGCTCCGGCACGCGGCGCTCGTCGCCGGGATCCGCGAGGTCTCGGCGGCGCTCGAGGCGAGGGGGATGTACCCGTGACCGCGCCGGCGGAGCAGCTCGTCCGCGACGCGATGCTGCCCGACCCGCACGCGCTCGACGGCTCGGCCTCGGCGCAGGAAGCGGGGGAGGCGCTGATGCGGCCAGAGGTGCGCGCCGTCCTCGTCTGCGACGGCGGCAGGCTCGTGGGCGTGATCACGCGGAAGACGCTCGTGCGCGAGGTGGTCGCGCGCGGCCGCGACCCGCGGACGACGCCGCTGCGCGAGCTCGCCGAGCCTCCGAACGCGACGATCGAGTCGGCGACGCCGCTCGCGCGCGCGTTCGCCTTCCTCGAGGAGCGCGACCTCGAGCGCGTCCCGGTCGTCGAGGGCGGCCGCCTCGTCGGCGTCCTCTCGCGCTCGGTCGTGCAGCGCCGCCTCGCCGAGGACGAGCCGCCCGAGGGCGACCCGGCCGAGACGGGCCCCGAGGGCTGAGCGGCCCGCCCGGGCGGGCTCGGCGGTCCGAGCCTCGCGGCCGACGGCGACGCAGGTCGCCGCCGATCGCCCTCGGTCGTCGCGCGGGCGCGACGGCGCGGGGCGGCGACCGCGGCGCTCGAGCGTTGACCCCGGAGTGTTGCGCGAGCCCGGGTCGCCGCGCGCTCAGGCGGTGATCGCGGCGCCGGTCTCGAGGTCGAAGAAGTGGAGCAGGCGCGTGTTCACGGCGAGCTCCGCCCGCTCGCCCTCGCGCGCCGCGGTGTCGCGGCCGACGCGCGCGATGAACGGGCTGCCGTGGTGGTGGGTCTGCACGTCGGCGGCCTCGACCGCCTCGTCGCCGACGAGCTCGCGCAGCGCCTCCGCCTTCACCGGCGGCGCGTCGACCGCGAAGTGGAGGAAGACCTCCGAGCCCATGTCCTCGCGGATGTCGACGGCGACCGCGATTCGCGCCGCCCCGTCGGCGCCCGAGGCGTCGGCCAGGTCCTCCGGGCGGACGCCGAGGGCGACCCGGCGCCCGGTGTAGCCGCGGAGGGCGGGGCGGGCGGCCGCGACCTCGGCCGGAACCGGCACCTCGTGGGGCCCGAAGCGGGCGACGAGCGCGCCGTTCCGCTCGCCGAGCTCGGCCTCGACGAGGTTCATCGACGGCGAGCCGATGAAGCTCGCCACGAAGAGGTTCGCGGGCCGGTCGTAGAGCTCCTGGGGCCGGTCGACCTGCTGCAGGAGGCCGCCGCGCATCACGCAGACGCGGTCGCCCAGCGTCATCGCCTCGCTCTGGTCGTGGGTGACGTAGATCGTCGTCACCTTCAGGTCGCGCTGGATCCGCGCGATCTCGGCGCGCATCTGGACCCGCATCTTCGCGTCGAGGTTCGAGAGCGGCTCGTCCATCAGGAACGCCTCCGGCTCGCGCACGATCGCGCGTCCCATCGCGACCCGCTGCCGCTGCCCGCCCGAGAGGTGCCGGGGGCGCTTGCGGAGGACGTCCGAGAGCCCGAGGATGTCGGCCGCCGACTCGACCCGCCGCCTGATCTCGGCCTTGTCGAGGCCCCGCATCTTGAGCCCGAACGCCATGTTGTCGTAGGCGTTCATGTGCGGGTAGAGCGCGTAGTTCTGGAAGATCATCGCCATGTCGCGGGCCTTCGGCGGCAGGTCGTTCACGACCCGGCCGCCGACCCTGACCGTCCCCGAGGTGACCTCCTCGAGCCCGGCGATCATCCGCAGGGCGGTCGTCTTCCCGCAGCCGGAGGGCCCGACGAAGACGACGAACTCGCCGTCGGCCACCTCCAGGTCGAGCTCCCGGACGGCCTTCGTCCCGTCCGCGTAGACCTTGGTGAGCCGCTCGAGCTCGATCCCGGCCACGGCCCGGAGGTTAGCGGCTTATTGGTATGACCTTCAGCTGTTACATTCGCTGCGTCGGATGGCAGCGGTCGCGGTACCGGGCGGACGCCGGCGCCGGCTCCGGTACGCCACGGAGCGGCGTGGGGTGCTGGCCGCGCTCCTGATCTCGCCGGCGGTCCTCTTCATCGGGCTCCTCGTCGGCGCGCCGCTCGTGCTCGCGGTGTACCTCAGCTTCACCGACGCGACCGCCGGCTCGCTGACCGGGCCGTGGATCGGCTTCGAGAACTTCCGGCACGAGCTCCGAGACCCGATCTTCGTCGACGCGATCTGGCACACCTTCCTCTTCACGGCGATCTCGCAGGCGGTCGTGATCGTCTGCGCCGGGCTGCTCGCGCACGCGCTCGTCCACGCCTTCCCGGGACGGTGGATCCTGCGCTTCTTCATCCTCCTGCCGTGGGCCGCGCCGATCGCCCTGACGGCGATCGGCTTCCTCTGGTTCTACGACACCCAGGCCAGCATCTTCACCTGGTTCCTCGTGAAGCTGCATCTCGTCTCGGCGACGAACCATCCGACCTGGCTCGGCACGCCGACGGCCGCGATGTCGTCGATCATCACCGTCCAGGCGTGGCGGACGATCCCGTTCGCGACGGTGATCTTCCTCGCCGGCATCGCCTCGATCCCGCAGGAGGTCGACGACGCCGCCGCGATCGACGGCGCGACGGGGTTGCGCAAGTTCTGGCACGTCTCGCTGCCGCTGCAGCTGCCGATCGCGCTCGTCGCGATCCTCTTCGGGATCGTCTTCACCGCGACCGACATGGTCGTGCCCTACATCCTCACGGCCGGCGGCCCGTTCAACTCGACGCAGGTGCTGACGACATGGGCGTTCCAGACGGGCATCAACTCCGGGAACGTCGGCGAGGGCGCGGCGATCGCGCTCTTCATGCTGCCGCTGCTCGCGTTCGTCACGATCGCGATGCTGTTCTTCGCGCGGCGCGCGGAGGTGACGTGACCGTCGCGCTCCGCCGGCGCATGTTCCAGTACGGCGTCGTCGTGCCGTTCGCGATCGTGCTCGCGTTCCCGTTCGCGTGGATGGCGGTGACGTCGCTCAAGCCCGAGGGCCAGGTCTACGAGCAGTCGAAGACCTGGACCTTCAGCCCGACGCTCGAGAACTACGGCTACCTCTTGCACCACACGGGGTATATGCGCTGGATCCGCAACTCGTGCCTCGTCGGCCTCGCCGTCGTGCTGATCACGCTCGCGATCGCCCTTCCCGCCGGCTACGCGCTCGCGCGCCTCGCCGGCCGCGTCGGCCGCAGCCTCGGGGTCGGGATCTTCCTGACCTACCTCGTGCCGCCGACGCTGCTCTTCCTGCCGCTCTCGCGCGTCGTGTCGGAGCTCCACCTCGGCGACAGGCTGTGGTCGCTGATCCTCGTCTACCCGTCGTTCACGGTCCCGTTCGCGATCTGGCTCCTGATGGGGTTCTTCAAGTCGATCCCGCAGGAGCTCGAGGACGCGGCGCTGATCGACGGCTGCTCGCGGCTCGGCGCGCTCGTGCGGATCGTCTTCCCGATCTCGGCGCCCGGGATCCTCACCGTCGTCATCTTCACGTTCTCGCTCGTCGTGAACGAGTTCGTCTACGCGATCACGTTCATCACGAGCTCGGCCAATCGCACGCTCACGGTCGGCGTCCCCACCGACCTGATTCGCGGCGATCTCTACAACTGGCCCGGGATCATGGCGGCCATCCTGATCCCGAGCATCCCGATGGCTCTCGTCTACAACGCCTTCCTGAACCGGTTCATCACCGGGTTCACGGGCGGAGCGTTCCGCTAACCGAAGGAGGAGAGGAGTGACAGACACCAGAGACGAGCCCGCACCGGCACTGCTCAGCCGGCGCGAATTCCTGAAGAAGGCAGGTGCGGGTGCTGCGGCACTCGGCGTGGCGGGCGCCACGGCGCCGTTCTCGTTCGCGGGCCCGCTGAGGTACAAGGGCCGCTGGCTCTCGGGGAGCCTGACGGCGCTCACCTGGGTGCACTTCGTGCCGTCCTACGACCAGTGGCTCGACCCCTGGGCGAAGGCGTGGGGGGAGAAGAACGACGTCCAGGTGACGATCGAGCACATCAACAACGCGCTGCTCGACACGCGGGCCGCCGCGGAGGTCGCGGCCCAGAGCGGCCACGACCTCTTCTTCAACCTCCACCCGATGGCGGTCTACGAGGACCAGGTGATCAACCACTCCTCGATCATCAAGGAGGTCGAGGCGAAGGTCGGGAAGTACCTGCCGATCGCGCAGCAGTCCACCTACAACCCGAGGACGAAGAAGTACTTCGCCGTCTCGGACAGCTACGTGCCGGACCCGGTCGTGTGGCGGCACGACCTGTGGAACGCCGTCGGCGAGTCGCCCGCGACCTGGGACCACGTGAAGGCCGCGGCGCCGAAGCTGAAGGCCATGGGGCACCCGATCGGCATCGGGCAGTCGCAGGAGATCGACTCGAACATGGCGCTGATCGCGTTCATGATGTGCTTCGGCAGCTTCATCCAGAACGAGAACAACAAGCCGACCCTCCTCACCAAGAACACGATCGACGCCGTCAAGTTCATGGCCGAGATCGCCCGCACCGGCGAGACGAACGACATCTTCAGCTGGAACGGGAACGCGGCTGCCAACAACAACTACCTCTACGCCGGCACCGCCTCTCTGATCTTCAACGCGATCTCCGCGACTCGGACGCCGGAGAGCGGCGCGGCCGGCGGCCAGTACGCGGACGACCTCTGGATCTGGCCGATCCCGGCCGGGCCTCACGGCCGGATCGGGCTCGAGCACCTGATGGGCTGCTGGTCGATCTGGAAGTTCGCGAAGAACAGGCCGGCGGCGGAGCGCTTCCTCGCCGACCTGTGCATCGCGGGCAAGGACGCGACGATCCAGTCTCAGCTCTACAACTTCCCGACGTTCGCGAACGCGATGCCGTTCAAGGAGATCCGGAAGGTGGCGGCGGCCGACAAGCACAAGCCGCTCGGCAAGTACACGATCCTGACGACGATCGCGGAGAAGTACACCCACAACATCGGCTACCCGGGCACCACGAACGCGGCGATCGACGAGATCTTCCAGAAGTACCTGATCCCGCAGATGTTCGCGCAGGTCTCCCAGGGGAAGCTGAGCGCCGAGGACTCGGTGCGGCACACGAACACCGCGATCAAGGACATCTACGCCAAGTGGCGGAAGCGGAACATGCTCGCGTGAGCGAGCTCGGCGGCGCCGTCGAGCAGGTCGCGCTCGCTGTAGGAGAGCGAGCGGAGGCCGTAGCGGCGTAGCACCTCCCGGACGACGAGGGCGCCCGTGACGATCACGGGCGCCCGCTCCGGGTCGAGGCGGGGGACGCGGCGCCGCTCGGCGAGCGTGAGCGCCGCGAGCCGCTCGAGCTCGGCCTCGACCGCCTCGAGCGTGAGCTCGCCGGCGAGCGCGTGGAGCTGCGCGACGGTCCCGGCGACGCCGATCGCGTCGTCGACGCCGAGGTCGGGCAGGAGCGCCCGCACCTCGGCCGCGGCCGCCTCGAGCTCGGCGACCGCCGGCGGGTCGGAGCGCAGGTACCGCTCCGCCAGCCGGACCGAGCCGACGTCGAGGCTCGTGTGGAAGGCGCCCGCGATCAGCTCGGTCGAGCCGCCGCCGACGTCGAGCACGAGGGTGCGCTCCCCGTGGGCGCCGACCCCCCGGCGCGTCAGCTCGGCCTCCTCGTCGCCCGTGAGGAGCCGGGTCTCGAAGCCGAACCTCTCGGCGACGCCCCGCAGGAACACGGCGCCGTCCGCCGCGTCGCGCACCGCGCTCGTCGCGACCGCTAGCGTGCGCTCGGCGCCGAGCGCCTCGAGCTCGTCGTGGTAACACGTTAACACGCGATGGACGCGCTCGACCGCCTCGGGGGCGAGCCTCCGTGCGGCGTCGACACCCTCGCCGAGCCGCGTCACGCAGGCGCGCCGCACGATCGGCTCGACGCGCCCGTCCCGCACGTCGGCGACCAGGAGCCGCGTCGAGTTCGTCCCGATGTCGACGGCGCCGACGCGCGTCACTTGGTCGGGACGAGGCCGGTCACGCGCGTGACGAGCGCGCGCGCCTCGCCGAGGGCGGCCGCGAGCACGCGTGCCGTCGAGAGCGACTCGTCGAGCTCGGCCCGGGCCCGCTCGAGCCGCGCCGCCGCCGCCCCGGCCCGCGAGGCGCGCCGGTCGAGCGCGTCGGCCGAGCGCACCACCGCGTCGAGGCCGCCGGCGAGGCGCCGCCGAAGGCGACGGAAGGCGCGCCAGGCCCCGAGCGCCCGTGCGACGGCGTACGCCGTCGCGGCCGCCACCGCGACGACGGCGAACGCGAGGGCGGCCCAGACGGCGACGACCACGCGCCGTAGGATCGCAGACCGATGACCGCTCGTCGCCACGGTCTCGTCCAGATCGCGATCGCCCTCGCCGGCGTCGAGGTGTACGAGCTCCTGCGCCGGGTGCTCCGGCCCGACTGGCCGCTCGCGATCCGGCACGCCCGGGAGGTGCTCGGGTGGGAGCGGGTCGTCCACCTCGACTGGGAGGAGCCGCTCCAGGCGGCCGTCCTCGGGGTGCCGCACCTGCTCCGGGCGCTCGAGGGGTTCTACTTCGTCGCCCACTTCCTGCTCACGGCGCTCTTCTTCCTCTGGCTCTACCGCCGCTCCCGCCCCGGCTTCGCCGCCTTCCGGGACGCGTTCCTCGCGACCACGGCGATCGCCCTCGTCGTCCACTGGCGCTTCCCGACGGCGCCGCCCCGGCTCGCCGACATCGGCCTCGTCCATCCCGGCCTCGGCCTCGCCGGGCTCTCGAACCCGGTCGCCGCCCTGCCGTCGCTCCACGCCGGCTGGGCGCTCGGGGTGGGAATCGGCGTCGTCCGCTACGCCCGCCCGCCCGCCTGGCGGGCCGCCGGGGCCCTCTACCCGGCGGCGGTCGTCTTCACGATCGTCGCCACCGGCAACCACTTCGTCCTCGACGCGATCGCCGGGATGGGCGTGCTCGCGGCCGGATTCGCCCTCGCCGGAGTGCTAGACTTCCTGCAGCGACGCGGGGTGGAGCAGTCAGGTAGCTCGCCGGGCTCATAACCCGGAGGTCGCGGGTTCAAATCCCGCCCCCGCTACTACAAAGGCCCTGCTAAGCGGGGCCTTTTGTTTACTGAGTGGGCGCGATGGCGCCGATTTTGTACCCCTCTTTATACCCATCGCGAAAGTTAGGTGCGGCGAAACCTCTCGCTTTCGCCGATCGCGGTTGTCTCTGTAGGCGCCATCGACACGTCCGGATGCGGGCGTAGCGTTCTAATCTATGCGCCGAGTCCGCCTGCTTCTTGCTTCGCTGCGCCGCGTCAGCGGCGTGACCACGCCAGTGGGTGGTGTCTCGTGGACGCCGTCCCCATCCGAGCGAGACGAGCTCCGGAGGCTCGTCGTCTTCCTCGAGGATCGGCGAGCCCTCTTCGATCCCTACAACATCGAGGCGACCGTCTTGGTCGAGCACTCGGTGCAGGAGATTCGGGCCGAGTTGACGAAGGTTCTGCAGAGGATGGGCGAGACCTCGCGCGCCGGCGAGCCACTGCGGACGATGCGCGCAGCCTGTCAGAGGTACCTGAGTCAGGCGTCCGGCTTTCGTGACGAGCCGTACTGGCACCGGCGACCGCGCCACGGCGGCCCCGGATTCGACGAAGCGGACGACGACTTCATCATGGCCCTCGGCGAGTTGCGGGGAGTATTCGGTGCCTGCCTCGGCCAGATCGCCTTGAGCTACGAGATCGAGGTACACGGACAACTGGCGGAACTCCTGCCTGGGCGAGAGGAGGATGGGAGGCCCTGAACGGCTTCGACTTCGATCTCTTCGTCTCGCATGCCTCGGCCGCTACGCCCGCATCGAGCTCTTGGTCCTCGATGAGCTCGGCTACCTCGCTCTCCCCGCGGGCGCCGCCGAGCTCGTCTTCCAGGTCACCTCCGAACGCAACGAGCGCGCCTCCCTGATCATCACCACCAACCTCCCCTTCGGCGAATGGACGAAAGTCTTCCCCGACCCGCGGCCCGCCAAAGCCGTCGTCGACCGGCTCACTCACCGCACGCACATCATCGAGACCGGCAGCAAGAGCTGGCGCTTCAAGCACGGGCTCACCCAA
Organism: Gaiellaceae bacterium; assembly: GCA_035650615.1. Taxonomy (GTDB): domain Bacteria; phylum Actinomycetota; class Thermoleophilia; order Gaiellales; family Gaiellaceae; genus PALSA-600. Next base: position 20,776 of record DASRHI010000058.1, on the reverse strand, counting down.
AGCAAACGACCAAGAAGAGCAGCAGCATGAGCGGACCACGCCGCGCTCCCGCTCCCCCCTCCGCCTACGGCTCCGCTCCGAAGCGGCAGCGCGGCGCGCGACCAGCTATGAAACGAAAACCAGAAAACCCGACGGCGGGTGGAGCCACTTCAAGCCGTCGCCGTGGGGCCAGTGCAAGTCGTCGCGCCGACCCGGGCAGCACGTTCCGCGAGCGATCGCAACTACCAGCTTCGTCGCCGGACCGCTCGGTCAGGTGCGGATCGTCAACCGGGCACAGGGTACGGTTCTTGTCGAGCCGTGCCGCGTAGCACGATTTCCATCAAATCGTGCTAGGCTTCGCGGAATGGCGCGGAGTGAAGGCTCGCGGATCAACGTGACGCTGGACGCCGAGCACGCCCAGAGGCTGAAGCGGATGGCCGAGCAGGCCCACACGGGCGAGGGCACGTTGGCGCGGTCACTGCTCTCCCGCGCCATCGACGAAGCCGAGATCGACGGCCGGACGATGGTCGAGATCCTGAACGGCATCCCCGGAGCGACCGGCCGGCTCGAACGGGCACGGCAGGAATCCGCGCGAGGCGAAGGCATCCCGCTCGACGAGCTGTGAGCCGTTGGCTCGCATCGTCGTCAGCCCGACCGCCGAGAATGCTCTCGCGCGGCTGATCGACACTCACAGCCTTCCTCCCGACACCAAAGGGCGGTTCAAGCGCTCCGTTGCGCCGCTCGCGGACTTCCCGCAGCTCGGGCGACCGCTCGAGGGCGGCGGTTACGACGGCCTGAGGTTCGTGCTTGGTCCCTGGCGCTGGATGGTCGTCCTCTACGAGCATGACGGCGACGCAGACGTCGTCCGTATCCTTCTCGTCGAAGACGCGCGGTCGTCGACAGCGGCGACGAATTGGCGCGCGTGATGCCTTCATATCGCCTGCCAAGCGGGGATCCCGAGGTCAGGGGATTTCGTTCGAATCCCGCCCCCGCTGTGAAACGACTCGCTTCGATCGGCCGCGCCGAGCGGCCGTTCGTTTCCTAGGGTCTCTGCCGGCTCTGGGAAGATCGTCGCCGAATCGGCTCATCCCGCTCGGCGGTAGCGGATGTGTGTGGCTAGCGGGGAATGCAAGACCTCGACGGGCTCGAACCCGAACGACTCGGCGCCCTCGAAGATCCGCTCGCCGGCGCCGAGCAGGACCGGCGCGACGTCGAGCGTGAGCTCGTCGACGACCCCGGCAATGAGGGCCTGGCGCACGGTCGAGGCGCCACCGGCGATGTCTACGCCGCCCTTGCCGGCCGTCTCACGCGCTTGTGCGTATGCGGGGTCGAAGCCGTCGGTGACGAAGTAGAAGACGGTTCCACCTTCCATCTCGATCGGCTCATGAGGGTGATGGGTGAGCACGAACACCGGCGCATGGTAAGGCGGCTCGGGACCCCACCAGCCGTGCCAGTCCTCATCCCACTCGCCGCGGATCGGCCCGAACATGTTCCGCCCCATGACGTAGGCGCCGCGCGTGCGCATGAGCCAGCCGGCCGCCGTCGCGTCGGCCTCGTTGGCGCGCTCGTCGCCGAGATGCCAACGGTGAAGCTCGAGCCCGCGTTTGCCGAGTGGATCCTCGCGGCTCTGGTTGGGCCCAGCGACGAAACCGTCGAGCGAGATCGACATGTGGCAGGTCGTGTCCGGCACCTGCGTCCCTCCCGAGGTGGTTGCGATCTGGAAGCGGCGACAGCACCCTAGTCCATACAGCCCGACTCGGGTGCACGGGCTAACGGCAATAGGACACCCGCCGTCTCGGGCTCGCCGCGCCGGTGGCGCCGCACGGCGGCGTCACCGCTGCAACTGGCGAACTTCGTCGGGGCGCAGGAGGGACCGTGGACGCTGGCGCAGCTCCAGGAGCCTCACCGCCGGCAGGGTATGATTGGCATGTTCATACCAACGAGGAGAGTGATGGCGCGCAGAACCGTGAACCTGCCTGAGAGCGTTGAGGCGCTCGCTCGCGAGTCGGCCAAGGAAGGGGAGTCGTTCTCGGCCACGGTCGCGCGGTTGATCGAGGCGGGTGCGCGGGCGACGCGGGGCCGTCGGCGGCCGCGCTATGTCGGTTCGGGCGAGGGGCCGGACGACCTGGGGCGGCTGGCCGAGCGCTACCTTCGCGATCTCGTTAGCGCGCGCTGAGGGTCGTCGCCGACACGGGTCCGCTGGTCGCGGCGGCGAATCGTCGCGACCGGGCACACGGGCTCGCCGCCGCGCTCGTGACCGAGCTGGGGCGGGAGCTGGTGGTTCCCGGGCCGGTGCTGGTCGAGGCCGACCAGCTTCTCGGCGCGCGAGTCGGCGCCCGCCCGGCGCGCCTGTTTCTCGAGGCGCTCGCCGCGGGCGAGCACACGGTGGCGTTCCTCTCGGCCGGGCTTCTGCGGCGTGCGGTCGAGATCGACGCGCGCTTCGCCGACCTCGACCTCGGGCTCGTGGACGGGTGCGTGATGGCGATCGCGGAGTCGATGGGAGCTCCGATCCTCACCTTCGACTTCGAGCACTTCCGCGCGACCCGCCCGTCCCGCGGCTTCTGGAAGCTCGTCGTCGACGAGGCTCGCTACGCGGACGCGACAGGCGAGTAGGAGGGGAGGCCGGCGTCTAAGCAAGGCCAAGGTCATGGTGAGCCTCCCTGACGAGTTGCTGGCGCGGCTCGACGACCAGGCGAGGAGACGCGGAACCTCGCGCAGCGGCCTCCTGCGCGAGTTGGCCGAGCGTGAGCTCCTGACCGACAGCGCCGAGCGCCGGCGCCAGATCGCGCGAGCTCTAGCCGATGCGGCGCCCGACGGGGGAGACAACGCGGCGGCGGTCCGTGAGCAGCGCCGAGGCCGCTGAGCACACGCTTCTGCTGGACGCGAGCGTCTGGCTCGCCTCGCTCGACAGCGACGACCGGCACCACGACCCGGCGCGGCGACTGCTCGAGTCCGCAGCCGCCGGATCGAGACTGCTCGCCGCTCTCGACCTGACGCTGTACGAGGTCGCGAACATCGCGGTCGTCCGCTGGCGTTCCCCGGCAGATGCCGAGCGGCTCGTCCGGCTCGTGCTGCTGGCGTGCCCCACGACGCTGGAGCGCGCCGACGACGCCCTCCTGCGTGCGGCGGCTGAGGTCGCGGCACGTCGCCGACTGACGGTCTACGACGGCGCGTACGTCGCCGCCGCGCATCGTCGCGGCTGGACACTCGTGAGCGGCGACCTACAGGGCCTCGTCGAGCCGGGACTCGCCGTTTCGCCGGCCGTGGCTTCGACGGCAGGCTGATCCTTCCGAGGTCGGTGCGCTGAAGGAGCGCCCGGGCGGCGAGCTCCAGGCGCCCGGGAGCGGCGACCTCGTCCGGACGCTCGCCGAGCGGACGTTGCGACGGGGAGCCGCGGCTCGCCCGGGCCCGGGGCGGCGGACCCGGGAGCGCGGAGCTCAGCCGGCGTCGCCGACGGCGCGGGCGAAGGCGACCACGAGCCCGACCGCCTCGGCGGTCGTGCATCCCTGGCGACGGACGAGCGACTGCCAGGTGCCGAACTCGAGCGCGTGGCCGACGGCTCGCCGCAGGCGCGTCCTCGCGGCGCCGCGCGGCGCCCAGGCCTGGACGAGGAGGTCGCGGAGCTCCTCGAGGTAGCGCAGGCGGTAGGCGTTCATCTCGGCGACGAGCGGCATCGTGGCCGCGTCGCGCTGGACGCGCTCGAGCAGGGGCTCGAGGCGCTCGTAGTAGTCGTAGAGCTCGCCGAGCGCGGTCGCGAGCCGATCCTCCGGGTCGGCGAGCGAGCGCCAGCGGCTCGGGTCGGGCGGCGGCACCGTCGCGCGCACGTGCCCCGAGCAGGCCTCGAAGAGCGAGCGGGCGTCGGGGAAGTGCGCGTAGACGGTCGGCCGGGTCACGCGCGCTCGCTCGGCGATCGCCTGCACGGTCGTCCGGGCGGGGCCGAGCGTCGAGTGGAGCTCGACCGCGGCGGCGACGATCCGCCGTCGCGTCTCCTCGCGGCGCTCCGCCCGCCGCTTCAGCTCGTAGGTCCGCCGGCTTCCCATTTCGATTGACACGACTGTAGCCGATGTGTAGGCTGCTGCGCAATCGATTGACAGTAACGTAAATCGAAAGGAGGACTGGAGATGGAGGCGACAAGCACCGGCGTGAAGATCGTGGCCCCCGGGGACGGCGCCGAGGGCTTCCTCGGCTCGATCGGCGTGCGCTTCATGGTCGACGGGCCCGAGGCGGGCGAGCGGTTCTCGCTCGTGGAGCATCCGATGGCGCCGCGGGCGCTCGCCGCGCCGCTGCACCTGCACACGCGCGAGGACGAGTACAGCTTCGTGCTCGAGGGGCGGATGGGCGCCCTGCTCGGCGACGAGGTCGTCGAGGCCGGGCCGGGCGAGCTCGTCTTCAAGCCGCGCAACCAGTGGCACACGTTCTGGAACGCGGGCGACGAGCCGTGCCGGATCCTCGAGCTCATCTCGCCGGCCGGCTTCGAGCGCTTCTTCCGGGAGCTCTCCGACCTGGGCGGGGCGATCGAGGCGGACCCGGACGAGCTGACCGCGCTCGGCGCGCGCTACGGCCACTACTTCAGGCTCGACAGCGTCCCCGAGCTGCTCGAGCGCTTCGGGCTGCGGATCGGCGAGCCGCTCCCCGGCGGCTGGAGGCCCTGACCGGTCGCCTCGGCGCGACCTCCCGGCCGGGCGGGGAGCCGCCGCGCCATACCCTCTATGGGTATGCTGGGCGGACGATGGAGCACCACGGCGGCGGCCCCTCGCTCGACCGGCTCGCGCTGCGGGCGACCGCGCACTGCCTGACGGGCTGCGCGCTCGGCGAGGTGCTGGGGATGGTGCTCGCGACCGCGCTCGGCTGGGGCGCCGCGGCCTCGGTCGCCTTGGCCGTCGCGCTCGCGTTCGCGTTCGGCTACTCGCTCACGCTCGGGCCGGTGCTCCGGGCCGGGGTGCCGCCGCGGCGCGCGCTCGCCCTCGCGGCCGCCTCCGACACCGTCTCGATCGCCGTGATGGAGCTCGTCGACAACGCGTTCCTCCTCGCCGTCCCGGGCGCGCTCGACGCCGGGCTGGGCGATGCGCTCTTCTGGTGGAGCCTCGCCGCGAGCCTCGCCGCCGCCTTCGTCGTGACGGCGCCGGTGAACCGGGTGCTGATCGCGCGGGGCCGCGGCCACGCCGTCGTGCACGGGCTGCACGCGGGCTGAGGGCGCCCGGGGGAGCCGCCGGCTCCCCCCGCGACGACTCTCGGCGCGGCGACGTCCGGGCGAGCGCCGGGACGGGCGCGGGCCCGCCGGCGCAACGTGCCCGGGCCGGGGCCGCACTGCCCGGCTTTGGCGCGGCTCCGGCGGCAGGGCCGCTCGGGTCGCTATCCTCGTTCGGGTCTCGTGCCGGCGCCGGGCGATGAGATCTGCGGCGCGGGACGGTCGAACTCCTCGACACCGACGACCTCGCGGAAGGAGGAAGCCGCATGACCCTGACGGGCCGCAGCCGCTGGATCGCCCTCTACGTCCTCTGCCTCGGGACGCTCATGATCGTGCTGGACGCCACGATCGTGAACGTCGCGCTGCCGTCGATCCGGGAGGACCTCGGCTTCTCCCAGTCCTCGCTCGCGTGGGTCGTGAACGCCTACCTCCTCACCTACGGCGGCTGCCTGCTGCTCGGCGGCAGGCTCGGCGACCTGCTCGGCCACCGGCGCCTGTTCCTGTGGGGGATCGCCGTGTTCACGCTCGCGTCGCTCGCGTGCGGGCTCTCGAACGCCCAGGGGCTGCTCGTCGGCGCGCGCGCCGTCCAGGGGCTCGGCGGCGCGGTCGTCTCCGCCGTCTCCTTCGGCCTCGTGATGACGCTCTTCACCGACCCGGTGGAGCGCGCGAAGGCGATGGGCGTCGCCGGCTTCGTCGCCTCGGGCGGCGGCAGCATCGGCGTGCTCCTCGGCGGCGTCCTCACCGACGTCCTCGACTGGCACTGGATCTTCCTCGTGAACGTGCCGATCGGCGCGCTCGTGGTCGCGCTCTCGCTCCGCCTGCTCCCCGCGGCGCCGGGGCATGCGGCCGGGCGGCTCGACGTCGCCGGCGCCGCGACCGTGACCGCGTCGCTCATGCTCGCCGTCTACGCGATCGTGAACGGGAACTCCGCCGGCTGGACGTCGGGGCAGACGCTCGGCCTGCTCGGGGCGGCGGTGGCGCTGTTCGCGCTCTTCCTCGGGATCGAGTCGCACGTGTCGGTGCCGCTGATGCCGCTCCGGCTCTTCCGCCATCGGAACCTCTCCACGGCGAACGCCGTCGGCGTGCTGTGGGCGGCCGGGATGTTCGCGTGGTTCTTCCTGGCGGCGCTCTACCTCCAGCTCGTGCTCGGCTACAGCCCGCTCGAGGTCGGGCTCGCGTTCCTGCCCTCGAACCTGATCATGGGCGCGCTCTCGATCGGCGTCTCCGCGAGGCTCGTGATGCGCTTCGGGATCCGCAAGCCGCTCGGCGCCGGGCTCGGCCTGGCGGCGGTCGGGCTGGCCCTCTTCGCGCGCGCGCCCGTCGACGGGACGTTCCTCGTCGACGTGCTCCCGAGCATGATCCTGCTCGGGATCGGCGCGGGGATCGCGTTCAACCCGGTGCTGCTCGCGGCGATGAACGACGTCGACCAGAGCGAGGCCGGCCTCGCCTCGGGGATCGTGAACACGTCGTTCATGATGGGCGGCGCGCTCGGCCTCGCCGTGCTCGCGAGCCTCGCGGCGTCGCGGACGGACAGCCTCCAGTCCGCCGGCCACGGCGCGCTCGCCTCGCTCAACGGCGGGTACCACCTCGCCTTCGTGGTCGCGGCTGCGATCGCGGCGGCCGCCGCCGCCCTCGGCGCGGGCGTCCTGCGGGTCGTGCACGCGCACCCGCCGGCCCACGAGGAGCTCGAGCCCGCCGCCGCGATGGGCGCGGAGTAGGGCGGCGCGCAAGATCCCGGGGTCGCGACGTCCCAGGTGTCGCGTTCGGCCTGAGCCGGCGCGGCCCGGGTAGTCTGCCGCGATGCCGACGCCGGCCGAGCTCCTCGGGTACATGCGCGTCGTCGGCCGCGGGAGCCCGGTCGACGCGCGCTGGTCGGTGGCCGGGCAGGTGCTGGCGTCGCTGCGCAGCGGCAGGGGGAAGGCCGCGCCCGGCTCGCCGCTCACGCTCCAGGACGTGACGGCCAGCGCGGACTACCGCGACCTGATGACCGCCAAGGTGGCCGAGGGCGACCCCGCCCCCGACTTCGAGCTCCCGCTCGCCGACGGAGGCGGGACGCTGCGGCTCTCGGAGCTCGCCGCCGAGCGGCCGGTCGCGCTCGTCTTCGGCTCGTTCACCTGACCGCCCTTCCGCGCCCAGGCTGGGACGCTCGAGCAGCTCGCGGCCCGATCCGCCGGCCGGGTGGCCTTCCTCGTCGTCTACATCCGGGAGGCCCACCCGGAGGAAGGCTGGATCCTGCCCGAGAACCGCCGCTCGGGGGTCGCGGTGCACGAGCCCGCGACCGACGCCGAGCGCCGCGCCGTCGCTGCGACCTGCGCCGCGAGCCTGCGCCTCACGATCCCGACCGTCGTCGACGGCGTCGACAACGCGGTCGCGTCGGTCTACGGCGGCTGGCCCGACCGGCTCTACCTCGTCGCGGCCGGCGGGCGGATCGCCTACCGCGGCGGCGAGGGGCCCTTCGGCTTCAGGCCGGACGAGCTCGAGCGGGCGCTCGAGGCGCTCGCCGGCGGGTACGCTTGAGCGAGCAAGGATATGGAGCTCGGGATCTACACCTTCGCCGAGGTCGGCGCGGGGGCCGTCTCGCCCGCCGACCGGCTGCGCCGCCTGCTCGAGGAGATCGAGCTCGCTGACCAGGTCGGGCTCGACGTCTACGGCGTCGGCGAGCACCATCGCCCCGACTACGCCGTCTCGGTCCCGGCCGTCGTCCTCGCCGCCGCGGCCGCGCGCACCCGGCGCATCCGCCTGACGAGCGCCGTCAGCGTGCTCAGCTCCGACGACCCGGTCCGCGTCTTCCAGCAGTTCGCGACGCTCGACCTCCTCTCCGGCGGCCGGGCCGAGATCATGGCCGGGCGCGGCTCCTTCGTCGAGTCGTTCCCCCTCTTCGGCTACGCGCTGCGGGACTACGACGAGCTCTTCGAGGAGAAGCTCGACCTCCTGCTCGCGCTGCGCGCGTCCGAGCGCGTGACGTGGTCGGGCCGCCACCGCCCGCCGATCGACGGGCTCGGCGTCCACCCGCGGCCGCTCCAGCAGCCGTTGCCGGTCTGGGTCGCGGTCGGCGGCGCGCCGGAGTCGGCGCTGCGAGCCGGCCGGCTCGGGCTGCCGATGGTGCTCGGCATCATCGGCGGCCTCCCGGAGCGCTTCCGGCCCTTCGCGGAGCTGCACCGCCGCGCCGCCGCCGAGGCCGGGCACCCGCGGCCGGCGCTCGCGATCGGCTCGCACGGGTTCGTCGCGCGCACCTCGCAGGAGGCGGCGGACGAGTGGTACGAGCCGTTCGCCGAGACGATGAACCGGATCGGACGCGAGCGCGGCTGGCCGCCGATCACGCGCGCGGCGTACGACGCCTCGCTCGAGCTCCGCGGCGCGAACCTCGTCGGCAGCCCCGAGCAGGTCGCGGAGAAGATCCTCTTCCAGCACGAGCTGTTCGGGCACGACCGCTTCCTGCTCCAGCTCTCGGTGGGGCCGCTCCCGCACGCGAGCGTGCTGCGCGCGATCGAGCTCTTCGGCGCCGAGGTCGCGCCGGCCGTACGGAGCGAGCTCGCGCGCCGCTCCGCTGCGGCCGCCGCGTCTGCGTAGTTTCCCGCTGACGTTTCGCCGCGAACCGAGCCGCTGCCGCGGCCCGTATCATCCTCCGATACAGACGGCCGCGGTCCCGCGCGGCCGTCGACAACCGAGGAGGACTGATTCGCCGATGTCTCGTCTCACGATCGAAGTGAACGGGGCGAAGCACTCGGTCGAAGCCACCGTGGACACGCCGCTCCTGTACGTGCTCAGGAACGAGCTGCGTCTGCACGGACCCCGCTTCGGCTGCGGCCTTGCCCAATGTGGCGCATGCACGGTGCATCACGGCGACCAGGCGATCCGAGCCTGCGTGACGCCGGTGGGGGCGGTCACCGACAAGCCGCTCACCACGCTCGAGGGTCTCGGGACCCCCGACAAGCCGCACCCGCTCCAGACCGCGTTCATCGAGCACCAGGCCGCGCAGTGCGGCTACTGCACGAACGCCATGATCATGGGCGCGGCGTCGCTCATGAAGCTCGGCGCGATCAAGGCGGCGACGAGCGAGGCGGACATCCGTAAGCTCATGACGCAGTACCTCTGCCGCTGCGGCACCCACTACCGGATCCTCGCGGCGATCAAGGACGCCGCGCAGGCGACCGTTGCCTGAAGGGGATGATGGAGATGACGATCACCGCTTCGGAGCGCAGCTTCAGCCGCCGGACGTTCGTCAAGGGCGCCGGCGCGCTCGTCGTCACGATGGGCGCGCCGCGGCTTCTGAACCCGAGGGCAGCGTGGGCCGCGGCCGGCCCGGACTTCCCGATCGGGCCGGCGACGATCGACCCGACCCGGATCGACTCCTGGATCGCGATCGGCGCGGACGGGACGGTCACGATGAAGACCGGCAAGGTGGAGCTCGGCCAGGGCACCGTCACCGCGACGATGCAGCTCGTCGCCGACGAGCTCGACGTGCCGATGAGCAAGATCAGGTTCGTCCAGGCCGACACGTGGGTCACCCCGGACCAGGGCACCACCGCCGGCAGCCAGTCGACCGGCACGCAGAACGGGCCCGCCGGCGTCCGGCAGGCGGCCGCGGAGGCCCGGCTCGCGCTGCTCACCATGGCGTCGGCGAAGCTCGGCGTCCCCGTGGGCAGCCTCACCGTCGCCGACGGGGTCGTGAGCGGCGGCGGGCAGAAGGTGTCCTACGCCGAGCTCGTCGGCGGCAAGACGTTCGGCCTCGCGCAGACCGGCAAGGCGGTGCCGAAGCCCTACACGGCGTACAAGGTCGTCGGCACCTCGGTTCCCCGCGAGGGCATTCCCGAGAAGGTGTTCGGCAAGTTCACCTACACCCAGGACGTCAAGCTTCCCGGGATGCTGCACGCGCGCGTCGTGCGCCCGCCGACGCTCGACTCGAAGCTCGTGCGGGTCGACGGGTTCCCGGGCGGCAAGCAGCCGAAGGACCTCGTCCAGGTGGTGCAGAAGGGAAACTACGTCGCCGTCGTCGCCAAGACGGAGTGGGGTGCGATCATCGGCGCCCAGCAGCTCGAGGTGACGTGGCAGACGGCGCCGCTTCCGGACTGGGCCGGCTTCAACGACGCGCTCCTCACCCTCGGGCCGTCGACGAACCAGGTGATCCAGGACTCGAAGTTCTCGAACGGCCTCGACGTGGACGCGGTGCTCGCGGCGACGCCGGACTCGAACAAGGTGTCGGCGACGTACAAGTACCCGATCCAGATGCACGGGTCGATGGGCACCTCGGCCTCGACGGCCGACGTCCGTGCCAACACCGCGACGGTCTGGTCGTCGACGCAGGGCATCTACGCGCTGCGCTCGATGCTCGCGACCGCGCTCGGCATGCCCGCCCAGAACATCCACTGCATCTACGTGGAGGGCTCGGGCTGCTACGGCCAGAACAAGGCCGACGACGTCTCCCTCGACGCGGCCGTGATCTCGCAGATGGTCGGGGCGCCGGTCCGAGTCCAATACACGCGGGCCGACGAGCACGCCTGGGAGAACTACGGCCAGGCGTACACGATCCCGATCACCGCGGCGTTCTCGAAGACCGGGAACACGGCGAAGCTGACCGCGTGGCGGCGCGACGCGTGGACGTCGAGCCGCGGCGGCCGGCCGGGCCCGCCCGCGAACATGGCCTCGGGGATCCTGATGGGGTTCCCGGAGACGCCGCAGGCGCAGTCGACGACGCTGACGCCGAGCCAGGCGCTGAACAGCGTCGACGGCTCCAACTCGGCGCCGCACTACGTCGTCCCGGCGGCGCGTCTGACGAACCACACCGTCCGGCTCGCGTTCCTGAGCGGCCCGCTCCGGTCTCCGGCGCGGATCCAGAACACGTTCGCGAACGAGACGATCGTGGACGAGCTCGCGGTGCTGGCGGGCGTCGACCCCGTGCAGTTCCGGCTCGACAACCTCCAGGAGCCGAGGCTGATCGACGTGATCGAGCTCACGGCTCAGATGGCGAAGTGGCCGGCGCGTCCGAGCGGGTCGAAGATCGGCACCGGCCGCTACCTGACCGGGATGGGCTTCTCCGCGATGCGCTACGAGGGCAACCTCGGCTACAACGCCCTCGCGGTGCAGGTGACGGTCGACACGAAGACCGGCAAGGTCACGGTCGACCACGCCTGGTCGGCGCAGGACTGCGGGCCGGCGATCAACCCCGACGGGCAGCGCCAGCAGGCCGAGGGCTGCCTGATGCAGGGGATCAGCCGCAGCCTGATCGAGGAGCTCCGGTGGGGGCCGAACGGCATCCGCTCGCGCGACTGGGTCACCTACCCCGTGATCCGGTTCGACCACATGCCGACGTTCGCGTTCCGGGTCATCGACCGGCGAGACCAGGCGGCGGTCGGCGCCGGCGAGGTGCTGATCACGAACGCCCCGGCCGCGATCGGGAACGCGATCTTCGACGCGACCGGCAAGCGCCTCCGGCAGGTGCCGTTCACGCCCGCGCGCGTGCGCGCGGCGCTCGCGGCCGCCTGACGCAACGATCCGGGGTCAGACCCCCACCTGTTGCACGCAACGACCCGGGGTCTGACCCCGGGTTGTTGCGCCGGCCTCAGCGCGCGGCGCGGAGGAGCCAGTCCGGCAGGTGGCGGTCGCCGATCCGGCGGGCGAGCGCGCGCCAGAGGCGGTCCTCCGGCGGCGTCCCGCCCTCGGTCTCGGCGAGCAGGCGGCGGAAGCCCTCGGCGATCAGCGGGAACTCGGGCTCGACGCCGTCCGCCCGCCGGGCGAGCGCCGCCCGCGCGGCGTCGAGCCGCGCCTGCGCGCCCTCGCGGTCGATCTCGTCGTCCTCCGTCATCGTGAGCCGGAGGGCGAGGTAGTAGCCCAGCGAGTCCGGGAACGACGTGAGCACGCGGTCGTGCTCGGGCGTGACGTCGTGGAACGCCTTCGCCTCCCGGTGGTAGCGGTCGAGGTCGAAGCCCGCGTCTCCGAGCACCCAGGTCGAGGCGAGCACGAGCACGTGCTCGGAGAGGCGCTCGGGCGGCTCTCCGTCGAGGTAGGCCTCGAGCTCCTCGAGCGCGGGCCGGAGGCCCTCCGGGATCGGCGGCGCGGCGCCCTCCACGGCCCGGAACGCTACGCGTTCCGGCGCGCCCGCCGCGGTCGACAGGGGCGATTGTCCCTTGACAGACGGGCGGCCGCTCGTCGAGCTCGCGGCCGAGCTCGAGATGACGCGCTTCGGGGTGATGAGGCACCTGAGGGTGCTCGAGGACGCGGGCCTCGTCGTCACGCGCAGGTCGGGGCGGGAGAAGCCCCACTACCTGAACGCCCCGAGCCGGCGCCGCTACGACGCGCCGTTCGCGCGGCGGGCGGCGGCGATCGGCTCCATCGCGTCCCGCTCGCCGTCGATCACCGAGAGGCGCGGGCCCGAGGTCTCGAGCTCGTCGAGCAGCGCGCCGACGACGACCGGGTCGAACTGCGTCCCGGCGCAGCGGCGGAGCTCCTCGGTCGCCTCCTCGAAGGTGAGCGCGGGGCGGTAGACGCGGTTGCTCGTCATCGCGTCGAACGAGTCGGCCGCGAAGATGATCCGCGCCCCGACGGGGATGCGCTCGCCGGCGAGGTTGCCGGGGTAGCCGTCGCCGTCCCAGCGCTCGTGGTGGTGGAGCACCCACGAGGCGACCGGCTCGATCCCGAGCGGGTCGAGCATGTTGTGGCCGATCTGCGGGTGACGCTGCAGCACCTCGCGCTCGCGCGAGGTGAGGGTGCCGCGCTTGCGCAGGATCTCCTCGGGGATCGCGAGCTTGCCGAGGTCGTGCAGCTTGCCGGCGAGGCGGATCAGCTCGACCTCCTCCGGCGGCAGCGAGAGGCGCTCGGCCACAGCCGCCGCGTACTCGCCGACCCGCTGCGAGTGGCTTCCAACGTACGCGTCGCGCGCGTCGACCGCGCCCGCGAGGGCGGCCGCGGCGTGCAGGCGCGCGGTGCGGTCGGGGTCGGTCGCGAGCCGCTGCAGCTGCGTCATCGCCGGCATGTCGGGGCGGTAGACGCGGACGCGGTTCTTGCCCTCGCCCTTCGCCCAGTAGAGCGCGATGTCCGCGACGCGGACGAGCTCTGCGCCGTCGCTTCCGTGCTGCGGGAAGGTCGCCACGCCGGCCGAGAAGCTGACCGTCCCGCCGTGCTCGGTCTCGGCCGCGGCGAGGTCGCGCACGAGCTTGTCGCCGACGCGCCGCGCGGCCTCCTCGCCGTGACCGGGCAGGACGATCGCGAACTCGTCCCCGCCGAGCCGGAAGGCCTGGCCGGTGTCGCGCATGCGCGCGCCGACCTCGGCGAGGACCTTGTCGCCGGCCGGGTGGCCGTAGCGGTCGTTGATCTGCTTGAAGTTGTCGAGGTCGAGGAGCACGACCGAGAGGGGCAGGCGCGTCTGGTCGGCGTTCTCGAGCTTCGTCCTCAGCTCCTCCTGGAAGTGCCGGTGGTTGCCGAGGCCCGTGAGCGGGTCGGTCTGCGCGAGGCGCATCGCGCGCAGCGCGTCGTGCGTCGAGCGCTGGTACAGCGCGACCGCGATCAGCGGGCCCGCGAGCGCGACGGCGTACGCGGGCGACTGCGCCCACAGCGCGACGAGGGCGAGGCTGACCGACGCCATGATCGCGAACGACACGGCCGTCCCGAGGATCGTCATCGCGAGCACGCTCGTGAACTTCTGCCGCGCCCAGCGGGCGACGATCGCGGCGATCAGCGGGATGTTGACGACGTACCAGGCGAGCCCGCCGAGCACGATCTCGGCGATCCGCCCGCCGACGTGCTGGTGCAGGGCGAACACGGACGTCGCCCCGCCGCAGGCGGCGCCCGCGAGCGCGTAGACGGCGCCGTTGTAGACGAGCTTCACGAGCGGCCGGTGCTCGGCGATCTCGAGCGTCGTCCGCGTCAGGAAGGCGATGATGACCGCCGCCTCCCAGCCGTAGAGGACGCCGGCGCCGAGGATGAAGACGGCGGCGAGCGCGACGCTCCCGTCCGGCAGCCGGTCGACCGGGACCGGGTACGCCTCGGCGAAGATCGCGGAGGCGAGCAGCACGAAGATGCCCGCGCCGGCGGCGGGCGACGGCGAGTCGAGCCAGAAGCCCCAGATCGCGCCGACCAGCGCGGCGGCGCCCGCGAGCGTGACCGGCAGGTAGATGGGGAGGAGCCGGAGCGTCTCGGCGCGGCCGAGGCCCCAGCTGCTCCTACCCGCCGCCGCCCGAGCCTCGGTCCCCGGGGAGCGTTCCATGGGCCTCTCGGCCTACCAGAAGAAGCCCAGGGCCGCAGCCTTGCCCAGCCCCGAGGCGAGGGCCACCGCGGTCACGACGAGCATCGGAAGCTTGTAGCGCCAGTGAAGCATCCTTCCTCCCTCTTTCCCCCAGCTCGAACCTCGAACGCCCACCCAGCCTAGGAAGCAGCCCGTGACGCGGCCATCCCCCCTCTAGGGGATTCAGGCATCCGGTGGTGAATCTCCCCCGTTCGAGGGAGGCTCGGAGGCGGCTCGGCGGCTCGGTTCCCTCGGCCGGGGGATGCAGCGTCCGCAAAGAGCGGACGTCCGCCGTCCCTCTTCCGGGGGAGCTCGGTCGGGGCGCCTAGAGACGCGAACGGCCCCGGAGGTCCGGGGCCGATGGCGCCGCAGCCCGGCGGGTGCCTACCAGAAGAAGCCGAGCGGGTTGCCCTTGCCCATCGACGAGGCGACGGCGAGCGCAACCATCAGGACCGCAGTGAATCTCCAGTGCAACATGGCGCGCACACTAGGAAGGCGCGGGCCCGGCTGCATCACCCGGCCGGGGTAGGTCTCGCAAATTCCCCCGTTCGAGGGAGCAAGTCCTCACCGCTTCGTCGCGTACAGGAGGGTCCCCTTCTTCCTCGACTGGACCTTGACCACCGCGAGCTGCGTCGGCGAGTAGTAGACGGTGACGGCGTTCTGCACCTTGAGCCCGCCGCAGACGACCTGCGTCTTCGTGAGCACCTGGCACTGGATGTTCGCCGGCTTGAAGACGGAGCGGTCGCCGACCTCGAGGTTGAACTGGCGGCCGGAGCTCCGCGCGAAACCGGCCGCGGCGGCGACGCCGAAGCAGACGCAGGCGGTGGCGAGCACGATGGCGATCGTCTTCTTCATCCCTTCTCCTTTGCCGTGGGCGGACCGCCGCAACTGTACGCGGCGGCCCGCGGCGCCGCGGCGCGCCGCGACCTCCTAGGCCCGCCGGAAGAGCACGCAGCCGTTGTGGCCGCCGAGGCCCATGGCGTTCGACATGGCAACCTCGACCCGGGCGCGACGCGCCTCGTTCGGGACGTAGTCGAGGTCGCAGTCGGGGTCGGGCTCGCGGTAGTTGATCGTCGGCGGGAGGACGCCGTCGCGGAGCGCGAGCACGCACATGATCGCCTCGATCGCGCCGGCGGCCCCGAAGGTGTGGCCCATCATCGACTTCGTCGAGGAGACGGCGAGGCGGTAGGCGTGGTCGCCGAAGACGTCCTTGATCGCCTTCGTCTCGGCGGCGTCGCCGAGCGGGGTCGCCGTCCCGTGGGCGTTGACGTAGCCGACCTCCGCGGGCTCGACGCCGGCGCGGTCGAGCGCCGCGCGCATCATGGTCGCGACCCCTTCGGCCTCCGGCTCCGGCTGCGCCAGGTGGTGCGCGTCGTTCGAGGCGCCGTAGGCGAGGAGCTCCGCGTGGATCTCCGCGCCGCGCCGCTCGGCGTGCTCCCAGTCCTCGAGGAGGAGCGCCCCTGCTCCCTCGCCCATCACGAAGCCGGCGCGCGTGGCGTCGAAGGGCCGCGACGCGCGCGGCGGGTGCTCCTCCTCGGCGGCGAGCCCGCGCATCGCGACGAAGCCGGCGAGGATGAGCGGGTGGATGCACGCCTCGGTCCCGCCGACGAGCACCGCGTCCGCGTCGCCGCGCCGGATCAGCTCCGCGCCCTCCCCGGCGGCGTGCGAGCCGGTGGCGCACGCCGAGACGACCGCGTAGTTCGGACCCTTGATCCCGAGCGAGATCGCGAGCTGCCCCGAGGCGGTGTCGACGAGCACGTTGGGGAGGAAGTTGGGAGAGACGCGGTCGGCGCCGCGCTCGCGCAGCACCTCGGCCTGCTCGACGATCCCCGGGATGCCGCCGATCGCCGAGCCGAACACGATCCCGACGCGGTTCGGGTCGAAGCCGTTCAGCTTTGCGTCAGCGAGGGCCTCGCGCGCGGCGCCGAGCGCGAGCAGGACGTTCCGCTCGAGCTTGCGCACCTCCTTGGGCGAGGCGACCTGGGCCGCGTCGAAGCCCTTCACCTCCGCCGCGATCCGGACCGGGAACTCGCTCGCGTCGAAGGCGCGGATCCAGTCGATCCCGCTCTCGCCCGCGAGCGCCGCGCGCCACGTCGAGGGCGCGTCGAGCCCGAGCGGGGTGACCGCTCCGACGCCGGTGACCGCGACTCGCCTCACGGGGTTAGCTTACGTTCGTGCCGGACGCGCCTCACCCCTCGATCCCGTTCCCGCCGATGGAGGCCGAGCTCGTGCGGGAGCTGCCGGAGGGCGACGGGTGGCAGTACGAGCCGAAGTGGGACGGCTTCCGCGGGGTGCTCGAGAACGCGGGGGGCGAGCTCGCGCTCTGGTCGCGCAACGCGCGGCCGCTCCTGCGCTACTTCCCGGAGCTCCGCCCGCTCCGCGAGCTCCTGCCGCCGCGGAGCGCGCTCGACGGCGAGGTCGTGATCGTGCGCGGCGGCGCTCTCGACTTCGACTCGATGCAGATGCGGCTCCACCCGGCCGAGTCGCGGATCCGCAGGCTGTCGGCCGAGATCCCGGCCGAGTACGTCGTCTTCGACGTGCTCCTCTGGGACGGGGAGGAGGTCTGGCGGCGGCCGCTCGCGGAGCGGCGGGCGGAGCTCGAGCGGATGGCGGAAGGCTTCCGGCTCTCGCCGGCGACGCGCGCCCTCGAGGAGGCGCGCGGCTGGCTCGACCGCTTCGAGTCGCTCGGGCTCGACGGCGTCGTCGCGAAGCGGCTCGAGGCGGCCTACCTGCCGGGCTCCCGCGACGGCGTCGTGAAGGTGAAGGAGCACAGGAGCGCCGACTGCGTCGTCGTCGGGATTCGCTGGAAGGGCGGGCACCGCGACGCGATCGCGACGCTCCTGCTCGGCCTCTACCGCGACGACGGCGGGCTCGACTACGTCGGCTCGTGCGCGGTCGCCGCGTCGCGGCGCGAGGAGGTCGCCGGCCGCGTGCTGCCGCTCCTCGACGAGGCTCCGGAGCGGCGCTTCTCCGAGCCGAGCCGGTGGGGGACCGGCGAGCTCGAGGAGGCGGCCGTGCGGCCGGAGCTCGTCGTCGAGGTGCGCTACGACAAGGTGCAGGGCTCGCGCTTCCGTCACGGCACGAAGCTCCTGCGCTGGCGCGACGACAAGGACCCGCGCGACTGCACCTGGCGGGAGCTGCGCCCGCCGCGGGGCACGGAGAGCGTCGAGGCGCTCTTCGCCTGAGCGCGCGGCCCGCCGGGTCAGCCGGCGACGAGCGTGCCGCTCGTGAGCCCGCGGGTGAGCTGGAGCACGCGGTAGCTCACGCCCGCGACCGCCGGCACGACGCGCTCGAAGTAGCCGTGCGGGCTCGTGCGGGCGACCCGGCCGACGTCGACCCACCGCCCGGCTCGCCGCTCCTGCAGCACGTACTGCTGGCGGCCGCTGCCCGGGCGGATCTGGCCCCAGAGCGTGACCGCGCGGGCCGAGCGGGCCTCGACCGCGAGCGGGAGCTGGAAGGCGCTGTACGACGGCTTCTCGCGCCCCGAGACCGTGATCATGCCGCTCTGCCAGCGCGCGATGTCGGGCTCGTCCTGGACGAGGTACGCGACGAGCATGTCGACGCGCGGTGCGAGGTAGGCGCGCAGGGCCGCCTCGCTCATGTAGCGCGCCTGGCGCTTCGGGGCGACGCCGAGGAACCGGTCGGGCGGGTCGGTCTGGTACCCGTACTCGGTCAGCCAGACGCGCTTCTTCGCGCCGAAGGCGCGCTTCACGTCGGCGAGCAGCCGCGGCAGCGTCGCCATCGTCAGCGTCGTGCAGTGCTCGCAACCCCCGGACGTCGGCGTCTCCGCGGGCGTGAGCGGGTACGGGTTGTGCGCGTACGCGTCGAGCCTCGCGTGCGCGGCGTCCATGCCCCTCATCCACGCGACGGGCGACACCCCGCCCCTGCCGCCGCGCGGCGCGGTCACGCCCCCGCCGACCTGCGCGCGCGGGAGGACGCGGTGGATCGCGCGGTAGGCCGGGTTGAGGAGCCGCGTCACGTAGAGCGACGGCGACGTCGGCCGGAACCAGCGGCGCTGGTTCGGCTCGTTCCACACGAGCCAGCGCCGCACGTACGGGTAGTGGCGGGCGGCCGCCGAGGCGAACGCGGCGAACGGCGCGCCGCTTCGCGGCGCCCAGTTCGTGCCGCGCCCGCCGTTCGACCACGCGGGGGCCGAGACGAGCGTGAGCACGACCTCGACGCCGCGCTCGTGCAGACCGTCCAGGACGGGGTCGTACGCGCTCCAGTCGAAGACGCCGCGGCGGCGCTCGACCTCGCTCCAGCTCAGGTTGACGCGCACGAGGTCGACGCCGAGCGACTGGAGCCGGTCGAGCCGGTCGTTCAGGAGACCGGGGCCGAAGCGAAGCCACGCGTCGTCCTGGACGCCGTAGCGGATCGAGGGGGAGGCGAGCGCGGGAGCGGCAAGGAGCGCGAACGCCGCCGCGCCGGCGACGAGCAGGCGCACGAGGGCTGCGGTACCGCGGGACACCTGACGGGAAACGCTACAAGCGCGCCTTTAGTTCTTTGTAAGGCCGAGCTTCGGGAAGCGCAAGGGGAGCGAGACGGCGCGCCGCCACATCCCCCGCATCGGGTCGCCGGCCCCGGCGATCCGCTCGCGCATCGTCTCGACGGTGAACGCGGCCGGGTCGGCCTGCGGGAGCTCGTCCCAGGAGAGGGGCGCCGAGACGCGCGCGTCCGGCACCGGCCGGATCGAGTACGCGCACGCGATCGTGCGGTCGCGCGCGTTCTGGCCGAAGTCGACGAACACGCCCTCACGGTCGGCGACGCGCCAGGTCGTGGTCGCCACGCGCTGGTCGCCGACGCGGCGCTCGACCTCCTCGGCGAGCGCCTTCGCGAAGCGGCGCACCTCGGGGAACGGCAGCTCCGGCCTGATCGGGGCGAGCACGTGGAGCCCGGTCGCGCCCGAGGTCTTCGGGAAGGAGGGAAGCTCGAGCTCGTCCATCACCTCCCGGACGACGAGGGCGATCTCGCGCACGTATGGCCACTGCCCGTCGCGGCTCGGGTCGAGGTCGATCAGGAGGTAGTCCGGCCGCTCGAGCTCCGGGACGCGCGAGTGCCAGGTGTGCAGCTCGATGCAGCCGAGGTTGGCGACCCACGCGAGCGCGGCCGCGTTGTCGACGACCGCGAACACCGTCGAGTGGCCGCTCGGGAACGAGACGGGCGCCTCGCCGACGAACGGCGGGTGCCGCGCCGGCACGCGCTTCTGGTGGAAGAACTCGCCGTCGACGCCGTTCGGATAGCGCTTCATGTGGAAGGGCCGGCGGCGGAGGTGGGGGAGGGCGCACTCGGCGACGTCGAGGTAGTAGCGGACGACGTCGCCCTTCGTCAGTCCGCGCTCCGGGAAGAAGACCTTGTCCGGGTTCGAGATCTCGACCTCGTGCCGGCCGGCGCGCATGCGCCCAAGCCTGCCACCTCCGCTGGGAGAATGGCCTCGTGTTCGACCTGCACGTGCACTCGGCTCCGTGCGTGCTCCCGCGGCTCGCCGGCGACGTCCAGACCGTCGCCTGGTACGAGGAGGGGGGGTTCGAGGGCTGCGTGCTGAAGGGTCACTACGAGCCGACCGCCGGGCGGGCGGCCGCGGCGGGCACGGGCAGGCGCGTCCGCGTCCACGGCGGCATCGTGCTCAACCGGCCCGCCGGCGGGCTCGAGCCGGCGGCGGTCGACGCCGCGCTCGCGCTCGGCGCGCGGGTCGTCTGGATGCCGACGCTCGACGCGCTCGGCCACCTCGAGGCCGGGCTCGGGCGCCCGCCGGCGGCCGCGCCGGGGCCCGCCCTCGCGGTCCCGCCGCGCGACCCGGCCGCCGCGGAGCCCGTCCGGCGGATCCTCGCCTCGGTCGCCGAGGCCGACGCGGTGATCGCGACCGGCCACCTGACCGGCCCGGAGGTGGGCTGGCTCGTCCGCGCCGCGCGCGAGGCCGGCGTCCGGCGCGTGCTCGTCACGCACCCGACGTTCCTCGTCCCCGACCTCGGCGAGGCGGAGCTCCGCGAGCTCGCGGAGCTCGGCGCGGCGCTCGAGCTCTGCGCCTACCAGCTCCTGCACCAGCCGGGCTGCGACGCGGCGCGGCTCGCCGCGGCCGTCCGCGCCGCCGGCCCCGAGCACGTGGTGCTGAGCTCCGACGCCGGCCAGCCGGACACGCCGCCCGCGCCCGAGGCGCTCGCGCTCCTCGTCGAGGCGCTTGCCGCCGAGGGGCTCGACCGTGCCGCGCTCGAGGCGTCCGCCTCCGAGCTGCCGCGCCGCCTCGTCGAGGACTACTAGCCTGGACTGTCACCGAGTGGTCCAGACACTCGGGCCTCTTTTCAGCTTGTAGATGTGGACGGCGCCCGTGAGGGCGCCGTCTGGTCCTCGGCTCACTCTCGCCTTCGACTGCCACGTCGGAAGGAGAGGAGTGAGCC
>DASRHI010000057.1:0-15693 GCA_035650615.1 Gaiellaceae bacterium | reverse complement strand
CATCATGCCGTTCTGGCAGTAGCCGCAGTGGGGCACCTGCACGTCGATCCACGCCTGCTGCAACGGATGCAGCGCGGGCGAAGCGGCCGTGACCCCGCGCTCCTTCGCCCACAGCGCCGGCAGCCCCTCCAGCGTCGTGATGCTCTTGCCGGAGACCGCCGCCACCGGGGTCACGCAGCTCCGGATCTCCTTCCCGTCCAAGAGCACCGAGCAGGCGCCGCACTGGGCGAGGCCGCAGCCGAAGCGCGGCCCGTGCAGGTGCAGCTCGTTGTGCAGGACGTACAAAAGCGGCGTGTCGAGCGACGCCGTCACCGAATGAACAAGGCCGTTCACCTTGAGCCTCAGCTTGCTCGCCATGGACTCCTCCACGTTCCGCGAGGAAGCTCCGGAACTCCGGAGCTTTGGACGGGCTCCGATGCTAGGTCGCGCGAGATTCGTCTCCCTGAGACGAAAGACTTCTTGAGGATCGGCGGTTCCCGCGAACCGCGCAACCATGCGCCTTCGGCCGGCCGGACCCGGCGCGACCTCAGCGGATCTTGAGCGAGCGGCCCGCGGGGGCTTACATGCAGCCGTAGCCGCCGGGGTTCTGGGCGCAGTCGGTCGTCGTCCCCCCGGTCGACCCGCCCCCGGCCGAGCCGCCGCCGGTCGAGCCCGAGCCCGGCGTCGACCCGGACCCCGAGCTCGAGCCCGCGCCGGAGCTCGAGCCCCCGCCCGACGTCGCTCCGCCGGCCGACCCCGGGGCGCTCGTCACGGCCTTCGTCACGACGGCCCCGGAGGGAGCGACCGCATGCCAGGCGCCGCCCGAGCCCTGGCCCTTCACGTCGCCGGCCTTCCTGTCCCCCGAGTACAGGTAGAGCGCGAGGCCGGCGTAGGTGACCTGGAGCTTGCCGTCGGGGCGCTTCACCGTCCCGAGCAGCGAGGCCTTCACGCCCGGCCCGGCGATCGGCTTCGCGCCGGCGCCGACGACGAGCGGCGGCCACGTGACCGCGCAGGCGCCCGTGCACCTGACCGCGTTCCTGCGCTCGGACGAGGGGTGGTAGAGCGTGCGTCCCTTCGCGCTCACGAGGATCTTCCCGAGCGCGGCGTTCTGGACCGTGTTGACGGCGACGAGCGCGGTCGGAGCGCCGCTCGCGACGGTCGTCGCGACGCCCAGCCCGGCCACCAGCGCGATCGCGGCCCAACGCGGGCCGACAGCTCGAAGCCTCATCGTCTCACGTCCGTTCCTCGCTCGCGGGACGGGGCGCAATCTACACTCCTCCCCGGGCCTCGACAAGGACGGGCACCGCCGCTCACGAGATCTGCCGCCACGTCTCCCCCCGGTCGTCGCTGCGCCAGAACGAGCGGTCGAAGCCGACCGCGTAGGCGACGCCGGGGCTCCCGGGCGCCCAGGCGACGGGCCCGAACATCACCTTCGAGCGCAACGCGAGCCGCCACGTCCGGCCGGCGTCGGTCGACAGCTCGATGCCGACGCTCGACATCACGACGCGCGTGAGGTCGGCCGGGTCGACCGAGTACTCCATCACCATCCGGCCGCCCCGCGAGTCCGTGAAGGGGGTCCGCCGCCAGGCCCGCCCGTCCGCGCTCGTGAAGCCGCCGCGGTCCATGTCGCCCGCGACGAAGCGCCCGCCGTCGGCGATCGCGAGCGCCCACGGCGGCGCGCCGATCTTCGGCGAGACCGTCCGGAACGAGCGCGCGCCGTCGGTCGAGCGGTAGAGGCCGCCGTCGTTCAGGAGCGCGTAGAGCGCCGAGCCGCCGGCGGGGTCGACGGCGAGCGCCTGCACCGTCCGGTTCGGAAGCCCGCGCGGGCGGAGCGTCCGCCACGTCTTCCCCTCGTCGGTGCTCGCGGCCAGCACCGCGGGGCCGTCGGGCGCCGTCCTGCCGGCCCCCTTCCGCACGATCGGGTTCGGGCCCCGGACCCCGCCCGCGAACATCGTCGACCCCGCCTGTACGAGGCTCGTGACGTTGACGTTCGCGAGCCCGGACGGCCGCCACGTCTGCGCGCCGTCGGACGAGCGGAAGACGCCGCTGTTCGTGCCGAGCACGAGCACGTCCGGGTCGCGGGGCGAGACGACCATCGTCCAGTACCAGGGCGCGTACGGCACCTGCGCCGCCTGCGTGATGCCGGCCGCCGTCGGCGTCGAGCGCGAGACCGCCCCGAGCCCGAAGAAGGCGGCGGCGAAGGCGGCGACGAGGACGGCCGGGAGGGCGCCCCTGCGCGCGATTCGACTCACGCTCGCGCCTCCGCCGTGCGGAGCCCGTCGTCGAGCTCGTACCGGTGAATCGCCTCGAAGCGGATCTTCGACTGCTCGAGCGCCCGGGTGACCTCGCGCTCCTGCTCCCACACGAACGCGACCGCGACGCCGCAGTTCGGGCTGATCTCGCGCGGCCCGGGGACGAGCCGCGCCTGCAGGCCCGCACGCAGGAGCGCCCGCTCCGACCGCATGGCGTGCTCCGAGGCGAAGAACGAGACGACCCCGCCCCACCTCAAGCCGCTGTCTCCACGGCGCCGGGGGTGCGGGCTCCCGCCGCGATCGCGCGCACGGCCTCGGCCGCGGCGTCGACCTCCCGCTCGGTGGTCTCGTGGCTCCAGGAGAAGCGGACCGTCCCCTCCGGGGCCGTGCCGAGGCTCCGGTGGGCCGCCGGCGAGCAGTGGAGGCCCGCGCGCGTCATCACGCCCCACTCGTCGTCGAGCAGGCGGGCGACGGTGGCGCACGGAACGCCGGCGACGACGAGCGAGACGATGCCGACGTTCCGGTCCGCGTCCGCGGGCCCGTGCAGCGTGACGCCGTCGGCCCGCTCGAGCGCGGCGCGGAACCGCCTCGTCAGCGCCGCGAGCCGCGCGCGGACGCGCTCGACCCCGAGGTCGGCGAGGTAGGCCGCCGCCGCGCCGAGCCCGGCGATCCCCATCCCGTTCAGCGTGCCGCTCTCGAAGCGGTCGGGCGGGAAGTCGGGCTGGTGCTCCGACTCCGACCTGCTGCCGGTGCCGCCGCGCATGAGCGGCTCGACCTCGACGCCGGGCGCGACGTAGAGGAGCCCGGTGCCGGTGGGCCCGAGCAGGCCCTTGTGGCCGGGCATCGCGACCGCGGACGCGCCGAGCTTCGCGAGGTCGAGCGGGACGTGCCCGGCGCTCTGGGAAGCGTCGACGACGAACGGCACGCCGGCCGCGGCCGCGGCGGCGGCCATCGCCTCGACCGGGAGGAGGACGCCCGTGACGTTCGAGGCGTGCACGGCGACGGCGAGGCAGCGGCCCGGCGCGCGCAGGCGCGCCGCCCAGGCGTCGAGGTCGACCTCGCCGGTGTGGCCGTCGGCGGGGACGACCTCGACGGTGCACCGCCCGCGCTGCTCGAGCGCGCGCAGCGGCCGCATCACCGAGTTGTGCTCGAGCGACGTCGTCACGACGCGCTCGACTCCGTCGGCGAGGCCGAGGAGCGCGAGGTTCAGGGCCTCGGTCGCGTTCTTCGTGAAGGCGAGGTCGTCCGGCGAGTCCGCGCCGAGCAGGTCGGCGAGCCGCTCGCGGGCGAGGCTGACGACCCGGGAGGAGGCGATCGAGCGGCGGTGGCCCGACCGGCCGGTGTTGCCGCCGGCGTGCACGAGGAAGTCCTCGATCGCCGCGAGCACGGACGGCGGCTTCGGCCACGAGGTGGCGGCGTTGTCCAGGTAGATGTCCGTCACTACAGCACCCACGACCCGATCGACGGCTGGATCCAGCTCGTGTAGACGATCGCCGCGAGGTAGAAGCCGGCGAGGAACGACCACGCGCCGACCCGGCCCTGGCCGGCGAGCACGTGCTGTCGCAGCGGGCAGGCGCCCGAGAGCGTCGCCGCGAAGCCGAGCACGACCGCTCCGACGACGATCGCGGCCACGGCGCCGAGGCCCGACGGCGTCGTCCCGGACGCGATCAGCCCGTGACCCCCGCCCGAGTGGTGGATCAGGCGGGCGACGGCGAACGCGACCCACGACGTCGCGAGCAGCGCGCCGGCGCCCCGGAGGAGCCCGGTGTCGCGGACGAGCACGAAGTCGCGGAGCCCGCCGATCGAGCACATGCGCGACCGCTGGCCCAGGTAGCCGACGACGAGGCCGAGCGCGAGCGAGGAGAGCGAGACGATCACCGGCGCGCCGCCCAGCGGAGGGTGAGCGTGGCGGCGACGATCCCGGCCGCCACGCCGGCGAGCGCGAGCGCGCCGGCGAGGTCGCCGTAGCCGGTCCGGATGATGATCCGCGTCGGGCAGCCGCCCACGAAGAGGGCGGCGCACATGACGGTCGCGCCGTAGAGGAACTGGCGCACGTTGCCGCCGATGTCGACCGTGCCGAACTCGCCGTTCCTCCTCGCCGCGGCGAACGAGCCGGCGACGAGGCCGAGCACGGTCAGGAGCGGCCAGCCGGCCCCGGCCGCGGTGACGAACAGGCGCTTCCCCTCGGTGTGGTTGACGACCCAGTCGGCGAGGTCGCGGCCGTGGCACGCCGAGCAGAGGCCGTAGGCGGCCGGAGGCGAGACGTCGAGCCATTCGCCGACGACCACCGCGAGCGCGGCGACGACGACGCCGTAGACGACCGCCGAGCGCGCCCAGCGCCCCGCGCGCTCCCCGAGGCGGGCCTCGAGCGCCTCCTGCCCGCCGGTGGCGGCGCCGGCCGTCATGAGGCGGCGCAGGCGGTCGAGGCGCCCTGGCCGGACCCCTCGGAGCCGGTCACGGCCGCGGCGCCGGCCGGCACGTAGCGCAGCCCGCCGCCGAGCAGCGCCGCCGCGACGAGCACGCTGAGGAACGGGTGCGTGCGCACCGCACGCGGAACCGCCCGTCGCACCAGCTCCGTGTCGATCCTCACCGCGCTCCCAACCCCTCCCGCTATCGAACCTGACGTGCCGGAGACCGTCAAGGTACCCGTACGGGCGGCCGCCGCGGCACGCGTCCGAACGTCAGCGGGTGACGAGGAAGTTGACCGCGACGCCGGCCCCGGACGAGTACGTCCAGCGCCCCGGCGTGAGCTTGACGGTGCGCGCGTGCCGGCCCACGAAGGCGTCTTCGGTGATCCGGATCGGCTTGCCGTCGAGCGCCTGGATCGTGAAGCCGCGCTTCGCGCTCGCGTCCTTCACCGAGAACTTGTAGCGGCCGGCCTTCAGGATCGAGACCGGCTTCCCCCTGCTCGTCAGGGTCGCCTTGCCCTTCGCGCTCAGCGTCCCGCTGAGGGTGGCGCGGACCTCGTCGCCGATCGCCGAGCCGACGATGTCGGTGGAGAGCTGCCCCTTCCCCGACGTCGGCCCGTACGGGCTGACGGGGACGGGCGGCGCGCCCGACGTCAGCGTCGTGATCGCCGTCCGCGTCAGCGCGGGCTGGTTCAGGTCCTGCGCGGTGTAGGTCGCGCCCGGCTGGAACGTCGTCGCCGGAAGGAGGTAGAAGGCGTCGCAGCCCGAGTCGAGGGTCGTGAAGAGGTTCACGCCGGGGCCCGTGAGCTGGAACTGCACCCACCCGCGGCACCCCGTGAAGTCGTTGTCGGCGAGGTGGTCGACGCCGGGGCCGCCCGGGACGACGAGCTTGAACATGATCGGGGTGCTCACCTCGATCTGGTAGGTGCCCGGCGCGATCGAGCTGACCTTGCGGCCGGCGTCGTCGACGATCGAGAACGTGCAGTTCATGGCGTAGACGACGTAGAGCGTCGGGAACGTCGGGTGGCCGGGATCGTCGAGCGGCCGCGCGGCCGCCGCCGGGACGAGCGCGAGCGCCGACGCGAGCGTCGCGGCGACCGTCGGGGAGCGTCGTGAGCGAGCGGCCATCGAGGGTCTCGTCCTCGGGTCGGGACGGGCTGAGTCTAGCCGTGCCGCCTGCCGGACTCAAGGAGGCGGGCCGGCCCTTCCGCGCCCGCGAAGGGCGGGTGTAGGATCGCCGCGTCCCGTCGTCGATCCCCGGAGGTGCCGTCCCGTTGTCCACGCGATGGCGGCTCGTCCTGCTCGGCGCGCCGGCCGCGGCGCTCGCGCTCTGCGCGCCGGCGGCGCACGCCGACGGCGACCTCTACGTCACCTTCCAGGCGAACCACACGATCGTCTTCGCGCAGGCGAGCGGCGCGCCGGTGGGGACGACGAGCGGCGCGCCGACCGTGATCCCGGCAGGGAGCTACACCATCCACTTCGAGGACTCCGTCGGGGTCGAGGGCCCGGCCTTCCACCTCCAGGGGCCCGGCGTCGACCTCGCCGAGGACCTGTTCTTCGGCGAGGCGCCCTCGGCGACGCACCGCGTGAACCTGCTCCCCAGCTCGACCTACACCTGGCGCAACGACGAGCAGCCGGGCGTCGTCTTCACCTTCGTGACGTCGACCGCCTCGGTCGGCGGGCCCGCGCCGATCACGCCGTCGAGCGGCGGCACGACCGCCGGCACGCCCTCGAAGGACATCGTCGGCTCGGAGATCGTCCCGTTCCGCGGCGCGCTCGACGCGATCGTGAGCAAGGCCGGGAAGCTCACGCTCGTCCGGGCGGGGAGGGCGGTCTCGCGGCTGAAGTCGGGCCGCTACACGTTCTCCGTCGACGACGAGTCGGGACGGGCCGGCTTCACCGTGCAGCAGCTCCGCCGCGCGCCGGTCGCCGTGACGGGGGTGCGCTTCGTCGGCGCGCACAACCTCACGCTCACCCTGCGGCCCGGCCAGTGGTACTTCTACTCGCCGGGCGGCGCGAGGCACTACTTCATCGTCGTCGGCTGATGGCGGAGCGCTCCCGCCGGGCCTTCCTCACGGGCGGCGGCGCGCTCGTGGTCGGCTTCGCGCTCGCGGGCGGACGCTCCGCGGCGGCGCGCGCGGCGCCCGGCCCCCCGGACCTCTCGTCGGTCGACTCGTTCGTCGCCGTCCACGCCGACGGCACCGCCTCGATCGCCACCGGCCGGGTCGAGCTCGGGCAGGGGACGACGACGGGCCTGCTGCTCGTGGCCGCCGAGGAGCTCGAGCTCCCGCTCGACCGCCTGCGCTTCGTCCGCCACGTGACCGACGTCACCCCCGCCACCGGCGGGACGCTCGGGAGCAGCTCGATCGCGCTGGCCGGCGCCCGGCTGCGGAGCGCCACCGCGACCGCGCGCGAGGCGCTCCTCGAGCGCGCCGCCGCCGTCCTCGGCGTGCCGGTCTCGGCGCTCGCGGTCCGCGACGGCCTCGTCTCCGGCGGCGGACGCTCCGTCGGGTACGGCGAGCTCGTGGGCGGCCGCGTCCTCGGCGTCGCGATGGCCGCTCCCGCCGTGGCGCCCGGGGCGGGACCTGCGAAGCCGGTCTCCGCGTACCGGCTCGTCGGCCGCGGCGGCGTGCCGCGCGTCGACCTCCCGGCGAAGGTCGCCGGGACGTACCCGTACGTCCACTCGCTGCGCCTGCCCGGGATGCTGCACGGGCGCGTCGTCCGCCCGCGCGGCCAGGGCGCCTACGGCGCCGGCACGGCGACGGGGATCCTCTCGGTCGACGAGCGCCCGATCCGCGGCCTCGGCGACGCCCGCGTCGTCCGCCGCGGCGACTTCCTCGGCGTCGTCGCGACGCGCGAGGTCGACGCGATCGAGGCGGCGCAGCGCCTCGCCGTCGTGTACGCCGAGCCGCCGCGCATCTCGGGGAACGGCGGCCTCTGGGGCCAGATGCGCGCCTTCGACGCGGCCGGCCTCGCGCCGGCGCGCCGGCAGCAGGACGTCGGCGACGTCGACGCGGCGCTCGCGGCGGCGCCGGTCTCGCTGGCCGCGAGCTACTCCTTCGACTACCAGGCCCACGTCCCGATCGGGCCGAGCTGCGCGCTCGCGGACGTGACCGCCGACCGCGCGGTCGTGCTCGCGAACACCCAGGACGCCTACCGGATGCGGGCGAGCCTCGCCGAGCTGCTCGGCCTCGCCCCCGAGCGGATCCGGGTCGAGTACTGGGAGGGCGCGAGCTGCTTCGGGAACGCGCCGGCGCGCTTCGACGCGGGCGAGGCCGCGGCGCTCATGTCCCAGCTCGCGGGCGCGCCCGTCCGGCTCCAGCTCATGCGCTGGGACGAGCACGGGTGGGACAACTACAGCCCGGCGGTCCTGGCCGACGTCCGCGGCGCGGTCGACGCCGAGGGGCGGCTCGCCGCGCTCGACTACACGGTCTTCGGGATCCCGGAGATGGCGATGACGGGCGTCGCGACGCTCCAGCACGCGGGCCTTCCGCTCCAGCCGCCCGGGCTCGGGAGCGCCGCGATCGCGAACGCCGGCACGCAGTACGACATCCCGAACCGGCGCGTGAGCGCGAAGTCCCTCCCGCTCTGGGACACCTACTTCAAGACCTCGGCGCTTCGCGGCCCGCTCACGCCGCAGACGTGCTTCGCGTGCGAGCAGATGGTGGACGAGCTCGCGCACGCGGCCGGCGCCGACCCGTTCGCGTTCCGGCTCGCGAACGTCACCTCGGCGCAGGTCAACGACGGGTCCGGGCAGTGGCGCGACGCGCTCGTCGCGGCGGCGCGCCTCGCGCGCTGGGAGCCGCGGGTCGCGGCGTCGCGGCTCTCGCGGGACACGGTCGTGCGCGGCCGCGGGATCGCGATCGGCGGCTTCGCCGGCTCGCAGGTCGGCGTCGTCGCCGAGGTCGAGGTCGACCGCCGCACCGGCCGCATCCGGGCCCGCCGCCTGCACGCCGCGCAGGTCGCGGGGCTCACCGTCTACCCCGACGGCGTCACGAGCCAGCTCGAGGGCAACCTCGTGATGGGGGCGAGCCGCGCGCTGCACGAGCAGGTCGTGTTCGGCACCCGCCGGGTGACGAGCCTCGACTGGTCGACCTACCCGATCATGCGCTTCCGCGACCACCCGGAGGTGAGGACCGCGGTCGTCCAGCGGCCCGACCTCGCTCCCACCGGCTCCGGCGAGCCGTGCCAGGCGCCGGTGGCGGCCGCGATCGCGAACGCCTTCTTCGACGCGACGGGGGTCCGGATCCGCCAGGCGCCGATGACGCCGGGCCGCGTCCGCGCCGTGCTCGCGGCGGCGGAGGCGGGTCAGACCGCGGCCGCGAGCCGCTCGACGCCGGCCTCGATCTCGTCGGGCGCGGCGTAGCTGTAGGCGAGGCGCAGGAAGTTCGCGGGCGCGCTGAACGCGGTCCCGTCCACGGCCGTCACGCCCTCGGCGCGCGCGAGCACCTCGCGCGAGTCGGTCGGGACGGGGAGCTCGAGCCAGACGAAGTACCCGCCCTGGGGGCGCGACCAGCGCGCGCCCGCGAAGTGCTTCTCGAGCGCCGCGAGCATCGCGTCGCGCCGGAGACCGAGCTGCTCGTTCACCCGCTTCAGGTTCTCGACGAAGCTGCCGCGCCGGATGAACTCGTGCGCGACCGCCTGACCGAGCTGGACCGGCGTGATGTAGGCGTCGGCGGCGGCCGTCGCCACCTCGTCGGCGAGCCGCTCGGGCAGGATCATGAACCCGACGCGCACCCCCGGCGCGATCGTCTTCGAGAACGACGACAGGTAGACGGTCTCCTTGCCCGAGAGGTCGAAGAGCGCCGGGAGGGGCTCGCCCTCGAAGCGGACGAGGCCGTACGGGTCGTCCTCGACGACGAGCATCTGCCGGCTCGCGGCGACGCGCAGGAGCTCCCGGCGCCGCTCGAGCGGCAGGACCGTGCCGGTCGGGTTGTGGAAGGTCGGGATCGTGTAGAGGAACGCCGGCGTCATCTGCCCCATCAGCGTGACGCCGACGTTGTCGGGATCGACGCCGTCGGAGTCGACCACGGCCGCGAGGAGCTGCGCGCCCGCGTCGAGCAGGAGGGTCAGCGCCCGGTCGTAGGTCGGCCACTCGACCATCACGTTGCGGCCCCGCACCTCGCGGCGCGCGAGCAGCCAGAGGCCCTGCAGCGACCCGTTCGTGAGCACGACGCGGCCGGGGTGCACGCCGAACCACTCGCCGATCAGCTCGCGCAGCGGCGTGTAGCCGGCGCCCGAGCCGTACGAGAGGATCGTCCGGCCCTCGCGCGCGACCACCGTCTCGGCGCAGTCGGCGAGCTCCTCGAGCGGGAGCAGGTCGGGAGACGGGAAGCCGCGCGCGAGCGAGATCGTGTCCACGCCGCCCGAGTCTACGGAACGGGGTCGGGCCCGTTGCCGGGCCCGACCCCGTTCGACTCGTCGCCGGCCTAGAAGCCCGGCTTGTCGCCCGCGAGGGCGCCGCGGACGCGGGCGGGCGTGATCGGCGCCTGGAAGATGCGGACGCCGATCGCGTCGTACACCGCGTTCGCGATCGCGGCGATCGCCGGGACGAGCGGCGGCTCGCCCGAGCCGGTCGGGTTCTGGTCGGTCCGCTGGACGACGACCGTCGTCACCGCGGGAGCGTCCTTGAACCGGAGGATCGGGTAGCTGATCCAGTCCGTGCTCGTGACCCGCTTCTTGTCGAAGCGGAGCTCCTCGTGCAGGACCTTGCTCGTCGCCTGGACGAGGTTCCCGGACATCTGGTTCTCGATCAGGCCCGGGTTGACGGCGAGGCCCGAGTCCTGACCCGCGTAGAGGTGGATGACCCGGACCTTGCCGGTCTTCTTGTTCACCTCGACGTGGGCCACGGTCCCCGCGCGGGAGGCGCCGTGGGTGCCGATCGCCAGGCCCCAGCCCTCGACCACGTCGCCCGTCCCGAGCTGCGAGGCCGGGACGTGCGGCTTGTACGGCGACGCGTCGATCGCGGCCTTGAGCACGGCCGTCCAGCGCCACTCCTCGTCCTTCATGTTCTGCGCACGGAACGTGAACGGGTCCATGTTCGCTTCCTTCGCGAGCATGTCGATGAACTGCTCGGAGGCGAACACGGTCTGCGGGCCCGAGGGCGCCCGCAGAGTCCCCTGCTGGAACATGCCGAGCTGCTGGGTCACCGTCTTCGCGATCGTGCGGTAGTTCGTCGCGCTGACCTTGTAGAACGGGCCCAGGTTCTCGCCGTTCGTCCCGGCCGCGCCGGGCGTTCCGGGGACCTCGCCGATCAGGACGCGCGCGGCTGCGAGCGACGTGCTCGGCTGGTTGATCTGGGTCGCCTGGTAGGCGACCATGTTGCCCTTCGAGTCGAGGCCGGCCTTCATGTCGGTCAGGTAGCCCTGGCCGTAGCGCGTCCAGCCCTGCTCGTCCCAGCGCATGAGCTGGAGGCGGACAGGCGCCTTGACGAGCTGCGAGATGAGCGCGGCCGACTCGGCGATGTCGAACGCGTGGTAGCCGTTCCCGAACGTGCTCGAGCCCTCGTGCCAGATGATCCGGACCATGTTGGCGGGGAGCCCGAGGACCTGCGCCATCTCGGTCGTCAGGTTCGGGACGTTCTGCGTGTTGCAGTAGACGGTCGCGCGGTCGGCCCGCACGTCGGCGACCGCGCAGGCCGGGCCGATCGGGGTGTGACCCTGGAACGCGTAGGCGAACGAGGCCGAGACGACCTTGGCCGCGCCCGCGAACGCCTTCTCCACGTCGCCCGTGTTCGCGGTGATGCGGGCGGGCGTGAGGCCCTTCGCGTCCATCGCCCGGTAGTAGCTCCAGACGTTGTCGTGGCCCGGCATGATCGGCGTGTCGGCCCACTTGACCTTGAGCTGCTCGGCCGCCTGGATGACGTCGTACTCCTTCGGCCCGACGACCGCGAGGAAGTTGTTCCTGCGGACGACCCGGACGTTCGGGATGTGGGCGATCGAGCGCTCGTCCACCGAGAGCGGCGTCGCGAAGCCGTCCGTCAGCCACGGCCCCTGCCCGCGCGGGCGCACCCAGCGGGCGTGCAGCATCCCGGGGAGCCGGATGTTGTGGACGTAGGTGTACCGGCCCGACACCTTCGCGGGGATGTCCTCGCGCGGGAGCCGCACCTTCGTGACGATCGCGTAGTTCGCGACCGGCTTCGAGATCCCGGCGCCCGGCTGGAGCGACGTCGGGCTCATCGTCCCGCCGATCTTCCCGCCGTTCGCGGCGACGAGGTCGGCGTAGGTGACGGACTTGCCGCCGCCCGAGACGACGCCCTTGCTCACGCTCAGGCTCGAGACCGGCACGCCGAGCTGCTTCGACGCGAGCGAGAGCAGCTGCTGCTTCGCCGTCGCGGCGGCCGCGCGCACCTGCTGGCCGACGCTCTGGATCGCCTGGCTCCCGCCGTGGCCGCCGGTGTTGACCGCCCGCCACCCGTCGGTGATCGTGGCGATCAGCGCGCCGTCCTTGTCGTACACCGAGGAGCCGTAGCGCATCTGGCCGAAGTCGACGTCGAGCTCCTCGGCGGCGATCATCAGGAAGCCGGTCGGCGTCCCGTTGCCGATCTCGACCTGGCTCGTCAGCAGGTTGATCGTGTTGTCCGGGTTGACGTACAGGAACGAGTCGACCGCGTTGGTCGGCGGGTTGTACGTCGACGGGGACGGGACGAACGCCGCGTTCGCCTTCGCGGCGAGGCCCGCGCTCGCGAGGCTCGCTCCGACGACGACGCCGCCGGTCCCCTTCAGGAAGGACTTGCGGGAGAACTCCTTCTCGTGCAGGAAGCCCGTCATGGCTACTTGCCTCCCTTCGCCATCACCGCGGCCGCCTGCTTGATCGCGGTCAGGATCCGCGGGTACGTCCC
Source organism: Gaiellaceae bacterium (assembly GCA_035650615.1). Taxonomy (GTDB): domain Bacteria; phylum Actinomycetota; class Thermoleophilia; order Gaiellales; family Gaiellaceae; genus PALSA-600. Next base: position 3,214 of record DASRHI010000057.1, on the reverse strand, counting down.
GCAGCGGCACAGGTGGCCGTTCATCGCGGTGCGGATCTGGTCCTCGGTCGGGTTCTTCGTCGTCGAGAGCAGGTCCGCGGCCTGGATCATCATGCCGTTCTGGCAGTAGCCGCAGTGGGGCACCTGCACGTTGATCCACGCCTGCTGCAACGGATGCAACGCCGGGCTCGAAGCCGTCGTGCCGCGCTCCTTCGCCCACAGCGCCGGCAGCCCCTCGAGCGTCGTGATCGCCTTCCCGGACACGGCCGCGACCGGCGTCACGCAGCTCCGGATCTCCTTCCCGTCCAAGAGCACCGAGCAGGCCCCGCACTGCGCCAGGCCGCAACCGAACCTGGGGCCGTGCAGGTGCAGCTCGTTGTGCAGGACGTACAGGAGCGGCGTGTCCAGGCTCGCCGTGACCGAATGAACAAGGCCGTTGACCTTGATCTTCAGCTTGCTCGCCATTCGTCTCCTCCGAATCGAAGTTCGCAAGGCGGCCGTGGACGCACGGCCGCGGCGCCACGCTAGATCTCTTGAGATTGTTCGCTCGAAGACCAAAGAGATCTTGAGGGAGCCTCGGAGGTGCGGAAACCGCGCAGCGAAGCGGGTCCGCCGACGGCTGCGAGGCCGGCGGCGCAAGAAATCTTGAGCGCCCGGCAGGCCGGATCGGGCTCCGCGCCCGGAGCCCGATCCGTCCTCACTGGAGGGTGGCCTCGGCTCGGAAGCGTCAGCCGCCGGCCGCGAGCGCGCCGCGGACGCGCGCCGGCGTGAGCGGTGCCTGGAACAGGCGCACGCCGGTGGCGTCGTGGAACGCGTTCGCGATCGCAGCGCCGGTCGGGACGATCGGCGGCTCGCCCGAGCCGACCGGAACCCGGTCTCGTCGGACGACCACGATCGGGGTGACGCCCGGCGCATCCTTGAACCGCAGGATCGGGTACGTGACCCAGTCCGTGCTCGTCACGCGGTTGCGGTCGAAACGGAGCTCCTCGAGGAGCACCTTGCTCGTCGCCTGGATCAGGTTGCCGACCATCTGGTTCTCGATCAGGCCCGGGTTCGTCGGGAACCCGGAGTCCTGCGCTCCCCAGAGGTGGTTCACGGTGATCCGGCCGGTCTTCTTGTTGACCGTGACCTTCGCGACCGTGGCGGCGTACGGCTGGTGGTGCGTGCCGATGGCGACGCCCCAGCCGGTCACGACGTCCCCGCTCTCGAGCTGCGAGGCGGGCACGTGCGGGACGTAGCCCCCTTCCGCCTTGGCCGCGTCGACGGCCGCGTCGAGAACCGCCGCCCAGCGCGGGCCCTCCCAGTCCTCGCCGTAGGTGTCCGTGCGGAGGTTCTGCTTGCGGAAGGAGACCGGGTCCAGGTTCGCCTCCTTGGCGAGCATGTCGATCATCTGCTCGGACGCGAACGCCGTCTGCGGGCCCGCGGGCGCGCGCAGCGGACCGGACTGGAACATCCCGACCTCCGGCGATCCCGACTTCGCGATCAGCCGGTAGCCGCCCGACTGCGCGACCCTGTACATCGGCGCCAGGTTCTCGAAGTTCGTGCCGCCCAGGCCCGGGCTCGGGGTCTTCTCCCCGAGCAGCGTCCGCGTCGCTCCGAGCGACGTGCCCGGCTGCACGAACTGCACGGCCTCGAACGCGGTGATCATGCCGGACTTGTCGATCCCGGCCCGGATGTCGGTCATGATCGCCGGCCCGTACCTCGTCCACCCCTGCTCGTCCCAGCGCATGAGCTGGAGACGGACCGGCTTGCCGACGGCGCGCGACATGATCGCCGCCGCCTCGGCGATGTCGAAGTACGGGTACCCGTTGCCGAACGAGCTCGAGCCCTCGTAGTAGACGACCCGGACCTGCCGTGGGCTTGCCAGCTTCAGCGTCGCCTGCAGGTCGGTGACCGAGTTCTGGACGTTCTGCGTGTTGCAGAAGACCGTGACGGTGTCCTTGTCCGGTCCGCCGTTCGCACGGTAGTCCGCGACGTAGCAGGCCGGCCCGATCGGCGTGTGGCCCGTGTACGGGTACTTGAACGTCGCCGAGACCGTCTTCGCCGCCTTGGAGAACGAGCTGTCGAAGCTGCCCGTCTGGGTGGTGATCCGCGCCGGCATCTTCCCGGCGGAGTCCGAGTCGCGGTAGTGCTTCCAGATGCTCGCGTGGCCCGGGAGGATCGGCGTCTCCGCCCACTTCACCTTGAGCTTCTGCGCGGCCTGGATGACCGCGTACTCGCGCGGCCCGACGACGCCGACGAAGTCGCCTTCGCGGACGACCTGGACGTCCGGGATGTCCTTGATCGAGCTCTCGTCGACGCTGAGCGGCTTGGCGAAGCCGTCCGTCAGGTACGGCCCCTGCCCGGGGCGCACCCAGCGTCCGTGCAGCATGCCGGGGAGCCGGATGCTGTGCGCGTAGACGAAGCGGCCGGTCACCTTCGCCGGGATGTCGACCCGCGGCGCCCGCGTCCCCATCAGCCTGTGCTGGCTGACCGGCTTGGCGGGGGCCTCGCCCGGCTTGAGGCTCGTCTTCGTCAGCTTCACGTTGAGGAGCTTTCCGCCGACGAGCTCGCCGTAGGTGACGCTCTTGCCGCCGCCCGAGACGACGCCCTTGCTGACGCTCAGGCTCGAGACCGGGACGCCGAGACGCGCCGAGGCCAGCTCGAGCAGCTTCTGCCGCGCCGCGACGGCCGCCGCGCGGATCTTCGGGCTCGTCCGCCTCGTCGACTGGCTGCCGCCGATGCCGCCGGTGGCGGGAACGACGTACGTGTCCACGCGCGAGCTGAGCGCGTTCCCGGCCTCGTCGGTGGTCGACGTGCCGTGGATCATCTGGCTGAGGTCGACGTCGAGCTCCTCGGCGGCGACCATGAGGAAACCGGTCGAGATGCCCTGGCCGACCTCGACCTCGCTCGTCATCAGGTTGATCGTGTTGTCGGGGTTCACCCGCAGCCACGAGTCCACCTGGTCGAGGTCGGGGAGGTAGCCGGCGGGCGACGGCGCCGCGGCGGCCTCCGCCTTGCCGGCGAGGCCGGCTCCGGCGAGGCTGAAGCCGACGACGAGCCCGCCCGAGCCCTTGAGGAAGTCCTTGCGGGAGAGCTCGCGCTCGTGCAGGAGCCCGGTCATCACTTGCCTCCCTTCGCCATCACCGCGGCCGCCTGCTTGATCGCGGTCAGGATCCGCGGATAGGTGCCGCAGCGGCAGAGATGGCCGTTCATCGCGGTGCGGATCTGGTCCTCGGTCGGGTTCTTCGTCGTC
>DASRHI010000056.1:0-87610 GCA_035650615.1 Gaiellaceae bacterium | reverse complement strand
GAACGCCACGGTCTGCCCGACGGGAACCTCGCCTTCGGAAACCGCGATCTTGAGCAGGATGCCCGCGGCCTCGGCCTCGACCTCCTGTGTGACCTTGTCCGTGTCGAGCTCGAAGAGCGGCTCGCCCTTCTCCACGGGCTCGCCCTCGGTCTTGAGCCAGCGGACGATCGTGCCGGACTCCATCCCCTGGCCGAGCCGCGGAAGGATCACCTCCGTGGCCACGGCTAGCCCTTGCCCACCGTGCGCTTGATCGCGGCCAGCACGTCATCGGCGTGCGGAACCACGAATGCCTCCATCACCGGTGCGAACGGCAGTGGCGAGAACCTCGCCCCCACCCGCTCGATCGGCGCGTCGAGCCAGTCGAACGCCTGGTACTGGAGGACGGCGGCGACCTCGGCGCCGAACCCCATCCGCGTGACCGCCTCGTGCGCGACGACGGCGCGGTTCGTCTTCTTGACCGACTCGACGAGCGTGTCGACGTCGAGCGGCTGCAGCGTGCGCGGGTCGACGACCTCGACCGAGATCCCGTCCGCCTCCGCCCGCTCGGCCGCCTTCAGCGAGCGGTGCACGAGCGGCCCGGTCGCGATCACGGTCACGTCCCCGCCCTCCCGCACGACCCGCGCCTTCCCGATCGGCACCGGCTCGAGCTCCGCCGGCGCCTCCTCCTTGATCGGGTAGAGCAGCCGGTGCTCGAAGAAGATGACGGGGTTGTCGTCGTAGATCGACGACCAGAGGAGCCCGCGCACGTCGTTCGGGCTCGACGCGAACACGACCTTCAGGCCCGGCACGTGCACGAGCCACGCCTCGAGCTGCTGCGCGTGCTGCGCGCCCGGCGACCAGCCCGCGCCGCCCTGCGTGCGGATCGTGAGCGGAACCTTGAGCTGCCCGCCCGACATGTACCGGTGCTTCGCCGCCTGGTTCACGATCTGCTCGAGCGAGAGCGTCAGGAAGTCCTCGTACATGATCTCGACGACCGGGCGCATCCCCTGCATCGCCGCGCCGATCGCCGCGCCCACGATCGCCATCTCCGAGATCGGCGTGTTGCGCACGCGCTCCGGGCCGAACTCGTCGAGCAGGCCCTGCGTCACGCCCATCGACCCGCCCATCTCCGCGATGTCCTCGCCCATCACGAAGACGTCGCCGTCCGCGCGCATCGCGTCCGCGAGCGCCTGCCGCACGGCCGCGCGGTACGTCAGCTCCGGCACGGGGGCTCAGGCATAGACGTTCTTCAGGGCGTCCTCGGGCTGCGGGTCGGTGCCGGCCTTCGCGAACTCGACCGACGCCTCCACCACCCCGCGAACCTCGCCGTCGAGCGCCTCCCACTCCTCGTCGGCGAGGTCGAGGCGCTCGCGCAGCGCCGCGATCGGGTCGTGCGCGGCCGCCTCCGCCCGGTCCTCCTTCGAGCGGTAGATCTGCGCGTCGCCGATGTAGTGGCCCTCCATCCGGAACGTCTCGACGTCGAGGAAGACCGGGCCCTCGCCCGAGCGCACGCGCTCGAGCGCCTCCCGGGTGACCTCGAAGACCTCCTCGACGTCCTGGCCGTCCACCTTCACCGCCGCCATGTCGTACGCGAGCGCGCGCTTCGACATGTCGTCCCACACCGGCGAATGCTGCCAGCCGGGCGTCGACTCCGCCCAGTGGTTGTTCTCGCAGACGAAGAGCGACTTCGTCTTCCAGAGCTGCGCCAGGTTCAGCGACTCGTGGAAGGTGCCCGTGTTCGTGGCGCCGTCGCCGAAGAAGGCAACGGCTACCCGCGGCTCGTCGCGCAGCTTGAAGGCGAGGCCCGCGCCCACGATCGCCGGCAGCCCGCCGGCGACGACCGCGTTCGCGCCGAGGTTCCCGCGCTCGACGTCGTACAGGTGCATCGAGCCGCCGTACCCGTGCGAGCAGCCCTCGAGCTTGCCGTACAGCTCCGCCATCACCGCGTTCGGGTGCGTGCCGCGGGCCAGCGTGTGCCCGTGCGCGCGGTGCGTCGACGCGAACACGTCTCCGTCCTCCAGCGCCTGGCAGACGCCGACGGCGACGGCCTCCTGCCCGATCGCGACGTGCAGGAACCCGGGCAGCTCCCCGGCGCGGAAGCGTTCCTCGACCTTCTCCTCGAAACGCCGGATGAGCAGCATCTCGCGGAGGAACTCGCGCAGCCGCTCCTGCGACAGCGCGCGTCGCTTCTCGACTTTCGCCACGTCGATCTGAGTGTACTTTTGCGTCGTGGGGCTGGGCCGCCAGTGGGAAGCGCTCGCCGACGACCGGTCCGAGGCTCGGATCCGAGTGACGCTGGAGGAGCCCGAGCACGCCGGCCGCGCCGCGCAGCTGCTCGCGCCGCTCCAGCCGCACCGCGCCGCGCCGAACGTGCTCACGTTTCGCGCGCTCGGCCGCCCAGAGTCCGTCCGCAGGCTGCTCGAGCGGCTCGACGAGGAGCGCATCCGCGGCTCGCTCGAGCTGATCGCCTCGGATCCGATCCCCGCGGCGGCGCCCGAGGCGCCGGCGCCGACGCTGCGCGAGTCGTGGGAGTCGGCGCTCGCCACGGTGCCGGCCGACTGGAGCGACCTCCTCGCCGAGCTCGAGCTCGAGTCGTCGGACTGGCTCGACCGCGCCGCCGTGAACACGACGCCGCTCAACCCGCGCCGCGACGGCGCGCGGCTCGCCTTCCGCTTCCGCTCCGCGCGGCGGTTCGGCTACGGCGCCTCGCCGCAGATGGTCTCCCGCTGCCTCGCGCGCTGCGACGCGGACGGGATCCGCGGCACCGTGCGGATCCTGCGCGTCCTCTCCGACACGCGCCCCGCGCACACGCAGGGGCCGGTATGGCAGCTCGGCGGGAGGACGGTCTAGGTTTGCAGCCCCTTCGGCGCGGCAATCGCAGTGGCGTGCCGGACGGCGACGGCAGCCACCGCGTCGGCGCCGCCGCCAGGGACGTCGCGGAGCACGCCGGCGCGCTCACGCGCCTCGAGCTCGAGCTCGCGGCGCTCGAGCTGAAGCGGAAGGCGCGCGCGCTCGCGCTCGGCTTCGGGCTCGGCGCCGCCGCGATCGTCTTCGTCGTGCTCGGCACGGGGTTCGCGCTCGCGACGGCGGTCGCCGCGATCGCGCTCGTGACCCCCGTCTGGCTCGCCCTCCTGATCGTCACCGGCGCGCTCTTCCTCCTCGCGGGGATCGCGGGCGCGCTCGCCGCCGGGCGCCTGCGCCGCGGCGCGTCCCCCGTGCCGAAGGAGGCGATCCGCGAGGCGCGGCTCACCTCCGAGGCGATCAAGCGCTGATGCCGCACGGGCGGACGACGGAGGATGTTCTCCGTGAGATCGAGCACGAGCGGGACGAGCTCGTGCGCGCCGTCGCGCGGCTCCGCGGCGACCTGCACGCGGCCGCGAACGTGAGGCCCCTGCTGCGCAGGGTCGCGGTCGGCGCCGCCGGGCTGGCGGCGCTGCGGCTGGTCGCGCGCCGGCTCAGCGGAGCTCGGCGCCGAAGGCGCTAGCGAGCGCCGCGACGATCGCCTCGCGCAGGCGCGCGGCGTCGTCGTCGGAGAGGGTGCGGTCGGGCGCCTGGTAGGCGACCGAGAACGCGACCGACTTCCGTCCCGGCCCGACCTGCTCGCCGCGGTAGACGTCGAAGACGCGGAGCTCGCGCAGCTCCGGCCCGGCCGCCTCGCGCGCCGCGGCGACGAGGTCGCCGACCGGGACCTCCTCCGGCACCGACACCGCGATGTCCTGCCGCACCGCCGGGAAGGTGACGACGTCCTCGTAGGTGACGGGCTCGCGCGAGGCCGCGAAGAGGTCGGCGAGGTCGAGCTCGAAGGCGCCCCACTCCCCCTCGAGCAGGCGCGGATGCAGCTCGCCGAGGACGCCGGCCGGCGTGCGCGCCGTCTTCCCCGGGTGCAGGAGCGGGTGCTCGGCGCGCTCGAACGAGGGCTCGGCCTTCAGCACCGCGTAGAGCGCCTCGACGACGCCCTTGACGCGCAGGAAGCCGCCCTCGGCGAGGCCGGCGACGCGGAGGCGCTCCTCCGGCAGCTCCCCGCCCTCCAGGTAGACGCGCGCGACCTCGAAGAGCGCGATCGCGCGCGCGCCGGCGTCGACGTTGCGGCGGGCCGCCTCGGCGAGGCTCGGCACGAGCGTCGTGCGCAGCGCGGCGAGCTCGACCGAGATCGGCTCGGACAGCTTCCACGGGGTGTCGTCCTCGGGGACGAGGCTGGGCGTGTACGTCTCCGCGAAGCCGAGGCCGACGAGGGCGTCCTCGAGCCGGCGCCGGAGCCGCTGCTCGCGCGTGAGCAGGCCGAACATCTCGCGACGCGCCGGCAGCGTGAACGGCACGTCCTCGAGCCGGAAGCGCGCGACCTCCTCGACGACGTCGACCTCGCGCGTGACGTCGCGCGCGCGCCAGGTCGGGACGACGACGCTGCCGCCCTCGCGCTCGAAGCCGAGGCGGGCGAGCAGCGCGTACTGCTCGCCGGGCGGCGTCGCCACCCCGACGAGCGCGTCGGCCCGCTCGGGCCGGTACGGCACGACCGGCCGCTCGGGCAGGCCCGCGTGGACGTCGGCCGCGGCGGTCAGCTCGCCGCCCGCGAGCTCGAGGATCAGGCTCGTCGCGAGGTCGGCCGCCGCCTCGGCGAGGTACGGGTCGACGCCCTTCTCCCAGCGGCCGGAGCTCTCGGTGCGCAGGCGGTGGCGCTCGGAGGTGAGGTAGATGCGGAACGGGTCGAAGTTCGCCGCCTCGAGCAGGACGGCGCGCGTCTCGCCGCCGATCTCGGTCTCCTCGCCGCCCATGATCCCGGCGAGGGCGATGCCGCGGTCGGCGTCGGCGATCAGCAGGTCGTCCTCGGAGAGCGCGCGCTCGACGCCGTCGAGCGTCCGCAGCGTCTCCCGCGGCCCGGCGCGGCGCACCACGACCCGCCCCTCGTGGAGCGTCGCCAGGTCGAAGGCGTGGAGCGGGCTCCCGAGCGCGAGCATGACGTAGTTCGTGACGTCGACGACGTTCGAGATCGGACGCATCCCCGCCGCGAACAGGCGCGAGCGCAGCCACACCGGCGAGGGCGCGACGGAGACGCCGTCGAAGACGCGGCCGATGTAGCGCGGGCAGCCGCCGAAGTCCTCGACGTCGATCCGGACCTCGCCCGTCGCGGCCGGGACGCGACCCGCGGGGAGCTCCGCGAGCGGCAGGTCGTAGAGCGCCGCGACTTCGCGGGCGATGCCGTAGACCGACTGGAGGTCGGGCCGGTTGCCGGTCGCCTCGACGAGGAGGACGGCGTCGGCGAGCGGCAGCACGTCGGCGAGCGGCGTGCCGGGCTCGGCCTCCGGGAGCACCATGATCCCGGAGTGGTCGCTGCCGAGGCCGACCTCGTCCTCGGCCAGGATCATCCCGTCCGAGACCTCGCCGCGCACGGTGCGCCGCTCGAGCCGCAGCCCCTCCGGGAAGTCGGGCCGCGGCGGCAGCAGCGCGCCGGGGAGCGCGACGCCGACGGTCGCGCCCACGCCGAAGTTCCAGGCGCCGCAGACGATCGAGCGCGGCTCGCCCTCCCCCACGTCGACCTTCGTGAGCCGGAGCCGGTCGGCGTTCGGGTGCTTCGCGGCCTCGACGACGCGGCCGACGCGGAAGAGCCCGAGGTTGCCGTCCGTGTCCGCGACGCCGCGCCGCTCGATCCCCTCGACCTCGGCGGAGGCGACCGAGAGCCGCGTCGCGAGCTCCTCGAGCGGCATCTCGAGCGGGACGTACTCCGCGAGCCACGAGACCGGGACCCGCATCGTCAGAACTGCCTCAGCACGCGGAGGTCGCCCTCCCAGAGCGCGCGGATGTCGGGGACGTCGTGGCGGAGCTGCGCGGCGCGCTCGAGCCCGCAGCCGAACGCGAAGCCGCCCCACTCCTCCGGGTCGAGGCCGACGTGCTCGAACACGAGCGGGTCGACCATGCCCGCGCCGCCCATCTCGATCCAGCCCGAGAACTTGCAGGTGCGGCAGCCGGCGCCGCCGCAGATCCCGCACGACACGTCGGGCTCGATCGACGGCTCGGTGAACGGGAAGTAGTGCGTCCGGAAGCGCACCCGCCGGTCCGGCCCGTAGAGCGCGCGCATCACGTGCAGCAGCGTCCCCTTCAGGTCGGCGAGCGTCAGCCCCTTGTCGACGGCGAGCCCCTCGAACTGGTGGAAGATCGGGTAGCGCGTCGCGGTGATCGCGTCGCGGCGGTAGACGCGCCCGATCGAGACCATGTAGATCGGCGGCGGCCGCTCCTCGAGGGAGTGGATCTGCGACGGGCTCGTCTCCGTCCGCAGCACGTGGCCGGAGTCGAAGAAGAACGTGTCGCGCGGGGAGCGCGCCGAGTGCGTCGGCGGGAACGCGAGCTTGTCGAAGTTGTACTCGACCGTCTCGACCTCGCGGTCGTCGCGCACCTCGTAGCCGAGGCCGAGGAACGCGTCCTCGACGACCCGGCGGATCTGCGTGATCGGGTGCAGGTGGCCGACCGGCAGCTCCTCGCCCGGGAGGGTGACGTCGATCACCTCCTCGCGCAGGCGGCGGTCGAGCTCCTCGTCGGCGAGGCGCCGCTCCCGCTCCGCCACCGACGCCTCGAGCCGCTGCCGGATCCCGTTCAGGAGCATCCCGCTCTCGCGGTCGCGCACGCCGCGGAGGGCGAGCGCGAGCTCGCTCTTGCGGCCGAGGTAGCGCACGCGCGCCTCCTCGAGCTCGGCGGTCGACGCCGCCGCGCCGAACGCGGCCGCCGCGCCCGCCTCGTATTCCTGCCAGTCCGTCACGAGGGGGCAACATACCCGCGTGTCGGCCTACGATCGGATCGCACGGCTCTACGACCCCTGGTCGGTGAGCGTCGTCGAGGACGTCGACTTCTACGTCGAGGAGGCGCGGCGCGCCGGCGGGGCGATGCTCGAGCTCGGCGTCGGGACCGGCCGGATCGCGATCCCCGTCGCGCTGGCGGGCGTGCGGGTCGTCGGCGTCGACTCCTCGCGCGGGATGCTCGAGGTCGCGCGCGAGCGGGCGGCGGCCGCCGGCGCCGAGGTCGACCTCCGCTACGGCGACCTCCGCGACCCACCGGTCGACGAGCGCTTCCCGCTCGTCGTCTGCCCGTTCCGGACGCTGCTCCACATGCAGACCGGCGCCGACCGCCGTGCGGCGCTGCAGGCGGTGCGGCGGTGCCTGGCCGACGGCGGGCGCTTCGTCTTCGACGTCTTCACGCCGGGCACCGACGACATCGCCGACACGCACGGCCGCTGGCTCGAGCGCGAGCCCGGGATCTTCGAGCGCGCCGAGTGGGACGAGGAGCGGCGGACGCTCGTCCTGCGCGTCGCGGGCGACGGCGCGGAGGCCGAGCTCTCGCTCGCGTGGCTCCCCGTCGAGGAGTGGCGCGCGCTGCTCGCCGAGGAGGGCTTCGAGGTGGCCGCGCTCTACGGCTGGTTCGACCGCACGCCGTACGCGGAGGGCGCCGAGGACTCGATCTGGGTCTGCCGCCGCGCCGGCTAGAGCGGCTCGACCGGGTCGCCGACGCGGACGCGGCCGGGGTGCTCGACGTCGAGGTAGACGCCGAAGTCGAGCTTGCGGCCCTCGCGCAGGCCGCGGTAGCTCCGGATCCCCGCGAGCGTGTCCAGCGAGCGGAGCCCCGTGTCGGGATCGTGCGTCGTGACCGCGCAGCGCCCCACGGGCCCGCGGACGCGGACGACCGCCTCGCCGACGCGCACGCGCGACCAGCCGTCCTCCTCGTGCGGGCCCGCGCCGTCGACCTCGAGCAGCATCCGGAAGCGCCGCGGGTCGACCTCCGCGCCGAGCGCCTCGCCGAGCCGCGCGCACGAGGCGCGCGAGACGAGCGTGCCGACGTGGACGTCCGTCCCCGTCCCCGGCTCGTCCGTCCGGACGAGCTGGAGCGGCGTGCCGGCGTACTCCGAGAGCGCCTCCGCCCACGGCCCGACGACGAGGCGGCCGGTCACCTGCCGCCCCCAGAAGCTCGTCCGCACGGGCTCGCCGAGCTCGACCTCGCCGCCCACCTCCCGCCCGCCGGGGAAGCGCAGCAGGAGCCGGCCGCCGGCGAGCTCGGGGCGGACGCGCACGAGCGGGCCGAAGTTCTTGCCGTTGAAGAGCGTCCAGCCCGAGATCAGGTAGAAGCGCCGGTTCTCCTCCGCCCCGCGCAGGGTCAGCTCGACCTCGTCCGGGTGCTGCAGCCCGAGGCCCTTCACCGGCGTGACGTTGATGCGCGCGACGCTCGCCACGTCAGCGATTCTGTCGGCGCCACTCGTAGAGCGCGATCGCCCCCGCGGCGGCGACGTTGAGCGACTCCGCGCCCGCGAGCGGGATCGTCGCCTCCGCGTCGCGCGGCACGCCGTCCGGGAGCCCGGCCCGCTCGGCGCCGAGCAGGAACGCAACCTCCCCGCGGAGGTCGAGCCGGTCGAGCGCCTCCCCGCCGTGCGCCACGAGCGCCACGCGCCTCCGGTCACGTGTTAACACGCTGGCATCGGGGGCGGCCGCGGAGGCGGCGGCCCGGTCGTCCCCCTCGCGCCCGGACCAGGCGAGCGGCACGCGCCAGACCGAGCCGGCCGAGGCGCGGAGCGCCTTCGGCGAGGTGGGGTCGGCGCAGCCCTCCGAGAGGCAGACGGCGGCGCCGAAGGCGTCCGCCGTGCGGACGAGCGTGCCCACGTTGCCCGGGTCGGCGACGCGCCAGAGCCAGAGGGTCGCCGGCCGGCGGTCGGCCGCGGGCAGGTCGGCGCGGCGGTAGACGGCGACGACGCGCGGCGGGTGGGCGGCCGTCGAGACCTCGGCGAGGAGGCACCGCTCGACGTCCACTCCGGCGACGAGCAGCTCGACCGGCTCGGCGGTGGCCGCGGCGACGGCGTCCTCGCCTTCGACGAAGAAGAGGCCGAGCCTGTCGCGCCAGCGGCGCTCGTGCAGCCTGCGGACCCGCCGAGCGACGCACTGCCCCGAGCGGCAGGGCAGGCCGAGCCGCCCGCAGCGACGGTCAGCCAGCAAGCAGCGCGCCATGCGCCGCGACGCTACCTGCGTCGGCGCTCCGGGCGTCGGGGCGCGTGCGCAGGCGAGCGCGCAACATCCTGGGGTCGACGCTCGACTGCTGCACGCGCAACACGCGGGGGTCTGACCCCGGACTGTTGCACGCGCAACACGCGGGGGTCTGACCCCGGAACGTTGCGCGGGGGTCTGACCGCAGGAAGCGTCGCTCGTGCAGCCTGCGGACGGGCTTCCGGCGCTCGCCGTCGCGCGCGCCGATCATCCCTCCCACCAGCGCAGCCACCGGGCGTGGTGGTCGACCTGCGCGAGCTGTCGCCGCTCCTCGCCGGGCCAGGTCGTGAGCTCGAGCAGCGCGCCGTCGAACTGGCCGCCGTGGCGCGGCCCCTCGAGCGAGAGCCAGGCGAGCGGCGCCTCCGCCCCGGCGCGGTCGAGTGCGGCGACGAGCTCCGCGTGGCGCTCGTCGGAGAGGTAGATCGTCGTCACCGACGAGACGACCACGGTCAGCGCGTCCCCGCGCTCGGCGAGCAGCGAGGGGAGGAGGTCGACGTAGTCGCCGGCGACGAGCTCCGGCGGGTCGTCCCGCGCCGTCGCGACCGCCTCGCGCAGGCGCCGGAGCCGCTCGGTCTGGTCGGGCCAGACGAACGCCTCGAGCAGGCGCGCGGCCTCCGCGGTCGTCACGTCGACGGGCGCGACGTCGACGCCGCGCCGCCGTCCGATCGACAGCTCGCGCCTGAGCAGCGAGCCGGGCGGCCCGCCGCGGTCACGACCGGCGAGGCGCGGCCGGCCGCTCCCCCAGGAGCCGCTGCGGTAGCGGTAGCCGTAGCGGTCGAGGCACAGCAGGAGCCCGGCCGACGCGCCGAGCTCGACGAGGTCGACCTCCGCGGCGCCGAGCGCGAGCAGCCCGGGCAGCAGGGCCCAGGCGCGCGCGACCTCGTTCGTCTGCACGGGCTGCTCGGCGGCGAAGCGCGCGAGGAACTCGGCCCGCTCGTCGAGCGCGCGGTCGACGTCGTCCCACGAGGCCTCGCCGCCGAGCACGAGGTAGTGCACGGCGCCGAGGAGGCGCAGCGGGAAGTCCCAGCGCAGGTCGGGCGCGAGCGCCGCGACGCGGTCGTCCTCGGCGAGCCTGCGGCAGAGCCGCGCGTAGAGGGGCGAGCGCCCGTCGCAGTACGCAGCCTGACGGCGGAAGATCTCCGCCTGCCGCTCGCGCGCCCCGCCGCTCAGCCGAGGGCGGCGCGGGCCTGCTCGGCGAGCTTCGCGAACGCGCCGGGGTCGCTCACCGCGAGGTCGGCGAGCACCTTGCGGTCGAGCTCGACGTTCGCGGCCTTGAGGCCGGCCATGAACTGGTTGTAGGAGAGGCCGTTCGCGCGCGCGCCGGCGTTGATCCGCATGATCCACAGCCGCCGGAACGTCCGCTTCTTGACCTTGCGGTCGCGGTAGGCGTAGGCGAGGGAGCGCTCGACCTGCTCCTTCGCGTAGCGGTAGTTCGTGCTCTTGAGGCCCCAGTACCCCTTCGCCTCCTCGAGCACCTTGCGCCGCTTCTTCCGCGCGGCGACGGATCGCTTCACGCGTGCCATGACCCTCCTCCTAACCCTTCCCGAGCAGCTTCCTGATCGTGCCGGCCTGGTCCGGCGCGACCGGCAGGTCCTTACTGAACGCGCGCTTGAGCTTAGGGGACTTGTGCTCGAGGTTGTGACTCTGGTTCGCCCGCCGGCGCAGCAGCTTCCCGGTGCCCGTGATCTTGAACTTCTTCTTTGCTCCTGAGTGCGTCTTCTGCTTCGGCATCTCGTTTCACTCCTGCGTTCTTCGTGGGCGCCAGCACCATGGTCATGTTGCGGCCCTCGAGCAGCGGCTGGATCTCGATCGACCCGAGCTCGCGCACGTCCTCCGCGAGGCGCATCAGCAGGTCGCGGCCTCTGTCCGGATGCTCGCGCTCGCGGCCCCGGAACATGATCGTGACCTTGACCTTCGCCCGCTGGTTCAGGAAGCGGACGACGTGCCCCTTCTTGGTCTCGTAGTCGTGGACTCCGATCTTCGGCCTGAGCTTGATCTCCTTGACGTGGATCTGGGTCTGGTTCTTGCGGGCCTGCTTGGCCTTCTGCTCCTGCTCGTACCGGTACTTGCCGTAGTCCATGACCCGCACTACCGGCGGGTCGGCCTGGGCGGCCACCTCGACGAGGTCGAGCCCCTTGCCGTAGGCGTACTTGCGCGCCTCCTCTGTCGGCTTGATCCCGAGCTGCTCGCCCCCCTCGTCGATCAGGCGGACGCGGGGCACTCTGATCGCGTCGTTGATCCGCGTCTGCGGCTCCGGGCGACGCGGCGCTTCGAACGGGCCTCGCCGCGGCCTCAAATCGGTGTCACCAGGCTCGTGTCGTCCTCCTTCGGATACGAAAACGCCGCTGGCAGGCAGCGGCGCGTCTGTTCCCGCCAACCTCGTCGGTTGAACCCCCTGAGCCTCGCGACCGGAGGTGAGGAGACGATCACGTCCCTGCTTGCCAGGGGCTCAGCTTAGCAAGTGTCTCGAGGAGCTCCGCAAGCGATTTGGTCGATCGCCCGCCCCCGCGCTCGCGGATCGCGAGCGCGTCGTCGCTCTCGCGGTCGCCGTAGACGACCGTGAACGGCACCTTCTCGACCTCGGCGTTCCGGATCTTCTTCGCCACCGTCTCGTCCGAGTCGTCCACCTCGACCCGGTACGGCAGCCGCGCCGCGAGCGCCCGCGCCGGCTCCCGGTGCGCCTCGCCGACGGCGACGATCCGGACCTGGACCGGGGCGATCCAGAAGGGGAAGGCGCCGCCGTAGTGCTCGGTGAGGATCCCGACGAAGCGCTCGAGCGAGCCGAGCAGCGCCCGGTGGATCACGTACGGCGTGTGCTCGGCGTTGTCGGCGCCCGAGTAGCGGAGGCCGAAGCGCTGCGGCATCTGGGCGTCGAGCTGGATCGTCCCCATCTGCCAGGAGCGGCCGAGGACGTCGGTCATGTGCAGGTCGATCTTCGGGCCGTAGAAGGCGCCGTCGCCCTCGTTGACGGCGTACTCGATCCCGCGCCGGTCGAGCGCGGCGCGGAGCGCGGCCTCGGTGAAGTCCCACTCCTCGTCCGTCCCGACGCGCTTCTCGGGCCGCGTCGAGAGCTCGAAGCGGGCGTCCAGGCCGAAGAGCTCGTAGAGGTAGGCGGCGTAGTCGAGGCAGCCGAAGATCTCCTCCTCGATCTGGTCGCGGCTGCAGAAGATGTGCGCGTCGTCCTGGGTGATGTGGCGCACGCGGAGCAGCCCGTGGAGGACGCCGGCGAGCTCGTCGCGGTGGAGCGTCGACGACTCGGCGTAGCGGAAGGGCAGGTCGCGGTAGGAGCGGAGCTGCGACCCGAACAGGAGCATGTGGCCCGGGCAGTTCATCGGCTTGAGCGCGAACTGCTTCGCGTCCTGCTCCTTCGACGAGACGAAGAACATGTTCTCGGCGTAGTTGTCGTAGTGGCCGGAGGTGACGAAGGTGTCGACGTCGTAGAGGAGCGGCGTCTTCACCTCGAGGTAGCCGCGCCGCAGGTTCTCGCGGCGGCGGAGGTCCTCGAGCGCGTTCCAGATCACCATCCCCTTGGGGTGCCAGAAGGGCGAGCCCGGCGAGGCCTCCGAGGTGTGGAAGAGGTCGAGCTGGACGCCGAGCCGGCGGTGGTCGCGGCGGCGGGCCTCCTCGATGCGAGCGAGGTGGGCGTCGAGGTCCTCCTTCGTGTAGAAGGCGGTGCCGTAGATGCGCGTGAGCTGCTTGTTGCGCTCGTCGCCGCGCCAGTACGCGCCGGCGAGGCCGGTGAGCTTGAGCGCCTTGATCGGCTTCGAGTCCTGCAGGTGCGGCCCGCGGCAGAGGTCGGTGAACTCGCCCTGGGTGTAGAGGGTGATCGGCCCCTCGGCCGTGTCGACGAGCTCGACCTTGTACGGCTCGCCCTCGGCGAGGAAGCGGGCGCGGGCCTCCTCTGCGGTCGTCTCCTGGCGCGTCCAGGCGCGGCCTTCCTCGAGCTCGCGCCGGATCTCCGCCTCGATCCGCTCGAGGTCGGCCTCGGCGATCGGCTCCGGGAACTCGAAGTCGTAGTAGAAGCCCTGCTCGATCGGCGGGCCGATCGCGATCTTCACGCCGGGGTAGAGGCGCCGCACCGCCTCGGCGAGGAGGTGCGCGCTCGAGTGGCGCAGGACGGCCAGCGCGTCCGGGTCCTCGCGGTCGCGCGTCGTCAGGACCTGGATCGGCGCGCCGTCGGCGAGCGGGAGACGCAGGTCCTGGACGCGGCCGTTCGTGCGCACGAGGACGGCCTGCTCGGCGAGCTTCGGGCCGATCGCGCGGGCGGCGTCGAGCCCCGTCGCGCCGTCCGGGAGCTCGAGGGGCGAGCCGTCGGGGAGGAAGACCTTCACGGAGGGCAAGGATACGCGGGCCGTTTTCGCGGGCCGTCTCCCGCGGGCCCGGCCGCGCCGCACCTGTCGCAACCAGGCACGGCCGGGGCGGCTCCCACGGCCCTTGACGTGTTGAGATATATCGGTAAGCTATCGCGTTATGCACGAGAAAGACATGCTCTTCTTCCACCGCGAGGTGCCTCCGCCCGGCTTCGGGCCGGGGCCCTTCATGCTCTTCCGGGGCGGGGGCCCGGGCTTCGGCTTCGGGCACCGGCGCCGGCGGATGCGCCGCGGCGACGTCCGCGCCGCGATCCTGCTCCTCCTCGAGGAGGAGCCGCGCAACGGCTACCAGGTGATGCAGGAGCTCGAGCAGCGCAGCGGCGGCGCGTGGCGCCCGAGCCCCGGCTCGGTCTACCCCGCGCTCCAGCTCCTCGCCGACGAGGGCCTCATCCGCGGGGAGTCGCGCGAGGGCGGAACGGTGTACGAGCTCACCGAGGCGGGCCGCGCGCACCTCGACGAGCACCGCGAGCGCTTCGGCGAGCCCTGGGCGCAGGCGGGCGCGGCCGTGCCGGAGGACGTGCGCGAGCTGATGCGCCTCGCGATGCAGGTCGGGATCGCCGCGCGGCAGGTCACCCAGGCCGGCGGCGAGGAGCAGCGGAAGGCCGCGGCCGAGCTCCTCGCGGAGACCCGCCGCCGGCTCTACGGGATCCTCGCCGGCGAGTAGCCTCGGGCCCGCCGGCGAGCGGGCCCCGGCCGGCCCGGAGCCGGACCGCGCCCCACGGGCGCCCGGCACCGGGCACCCCGGCGTGGCAGGGTGACGCCGGTGCTCGCGAGCCGCCTGCCGCCCGTCCTCCGCCGCCGCGACTACGCCCGCCTCTGGGTCGCGCTCCTCGCGATGGGCCTCGGGAGCCAGATGATCGCGGTCGCGGTCGGCTGGCAGGTGTACGCGATCCACCGCTCCGCGCTCGACCTCGGCCTGATCGGGCTCGCCGAGTTCGTCCCGCTGCCGCTGCTCGCGCTCCCGGCCGGCCAGCTCGCCGACCGCTTCTCGCGCCGCTCGTCTTCGCCGGCTCGCTCGCCCTCCAGGTCGTCGTCACGCTCGGCCTCCTCGCGGTGAGCCTGACGGCGCAGCACCTCCTGTGGCCGTTCCTCCTGCTCGCGGGCGCGACCGGCGTCGCCGCGGCGCTCGGCACCCCGGCCGCCCGGGCGCTGCCGCCGATGCTCGTGCCGCTCGACCTGATCCAGAGCGCGATGGCGCTCCGCTCGATCGCGTTCCAGGTCGGCTTCGCCGGCGGCCCCGCCCTCGGCGGGCTCCTCTTCGCCGCCCGGCCCGAGCTCGCGTACGCGGCCGCGGCGGCGCTGCTCGCCGCCGGGCTCGCCTCGGTCGGCGGCGTCGGCGAGCCGCAGGTCGCCGCGGCGCAGGCGCCGGGCGCCGTTCCCGTCACGGGCCTCGGCGAGCTGCTCGCCGGCCTCCACTTCGTCCGCCGCACGCCGGTGCTCCTCGGCGCGATCACGCTCGACCTCGTCGCGGTGCTCTTCGGCGGCGCCGTCGCGCTGCTCCCCCTGTTCGCGCGCTCGATCCTCCACACCGGCCCGGTCGGGCTCGGGATCCTCCGCACCGCCCCTGCGGTGGGCGCCCTCGCGGCCGGCGTCCTGCTCGCGCGCCGCCCGCTCTCCGGGCGGGTCGGGCCGACGCTCCTCGCCGCCGTCGCCGCCTTCGGCGCGAGCATGGTGGTCTTCGGCCTCTCGCGCTCCTTCGCCCTCTCGCTCGCCGCACTCGCAGTCAGCGGCTTCGTCGACATGATCAGCATGAACATCCGCTCGACGACCGCCGCGCTCGCGACGCCGGACGAGCTGCGGGGCCGCGTGCTCGCGATCGAGATGGTGTTCATCAGCGCCTCGAACGAGCTCGGCGCGTTCGAGTCCGGCGTGGCGGCCGCGGCGCTCGGCGCCGTGACCGCGGTCGTCGCCGGCGGCGCCGTCACGATCGCCCTCGCGGCCGCCTGGATCGGCCTCTTCCCCGCCCTCGCCGGCATCGACCGCTTCGACGAGCTCCACGCGGGTAGAGTCGGAAGCCGTGCCGACCGTCCGCATTCCCCCGGTTCTCCGGCCTGAGGCCGGGGGCAACCGCCACGTCGAAGCCGACGGCGCGACCGTGCGCCAGGTGCTCGAGAGCCTCGTCGCCTCCTACCCCACGCTCCGCGACCGGCTGTTCGACGGCGACGAGCTGCCGCAGTTCCTGAACGTCTTCATCGACGGGAACGACGTGCGCCTCGACCAGGGGCTCGAGACGCCCGTCGCCCCCGACGCGACGGTGATCCTGCTGCCCGCCGTCGCCGGCGGGCAGCAGGTCTGACCGGTCAGGCGCTCTCGGGGGCCGGGGCGGTCGCCGGCGACCCCGGCCGGGGCGCCGGACGCTGCGGCCGCAGCTCGCGCTCCCACGGCGCCGTCACCCAGGCGTCGTAGCCGCCGGGCACCGGGATGTAGAACTCGGGGTAGCCCCACATCCCGTGCTCGGAGACGTCGAGCCCGAGCGTCTCCGCCTCCTCGTGCACGCGGATCCCCCAGAGCTTCTTCATCGTCCAGAGCAGGCCGAAGGACGCCGAGAACGTCCAGGCGCCGACGACCGCGACGCCGAGGAGCTGCACGCCGAGCTGGTGGAAGCTCCCCGTGTAGACGAGCCCGCCGTGTCCGGTGGCGAGCCGGTCCGCGAGCATCGGCACGGTGAAGAGCCCGCAGGCGAGCGTGCCCCACACGCCGGAGGCGCCGTGCACCGCGACCGCGCCGATCGGGTCGTCGATCCCGATCCGCTCGACCGCGATCACGCCGACGACGGCGATGAAGCCCGCCACGAGCCCGACGACGATCGCCGCCCACGGGGCGACGTAGCCGGAGGCGGCGGTGATCGCGACGAGCGCGGCGATCACGCCGTTCAGCATCATCGACAGGTCGGGCTTCTTGAGGACGACCCACGCCGTGACGATCCCGCCGAGCGCGCCCGCGGCGGCGGCGACGTTCGTCGTGAGCGCGACGTAGGCGAAGTAGCCGAAGCCGCCGAGGTCGACGCCGAGGGTCGAGCCGGGGTTGAAGCCGAACCAGCCGAACCAGAGGATCAGCGTCCCGAGCACCGCGTACGGGATGTTGTGGCCGGGGATCGGGTTCGCGCGGCCGTCGTGGCCGAACTTGCCGATGCGGGGCCCGAGCAGGAGCGCGCCGGCGAGCGCGGCCAGCGCGCCCTGGTAGTGCACGACCGTCGAGCCCGCGAAGTCCTGCATGCCCTTCTTGAACAGCCAGCCGTGCGGGCTCCAGATCCAGTGGGACGTGACCGAGTAGCAGAGGGTGAAGCAGACGCCGAAGGCGAAGTAGACCCAGAGCTTCGCCCGCTCGGCCATCGAGCCCCAGACGATCGCGAGCGAGACGCCGGCGAAGACGACCTCGAACAGGTATCCCGCCGCGCCGGGGACCTCGGAGAACCAGTCGAACGGCTTCTGGCCCACCGAGACCAGCTCCTCGACCGACGGGAAGAAGCCTGCGGTGCCGACGAAGCCGTTGCCGCCGCCGAAGGCGAAGCCGAAGCCGACCGCCCAGTAGACGAGCGAGCAGATCGCGAAGATGAGGACGTTCTTGCCGGCGATGTGGCCGGCGTTCTTCATCCGCGTCAGGCCCGCCTCGAGGAAGGCGAAGCCGGCCTGCATGAACATCACGAGGACGGCCGCGACGACCACCCAGATCGTGCTCGCGGCGATGAGGAGATCCGAGCTCTCAGGCACCGACCTCCACCTCCTCGAGGAGCCGCCCGGTGCGATGGTGCGTCACGTTCTCCGCCGGCGAGCGCCAGCAGATCCCGTCGCCCGACTCGTGGCCGCTCCGCGCGGCGTCGATGACCGTCGCCTGCACCCGCTCGGCGATCTCGTCCTTCACGAGGAAGATCAGCACCGCCTTCGGCAGGAAGCGCGACTCGAACACACGGCCGCGGTACTCGTGGGTGATCCCGCGCTGCCGGCCGTGCCCGACCGCCTCGATCACGGTCACGCCGACGTGCCCGGTCGCATCCTCGACCGCGTCGATCACGGTCTCGACCCGCTCGCGGATCACCACCGCCTCAACCTTCACCATCCTCTCCCTCCAGTCGCTCGGGACCACGAAAAAAGGCCCCAGCGATCCGTGATCGCTGAGGCCCCACTGCCTCGGCCGGCGCCGGCGGCGGCGCTCGACCTAGGGCCGATGGTACACGAACCTGCTGCGGGCCTACGACCTGCGGCGGGCTACGGCCGGACGACGACCGGGGCGAACCGCTTCGCGTGCGCGCGCGCCTCGGCCGCGCGGCGCTCGATCGTCTGGAACGCGTCGACCAGCGCCGCGAGCTCGGCGTCGCCGAAGTCGCTCAGGACCCTGGCGTCGACCTCGCGGGTCTTCTCCATCCCCGCCCTGACGAGCTTCTCGCCCGCCTTCGTCAGGTAGTGGCGGATCTTGCGACCCTCGCCCGGGCGCCGCTCCACGAGCCCGCGGGCCTGCATCTGCATCACCTGCTGCCCGAGCGTCTGCGGGGTCAGGAACGCGAGCCTGGCCAGGTCGGCGCTCGAGACGCCGGGATGGAGCTTGATCTCGCGGAGCACGTTGAGCTGCGAGATGTTCGTGCCGAGCACGGCCAGCTCGGCGTTGATCGCGAGCCGAAGCTCGTGCTGCGCCCGCTTCAGCGACAGCCCGACGAAGTAGCGGTCGAGCTTCTCCGCCCCGCCCGCCTGCTCGACGGCCGCGAGCCTCGCCTCGACGTGTGCCTGCTCGTTCACGCTCGCCGGGCAGCGTAGTCGAACCCGGGGGAGGCGGCCAGAAAGGCAGGCATAAGGGCCCTTGTATTCGACCTGCCGCGGTCGTAGGGTGCTTCCCACCGTCGTCGCGGAGCGGCGACCCGCCGCTCCCGGCCTCGGCGGCACGCCGGGACGGCGTGACTCCGTCAGGCCTTCGCGGCTCGGACCCGGGCCCGTCTATAAGGTTCCTTGCATCTAGCCGGCGGGCTCCGCAGGTGCCCGCCGCTGTCGTCTCGATCGGAGGGGAGGATGGCGAGCAAGCTGAAGATCAAGGTCAACGGCCTCGTGCACAGCGTGACCGCGAGCCTGGACACGCCGCTTTTGTACGTCCTGCACAACGAGCTGCACCTGCACGGCCCCAGGTTCGGCTGCGGCCTGGCGCAGTGCGGGGCCTGCTCGGTGCTCCTGGACGGGAAGGAGATCCGGAGCTGCGTGACGCCGGTCGCGGCCGTGTCCGGCAAGGCGATCACGACGCTCGAGGGCCTTCCGGCCCTGTGGGCGAAGGAGCGCGGCACCGCCGCCGCGGCGCCGGCCGCGCTGCATCCGTTGCAGCAGGCGTGGATCGACGTGCAGGTGCCGCAGTGCGGCTACTGCCAGAACGGCATGATCATCCAGGCTGCGGACCTGCTCTCGACGACGAAGAACCCGACGAAGGAGCAGATCAAGGTCGCGATGAACGGGCACCTCTGCCGCTGCGGCACGCAGCCGCGGATCCTGAGGGCGATCCAGCAGGCGGCCGCGGTGATGGCGAAGGGAGGGAGGTGAAGATGACCGGCCTCCTGCACGAGCGCGGGCTCTCGCGCAAGACGTTCCTCAAGGGCGGGGGCGCGCTGATCGTCGGCTTCTCGCTCGGCGGGGCGCTCGCGGCGCGCAGGGCGGGCGCGCGCCCGGCCGCTGCAGCCGCCGGGAGCCCGTACCCGGTGATCGACCTCGGGCAGCTCGACTCGTGGCTCGCGATCCACCCGGACGGGACGGTGACCGTCTTCACCGGCCACGTCGACATCGGCACCGGGTCGGAGACGGGATTCATCCAGGTCGTCGCCGACGAGCTCGGCGTGCCCTTCGAGTCGATCACCATCGTGATGGGCCACACCGACCGCACGCCGCTCCAGGGCAAGTCGACGGCGAGCAACGCGATGGCGAGCGCGGTGCAGCCCGTGCAGGTCGCGGCGGCGAACGCCTACCAGGCCCTGCTCGGGATGGCGTCCGCGAGGCTGGGCGTCCCCGTGTCCGGCCTGACCGTGGCCGACGGCGTCGTCTCGGGCGGCGGCAAGAGCGTCTCCTACGGCGACCTGATCGGAGGCAGGCGCTTCAACATCAGCATCCCCGTCTCCTCGCCGCCCGGGTCGTCGGATCCGCTTCAGACGAACAACGGCTCCACAGGCGCACTGGCGGTGACCGTGCCGCTGAAGGACCCGAGCCAGTATCGGTACCGCGGCAAGTCGATCCCCCGGGTCGACTTCCCCGCGAAGGTCGCCGGCACCTGGACGTACGTCCACAACGTGAAGGTGCCCGGCATGCTCCACGGGCGCGTCGTCCCGCCGCCGAACGTCGGGGCGAGGCTCGTGAGCGTGGACGGATTCGGCGGCCATCGCGTTCCAGGACTCGTCAAGGTCGTCGCGAAGGGCGACTTCCTCGGGGTCGTCGCGGAGACGGAGTGGGCCGCGATCGAGGCCGCGAGCACGCTCAAGGCGACGTGGTCCGGAGGGGGCGGGCTTCCCGCCTACCGGGACGTCTACGCCGCGACCGTCGCCTCCAGGACGGTGCAGGACGTCGTGGAGCGGAGCACGGGCAACGCGGGCGCCGTCCTCGCGGGCGCGGCCAGGACCCTCTCGGCCACCTACAACACCCCCTTCAACACGCACGGCCTGATCGGCCCCTCGTGCGCGATCGCGGACGTGGCGCCGAACGGGAACGTGACGGTCTTCTCGGGAACCCAGTGGCCGGACGGCACTCGCTCGGACGTCGCGTACCTGCTCGGCGTCCCGAAGGACAACGTCCGCGTGATCTGGTTCGAGCCCTCGGGCGCGTACGGCCGGCTCGGGACCGACGACGCCGCCGGCGACGCGGCGCTCCTCTCGCAGGCGGTCGGCAAGCCGGTGCGCGTGCAGTGGATGCGCGGCGACGAGCACGGCGTCGCGCCGTACAACTCCGCGGCCGTGATCGCGATCCGGGCCGCCCTCGACTCGAGCGGCCGGATCAGCGCCATGAGCTACGAGAACTGGACCGCGAGCCACTCCGCCTCCGAGGTCGGGAACATGCTCGCGGCCCGCTCGGTCGGCCGGGCCCGCGAGCATCCGCGCCTCAGCGGCGCGGCGAGCGTCCCCGGCTACAGCATCCCGAACCTCCAGGTGGTGAGCCACTACAAGGAGGAGATGCTCCGCGGGATCTACATGCGCTCCGTGGGCGGCATCCAGAACACGTTCGCCCGCGAGTCGTTCATGGACGAGCTCGCGCACGCCGCCGGAGCCGACCCGATCGACTTCCGGCTCAACCACATGACGGATCCCCGTGCGATCGCCGTGCTGCAGGCCGCCGCGAAGCGGTTCGGCTGGGACTACCGCACCTCGCCGAAGCCCGGGAACGCCGGCACCGTCGTCAGCGGGCGGGGAATCTCCTCGTCCGGGCGGATGACGACGATCGTCGAGGTCTCCGTCAACAAGAAGACGGGGTCGGTGACGGCGACACGCGCGGTCGCCGCGTTCGACGTCGGCCGCGTCGTCCATCCCGACGCGCTCGCGGCGCAGATCGAGGGCGGCACGATCATGGGCATCAGCCGGGCTCTCAAGGAGGAGGTGCGCTTCGACACGTCGGGTCGCGTCACCACGCGCGACTGGGTCACCTACCCGATCCTGCGCTTCAGGGAGATCCCCGAGGTCGAGACCGTGATCGTCGACACGCCGAATCCGGCCGCGGGCGCGGGCGAGCCGCCGAACGAGACTCCCGCCGGCGCCGTCGGGAACGCGATCTACGACGCGACCGGGGTGCGCATCCGCACCCTGCCGTTCACGCCGAGCCGCGTGCGCGCCGAGCTGAAGGCCGCGGGCGTCGCCTGACCGGTGAGCGCGGGGCCGGGCCGGCGAGGCCGGTCCGGCCCCGCGCTCGTGTAAGGAACCTTGCACGCCGGGGCCGCCGGTCGTATGGTGGGCGCCGTCGGGGAGGAGCGGCGGCGGCCCGGTCCGCCCGGCGCTGATTCCGTATCCCGAGATCGGAGGGAGGATGGCGAGCAAGCTGAAGATCAAGGTCAACGGCCTCGTGCACTCGGTGACGGCGTCGCTGGACACGCCGCTCCTGTACGTCCTGCACAACGAGCTGCACCTGCACGGCCCCAGGTTCGGTTGCGGCCTGGCGCAGTGCGGCGCCTGCTCGGTGCTCCTGGACGGGAAGGAGATCCGCTCCTGCGTGACCCCGGTGGCGGCCGTTTCCGGGAAGGCGATCACGACGCTGGAGGGGCTGCCGGCGTTGTGGGCGAAGGAGCGCGGCACGTCGGGGGCGTCGCCGGTGCTGCACCCGATCCAGCAGGCGTGGATCGACCAGCAGGTCGCGCAGTGCGGCTACTGCCAGAACGGGATGATGATCCAGGCGACGGACCTGCTGACCGCGACGAAGGACCCGACGGAGGACCAGATCCGCACCGCGCTCAACGGGCACCTCTGCCGGTGCGGCACCTACGTCCGGATCACGAAGGCGATCAGGCAGGCGGCCGCGGTGATGGCGAAGGGAGGCAAGTGAGATGACGGGCCTGCTGCACGAGCGCGAGCTCTCGCGCAAGACCTTCCTCAAGGGCGGCGCGCTCGTCCTCGGGTTCACCCTCGGCGGCGGGCTCGCGGGACGCGCGGCCGCGGCGTACCAGCCGCCGCTCGGCGACTACGGCCCCGACGTCGCCGAGCTCGACACGTGGTTCGCGGTCGGCCAGGACGGCAGCGTCACCCTCTACACCGGCGTCGTCGAGCTCGGGACGGGATCCGTCACGGGGCTCATGCAAATCGCCGCCGAGGAGCTCGACGTGCCGTTCGGCGCGATGAAGGTCGTCACGCCGGACACGCTCAGGACGCCCGACCAGTTCGTGTCGTCGGGAAGCCGTGCGATCAGCCAGCACGGGCCGCCGATCCGGCAGGCCGCCGCGGAGGCGCGCCAGTTCCTCGTCAACCTCGCCGCCGGGAAGCTCGGCGTTCCGGCCTCCCAGCTCACCGTCAGCGACGGCGTCGTCTCGGGCGGCGGCAAGAGCATCTCCTACGGCGAGCTCATCGGCGGCCGGCTCTTCAACGCACGCATCACCGGAACGGCGAAGCCGAAGACGCCCGACAAGTACAGGATCGTCGGGACGTCTGTCCCTCGGGTGGACTTCCCGTCGATCGCGGCCGGGACGCACCAGTACATCCAGAACTTCCGTCTGCCCGGGATGGTCTACGGGCGCATCATCCGGCCGCCGTCGCAGGGCGCCTCGCTCGTGAAGGTCAACGGCTTCAAGCAGCACGTGACCGGAGTCGTGAAGGTCGTCCGGAAGCACGACTGGCTCGGCGTCGTCGCGGAGAGCGACTGGGAGGCGATCGTCGCAGCGCGGGCCCTCGACGCCACCTGGTCGGACTGGTCGGGTCTCCCGCCGGAGGGGAACCTGCACGCGGTGATGCGGACGCTGCCGCTCTACGACGCGGCCGCGAACCCCCTCGACCTGCGGGTCGGAGCGCAGTACAAGAACCCGAACCCGAACGTCTGGCAGAACACCGGAAACGCAGACGCGGCGATCGCCGCGGCGCCGAAGAAGCTCAGCGTCACCTATACGACCCCCTTCCTCGCGCACGGGTCGATCGGCCCGTCCGCCGCCGTCGCCGTCTGGCAGGGCGACCGGTGCACGGTGTGGACGTCGACGCAGACGCCGTACGGGACGCGCGAGGCGATCGCGAAGTTCTGGGGCGTGCCGAACAACAACGTCCGCCTGATCTCGGCGCAGGGATCCGGGACCTACGGACAGAACGGCTCCGACGACGCGGCGCTCGACGCCACGATCATGGCCCGCGAGCTCGACCGGCCCGTCCGCGTGCAGTGGATGCGCTGGGACGAGCACACGTGGGAGAACTACAAGTCCGCCCGCGTGTACGACCTGAGCGGAGCGCTCGACGCCAACGGGAAGATCGTCGCGTGGAAGAGCGAGTCGTGGGGCTTCACGAACTACGGCCGGCCCGAGTACCACGAGCCGGCGCACGGCGGCGAGCCCGGCAGCCTCTTCGTCGCGCAGCTCGCCGGCTGGACCGGCGCGAGCGTCGAGGAGGGCGGCGGACCGCAGAGCGCCCCGCCGTTCCCGATCCCGAACGTGTGGGCGAAGCACAACTTCCTCGGCGCCCCCTCCCAGCGGAAGGGCGCGCTCAGGATCAAGAGCGGGTCGATGCGGAACCCGACCGGGTTCTACGACACGTACGCGAACGAGTCCTTCATCGACGAGCTCGCGGCTCTGGCCGGGATCGACGCGCTCCAGTTCCGCCTCAACCACCTGACGAGCCCTCGCGCGATCACCGCCCTGCAGACGGTCGCGCAGGCCGCGAAGTGGGACTTCCGTCCCGGCCCGAACCCGAACCGGGGCAAGGGCCCGATCCTGCGCGGGCGGGGAGTGACCGTGCAGGGGAACATCGCCGAGGTGTTCGAGGTCGAGGTGAGCACGAAGACGGGCAAGGTGTTCGTCCCGCGCGTCACGGTCGCGGCCGACCACGGCCTCGTCGTCAACCCGAACGCGCTCACGAGCCAGATCGAAGGCGCCGTGACGTTCGGGCTCAGCAACGGCCTCTACGAGCAGGTGCGGTTCGACCGGCAGAAGGTGACGAGCCGCGACTGGGTCACCTACCCGATCATGCGCTACAAGGACTCGCCGCCGGTGATCGACACCGTGCTGATCAACCGGCCGGACCAGCCCTCGACAGGCGGCGGCGAGCCGCCGCACCAGCCGGTGCTCGCAGGCCTCGCGAACGCCATCTTCGACGCGACCGGGGTTCGCATGCGCGACCTCCCCTTCACGCCGAAGAAGGTGCTGGCCGCCCTCAGGTCGGCGGGGTACTAGTAGTAGCTGCCCTCGAGGCCCGCCCGGCCCGTCGGGGTCGGGCGGACCTCGCCCGCCCGGTGGCGGCCTCGGCGGCTCCTGGCCGTCGCCGGCGCTCCTCCGAGGCGCGGCGGGTGACGGCCTCGAGAGCGGCCGCCAGCGCCGTCCGCTCGCGCTCGTCGAGGTCGCGCAGCACGCTCGCCTGCACGGCGAGGGCTCGCTCGGTCGCGCGGTCGAGCAGGCGCTCGCCCGCGCGGGTGAGCGAGTGCTCGAGCCGCCGGCCCGGGCCCGGGGCGCACTCGACGAGTCCGCGGCGCACGAGCTCCTTCACGTGCTGGCCGAAGGTCTGCGGCGTCACGCGGGCCCGGCGCGCGAGCTCGGCGCTCGCCGCGCCGGGGTGGGCTCGCACCTCGCGCAAGACGGCGAGGTGGGCGGCGTTCGTCCCGACGTCTGCGAGGGCGTCGTCCAGCGCGAGGGCGAGCGCGTGCTGCGCCCGCCTGAGCGCGAGGACGAGCTCGTAGCCCGGCTCGGAGGTCACGGCCGGAGCCGCGGAGAGGCGGGCGATCGCTGCCACATCCCTCCTTCCGGAGACCGCCGAAGGGCGGTTTTCGGCGTCCGGAGACGCCTGGTATAAGGCGCGTTACACAGTCCTCGCCGCCGGGAGGCGGCCGAGCGAGTTGGAGGGTGGAATGGCGACCAAGCTCAGCAGCACCAGCGGCGGTCGAGACGCCGCCGCGGTCTCGGACGGCGACGGAGGGCGGGCGGGATGACCGGCCTCCTGCACGAGCGGGAGCTCTCCCGCAAGACGTTCCTCAAGGGCGGCGGCGCGCTCGTCGTCGGCTTCAGCCTCGCAGGCACCGGCCTCGCCCGGGCCGCCGCCAAGGTTCCGAACCTGCCGCCCGACCTCACGCAGGTCGACTCGTGGCTCGCGATCAACGCCGACAACACCGTCTCGCTCTTCCCCGGCTTCTACGAGTTCGGTCAGGGCACCTGGACCGGCTTCGTCCAGATCGTGGCCGAAGAGCTCGACGTCCCGGTCGCGAGCGTGAAGATCCCGCTCTGGGATTCGGGCGGTCCGAATCCCTTCCCGAACGAGGGCACGAACGCCGCCAGCAACGGCATGGCGAACGGAGGCCCCGTCCTGCGCCAGGCGGCGGCGACGGCCCGCCAGGCGCTGCTCGGGCTCGCGTCGTCGCGGCTGGGGGTGCCCGCCTCGCAGCTGAGCGTGACCGACGGCGTCGTCTCCGGCGGCGGCAAGAGCGTCAAGTACAGCGACCTGCTCGGCGGCAAGCCGTTCAACACGTTCATCGCGGGAGTTCCGACCGGAGGCGTGGGCACGGGCTTCGGCGCCTCTCCGACGACGCCCGGCACGCCCGCTCCGCTCAAGCCGGTGAGCCAGTACAAGGTCGTCGGGACGCGCGTCCCCCGCATCGACATCCCGGACAAGGTGACCGGGACGTACACCTACATCCAGAACGTGCGGGTGCCGGGCATGCTCCACGGCCGCGCGGTGCGCCCGCTCGGGCAGGCCGACCTGTTCGCGAAGTCACCCGCCGGCGGGCCCGCGAGCTTCACCGTCGAGAGCGTCGACGAGAGCTCGATCGCCCACATCGCCGGCGCGCGGGTGCTGCGCAAGGGGAACTTCGTGGGAGTCGTCGCGCCGACCGAGTACGACGCGATCCAGGCCGCGGCGCAGCTCAAGGTCAAGTGGTCGGAGACGGACACGCTTCCGGGGAGCGGGAACCTCTACGGCGCCATGCGCTCGGCTCCCACGAGGGACGCCGTGGTCCTGAACGACGGAGACGTCGACAAGGCGCTGGCGTCGGCGGCGAAGGTGCTGACGGCGACCTACGAGTTCCCGTTCCAGATCCACGGTCCGATCGGCCCCTGCTGCGCGATCGCCGACATCCGCGCGAACGGCGGGATCCTCTACGTGCAGGGACAGGACGGTTGGGGCTTCCGCAACACGGCCGCGCTCGTCACAGGCCTCGGCGTCGACAGCTTCCGCGTCGTCCACTTCGAAGGCTCGAGCAC
Source organism: Gaiellaceae bacterium (assembly GCA_035650615.1). GTDB lineage: Bacteria > Actinomycetota > Thermoleophilia > Gaiellales > Gaiellaceae > PALSA-600. Next base: position 61,443 of record DASRHI010000056.1, on the reverse strand, counting down.
CTACAACCCGGGGCCCGTCCACATGTCGGTGTCCGACGCCGCGCTGCTGTCGCAGCTCGCCGGGAAGCCGGTTCGCGTGCAGACGATGCGCTGGGACGAGAACGGCTACTCGCCGATGGCGCAGTCCAATGTCGCCGACCTCCGTGCGGGGCTCGACGCGAGCGGCAGGATCGTCGCGTACGACGTCACCTCGTACATGATGGTGTTCTCGAACAACCCGACCCCGGCGTCGCTGCAGCTCGGCCTCGCGACGCCGGTGGACTCGGCGAGCTTCACCTCGACCCGCGGAGCGCCCGACATGCGCGGGATCACCTCGAGCAACGCTCCCGCCAAGGGAGCGAGGATCGAGTCGTTCAGCGCCGGCGACCAGTACACGGCGATCACGAACCGCCGCATCACGGGCAAGACCCCGCAGAGCATGTTCAAGCTCTGCCCGCTGCGCGCGCCGACGTGCATCCAGGCGTGCTGGGCGTCGGAGTCGATGATCGACGAGCTCGCGCACGCCGCGAACATGGACGCCTACCAGTTCCGCGCGAAGCAGACGAGCCATCCGGGCTGGCTCGGCGTGCTCGACGCGGTCGCCAAGGCGTCGGGCTGGCAGCCGCGCGTGTCCGCCTCGAAACTCTCGAAGGACGACGTCGTCACCGGCCGCGGAATCGCGATCGGCGGCGAGAACCACGCGTTCACCGACGTCTACGCCGGCGTCGTGGCCGAGGTCGAGGTGAACAAGAAGACGGGCAAGATCGTCGTCACGCACCTCTACGGCGCCCAGGACTCGGGGTTCGTGGTGAATCCGGGCCTGATCGAGAACCAGCTCGTAGGAATGCTGACCCGCGGGGTCAGCCGGACCCTGTACGAGGAGGTGCGGTTCAACAAGCGGCGCGTCACGAGCACCGACTGGGTCAGCTACCCGGTGCTGCGCTTCAAGGAGCACCCGGCGATCACCGCGATCGCGATCACGCACCCGGACGAGGTCGTGGAGGCCGCTCGGTCTCCCGTGAGGATCGCCGGCCCCCGCTACCGCGGCGCGGGCGAGTCGATCGAGGCCGTCGTGCCGGCGGCGATCGGGAACGCGGTCTTCGACGCCACCGGCGTCAGGATGCGCCAGGTGCCGCTGACCCCCGCGAAGGTGAGGGCGGCGCTCGAGGCCTCGGGCGTCGTCTGAGCGAGTCCGGCGAGGCCGCCCGGCCCACCCGGGGCCGGGCGACCTCCGGACGCCTCGTTCGTCCCCTCGTGACTATTGCGGCCCGCCGAGGGCTCTCGTAGGGTCTCCTACGCCGCCGCCCGGGTGGGCCGCCCGTGCGCCGACGACTTCCGCGACCAGGGGTCGAAGGAGGGAACGGATGGCGAGCAAGCTGAAGATCAAGGTCAACGGCCTTGTCCATTCGGTGACGGCGTCGCTCGATACGCCGCTTCTGTACGTGCTGCACAACGAGCTGCACCTGCACGGGCCCAGGTTCGGTTGCGGGCTGGCGCAGTGCGGGGCCTGCTCGGTGCTCTTGGACGGGAAGGAGATCCGGAGCTGCGTCACTCCGGTGGCGGCTGTGAGCGGGAAGGCGATCACGACGCTGGAGGGGCTGCCGGCGTTGTGGGCGAAGGAGCGCGGCACGACGGCTTCGAGCCCGGCGTTGCATCCGTTGCAGCAGGCGTGGATCGACGTGCAGGTGCCGCACTGCGGCTATTGCCAGAACGGGATGATGATCCAGGCGGCGGATCTCCTCAGCACCACGAAGAACCCGACCGAGGACCAGATCCGCACGGCGATGAACGGCCACCTCTGCCGCTGCGGCACCTACCCGCGGATCCTGACCGCGATCAAGCAGGCCGCGGCCGTGATGGCGAAGGGAGGCAAGTGATGACCGGGCTTCTGCACGAGCGGCAGCTCTCGCGCAAGACGTTCCTGAAGGGCGGCGGCGCGCTAATCGTAGGGCTCTCGCTCACCGGGGCGGCACGGGCGTTCGACGACCCGAAGGCGGCCTCTCCGAGCCACATCGGTGGCGTCGCCGGCCCGCCGGATCCGAGCCAGATCGACACCTGGATCGCGATCCACGCCGACAACACCGCCTCGATCTACACGGGCCGGGTCAACCTCGGCCAGGGTACGCCGAACGGCCTGCTCATGATCGCCGGCGAGGAGCTCGACATGGACCTCGGTCAGCTCACCTTCGTCGAGGCCGACTCGAACGTCACGCCCGACACCGGCAACACGGTCGGCAGCTCCTCGATCACGTCGGCCGGCCCGAGGGTGCGCGCGGGCGCGGCCTCGGCGAAGCAGGTGCTCCTCGGCCTGGCGTCGGCACAGCTCGGTGTGCCGGTCTCGAGCCTCACTGTCAGGTCGGGTGTCGTGACAGGCGGCGGCAGGACGGTCACCTACGCGCAGCTGATCGGCGACAAGGTGTTCAACGCCCAGCTCACCGCTTCGACGCTCAACCCCGGCCAGGGCGTGGCGAAGCCGCCGGCGAAATACACGCTCGTCGGCACGAGCCCCCCGCGCATCGACATCCCGGACAAGGTCACCGGGCGGTTTGTCTACGCCCACAACATCCGGGTGCCCGGAATGCTCCACGGCCGCATCATCAGGCCGCGGGGACAGGGTGCATACGGGACGGCGGCGACCCTGCTGTCGGTCGACGCCTCCTCGATCAGGAACATCCCGAACGTCCAGATCGTCCGCAGGGGCGACTTCCTCGCCGTGGCCGCGCCGAGGGAATACGACGCGATCCAGGCCGCCTCGCAGCTGAAGGTCAGATGGAAGGACAACCCCGTGCTTCCCGGCGACGGGAACATCGTGAGCCAGCTGCGCGCGCAGGACAGAGCGGGCCGGATGGTCAACACGACGACCGTCACCGGAAACGTCGATGCGGCACTCGCGTCGGCAGCAAAGGTGATCAGCGCCAGCTTCACGGTCGACTACCAGATGCACGGACCGATCGGGCCGCCGGTCGCGGTTGCGATCGTGGAGCCGGACAGCGCCGTGGTGATCACGAACACGCAGGGTGTGTACCGACTCCGCGACCAGTACCTGGCACCGCTCCTGCGCATGGACTCGAAGAAGATCCGGATCCAGTACGTCGAGGGCGCGAGCGCCTTCGGGCACTGCGAGACCGACGACGCGGCCTGCGCGGCAGCCGTGATCTCGCAGGAGCTCGGCGGCACCCCCGTTCGCCTGCAGTTCATGCGCTGGGACGACCACGGCTGGGACAACTACGGGCCGACGCACCTCTCGGATGTGCGAGCAGGCATCGACGGCAAGGGCAACATCGTCGCCTACGACAACTCGGTCTACGTCATGGCGAACACGCACGCCCAGGAGACGACGCACGAGCTCGTCGGGCTCGGCTCGCTGCAGAACAGCCAGCTAGCCGGAGGAGCCGGACCGACACCGACCACGTACAACATCCCGAACCGCCGCGCGGTCGGCAAGTCGGTCCCGCTGAACGGCGGCGGGTACCTGAAGGTGGCTCCGCTCCGCCTGCCGAGCTCGCCGCACTCGTTCCCGGCCGAGCAGATGATCGACGAGCTGGCCCACGCAGCCGGCATGGATCCGGTCGCGTTCCGGCTGCAGAACCTCACGAACCAGCGCTCGATCGACGCCCTCACGACGGTCGCGCAGATCGCGGGATGGAAGCCGAAGGTCGCAGCCTCGCAACTCTCGGACGAGCGGATCGTGACCGGGCGCGGCGTTGCGCTGAGCGGAACGTCGGCGGCCGTGGCGGACGTCCAAGTCGACCGGAAGACCGGAAAGATCCTGGCGAAGCATATGTTCGGGGTCTACGACGTCGGGCTCGCGATCAGCCCTGGTCTCGTCGAGAACCAGATGGTCGGCGCGATCACGCAGACCGTCAGCCGGGCGCTTCACGAGGGAGTGCGCTACACGAAGAGCGGGGTTACGAGCACGGACTGGGTGACCTACCCGATCATGCGCTTCAAGGAGCACCCGAGCCTCACCAACGTCGTCATCCAGCGGCTCGACCAGCTGCCCACGGGCGCAGGAGAGCCGCTTGTCGCCTGCATTCCGGCGGCGCTCGCGAACGCGTTCTTCGACGCGACGGGCGTGCGCATCCGTCAGGTGCCGATGACTGCCGGCCGCGTTCGGGCGGCCCTCGCGGAGGCCGGGGTCACCGCGTAGCGCCGGGCGCCGAGGGCCGGCTCCGCGCCGGCCCTCGGCGCCGAAAGCTCAAGATTTCTTTGGTCTCAGGGCGACCAATCCCGGGGGTTCTAGCGTCGGGCTGCGGCCGTTCCGGCCGCTCAAACCCGACCTGGAGGGTGAGGATGGCGAGCAAGCTGAAGCTCAAGGTCAACGGCCTTGTCCATTCGGTGACGGCGTCGCTCGATACGCCGTTGCTGTACGTCCTGCACAACGAGCTGCACCTGCACGGGCCGCGCTTCGGCTGCGGCCTGGCGCAGTGCGGGGCCTGCTCGGTGCTCTTGGACGGGAAGGAGATCCGGAGCTGCGTGACCCCGGTCGCGGCGGTCTCCGGCAAGAGCATCACGACGCTGGAGGGGCTGCCGGCGCTGTGGGCGAAGGAGCGGGGCGTCACCGCCGCGAGCCCGGCGCTGCATCCGTTGCAGCAGGCGTGGATCGACGTGCAGGTGCCCCACTGCGGCTACTGCCAGAACGGCATGATGATCCAGGCCGCGGACCTGCTCTCGACGACCAAGAACCCGACCGAGGACCAGATCCGCACCGCGATGAACGGCCACCTGTGCCGCTGCGGCACCTACCCGCGGATCCTGACCGCGATCAAGCAGGCGGCCGCGGTGATGGCGAAGGGAGGCAAGTGATGACCGGGCTCCTGCACGAGCGCGAGCTCTCCCGCAAGAGCTTCCTGAAGGCCGGCGGCGCGCTCGTCGTCGGCCTCTCGGCGAGCGGGACCGCGCAGGCCTACGACGACCCGAAGGCGGCCTCGCCGCTCCACACCGGGCTCGTCAAGGGCCCGCCGGACCCGCGCCAGATCGACACGTGGATCGCGGTCCACGCCGACAACACGGCCTCCATCTACACGGGCCGGGTCGACCTCGGCCAGGGCTCCCCCAACGGCCTGCTGATGATCGCCGGGGAGGAGCTCGACATGGACCTGAGCCAGCTCAGGTGGATCGAGGCCGACTCGAACGTCACGCCCGACACCGGCAACACGACGGGGAGCTCGTCGATCACGCGTGCCGGGCCGCCGGTGCGTGCCGGCGCGGCGTCGGCGAAGCAGGCCCTGCTGAAGCTCGCGTCGGCCGCGCTCGGCGTGCCGGTCGCGGGCCTGAGCGTGAGGTCGGGCGTCGTCTCGGGAGGCGGGAAGACGGTGACCTACGGCCAGCTGATCGGCGACAAGGTGTTCAACCTTCCGACGGTCGCGGCCACGCTCAACCCGGGCCAGTCGCCGGCGAAGCCGGTCTCGCAGTACGCGCTCGTCGGGACGAGCCCGCCGCGCGTCGACATCCCGGACAAGGTGACCGGGAAGTTCGTCTACATCCACAACGTCCGGGTGCCCGGGATGCTGCACGGCCGGGTCGTACGGCCGCAGGGCCAGGGAGGCTACGGGACGGGCGCGAAGCCGCTCTCGATCGACGAGGGCTCGATTCGCCACATCCCCGGCGCACGTGTCGTCCGGAAGGGCGACTTCGTCGGGGTCGTGGCGCCGAGGGAGTACGACGCGATTCAGGCGGCGTCACAGCTGAAGGTGAAGTGGGACGACACCGCCAAGCTGCCGGGCAGCGGCAACCTGTTCGGGGCGATGCGCGCCGTGAAGACGACCGACGTCGTGAACGTGCAGACTGGCGACGTCGGAGCCGCGTTCGCCAAGGCCGCGAAGGTGCTCTCCGCGAGCTACACCTACGACTACCAGATGCACGGGCCGATCGGGCCGCCCGCGGCGATCGCCATCGTCAAGCCGGACAACGCTCTCGTGATGACGAACACGCAGGGCGTCTACCGCCTGCGCGACCAGTACCTCGCGGACGCGCTCGGGATGGACGGCAGGCTGATCCGGGTCATCTACGTCGAGGGCGCGAGCGCGTTCGGGCACTGCGAGACCGACGACGCGGCGTGCGCCGCGGCTGTCATGTCGCAGGTGCTCGGCGGCACGCCCGTCCGCGTGCAGTTCATGCGCTGGGACGACAACGGCTGGGACAACTACGGGCCGGCCCAGCTCAACGACGTGCGCGGTGCGATCGACGCCGGCGGGAAGATCGTCGCGATGGACTACACGTCATGGGTGATGCCTGGGACGAACTCGCAGGAGACGACGTCCGAGCAGACGCGGCTCGGGCCGCTGAAGAGCGGCAACGGCTCCGCGAACACGAGCATCACGAACGGTCGCCAGTACGTGATCCCGAACCGGCGGGTAACGAGCAAGTCGATGCCGCTCTCGAGCAGCCCCGTTCTGAAGACGGCGCCGCTGAGGGCTCCCGGCGATCTCCAGGCCTGCTTCGCCTACGAGCAGATGATCGACGAGCTCGCCTACGCCGCCAACATGGACCCGGTCGCGTTCCGGCTCGCGCAGATGAACGACCAGCGCTGGGTCGACATCCTGACCGCCGCGACGAAGGCCGCCAACTGGAAGCCGAAGGTCGCGGCGTCGAGCCTCTCGCAGGAGACGGTGGTGACCGGGAGGGGCGTCGCGCTCGCCCCGAGGTCGAGCTCGCTGTCGGCCGTCGTCGCCGACGTCGAGGTGAATAAGAAGACCGGGAAGATCGTCGTCAAGCACATGTACGCCTCGCAGGACTCGGGGCTGGCGGTCTACCCGGGCGGCGTCGAGAGCCAGATCGTGGGCGGCGTGATCCAGTCGGTGAGCCGCTCGCTCTCGGAGGCCGTCACCTTCACGAGGACGCGCGTGACGAGCATCGACTGGGTGACCTATCCGCTCCTCCGGTTCAAGGACCACCCGGCCGTCACGGCGATCGTCGTCCAGCGCCCGGACGTGCTCCCGAGCGGCGGCGGCGAGCCGCCGGCGGTGCCGACGCCGGCCGCGATCGCCAACGCGTTCTTCGACGCGACGGGCGTGCGGATCCGGCAGGCGCCGATGACGCCGGCGCGCGTCCGCGCGGTGCTGAAGGCGGCGGGCGTCTCCTAGTCCCAGCTCGAGGAGGTGGGGGCCCCGCTCCGGGGCCCCCACCCTCCCATCCGCAACGCCTGACAGGATCCGGGCGTGGGCGCCGCCTTCTTCCAGCGGGGCGACACGCCGGGGTGAGGAGCGGCGCCCGGGACGCCGCGCTACTTCCCGACCGCGACGCCCGCGCCGGTGGCCGAGGCCTTCGGCGGCGAGGAGGCGACGCCGCTCGGGAGCGGCACGGGCGTCGGCGCCGGCGGCGTGGGGAACGCCGCCCAGCCGAGGCTCGCGAGCGTCGAGAGGCTGTTCGACTTCACCCCGGCGTCGGACACCGTCAGCACCGTGTCCCGGACGACGAGCGCGCGCTCGATCTGCGGCAGGTAGGACGCGTTCGCGTCCGTCTGGACGATGCGCCCGAGCTCCCTGACGCCGCTCGCGCGGTCGACCTTCATCCCGACCGCCGACTGGCCGAAGGGGACGACGACGAGGCCGGTGGCGGGCCAGTACAGGAACGCGTGGTGATCGGACTCGGCCGCCGACCAGCCGCGCCCCAGCGAGTAGTGGTAGAGGCGGGTCGGGTGCTTCAGGTCGGAGACGTCGAACAGCGACACCTGCGTGCCGGTCGGCTCGTTGTGGTCGCCGACGTCCTGGCCGATCCCGAGCAGGAGCCCGTCGCCGACCGGGTGCAGGTAGGCGGAGTAGCCCGGGATCGTGAGCGCGCCGAGGAGCTGCGGGTGCGCCGGGTCGGAGACGTCGAGCGTGTGCAGCGGGTCGACCTGCTTGAACGTGACGACGTAGCCGGTCTCGCCGATGAAGCGCACGGCGTAGACCCGCTCGCCCTGGCCGAGCCCGCCGAGCTGCCCGACCTGCGTGAGCTTCCCGCCGCCGGCGCGGAAGGTCGTCAGGTACGACTGGCTGTCGTCGCCCGCGCCGCCGCCCCACCAGGCGGGCTGGTCGGTGCTGACGACCCGCAGCACGTCCTGGAAGTCCGACAGCGACCACTGGTTCAGGAGGTAGCCCGGCACCGAGCCGCTCCCGAGGTACGTCGTGTGGGAGGCGTCCGAGATGTCGAACGCGTGGATCTCGGTCGTCACGTTCGGCCGCGCCTCGTCGGGCGTCGCCGGGTCGGGACGCGCCGACCAGCGCTCGGTCGCGACGAAGAGCTTCGTCGGCGACGCGTACACGATCCGCGCGTCCGTCATGAGCCCCGCGGTGTCGACCGGCGCCAGCCCCTTGGCGAGGTCGATCGTCGTCACCGTCAGCATCCCGAGCCCGGAGAACTGCCGCGGGCGCAGCACGTCGCGGCACTGCACGAGCGGGCGCTCCGCCTGCCTGCCGAGCCGGTAGGACGGGAGCCACGCCGATGCCCGCGAGCGCGCGACCACCGCCTGGTTGCGGGCCTTCGCGGCCGCCTCCGGCAGCGTCTGCGACGGCGTCACGAACGGCAGCTCGACCGGCATCGGCGACGACGAGACGACGCGAACCGTCGTGCCGATCATCCTGGCGTCCACGTACGCGCCGTCGAGCGTCAGCGTCTTCACGACGCGCAGGTCGGACGGGTCGGAGACGTCGACCTCGGTCAGCGTGGAGCTCGAGGGCCGGATCGGCAGCATGCGCGCCGCCGTCGCCGGCAGCGGCTCGGCCCAGTAGCCGCCGCGCGAGAGCACGAGCAGGTGCGTCCCGGAAAGGAGGAGCTCGTGGCTCCAGCCGTCGTCGAGCTTCAGCGTGTCGAGCAGCTTCGGCGTCTTCCCGGTCACGTCGACCGACTGCAGCTGCCCCGCCGCGGCCGCGAAGAGGGTGTTGCCGTTCGTCTTGACGAGGTCGGGCTCGTCGACGCCCGTCTCCTGCACGTTCGTGCCCGAGTAGTCGACGCCCTCCTGCGGCGCCGAGTCGGCGCTCGCGGCCGGCGCGGTCGCCCGGGCGGCGCCGGGGACGGCGAGCTTGTCGACGGCGAGCGGCGCGCCGAGGCCGTACGGGCCGACGAAGCGGCCCGCCTGCGCCTTCGCGTAGCCGAGCAGGTCGGGGCAGGAGCGGAACGCGACCAGGCGGCCGCTGCGGGCGGCGCTCGCGGGCGCGGCGACCGCGAGCGCGGCGAGCGCGAGCGGGAGGAGGATCCGGAGCCTCGTCATCTACCCGTTATACGCCGCCGGTCGGCCTCCCGTCACTCCCCGCGGCGCGGTTTTACACGGACGCCCGCCGCGGCCGGACGCCGCCCTCGACTGTTGTCAACTCCTGCTGCGATTATCTGGGTTCCTCCGTGAGCCACGTGCTGCGACGCGACTCGGCGCTCCCCGGCGGCGGCGTGCTGACCGTCGTCGCGTTCGCGGTCGCGGGCGAGCGGCTCGCCCTCGGCGCCGACCGGGTCGACCGCGTCCTGCCGATGGCGGCGGTGTCGCCCCTCCCCGGAGCGCCTCCGGTCGCGCTCGGAGCGCTCAACGTCGGCGGGCTCGTCACTCCGGTTCTCGACGTGAGGCGGCGGCTCGGCTGCGAGCCGCGTGAGTACGGGCCCTCGGCGCACCTCCTCGTCGCCCGGACGACCAGGCGCGTCGTCGCCCTCGCCGTCGACGAGGTGCTCGGGCTGCGCGAGCTGACCGCCGACGACGTCCGGCCGCCCGCCGCCGTGCTGCCACGGCTCGCCCACGTCGAGGGCGTCGCGGCCCTCGCCGACGGGCTGCTCGTCATCTGCGACCTCGACTCCTTCCTCTCCCTGGACGAGGAGCGGCTCCTGGCGACGGCGCTCGAGGCGGTGGAGCCGTGAGTCTCGCCGGCGAGCTCGCCCGGGCGCAGACCCTGGTCGCCGAGCGGCTCGGCCTCGACTTCTCCCTGCGCCGGCGGGCCGAGCTCGAGCGGGCGCTGCTTCGTGCGGCCCGGGCCGCGAACGCACCCTCGGCGGAGCGGTACCTGCGCTGGCTCGAGAGCCTCCCCGACGAGAGCCCGGCCTGGCGGCAGCTCGCGAGCTCCCTCACGGTCGGCGAGACCTACTTCTTCCGCGACGGCGCCTGCTTCCAGGCGCTCGAGCGGGAGGTCCTGCCCGCCCTGATCGACCGCCGGCGCGCCGCCGGCACCCCGCGGCTCCGCCTCTGGAGCGCCGGCTGCGCGAGCGGCGAGGAGCCCTACTCGCTCGCGATCCTCGTCGACCGCCTGCTCCGGGACCGGGCGGACTGGGCGGTCACCATCCTCGCCACCGACGTCGACGCGGAAGGGCTCGAGCGCGCCCGCCGGGGCGTCTACCGGCGCTGGTCCCTGCGCGACACGCCGCCCGCCGTCGTCGACCGCTACTTCCGCCGGCGAGGAGCCGAGAGCTTCGAGCTCGATCCCGAGATCCGCCGGATGGTCACGTTCGCGCCGCTGAACCTGGCCGGGGACGGCTACCCGTCCGTCGTCACGAACACCGGCGCGATGGACGTGATCCTCTGCCGGAACGTCCTCCTCTACTTCACGCCCGAGGCCCAGCGGGCCACCGCGGCGCGACTCCGGCAGGCGCTCGTCGCCGGCGGCTGGCTGGCCGTGAGCCCGACCGAGGCCTCCGCGGAGCTCCTCCGCCCGCTCGAGCCGGTGCGGCTCCAGGGCGCGCTCCTCCACCGCAAGCAGGACCAGCGCCCCGGTCGCAGCCGGGCCGAGCCGCGCCCGGCGGCGGCGGCCGTTGCCGCCCCGGCGCCCCGCCCCGCGCCGGCCGGGGCGCCGGCCGCGCCGGCTCCGCCCCCGCTCCCGGAGCCGGATCCCGGCGAGCTGCGCGAGCGGGCGCGGGCGGCGGCCGACCGGGGCGACCTGGACGAGGCGGCGGGCCTGTGCCGGGCCGCGCTCGCCCGAGACCGCCTCGACGTCGAGACCCACCTCCTGCTCGCGGCGATCTGCCAGGAGCGAGCCGAGCTTCCGGCCGCGCTCGAGGCGCTGCGCGCCGCCCTCTTCCTCGCCCCGGACTCGGCGGCCGCGCACTTCCTCCTGGGCGGGCTGGAGCTCCGTCGGGGCGAGCGCAGGCGGGGCGCACGCAGCCTGGGGACCGCGGCGCGCCTGCTCGCGGCGCTGCCGCCCGACGAGCCGGTCGCCGGCGCCGCCGGTCTGACCGCCCGCCGGCTGCTCGAGACGACAGAGGCGTACCTGGAGCGGTGGTGAGACCCGAGGCGAACCCGGAAGCCGGACGCCCGGAGGTCGACTGGGAGCAGGCGCGGGCCCGGCTCGAACGGGCCCGCCGCGCCGTCGAGGAGCCGCCGGCGCCGTCGCCCGAGGAGGCGCGCCGGATCCTCGAGAGCCGCGCCGCGGCGCTGGCGCGCCCCGCGGCGGAGGCCGCCGCCCCCGGCGAGCGCCGGGCGCTCGTCGTGTTCGCCCGCGGCGGCGAGCGGTACGGCGTCGACGTCGCCCGCGCGGTGGAGGCGCTGCCGCTGACCGAGCTGACCCCGCTTCCGTCCGCACCTTCGTCCATCCTCGGAGTCGTGAACCTGCGCGGCCGCGTGCTCCCGGTGGTCGACTTCCGGGCGCTCGCCGAGCCGCGCGAGCGGGAAGGCCCCGGCGGGGGCGGCCTCGTCGTGGTCGTGGAGGCGGGCGGCCAGAGCTTCGGCCTCGTCGCCGACGCTCTCGAAGGGCTCGCCCACGTGGAGCCGGGCGAGCTCGGCCGCGTTCCGGCGGCCCCGGGCGAGCACCCCTTCGTGCGGGAGGTGACGGGCGACCTCGTCGGCGTGCTCGACCTGGACGCGGTCGCCGCACACCCGCGCTTCGTCGTCGACGAGGAGGCCCTGTGAGGACGAGCCGCTGGACGGTCGGAAGGAGGGTGGGCGCCGGCTGCGCCGTGCTCCTGGCGCTGCTCGTCGTCACCTCGGGCGTGGGAGCGTTCGCCCTCGTCGACGAGCGCGACGCGTTCCGCACGTCGGGTCGCGCGCAGCAGGACGCCCTCGCCGCGCTCGAGCTACGAGGCGCCTTCAACAGCGCGACGGTGGGATTCCTGCGCTACCTCGTCCGGGGCGACAGGGCCGCGCTCGCGCAGCGCAGCTCCCGGCTCGCCAGCGCCAGGCGGCAGGCGACCGTGCTGCGCGACGCGAGCTCGGGCGCCGAGCGGGCCCGGTGGGACCGGGTGCTCGGGCTCCTCGGAAGCTGGGAGACCGCGACTCGAGCGGCGATCGCGGCCCGCGCGTCCGGCCGCCAGGCCGAGGCCGTACGGCTCGCCCGGGTGCGCGAGTTCCCGCTCGGCGACGAGGTGCGGAAGCGCATCAAGAGCCTCGCCGACGCCAGCACGGCCCGCGCCGCGCGCGCGACGCGGTCGGCCGACGACGCGATCGCGAGAGACGTCTGGATCCTCGGCGGCATCGCCCTGCTCGCCCTCGGCGCCGGGGCGGCGATCGCCTGGGCGCTCACCCGCGGGATCACGAGCCGCCTGCGCTCCTCGATCGGCACGCTCGCCTCCGCCGGCGCGGAGATCCTCGCCGCGACCGCGCAGCAGGCCTCCGGCGCGGCCGAGGAGCAGGCGGCCGTGCAGGAGACCTCGGCCACGGTCGACGAGGTCAAGCAGACGGTCGAGGTGGCGGCGGCGAAGGCTCAGGCGGTGGCGAGGTCGGTGCAGCGCACGGCCGAGGTCTCGCAGGAGGGCCGTCAGGCGGTGGAGGACGCGGTGCGGACGGCTCGGGAGGCGAAGGCTCGGATGGAGGCGGTCGCCGGCCAGATCCTCGCGCTCAGCGAGCGGAGCGAGGCGATCGCGGAGATCGTCGCCACCGTCAGCGGCCTGGCCGAGCAGTCGAACCTGCTCGCCGTGAACGCCGGGATCGAGGCCGCGAAGGCAGGCGAGGCCGGGCGGGGGTTCGCCGTCGTCGCGGCCGAGGTGAAAGCGCTCGCCGACCAGTCGAAGCGGGCGACCGCCGAGATCCGGGGGATCCTGGGCGAGATCCAGCGCGCCACCCAGGCGGCCGTGCTGGCGGTCGAGCAGGGCGTGAAGGCCTCGGAGGCGGGCGAGTCGGTCGTGAGCGCCGCCGGAGAGGCGATCCGCGCCCTCGCCGAGAGCCTGACCGAGTCGGCAGAGGCGGCGCAGCAGATCCTGGCCTCGACGCAGCAGCAGACGACGGGGATGGAGCAGGTCGCCCTCGCGATGGAGAACATCGAGCAGGCGTCGGCCCAGAACCTCGCCTCGACGAGGCAGGTCGAGCAGGCGGCGCAGGACCTGAGCGCGCTCGCCGGGCGCCTGACCGAGCTCGTCGCCGCCGAGCCGGCGCCCGCAGGAGCGGGAGGCTAGACCGTAGGCCTTGGCCGACGGCGAGGACGACTTCAAGGCCCGACTGCTCGCCACCTTCGCGGCGGAGGCGGAGGAGCACCTGCGCGTCCTGAACGCCAACCTGCTCGCGCTCGGGCGCGGCCTGCCGCCCGACCAGGCCCGGGCAACGGTGGAGGCGACGTTCCGCGAGATGCACACCCTCAAGGGGGCTTCCCGCTCGGTCGGCCTCACCGAGGCCGAGGCGCTCTGCAAGACGTGCGAGTCCGTCCTCAGCGAGCTCACGCAGGGCCGCCGCGAGCTCGACGCGGCGACGCTCCGCCTGCTCCAGGAGCAGGTCGACGCGGTGGAGCGCCTCGTCTCGGGGAGCCCCGCCCCGCCGGCGCCGGGCCGGCCCACGGGCGCCGGGCAGCCGCCGCCGGCGGCCGACACGGTCAGGCTGGACGCCTCCCGGCTCGACGACCTGCTCTACCAGACCGAGGACCTCTTCCTCTCCAAGCTCGCCGCCGAGGAGCGGGTCCGCGACGCGGAGACGCTCGTCGAAGGGCTCGCGCGGGCCCGGCTCGAGCTCGGCCGAGACGGCGCCGGGGCCGCTGGCCCGGAAGCCGGCCGCGGCCGGTCGGTGCTCGCGCCGCTCGAGACCGAGGCCCGAGCGATGCTCGACCGGCTCGCGCAGGACGAGCGCCGGATCGCGAGCGCGGTCGGGAGGCTCCACGACGAGGTGCGCAGGCTGCGGCTGACGCCGGCGGCCAGCGTGCTCGACGCCTTCCCGCGCATCGCCCGGGAGCTCGCCCGCGAGCAGGGCAAGGAGGTCGAGTGGACGGCTCGAGGAGCCGAGCTCGAGGTCGACCGTCGGGTGCTCGCCGCGATCAAGGACCCCCTCCTCCACCTCGTCCGGAACGCCGTCGACCACGGGATCGAGCCTCCCGCCGTCCGGACCGCGGCCGGCAAGGAGCCCCGCGGCCGGGTGACCGTGACCGTGGCCGCGCGCGAGGGCGGCCGCGTGGAGGTCCTCGTCGAGGACGACGGCCGCGGGATCGACCCGGCCGGCGTGAGGGAGGCCGCGCTGCGGACCCGCCTGCTGAGCGAGGAGCAGTCGGCCCAGCTCGGCGACCGCGCCGCACTCGACCTCCTCTTCCGGTCCGGCCTCAGCACGAGCCGCACCGTCACCGACGTCTCCGGCCACGGGCTCGGGCTCGCGATCGTGAAGGAGCAGGTCGGACGGCTCGGAGGGCGGGTCGAGCTCGAGAGCGACCCCGGGCGGGGGACCCGCGTGCGCATGCTCCTGCCGGCGACGGTCGCCACCTTCCGCGGCGTCCTCGTCGAGGAACGGGGCCGGCGCTTCCTGCTTCCGGTCGCCGCGGTCGAGCGCGTCCTGGCGGTCTCGCCAGGCGAGCTGCGAGCGGTCGAGGGCCGGCGGACCATCCGCTGGAACGGCCTGGCGGTTCCCCTCGCGCGCCTGGGCGACGTGCTCGGGCTGCCCGACCGCGACGGCGGAGCGGGTCGCGAGGACCCGCTCGTGTGCGTCGTCCTCGCCGCCGGCGACGAGCGCCTCGGCCTCCTCGTCGAGCAGGTCGAGGGCGACCGGGAGGTCGCCGTCAAGCAGCTCGGCCCGCCGCTCGTGCGGCTCCGGCACACGGCCGAGGTCGGTCTCCTCGGCACCGGCGAGCTCGTCCCCGTCCTGCGACCGGAGGAGCTCGTCCGCTCCGCGCCCGCGACGGGCGCGGCCGCGCCGGCGGCGCCCGCGGAGCCCCGCCGGCCCGCCGTGCTCGTCGTGGACGACGCGATCACCACGCGGGTGATGGAGACGACGATGCTCGAGGCGGCCGGGTACCGCGTGCAGGCGGCCGTCGACGGCGTCGACGCCTGGACGGCCTTGAAGAGCGGCGAGTTCGACCTGGTCGTCTCCGACGTGGACATGCCGCGGATGAACGGGTTCGAGCTGACCGCGCGGATCAGGAGCGACCCGGCGCTCGCCGACCTGCCGGTCGTGCTCGTCACCGCCCTCGAGTCCCGGGAAGACAGGGAGCGCGGGATCGAGGCCGGCGCCAACGCCTACGTGGTCAAGTCGAGCTTCGACCAGTCCAACCTGCTGGAGCTGGTCCAGCGCCTCGTATGAGCCGCGAGCGACGGAGCGCCTCGTGATCCGCGTGCTCCTCGCCGAGGACTCGGCCGCGACGCGCGAGCACCTCTCCCGCCTGATCGAGGGCGACCCCGAGCTCAGCCTCGTCGGCGTCGCGAGCGACGGGGAGGAGGCGGTCGCCCTGACGCGGCGCCTCCGCCCCGACGTGATCCTGATGGACGTCCACATGCCGCGCGTCGACGGCTACGAGGCGACCGCGCGGATCATGGCGCACGTGCCCACGCCGATCGTGATGACGAGCGCGAGCATCAGCCCGTCGGACTCGCTCGGCGCCTTCGACGCCCTCGGCGCGGGAGCGCTGATGATGGTGCGGAAGCCCCGCGGCGGCGACCGGCAAGACGCGCTCGGCGCCGAGCTCGTGCGGGCCCTGAAGCTGATGGCCGAGGTGAAGGTGGTCAGGCGCCGAGGCGCGCATGACGGCCGCGCGCGGCCCGCACGCCCGGCGCCGGCGGCGAGCCACGGGAAGATCGGCGTGGTCGCGATCGCCGCCTCGACCGGCGGGCCGCCGGCGGTCGCCGAGATCCTCGCGAGCCTGCCGCGCTCCCTCGGCTGCCCGGTGCTGCTCGTACAGCACATGACCCCCGGGTTCACGACCGGGTTCGTCGAGTGGCTCGGCCGGGCGACGTCGCGCGCGGTGAAGCTCGCCGAGCAGGGGGAGCCCGCCCGCGCGGGCGTCGTCTACGTCGCCCCCGACGGCGTCCAGATGGGGATCGGCGAGGACGGCAGGATCCGGCTTGCGCGCTCGACGGCGCGGGACGGCTTCCGCCCCTCCGGGTCGCACCTGCTCCAGTCCGTGGCCGAGTCGTACGGAGCCGCCGCGATCGGGATCGTCCTGACCGGGATGGGCCACGACGGCGCGACGGGCCTGCGGGCGCTCCGAGACGCGGGCGGCGTGACCATCGCCCAGGACGAGGAGAGCAGCGTCGTCTTCGGCATGCCGAAGGAGGCGATCCGGCTGGGAGCCGCGGAGCACGTGCTCCCCGCCTCCGCGATCGCGGCCGCGATCGGCAGGCTCGTCGCCTCCCCGGAGGCATCGTGAGCGGCCCCACCGTGCTCGTCGTCGAGGACAGCCCCACCCAGGCGGCGGAGCTGGAGCACGTGCTCGGCGAGGCGGGCTACGGCGTGGTCGTCGCGGGCAGCGGCGAGGAGGCGCTCCGGACCGCGCCCGCGCTCCGGCCTGCTCTCGTCGTGACCGACGTCGTCATGCCCGGCATCGACGGCTACGAGCTCTGCCGGAGGCTCAAGTCGCAGAGGGAGCTGAAGCAGATCCCGGTCATCCTCCTCACGTCGCTCTCGAGCCCGCAGGACGTGATCAGGGGCCTCGAGTGCGGCGCTGACAACTTCGTCAGGAAGCCGTACGACCGGGACTACCTGCTCGCCCGGATCCGCCAGATCGTCCTGAACCAGGAGCTGCGCCGCGGGGAGCGGCCGCACGGCGGCCTCGAGATCCAGTTCGCGGGCGAGCGGCACCTCATCGGCTCGGAGCGGCAGCAGATCCTCGACTTCCTGATCTCGACGTACGAGGACACGGTGCTGATCAACGAGAAGCTCGAGGCGCGGCAGGAGGAGCTCGAGCGCTCCCATCGCTCGCTCGGCGGCCTCTACCGCATCGCCGACGGCCTCAACCTCTGCACCTCCGAGCAGGAGGTGGCCGAGCGAGCGCTCGAGCTCGCCCTCGAGCTCCCGGGCGTCGCCGCCGCCTGGATGTTCGTCCGCGAGGGCGACGCCGGCGTCCGCCCCGCGGCCGCGCGCGGGCTGCCGCCTCCCCTGGACGGCCCGGAAGCGCTCGAGGGCGACTGTCTCTGCCGCCGCAGGCTGCTGGCCGGCGAGCTGACCGACGCGGTGACCGTCGTCGAGTGCGAGCGGCTCCGCCGGACGGCCGACCGGCACGACCTGCGCTGCCACGTGAGCGTGCCCCTGTGGGTGGAGGGCCGGGTGGCGGGGATGCTGAACTTCGCCGGCGTCTCGGCGAGCCACTTCGGCGAGGAGGAGAGGACGACCCTGCACGCGGTCGGCCACCAGGTCGGGATCGCGCTCGAGCGAAGCCAGCTCTACGAGCAGCTCGAGCGCAGAGTGGCCGAGCGGACGGCCGCCCTCACCGCCGAGGTCGCGGAGCGGCGGCGAGCCGAGGAGGAGCTCGCCAGGGTGGCGGCGATCGTGCGGTCGTCGAGCGACGCGATGATCAGCCGGACCCTCGACGGCACGGTCATCACCTGGAACCCGGGCGCCGAGGCGCTCTACGGCTACCCCGCCGAGGCGATGGTCGGCCGGTCGGGCGAGCTGCTCGTCCCCGCCGACCTCCGCGAGGAGGCGACGGCGATGCTGGCGGAGGTGAAGGCCGGGAAGTCGATCGGCAACCGCGAGACCGTCCGCCTGAGGCGCGACGGCACCCCGGTCGACGTGAGCCTGACCGTCTCGCCGATCCGGGACGCGAGCGGGGCGATCACCGGCGTCGCGGAGATCGCCCGGGACGTCACCGAGCGCAAGCGGCTGCTGGAGCAGCTCCGGCAGGCGCAGAAGATGGAGGAGATCGGCAACCTCGCGGGCGGGGTCGCCCACGACTTCAACAACCTCCTGACGGTGATCCTCGGCTCCACCACCTCCCTGCTGCGGGGCCTCGCCGACGAGCGGCTCGTCGAGGACGCGACGAACATCGAGGCAGCCGCCGAGCAGGCGGCCGCGCTCACGCGCCAGCTCCTGGCGTTCAGCCGGCAGCAGGTGCTCGAGCCGGAGTCCCTCGACCTGAACGACGTCGTCGAGGAGACGCTCAGGCTCCTCGGGCGAATCCTCGGCGAGGACGTGCAGCTCGACTGCCGGCTCGAGCCCGACCTGCGCCCGGTCCTCGTCGACCGCAGCCAGCTCCAGCAGGTGATCGTCAACCTCGTGGTGAACGCGCGCCAGGCGATGGAGGGCGGCGGGACGCTTGGCATCCGGACCGCGAACGTCGAGCTCGACGAGGCCTACGCGGCCGAGCACGTCGAGGTCGTCCCCGGGCCCCACGTGCTGCTCGAGATCACCGACTCGGGCGTCGGGATGGACGAGGAGACGCGCCGCCGGATCTTCGAGCCGTTCTTCACGACGAAGGCGCGCGGGAGCGGCCTCGGGCTGGCGACCGTCTACGGCATCGTCAAGCAGAGCGGCGGCCACATCTGGCTGTACAGCGAGCCCGGCCTGGGCACCACCTTCAAGATCTACTTCCCGTGGGCGAGCGAGCCGGTCGCGCCGCCGTCGGAGGTGGAGCAGACCGGTTCCCTCCAGGGCCGCGAGACGATCCTCCTCGTCGAGGACGCCGAGCTCGTCCGGCCCCTCGTCGCCAGGGTGCTCGAGTCGCACGGCTACCGGGTGCTGCTCGCCGCCGACGGAGCCGAGGCGCTCGAGCTCGCCGAGCGGGAGCGTGGCCCGATCGACCTGCTCCTCACGGACATCGTCATGCCGGGGATGAACGGCCAGGAGCTCGCCGAGAGGCTCGCGTCGCTCCGGCCGGGTCTCAGGGTCCTGTTCACGTCCGGGTACCCCGGCGACACGATCGTCCGCCGCGGGATCACGGAGGCGCGGGCGGCGTTCATCCAGAAGCCCTACCTCGCCGACGACCTGGCGCGCAAGGTCCGCCAGGTGCTCGACGCCGGCGCGGGTTGACCCGGGCGGTCACCCGCCGGCGGCGGCCGCGACGGCGGCGGCGAGGAAGTCGACGTCGTCCTCGCCGAGCACGAACGGCGGCGAGATCTGGAGCGCCGTCCCGCCGACCACGCGGGTCAGCACGCCCTCGCCCCGCAGGCGCTCGATCGCGCGCTCCACGTCGTCGACCTCGATCCCGGCGAGCAGCCCCGCCGTGCGCACCTCGCGCACGCCGGGGAGCGCCTCCAGCGCGCGCAGCTTCGCCGCGAAGGCCGGCTCGAGCTCGCGCACGTGCTCGACGAGCCGCTCCCGCTCGATCAGGTCGAGGTTCGCGAGCGCGACCGCGCACGCGGCCGCGTGGCCGGAGTACGTGTAGCCGTGCCGGAACATGCCGGCGTCGCCGCGCCAGAACGGCTCCTGCACGCGCGGCCCGACGACGACGCCGCCGAGCGGCACGTAGCCCGAGGTCACTCCCTTCGCGAAGGTGAAGAGGTCGGGGACGACGCCGTAGCGCTGCGCGCCGAACCACTCGCCGAGCCGCCCGAACCCCGTGATCACCTCGTCGAGCACGAGCAGGACGTCGTGCTCGCGGCACAGGCGCTCGATCGCCGGCCAGTAGCCGTCGGGCGGCGGGTGGACGCCGCCGGCCCCGATCACGGGCTCGCCGATGAACGCCGCCACCTCGGCCGCGCGCTCGGCGAAGACGGCGGCGACCGCGTCGGCGTCGCCGTGCGGCACGCGCACGACGTTCGGCGCGAGCTCGCCGAAGCCGGCGCGGTTCGGCTCGATCCCGACGAGGCTCGTGCCGTAGCCGCTCACGCCGTGGTAGGCGCGCTCGCGCGCGACCATCACCTGGCGCTCGGGCCGGCCGACCGCCGACCAGTAACGGCGGACGAGCTTGACGGCGGTCTCGACCGCGTCCGACCCGGCCGTGGTGAGGAAGACGGCGGCGCCCTCGATCGGCGCGAGCGCGGCGACGCGCTCGGCGAGCTCGAGCGCCGGGCGGGTCGCGAAGCGGTCGTAGGCCGAGTACGCCGCGAGCCTCGCGAGCTGGGCGGCCGCGGCGTCCGCGAGCTCGCGCCGCCCGTGGCCGACGTTCGCGTACCAGAGGCCGCCCGAGGCGTCGAGGTAGCGGCGGCCCTCGGTGTCCCACACCCACACGCCCTCGCCGCGGTCGAGCACGATCTCCCGCCCCGCGACGGTCTTCATGTCCGCGAACGGGTGCCAGAACGCGGTCACGCGTTCACCAGCCAGGCGTCGTCGACGCCCTCGCGGAGCCGCTCGACCACCTCGGGCGAGGCGGGCGTGTCGATCGAGAGCGCCATCAGCGCCTTGCCGCCCTCGTTGTTCCGGGACACGGCCATCTGCGCGATGTTGACATTCGCCTCGCCCAGCAGCGTGCCGACCCGCCCGATCACGCCGGGGACGTCGTCGTAGCGCAGGAAGATCATCCGCGGCGCGAGCTCGATCTCGAGCTCGAACCCGAACGCCGAGACGAGCCACTGCCGGTGGTCGCGCCCGATCGTCGTGCCGGCGACGCGGGCCTCGCCGGCGGTGACCGCGACGAGGTTCGTGAAGTCGCGCGAGGAGCGGCGCCGCTCCTCCACCACCTCGATCCCGCGCTCGGCGGCGACGAGGGGCGCGTTCACGTAGTTGACCGGCTGGTCGACGCGGCCGCGGAAGGCGCCGTTCAGCGCCGCGAGCGTGAGCAGGCGGGTGTCGTGCTCGGCGAGCTCGCCGTAGTACTCGAGCACGATCCGGCTCGGCTCGCCGCGGGCGAGGTCGAGCGCGATCCGGCCGAGGCTCGCGGCGAGCGGCACGAACGGGCCGAGCGCCTCGAGCGCCTCGGCGCCGACGCTCGGGATGTTGACCGCGTTCGTGACGAGCCCGCCGTCGAGCGCCGCGACGACCTGCTCGGCGACGATCACGCCGGCGCGGTCCTGCGCCTCGTCGGTCGAGGCCGCGAGGTGCGGCGTCACGACGAGGTTGGGCGCGCCGAGGAGCGGGCCCGAGTACGGCTCCTGCGGGAACACGTCGAGCGCGGCGCCCGCGACCTTCCCCGAGCGCAGCGCCTCGAGCAGCGCCTGCTCGTCGACGAGCTCGCCGCGCGCCGCGTTCACGATCCGCACGCCGTCGCGCATGCGCGCGATCGCCTTCGCGTCGATCGCCCCGCGCGTCTCGTCGTTCAGCGGCAGATGGAGGGTGAGGAAGTCGGAGCGCTCGAGCACGCCCTCGAAGGTGTCGCTCTCCACGCCGAGCTCGCGGAAGCGCTCGGCCGAGACGAAGGGGTCGTAGGCGACGACGCGCATCTGGAGCCCGAGCGCCCGGCGCGCCACCTGCATGCCGATCCGGCCGAAGCCGAGGATGCCGAGGGTCTTCTCCGCGAGCTCGACGCCGCCCCAGCGCGAGCGCTCCCAGCGGCCCTCGACGAGCGCCGAGTGCGCCTGCGGGATGTTGCGCGCGAGCGCGACGAGCAGGCCGACCGTGTGCTCGGCGGCGGAGACGATGTTCGACTCCGGCGCGTTCGCGACCACGATCCCGCGCCGGGTCGCCGCCTCGACGTCGACGTTGTCCACGCCGACGCCGGCGCGCCCGATCACCTTCAGGTTCACGCCGCGCTCGATCACGCCGGCGGTGAGCTTCGTCGCCGAGCGGATCACGATCGCGTCGTAGCGGCCGATGATCTCGGCGAGGTCGGACTCGCGGTCCTCGTCCACGTCGAAGCGCGAGCGGAGGAGCGCGACCCCGGCCGGGGCGATCTCCTCGCGGACGAGCACTCTCGGGCGGGCGTTCATCTCGGCGGTCATTCTTCCTGAGCGCCGCGGCGGTCAACGCTCGGACGGCGCGCGCAACAACTCGGGGTCGACGGCGCGCGCAACAACTCGGGGTCTGACCCCGGAACGTTGCGCTGACCCCGGGGTCTGACCCCGCAACAACTCGGGGTCAGACCCCGGAACGTTGCGCCCCACGCCGGCTGACCCCGGAATGGTGCGGCATGCCGGAAACGGCTCCAATACTGCATTTCGGATAGTGACTTCGGGCGCATTCAGCCTCAAAACTTTACTTTTTGTACCGGGGTCGCTACGCTCCGGCGGATCCCGATGGCGACCGTCGCGAAACCCGCTCCCGACTGGGAGCTCGTGCTCAAGCGCAACCCGGTCGAGCGCCTCAAGCGCGAGAAGGCGCCGCTCGGCATCCGCGAGGAGCTGCCGGCGCTGATCGCCGCCGGCTACGAGAACGTCGCGGAGGAGGACGTCGTCCGGCTCCAGTGGTGGGGGCTCTACCACGACAAGCCGAAGGTCGGGACGTTCATGCTGCGCGTCAAGATTCCCGCCGGGCAGATCTCGCCCGCGCGCCTCCGGGCCGTGGGCGAGGTCTCGAACCTCTACGGCAAGGGCGACGGCGAGCTCTCGACGCGCCAGAACATCCAGCTCCACTGGCTCGAGCTCGCGAGGCTCCCCGACGTCTTCGCGCACCTCGACGCCGCGGGCGTGACGACGGCCGGCGGCTGCGGCGACACGGTGCGCAACATCACCGGCTGCCCGGTGCAGGGAATCGACGCGGGCGAGCTCTTCGACGCCTCGCCGGTCGTCGAGGCGGCCGCGGACCTCTTCTACGGAAACCCCGACTGGGCGAACCTGCCGCGGAAGCACAAGTACTCGATCTCGGCGTGCGCGGACCGCTGCAACGCGCCCGAGATCAACTGCGTCTCGCTCGTCGGCGCGATCCACGAGGGGCGCGAGGGCTTCGGCGTCCTCGTCGGCGGCGGGCTCTCGTCGGTGCCGCGGATCGCGCGCGACCTGGGCGTGTTCGTGCCGAAGGAGGAGGCGAACGAGATCCTCGGCGCGATCACCTCGGTCTGGTCGGAGGACCTCCGCTACCGCGTCTCGCGCGTGAAGGCGCGGCTCAAGTTCATGGTCGACGACATCGGCCCCGAGGGGATCCGGGAGCGCGTCGAGGCGAAGCTCGGCCGCGCGCTCGAGGACTACTCGCTGCCGCCGGTCGACGGCGAGCCGTCGCACCACCTCGGCGTCCACCCGCAGCGGCAGGAGGGGCTCAGCTACATCGGCGTCCCGGTCCACCTCGGCCTGATCTCGGGCGACCAGCTGATCGCCGTCGCCGACCTCGCCGAGCGGTACGGCGGCGACGTGCGCATCACGCGCCAGCAGAACTTCGTCGTCACGGGCGTCCCGGACGAGTCGGTGCCCGAGGCGGTCGCCGAGCTCGAGCGCATCGGCTTCCCGCTCGACGTCAACCCGGTGCGCGGCAACTCGATCGCCTGCACCGGCGAGCCGCACTGCAACTTCTCCGTCGCCGAGACGAAGACGCGCCTCGGCGCGCTGATCGAGCGCCTCGAGGAGCGCTTCGGCGAGCAGATCGCCGAGTTGCGGCTGCACCTCGACGGCTGCCCGCACGCCTGCGCGCAGCACTGGGTCGGCGACCTCGGCTTCCAGGGAACGACCGCCCGCGACGAGGGCGGCGTGCGCCGGCAGGCCTACGACATCTTCGTGCGGGGCTCGCTCGGGCCCGAGCCCGCGATCGGCCGGCCGCTCTTCCGGCGCGTGCCGAGCGCGCAGCTCGACGCCGCCGTGGAGGGCCTCGTCGCGGGATGGCTCGACCGGCGGGAGCCGGGCGAGGGATTCGTCGCGTTCGCGCGCCGCGCGGGCGACGACGAGCTGGGAGAGCTGGCCGGGATCGCGCCGGCGAAGGGACGTCAACGCGAGGAGGCTGACGAGTGAGTACCTACGAGTTGCTCGACGAGCTGGAGGCGGGCGAGCTCTCGATCGAGTTCGAGGGGGAGGAGCCGCAGGCGCTGCTCGCCTGGGCGATCGAGCGCTTCTCGCCCGGGCTCGCGATCTCGACGTCGTTCCAGGTCGACACGGTCGCGCTGATCGACATGGCCTACGAGCTCGACCCGGCGATCAAGGTCTTCTCGGTCGACACCGGCCGGCTGCCCGCCGAGACGCTCGAGCTCGTCGACCGGCTCCGCGACCGCTACCCCGGCCTCGACCTCACGCTGGTCGAGCCCGACCCCGACGAGGTCGGCCGGATGGTCGGCAAGCACGGCGTCGACCTCTTCAAGACCTCCGTCGACCTGCGGCTGCTCTGCTGCAACGTGCGCAAGGTGCGCCCGCTCACGAAGCACCTGCACACGCTCGACGCCTGGATCACCGGCCTGCGCCGCGACCAGTGGGCGAGCCGCACGAACATCCGCAAGGTCGAGATCGACCACGACCACGGCGCGATCGTGAAGCTCAACCCGCTCGCCGAGTGGACGGAGGAGGAGGTCTGGGAGTACGTGCGCGAGCGCGACGTCCCCTACCACGCGCTCTACGACCGCGGCTACCGCTCGATCGGCTGCGCCCCCTGCACCCGCGCGATCGGGCCCGACGAGCCCTCCCGCGCGGGACGCTGGTGGTGGGAGTCGAACGCGCCGAAGGAGTGCGGGATCCACTGCGCCGTCGAGAGCGGCGGGCTCGAGCACGAGCTCCACGCGCTCCTCGGCGACGCCGCGCACGATGCCTAGGGTCACCGGAGAGGCCCGCGAGGTCGCCCGCGCCGAGGCGCAGGCGGTGCTCGCGCTCGTCGCCGACGAGGGCCGCCGCGCGCGGCTCGCGGACGTCGTCGCGGCCGTCGACGAGGGCGTCGTCGAGGGCGACGACGCCGACGCGCTCGCCGAGCTGCTCGAGCTCGGCCTCTCGACCGGTCGCGTGCGGGCGCTCTACGGCCCCGGCGGCGAGCAGGCCGCGCTCGCCCTCTTCCGCCGCCTCCCGGCGGGCCGGGAGCTGGCCGACTCGGCACGCGAGCTGAACGAGGCCCTGACGGCGCTCGAGGGGCGGACGATCGAGCGAGTCTCGGTCTCCGCGGTCGGCCCCGGCGAGTACGGTGTGAGCATCTCGACGGAGGACTTCGAGATCGCGCTGCGCCTCGGCAAGGCGGGGGCGCGCGTGGCGTCAATCGGAGCCTAGGGGAGGACAGGAAACGTGACCTACATCATCGGCGAGGCGTGCATCGACGTGAAGGACATCTCGTGCCAGAGCGTCTGTCCCGTCGACTGCATCCACGAGATGGACCGGATGCTCGTGATCGACCCGGAGGAGTGCATCGACTGCGGCGCGTGCGAGCCCGAGTGCCCGGTGGAGGCGATCCTCCCGGAGGACGCGATCCCGGACGACTGGCAGCCGTTCGTGAAGATCAACTACGCGTTCCCGGACAAGGACGAGATCAACCGGCTCGTCGACGAGATCAAGCCGCCCGAGGACGAGGCCGAGGCGCAGGCGGTGTGAGTAAGCAGTTCTACATGGCGGCGCTCGACCTCGCGGGCCGCCGCTGCGTCGTCGTCGGCGAGGGTCCGACGGCCGACGAGAAGGCCGCCGGTCTCGAGGCGTGCGGCGCTCTGGTCGAGCGCGTCGAGCCGCGCCGCTACCGCCGGCGCTTGCTCAGGGGCGCGTTCCTCGTGCTCGCGGCCACCGGCGACCGGCGCGTCGACGAGCGGGTCTTCCGCGACGCCGAACGGCGCGGGCTGCTCTGCAACGTCGCCGACGTCCCCGAGCTCTGCAGCTTCATCCTGCCGGCGGTGCACCGCGAGGGACCCATCGCAGTGGCCGTCTCCACGGGCGGTGCATCGCCGGCTCTCGCGAAGAAGCTGCGCTCGCTCGTCGCCGCGGTCGTGCGGCCCGAGCACGCCGAGCTCGCCGAGGAGCTGCGGGCGCTGCGGCCCGAGGCGAAGCGGCGCTTTCCCACCTACGAGGAGCGGCGCGACTACTTCGAGGAGCTCGTGCGGGAGCGGCTCTCGTGACGGTCTGGCTGGTCGGGGCCGGCCCGGGCGACCCTGGCCTGATCACCGCCAGGGGGCTCGAGCTCGTCCGCTCCTGCGAGGCGCTCGTCCACGACGCGCTCGTCGCGCCCGAGCTCGTCGCCGAGGCGCCAGACGACGCGCTCGTGATCCCGCGCGCGAAGCTCGCGCAGGCCGAGATCGACCGCCTGCTCGTCGAGCTCGGGCGGCGGGGGCTCGAGGTGGTGCGGCTGAAGGGCGGCGACCCGTTCGTGTTCGGCCGCGGCGGCGAGGAGGCGCTCGCGCTCGCCGAGGCCGGCGTGCCGTTCGAGGTCGTGCCCGGCGTCTCCGCGCTCTCCGCGGTCCCGGCCTTCGCCGGGATCCCCGTCACCCACCGCGGCGTCTCGGCCCAGGTGACGCTCGTCTCGGGCCACTCGGCCTCGGGCGAGGAGCTCGACTACGCCCACCTCGCCCGCACCCCCGGCACGCTCGTCGTCTTCATGGGCCTCGCCCACCTGCCCGAGCTCGCCGCCGGCCTGCTCGCGGCGGGCAAGGACCCGGACACGCCCGCGGCGGTCGTCTCGCGCGGCACGCGCGCCGACGGGCGGGCCGTCACCGGCTCCCTCGCCGGGATCGCCGCCCTCGCCGGGGACCTCCCCTCCCCCGCCCTGCTCGTCGTCGGCGACGTGGTCGCGCTGGGCGCCGCCGTGCGCGGCGCCGAGCGGCGAGGCTGCGTCCCCGTCGTCTGAGCGGACGACGAGCGCGGCCCGGCCGCGGTGGTGCGCGGCGCTCCTCAGTCCGGTGGACGGATCGTCGCGAAGCCCAGCGAGCGCGCCGCGCCGAGAAGCTCCTCGTCTCCCGACACGAGCACCGTCTCGGGGTCGCCGACCTCCTCGAACGAGGCCAGGTGAACGGCGTCGTGCGCGCGCAGTCCGTGCCGCTCGGCGAGGTCGCCCGCACGGCAGGCGAGCTCGTCCGTCAGCTCGACTCGGTCGGTCGCGGCCCAGAGCGCCTCGATCCGCCTGCGCGCGAGCCCGACCTGCCTGGGCCGAGACGGCCCGTCCGCAGTGCCCTGCCGACCGCCGCGCACGCCTCGGGGTAGAGCAGGAGCGACGAGACGCGCCTGTCCGCCGCGAGCCAGGCTGCGGCAACCTCGGCGGCCCCCGGCTCGGGCACGTGCCCTGTAGCGACATGGCTCCCGCGGACAGGCAGCGCCGTCTTGCGGGTCGGCGCACGGAGCGCTCGCGACCGCGGCGGCCGGGCCGCCTCCCGCCGGGTAGCGCGAGCGACTGGCCGCCCGATTTGGCCCCCGAGCGTCGACTTTTGTAAGAAACGCACATGCGGCGTAAGACCGGCTTCTGCGGGCGGTGACTCGGCACACGATGGACGCAGCGGGGAAGAGGCTCGGGCGCCCGATCGGCCGCGGCGTCCGCGTGCGCCACGGACTCGCCGCCGGCACGGAGCGCCGGCCGACGAGCGCAGCGCGTACCGGCCCGCGGGGAGCGTCGTGAGCACGGCGGGCGCCTACGACGAGCTGTTCGAGCGAGCGACCGGGTTGTCCTGCGGCCCGTTTCCGTGGCAGCGAAGGCTTGCCCTGCGGCCCGAGCCCGCGAGGGTCGTGTCGGCGCCGACCGGAGCCGGGAAGACCGAGGCGGTCCTCCTCGACTGGCTCTGGCGACGGTGCTTCAGCCCCGACGTGGCCGAGCGCCGCAGGACGCCGCGGCGCCTGATCGTCGCCCTCCCGATGCGGGTGCTCGTCGAGCAGACGCTCGCGCGGACGAACAAGCTCCTCAAGCGGCTCCGCCGCGCCGGGCTGCTCGAGCGGCCGATCGAGGCGTATCCGCTCATGGGCGGGATGGCCGACGACTCGTGGGTCCTCGACCCCGAGGCGGAAGCCGTCCTCGTCGGAACGATCGACATGCTCCTCTCGCGGGCGCTCAACCGCGGCTTCGGGCGGCGCCGCTCGAGCTGGCCGATCGACTTCGGCCTCGTCAACAGCGACTGCCTCTGGGTCCTGGACGAGGTCCAGCTGATGGACGCCGCGATCGCGACGAGCTGCCAGCTCCAGGCCTTCCGCGATCGCTTCGCAGTCGCTGCTCCCGCCCGCACGCTCTGGATGTCGGCGACGCTCGAGCCCTCGTGGCTCGAGACGGTCGACCACAGGGCGCCGGACGTGCTCGAGGTGATCGGCGTCGACGACGAGGACAGGCGCGCGTCGCTCGGGCAACGCCTGTCCGCACCGAAAGAGCTGGTTCGGGTCGAGCTCGACCCGGCGGATCCATGCATGTTCGCGCGGCGCGTTCTCAGGGAGCACGAGGCTCTCGCGGACGCACCGGACGCGCCTCGGCTCACCCTCGCGCTCGCGAACACGGTCGGCCGCGCGGTCGAGGTCTACAGAGCACTCGGAAGGCTCGCCGGCGAAGGTCGTTCCGCGCCCGACCGCCTCCTGCTGCACTCGCGCTTCCGCCCCGCGGACCGCGAGAAGCTCGTCAAACGTCTCGAGCAACCCATCGGCGACGGAGGGCGGATCGTCGTCTCGACCCAGGTGATCGAGGCCGGCGTCGACCTCGACGCGGGCGCGCTCGTGAGCGAGCTCGCTCCCTGGCCGAGCCTCGTGCAGCGTGCAGGCAGGCTGAACCGGTCGGGCCAGAGGACGACTGCGCCCGCACGCTTCGTCTGGCTCGACCCGGGCGGGGAGATCCCCGAGAAGCTCGCGCCGCCCTACGAGAAGGAGGCGCTGGGAATCGCCCGGCAGGCGCTGCTCGAGCTCGACGGCGGCTCCTTCTCGCCCGACGCGATCGCCGCCTTCGCAGCGCAGCAGGGACCCGCGCAGCTCCTCGGGGAGCGGCCGCTCAGCCTTTTCCTGCGTGCACCCGACCTCGTCGACCTCTTCGACACCGACCCCACCCTCGACGGCGACGACCCGGACGTCGGCCGCTTCATCCGCCTCGCCGAGGACCTGGACGTCGGCGTCGCGTGGCGGGACTTCGACGACGACCCGAACGACCCCGAGCAGCCCGTGCCCGCCCGCGACGAGGTCTGCCCCGTCCCGGTCTGGGAGCATCGAGGCCTCCTCGCCCTCCGACCGTGGCGATGGAGCTACTCACGCCGGCGGTGGGACCGGCTCGCCTCAGCCGACGACCTCGTGCCCGGCGACCTCCTCCTCCTGCGGGCCTCGGACGGCGGCTACAGCTCGGAGCTCGGCTGGACGGGAACCACGAAAGACCGCGTCGCCGCCCTCCCGGTCTCCGGCTCTGCCCTGGAAGAGGACTCCGACGCAGACGACGCCGACAGTCTCGGGAGGTGGGTCACGCTCGAGACGCACACGCGCCATGTGGTCGACGAGCTCGAGCGGACGCTGGCCCGGCTCGCTCTCGAGCCTGAGTGGACCGAGGCGCTGCGCCTCGCCGCGCGCACCCACGACGTGGGGAAGGCTCACCACGAGTTCCAGAGCCGGCTCCAGCACTGGGCGGACGAGGAGCCGGAGAGCGACGGCGTCTACGCCAAGGCGCCCGAGCGTAAGCGGTGGCGCCCGCCCTTCGCCTTTCGTCACGAGCTCGTTTCGGCCCTCCTCCTCCTCGAGCGGGGCGGGCGCAGTCGCGACCTCGACC
The DNA here is from genome assembly GCA_035650615.1 of Gaiellaceae bacterium. Taxonomy (GTDB): domain Bacteria; phylum Actinomycetota; class Thermoleophilia; order Gaiellales; family Gaiellaceae; genus PALSA-600. The sequence continues at coordinate 32,069 of DASRHI010000056.1, read as the reverse complement.
TGCCCGCGTACCTCGTCGGCGCGCACCACGGGAAGTTCCGGCTCACGCCCAGGCTCCAGCCCGACGACCACCGGCCCAACCGAGTCGTCTGCCTCGGCGTGGGGCACGGTGACCAGTTCCCCGAGATCACCGTCGCAGGCGAGCGGTTCGGCCCCACTACGCTCGACCTCTCGCTCCTCCGCCTGGGAGAACTCGGGGAGAGCACGTGGATCGAGCGTTCGCTTGACCTCCTGGACGACCTCGGGCCCTTCCGCCTCGCCTACCTCGAGGCGCTGCTTCGGGCGGCCGACCAGCGCGCGAGCGCCGGCGAGCGACGGGAGCTCTCGGAGTGACCAACTTCATCGAGCAACTCGAGGGCTGCACCGTAGAGAGCCTGGACGGCTACCTCCGCGGTCTCGGGTTCTTCCTCCTCGCCGGCGAGGTCGAGCCCTCGGTACGCGGCTGGTGGAACGACGATGGCAACCTCTGCATCGCCTCGACTCGAGAGTTGGCCGAGTTGAGCCTGAGTGTCGTCGAACGGGTCCGGAGCGACCCGGCGCCTCTGCGGACGCCGTGGCGTGGGAAGGACGGCCGAGACCGAGCGTTCGTAGGTACACGCAACGAGGCGACGGAGCGTGAACTCGACTGGTTCGACGCGTGCGCGCTTCCCCGTGTCGCCGAGGCGCAGCAGAGGGAGTCGGCAGGCCGCGAGCGGAGCGATCGCGAGAACAACCCGCTGCTGGGCCAAGGAGGGAGTTTCGGCCGTAGCGACCCACAGGCCGCGTACGACAATGCCATCGCGATCCTACGTGCCGCCAAGGTGGACTCGAGTCACTTGGCCGGCGCCCTTGTCGCAATGCTCCGTGGGCAGCCTCTCGAGGCGCGGCTCGCGCGGCATCTCTCGACGGGGAAGGCGGTTCTCGGCGCCTATCAGTCAGGCCGAGGTACGGGTGCCGGCGCATCGATCCGGGACGTCGCACCCACCCGTCAGGCGGCGCGGTCGAGCGTGTGGGACGTCGTTACCGTCTTGACGGGCCTTCGGCTGTTCCGGGGCGGGTCCACACGCCGCCCCGACCCCCGGGCGCGGCTCCAGGCAAGCTTTCCGTTCCTCGTTCAGAGCGTGCCGATCGGCGCAGGCCCGGCGGGCGTACACGAGCTGCGTGTCGACGACCAGCAGACGTTCGAGTTTCTCGCGCCGCTGTGGTCGAGCCCGTGTACTCCCCGCGTACTCCGGCACCTCATCTCATCCGCGCGGCTACGCCACCGCTCGGGAACGGCGCGGAATACGCTCGACGCTGTCCTCGTGCAGGCGAGCCGCGCGGGCCATGGGCTCGGGTTCGATCGGCTCGCGCGTTTCGCTCTTGTACCCGGAAGCGACCCGCGTTATCGGTTCGCTGTCCGCCGCGGCGAGGTACATGCGCTGAGCCTGCGAGGTGCGTATAGAGCGGCTGACGAAATCGTACCCTTCCTCCGCGAGCTGGACCGGGCCGTGCGAGACCTGCCGCCGGCACTCGCGGCCGGCAAGCGTCGCCTCGAGAGCAGCCTTGCTGCGTTTGGCCGGAAGCCTGCGGACACGCCAAGCCTCGCCGACGCCGAGTCTGCGCGGGTCCAAACTGCCCTGCTCGCGCTCGCCCTCCTGCAGACACCCGCGGCACGAGCTGCTCCGGCGCTTCCCACGGCCCGGCTCTCACCGGAGTGGCTCCGCCTGGCCGACGACGGATCGCTCGAGTACAGGCTAGCGCGCTCGCTCGTCGGCGGCCTGACCAGGCCCGGCGGCGCAAGCCTCGTTCGCGAGAGCATCCTCCCTCACAGAGAAGACTCACCGGGGCGCTTCGTTCTCGACCCGGACCGGAGGCCGCCACGCCTCGACCGTGCCGCCGACCCGCTGGGGACGCTCGCGGAGCTCGCTCTCGCCTCGCTGCGCCGCAACCGCGATGAGAACGTCGCCCGGGAAGGATCTTGTAGGTTCGATGACCTCGCGGTGCTCGTCGCGGGCGGGCTCGGCCGCGAGGGAGAACGGAGGGTCGCGCTCCTCTGCGCCGCCCTCGCCGGCATCGCGCCCCCCACGCCTCTCTCGGCGCCGCCGCGTGATCCGGTTGCCGTCGGGATCGGCAGCCTCCTTGCGAGGCTGCTGCTCGCTGCGCAGCAGGCACAAGACGAAGGCTCAGTCCGCCCCGGGCTCGAGCGGGCCGAGAGGCTTGCGTCACTCCTCCTTGCCGGCCAGGTCGAGCGGGCGAGCGTCGCCGCCGACCGGGAGCTGCGCCGCCGAGGTCTCGACCTGCTCCCGCTCCCGCCGCTCGGCGCGCATCGGCTCCGCCCCGCATCCCTCGCGCTCGCCGTTCTCCTCCCGTTCGACCGCCAGGCACACGCGGCCCTCGAGCGGGTGGTCTCCCGGACACCGGTACCTCCACAGGAAGGAAGCACGACATGACTGCTGCTGCGCTGCTCGATCAGCTCGACGACGCCCGTTACCTCGCCCTCGACTTCGAACTCGTACCGCTGGGGTCCCCGACCTTCCAGCCGACGACGTTCGCAAACACCGGTCCGTCCTTCTACGAAGCCCCGGACGGGCAGCTCGCCGCGGTCGTCGACTCCGTCGCGTCGATGGCGAATCAGCTCGAGCTCACGATCTGGGACGAGGCGTCGTGCCAGCCCGCGGAGGCGATCGCCCCGCTTCCCTGGGTGCAGGTGGTCGACGCCGACGGGGCGTACTACACGTCGAGTCGCACGGCCGCCCACCGCCTCAACGCTGCCAGCTTGATGAACGCCATCGTGACCGCGGACGGCGAAGTCTTCGGGAGTCGCATTAAGCGGCTCCTCCAAGACGCGAAGCCCCCTGTGCATCGGCGGCTCGCAGAAGTCGTCTGGCAGCACGATCCGCTCAGCATCATCCACGGGTGCTGGTTCCCCGACGTCTGGGACGGGCGGGCGAGGTTGACACGAGCGCTCGCCGCGCGGATCGACGCGCTGGGCGTCCAGTCCCAGAGCGCGCAGGTGGGCGGACAGAAGACGCGCGACGCGCTCGACGAGCCAGGCTCCGTGGAGGACACAGGCTATAGGACCGTGCGCGGCGAGGCGCCGTACCACACAAGCGAGGTCAGCGCCTCCCGAATCGTCGCGCCCGCCGTGCTCGACCTCGCCCTCCTTCGCTCCTACGGGCTTCCGGCGGAGGCCCAGCGCGCCCTCGTCGCGACGGCCGTGCTCCAGATCGTCGAGCTCGCCGCGGCGTGGCCGCGACGCCGGAGCAGGTGCATCCTCTGCCCGAGGGACGTACACGTCCGAATGCCCGAGGGCTGGGCCCTCCCGGAGCTCGAGGAGCTGCAAGCGGAGTGCCTCGACCGGTGTCGAGAGGCGACGGGAACCGACAGCGCGGCGCCGCTCGTCGTGCGGTACGAGGAGCCTCCGAAGGCGAAGAAAACGAAGAAGAGCTCGACGGGAGACGGGTCGTGACGCCTGTTCCCGAGGTCGTCGTCGCCGCGCGGTTTCCCTTCGGGCGCTACGCGGCTACCCCGTGGTTCAGCTCGCGCCGGGAGCACGTGGGCAATGTCGAGTGGCCTCCGTCCCCGTGGCGAATCGCTCGTGCGCTCGTGTGCACCGCATACCGCATCGGCGGGGAGGAGCTCGCGACCGACGCGGTCGCCGTGGTTCGCCGCCTCGCGAGCGTGGAGCCGCGGTACGTCCTCCCGCCGGCCGGCGAGCTTGTGTACGCGCAGTGGATGCCGCAGCTCGAGTACGACGACCACCCCCTTGCCCGCGCCCGGAGCGAGAACGGCCATGCCCTCCTCGCGCTCGAGCCCGAGCGGGAGCTTCTCGTGCGTTGGCCGGGCGTCGAGCTCGACTACGCCGAGCGCGCGCTCCTGGGCCGCCTGCTGGAGGCGACCCCCTACCTCGGCCAGAGCGTATCCGTTTGCCACCTCAAAGTCCGGGACGCCTCTCGCCCTCACGCCTCCGACGAAGGCGCTGCCGTCCCTCGCAGCGCGGAGCACGAGCTCGCCGACGCACCGGGGGAGCGCACGCTCGTCCGACTCCTCGCGCCGAACGAATCCGTCGCCTCCGACGAGATCGCGATCTCGACGGCGGACGGGCTCGTAAAGGCGATGCCGGCCCCGCCGGGATCTCGCTGGGTCGAATACGTTCGTCTCACTCCTTCCAGGCGTCGGCCGCGGGCGCGGGAACCGCTCGTGGCCGCTGTCTCGCACCGCCTCGAAGGGCCGCTGCGGCCCCCGGTCGCGGCGCCCACCCACCCGGAGGCCGGGCGCGCCGGGCCCCGAGGAGCCCCGCGTCTCGACGCGCTCGTTCGCAGGGCCTGCGGCTTCTTACCCGACCACGCGCGAGTCACCCCCGTGGACGACGACCTCGACGGGCGCGCAGAACGGATCGTCGTGCGGCTTGCCGAGCCGCTTCCCCGCTCGCGACTTGCATCCCTCCTCGCACCCCGAAGCCGCCTGACAGGGCCGGCGATCGACTGCGTACTCCGCCTCGAGGACGTCGTGTGGGCCCCCGAGGACGATCTGCCGAGGGCGACTGTCAGTCCGGAGCCTCGAGGGCAGCTGATCGTGTTCCGCCTCGAGTCGGAACGCCGCCCGCTGCTCACCGACGCCGTGGTCGTATGCGAGCTCTTCCGCCGAAGGCTCCTCGGAATTGCGGGCCGGCGCCTCGGTGCCGACGCGATTCCCGCCAAGCTGAGCGGGAAGCAGCCCGACGGGAGGCCCACACGGGACGACCACGGGCACCTGCACGTGCTGGTCGCCGCGGAGGACGGTCGGGAGATCGATCTCCTCGCGGCCTGGTGTCCGGACGGCTTCACCCAGGCCGAGGCGTGCTTGATTCGAGCCGTGACGCTCCCGATGCTCCTCGGCGCACCTATCCGTCTCGTTCCTGCGAGCGACACGCGCTTCGTCCGCCCCGCACGCCGCTTCGTCTCCCACACACCGTTCCTCCCGGTGAGACACCCGAAGCGCCGAGACGGTCGGATGCGTCACACGCCTGAGGCCCAGGTCGTCGACGAGCTCGTGTACCGCGGCCTTCCCGCTCCGTCGGCCGTGACCCCGGTCGAGGGTCCGTGGCGCACGTTTCGGCTCGTGCGCATGGCCAAGCAAGGCGCCTTCCCGCACCTCGGCGCACACGGCTTCGAGCTCGAGTTCGCGGACCCTGTCGAGGGCCCGATCGCCATCGGGCGCAACTCGCACTTCGGGATGGGGCTCTTCCTGTCCGCAGAATGAAGAGCCACGCACGCGGGACCGTACCCGTCCTCGAGGGGGCGCCAACCCGCGACGAGCGGATCTCCTGCCCGGGACTCCCCGACGTCGAGCGCGCCGACCAGGGCTTGCGTCGACCCCCACACGGCCTCGACGGCGATGGTCGCCTCCAAACCGGCGAAGCCGCCGGGGTTGGGCCTAGAGAGCGGCAACCCGTTCGCCGTCGCGACGGCGGGGATCAGGAAGTCGGCGAGGCGGCGACGGCCGCCTCGGCTGGAGGCCCTTGCCGCCGCGCCGCCCTGGCCGTAGGCCCGGGCGGCGGCGCCGTCGAAGGGGAAGCGACCCCACGTCGCCGCGGCGCACTGAAGCCGGACCTGGCGGCGCGCGGGCTCCTCCTGCGAAGCGGCGCGGCTGGATCGGGCGAAGCTCCGCCACCGGGACGCCGTTCCGCGTGACCACGACGACCTGGCCCGCCTTCACCTCGCGGGGAACCGCCGCGGAGTCGCTGCGAAGCGCTCACCGGGTCACGACCCGGCGCCCCAGCGACACTCTTGCATCGGTAGCAGTTCGTAGCAACTGCCGGCTTCCCGGAAGAGGGTGACCGGAACCGTGACGGGCGTGACGGAAGTCCCGGCGCTCGTGCCGGCGCGCATGCTCAACGAGCATGTCTACTGCCCGCGGCTCGCCTACCTCGAGTGGATCGACCAGGGCTTCGTCGACAACGCCGACACGGTCGAGGGGCGCTTCGTCCATCGCCGGGTCGATCGCGAACGAGGCGAGCCGCCTGCCTTCGGCGACGACGGCGACCGGCCGCCGAGCACGTCGGTCACGCTCGGCTCCGAGCGGCTGGGCCTGATCGCGAAGATCGACCTGATCGAGGCGGACGGCGGCGCCGTCGTGCCGGTCGAGTACAAGCGCGGCAGCCCGCGCTCGGTCGAGCGACCGCTCTGGGAGCCGGAGCTCGTGCAGCTCTGCGCGCACGTGTTGCTGCTCCGTGACGCCGGCTACCGGGTCGACCACGCCGAGGCGTACTTCGCGGAGACCCGGACGCGGCACCGGATCGAGATCGACGACCGACTCGTCGCGGCGACCGAGACGGCGATCGCCGAGCTGCGCCGCAACGCCGCCGCCGACGAGGCGCCGCCGCCGCTGGTCGACAGCCCGAAGTGCCCGCGTTGCTCGCTGGTTTCGATCTGCCTTCCTGACGAGGTCAGCTCGCTGCGCGGCGTCAGGAAGCGGCCGCCCCGGCGGCTGATCGCGCCCGATTCGCCGGCGACGCCCCTGTACGCGACGACGCCCGGCTCGCGGCTCTCGAAGCGGGGCGGGCGGGTCGTGCTCCTGGAGGACGGCGCCGAAGTCGCCTCCCGCCGGTTGATCGACGTCTCGCACATCGCCGTCTTCGGGAACGTCACGGTGGGAAGCGCCCTCCTGCGCGAGTGCTTCGACGCCGGCATCCCGGTGCTCTGGTTCACCCATGGGGGCTGGCTCAGCGGCTTCGCGAGCGGGATGCCCTCCAAGAACGTGCAGGTGCGGATCCGCCAGCACCGCGCCTCGGCCGTCGGCGCGCCCGAGCTGGCGGCTGCGTTCGTCGCGGGCAAGATCCGCAACGCCAGGACGCTCGTCCGCCGCCACGGCCGGAAGGACGCCGCCGCAGCGGTCGCGCAGCTCGCCGCGCTCGCGCGTCAGGCGGAGGGCGAGCGACGGCTCGACGCGCTGCTCGGGATCGAGGGCACGGCGGCGCGAATCTACTTCGGCGAGTTCGCGCGACTGCTCGCACCGCGCGAGCCGCTCGGCGTGTTCGACTTCGAGGCGCGCAACCGCCGCCCGCCGCGCGACCCGGTCAATGCGATGCTCTCCTTCGCGTACGCCTTGCTCGCGAAGGACACGCTCGTCGCGGCGCTCGCCACCGGCCTCGAGCCTTACCTCGGGCTCTACCACCGTCCCGGCTTCGGCCGCCCTGCGCTTGCGCTCGACCTGGCCGAGGAGTTCCGCCCGCTGATCGCGGACTCGGCCGTGCTCACGGCCATCAACAACGGCGAGGTCGACAGCCGGGACTTCGTCTCGCGCGCAGGAGCCGTCGCGTTGAGCGCGCGCGGCCGCCGCAAGCTGATCCGGACGTACGAGCGCCGGATGGCGACCGAGCTCGTGCATCCGCTCTTCAAGTACCGAGCCACCTATCGGCGGACGCTCGAGATCCAGGCACGCTTGCTCGCCTCGGTGCTCGTCGGCGATATTCCCGCCTACCGGTCCTTGACAACTCGATAGCGCGGTGGCGGACCGTACCCGGTACCTGCTGGCGTACGACATCCGGCATCCGCGGCGGCTGCGCCGAGTGCACGAGGTCGCCAAGAGCTACGGCGAGCCGCTCCAGTACTCCGTGTTTGTGTGCGACCTGACGCGGGTCGAGCTGCTCGATCTCAAGGCCGACCTCCTCTCGGCGATGAATATCCGCGAGGACAGCGTCGGCATCTTCGACCTCGGGCCGCCGACCGGTCGCGGCCTCCAGTGCGTGGAGTTCATCGGTACCCGTAAGCCGCTCCCAAGAGCGGACGAGCCCGCGATCTGGTGAACGCGAGCGCCGAGGCGATCCGCGATTGCCTGGGAGCGTTCGCGCGCTCGAACTCCCTGCAATTTGGGGACAACTAGGCTTCGCGAGGGACGCACAGTGCGCACCCAGACGCCCACCGAGTGCCAGCCTCTCGCATCAACCCAGAAAAGCCCTGCAAGTAGACCACCAAAACTGCGAGCCGTCTCCGGGGTTGAATAACCCCGGCTCCGTTGAAGCCATGCCATCGAGGGCAACACGGCCGTCGGCAACGACGTCTCCGGGGTTGAATAACCCCGGCTCCGTTGAAGCCGAGCGACGGGGATCCGCGCGGCGGCCGGGTCGAGTCTCCGGGGTTGAATAACCCCGGCTCCGTTGAAGCGGCACCGACCCCGACCCTGGCGGTGAGTCCGCGGTAAGTCTCCGGGGTTGAATAACCCCGGCTCCGTTGAAGCCGTGTGGCCTCCGGCTCGCTCAGCGTCCCGGCCAGGTCTCCGGGGTTGAATAACCCCGGCTCCGTTGAAGCCGCATGACGCAGACGGGACAACTGCGCCCTCGCCCAGTCTCCGGGGTTGAATAACCCCGGCTCCGTTGAAGCGGATCGGTGGTGGTGGGTACGACAGGTGGTGCGGGTCTCCGGGGTTGAATAACCCCGGCTCCGTTGAAGCGCGAACATCCGCGGCGACATCATCACCGGCAAGCAGGTCTCCGGGGTTGAATAACCCCGGCTCCGTTGAAGCCTGGAGTGCCACCTTGGTCTCGACTAGGGCCTGTTGTCTCCGGGGTTGAATAACCCCGGCTCCGTTGAAGCCTCGTCTTCTTCGCGCCCGCGCTCGTCGGTTACCTGGTCTCCGGGGTTGAATAACCCCGGCTCCGTTGAAGCACGATGGGCGACTGCTCGGCGATCGTCGCGATTGAGGTCTCCGGGGTTGAATAACCCCGGCTCCGTTGAAGCCACACGGGGTCGCAGTCGTCGCGGACGATCTGTTCCGGTCTCCGGGGTTGAATAACCCCGGCTCCGTTGAAGCACAGCGCCGCGTACCCCTTCGCGAGGTAGATCACCTGTCTCCGGGGTTGAATAACCCCGGCTCCGTTGAAGCCCGCTCATCGCCTCCAGCGTGAACCCGGAGAAGATGTCTCCGGGGTTGAATAACCCCGGCTCCGTTGAAGCGAGCAGTACTTCTTGCGCACCTCGCCGCGCCCGGTAGTCTCCGGGGTTGAATAACCCCGGCTCCGTTGAAGCACGAGCTCCCACTCGGAGGGTCGGGAGAGGATGTGGGTCTCCGGGGTTGAATAACCCCGGCTCCGTTGAAGCGACTACCTTGAAGGGCGGCGGGCGTGACCGGCCGGGTCTCCGGGGTTGAATAACCCCGGCTCCGTTGAAGCGCGAAGTACCTCGCCTCCGAGGTCAACGTCACCCTGGAGGGTCTCCGGGGTTGAATAACCCCGGCTCCGTTGAAGCCCGGCTGTGGTGGCGGTGGTGTGGATGGCGGGGGCGTCTCCGGGGTTGAATAACCCCGGCTCCGTTGAAGCTCGGCCCGCGTGAAAGCCACCCGCGTCTTCGCCGCAGGTCTCCGGGGTTGAATAACCCCGGCTCCGTTGAAGCATGTTCGCGGTCGTGACCTCGAGCCGCACCACCCAGTCTCCGGGGTTGAATAACCCCGGCTCCGTTGAAGCCACGATCCGATCCCGTAGGACGGCTGCGTCGGGTCGAGTCTCCGGGGTTGAATAACCCCGGCTCCGTTGAAGCAGCACAGCCGCCGACCCGGCAAGCGCCTCCACCGGCGGGTCTCCGGGGTTGAATAACCCCGGCTCCGTTGAAGCCCGGCAGCTGTTCACGTGCATCGGCGCGCTCGAGCGGGTCTCCGGGGTTGAATAACCCCGGCTCCGTTGAAGCGTCGTGCGGCGTGCCCGAGGGCGCTTGGGTGGATCAGGGGACGAGCTCGACCGCGCGCCCGGGCGGCGGCCAGAGGACGCGCCCGGACAGGCCGGCGGCGGCGAGGGCGCGCTCGGCCTCCGCGCGGCCCTCCGAGAAGTGCTCCCAGCCCTCGAAGTGGAGCGGCACGAGGAGCGCGTCCGGGAACGCGAGGGCGGCCTCGACCGCGCCGGCGGCGGTGAGGGTGAGCGCGTCCGGGCCGGCGGCGGCGACCCGGGCGGCGCCGAGGTTGAGGAGCGCGGCGCGGACCGGGAAGTGGCGGGCGACCTCGGCGGTGCCCTCGTACCAGACGGTGTCGCCGGAGACCCAGACCGTGGAGCCGGGCGCGTCGGCGAAGGCGAGCGCGAAGCCGACGACGGGGCCGCGGTCGCCGCCGGCGGGGCCGTGCCGCGCGGGCGTCGCGGTCACGGTCAGGGCGGTTCCGTCGGGGGCGGCGAGGCGGACCGCCTCCCAGGGCTCGAGCCCGGTGGCGCCCGCCCCGAGCCGCTCGGCGCCCTCGCGCGTCGTCAGCACCAGCCCCGCGCCGGCGAGCGCCGCGCGGCCGGCGTCGTCGAGGTTGTCGCGGTGGTGGTCGTGGCTCAGGAGGACGGCGTCGACGCGCCCGAGCTCGGCGGCGGCGAGCGCCGGCCCCTGCGTCTTCCGCAGGGTGTACGCGCCGAGGTCGTAGCTCGTGCCGGCCGGGTCGAAGGTGGGGTCGGTCAGGAGCCGCAGCCCCCGCCACTCGAGGAGCGCGGTCGGCCCGCCGACGTAGGTGAGGCGCGGCGGCGCGCTCACCAGCCCGCCGACGCACGCAGCGCCCCGGCCGCCGGCGCGGCCGGCGGGGCCGCCTCCTCGAGCTGGCGGGCGCGCACCTCGAGCAGCGCCCGAAGCGCGAGCGTGGGCCGGAACGGGTCGGCGATCGTGCGGCCGTCGGCGAGCGCGCGGGCGGCGCGGAGCTCGCCGCCGGCCTCGGCCACGACGGCGGGGCCGCGCAGCGGCTCGCTCGAGTCGAGCGCGGCGAGGCGGGCGAGGGCGGGCGCGTCGGCCGGCACGGCGAGGCGGATGATGACGGGCTCCGCCGGGTCGGCGCCGGGAGCCGCGCGGTTTGTACGACGAAGGAGCCTAATGTACGATCGGAACATCCCCACCGGCGACAATTACCAGCCGCCGTAGGGCCGATCAATGTCATACAAGCTTGATTTGTCCGACCTCGAGGGCGACCGGCGGGCGATCGCGCGGCGCCTCGCCGACCGCTTCGCCGAGGCGATCGACGCCGGGAGGCTCGGCCCGGGCGCGCGCCTCCCGACCACCCGCCAGCTTGCGGAGCGGGCGGGGATCAACGCGACGACGGCCGCCCGCGTCTACCGGCGGCTCGCCGAGCTCGGCTACGTCACCGCGTCGGTCGGGCGCGGCACGTTCGTGCGAGCCCTGCCGCCGTTCCCGTCGGAGGAGGCGGGCGACGACTGGCAGGCGGTGGCCCTCCCCGCGCCGGCGCCCGCCTCCCGCGAGCGGCTCCTGCAGGAGGCGATGCGGCTCGCGCAGAGCGACGGCGTCGTCTCGCTCGCGGCGGGGATGCCCGCGCCGGAGACGCTGCCCGTCGCGGAGCTCGCCCGCCACGCGGCCGCCGCGTTCGCCGAGCTCGGGCCGGCCGCGGTCGGCTACACGGACGTCGAGGGCGTGCCGGAGCTCCGCGAGCAGCTCGGCCGGCTGGGCGCGCAGCTCGGCTTCGCGTCGGGACCGGACGAGATCCTCGTCACCTCCGGCGCGCGCCAGGGGCTCGACCTCGTCGCGCGGACGCTGCTCCGGCCCGGCGACGTCGTCTGCGTCGAGTCGCCGAGCTTCGTCGGGACGCTCGCCTCGCTGGAGGCGACGGGGGCGCGCCTGATCGGGATCCCCTCCGACGCCGACGGGCTCGACGTGGAGGCGCTCGAGCGCGCCGCGTCGCGTCACCCCGTGAAGCTGGTCGCGCTCCAGCCCGCCTGCCAGAACCCGACCGGCCGGCACCTGAGCGCCGGGCGTCGCGCGCGGCTGCTCGGGCTCGCGCGGGAGCGCTCGTTCTTCGTGCTCGAGGACGCCGTCTACGCGCGCCCTCCGTTCCGAGGCGAGACGCCGCCGCCGCTGCGCGGCGAGGCGCCCGGGCACGTCCTCTACGTCGACTCGCTCTCGAAGACGCTCGGAGGCGGGCTGCGGATCGGGTGGATCGCGGCGCGGGGGCCGATCTTCGACCGGCTCGTCGCGCTGAAGATGTCGACCGACCTCCACTCCCCCGCGCTGCCGCAGCACGTCGCCGCGCGCTACCTCGCCTCCGGCGCGCACGAGCGGCTGCTCGCCTCGCTCCGGCGCTTCTACGCCCGGCGGGCGGCCGCGCTGCTCGCCGCGCTCGAGGCGCAGCTCCCCGGCGAGCACCGCCTGCTCGAGCCGCTCGGCGGCCACAGCGTGTGGGTCACGCTGACGCGCCCCGTCGACGAGCGCGCGCTCTACCTCGAGGCGACCCGCCGAGGCGTGAGCGTCACGCCGGGGAGCGCCGCCCTGGTCGAGCGCTCGCGGCGCACCTCCCTGCGGCTCTCGTTCTCGCTCGCCGGCGAGGAGGAGCTGCACGAGGGCGTGCGGCGGCTCGCGGCCGCCTACCGTGCCGTGCTCCGCGCCGAGCGCTACGGCGCGACCGCCGCGGTCGCCTGAACGAGCTCGAGCCGGTCGTCGAGGACGGCGACGCCGCCGTGCGAGCCGGGCTCGAGGACGCCGAGGTCCGGCCGGCGGAGGACGCGCGCGGGCACCGCCGTCGCCGCGCCGACGGCGTCCTCGAAGGGGACGCCGAGCGCGTGGAGGTTGCGGACCGCGTCGAGGAGCGCGATCGCGGTGCCCGCGAGGGCGCCGTCGGCGCGCACCGGCACGCCGCCGGCGAGCTCGATCGCGGTCTCGCCGAGGCGGTAGCTCCCGGCCGGGGCGGCCGCGGCCGCCGTCGCGTCGCTCACGAGCGCGACGCGCCCGCGGGCGGCCGCCCAGACGAGGCGCACCGTCTCGTCGGCGAGGTGGCGGCCGTCGACGAGCACCTGCACGACGACGTCCGCGCGCGTCAGCGCGGCGCCCACGAGACCCGGCTCGCGCGCCGCCGGCGGCGGCATCGCGTTGAAGAGGTGGTTCACGGTCGAGACCCCGGCGTCGAAGGCGGCGTGCGCCTGCGCCGCGGTCGCCTCGGAGTGGCCCGCGCCGACGACGACGCCCTGCTCGCGAGCGCGCCGCACGAGCTCGAGCGCGCCCGGGAGCTCCGGCGCGAGCGTCAGCGTCGTGACCCGCCCCGCCGAGAGGAGCCGGTCGAGGAGCTCCGGGTCCGGCTCGCGCCGGTGCTCGGCGGGATGCGCGCCGAGCCGCGCGGCGGAGAGGAACGGCCCCTCGAGCTGCGCCCCGACGACGAGCGCTCCGGGGGCCGCCGCCGGCGGCAGCCCCCGCAGCGCCTCGACGAGGGCGTCCTCCGGGGCGGTGACGAACGTCGGCTGGTAGGCGGCCACGCCGGCCGCGAGCAGGGCCTCCCCGGCCCTGGCCCAGCCGGCCGCGGAGGCGCCGAGGAAGTCGACGCCGGCGTAGCCGTTCACCTGCAGGTCGACGAGGCCGGGGACCGCCACGCCGCGGCGGCCGCGCGGGGCGAGGCCGACCGCGGCCACCACCCCGTCCGCGAGCTCGACGTCGCCGGGGACGAGCGCGCCCCGGACGAGCGCGGCTTCGACCCCGAGCCTCAGACCGGCTCCGGCCGCCCGCTCGCGAGCGAGCGGGCCGCCGCGAGCGAGACCTGGAGCGCCCGGCGCGCCTGCTCCCCCGTCCCCTGCTCGGGCCGCCGGCCCTCCTCCACGCACGCGACGAACGCCTCGAGCTCGGGCCGCGACGGGCCGGCGCTCTCGGCCTCCTCGACCCGGGGCTCGCCGCCGGCCGGGTAGACCCGCAGCCCGCGCGCCGAGGAGGAGGCGCCGTTGCCCTCGGCGCACTCGGCGACGCCGCTCTCACCGAGCACCCGGATCTCGCTCGAGGACGGGTACGAGCGCGGCATCGCCGTGCTCCCCTCTGCGACCCCGGAGGCGTCGCCGTACTGGACGATCGCGTGGACGTGCCCCGGCTGCGGCTCGGTCGCGTAGACCGAGCGCGGCGCGCCGAGGAGCGCGTTCATCTGGTCGAAGTCGTGCACCATCAGGTCGACCGGCGTGCCGCCTGACTGCGCGGGGTCGCGCAGCCAGTCCGCCCAGTCGGCGGGCGGGGAGAGACGTCGCGTGGAGACCGCCTTCGGGCGGCCGAGGTCGCCGCGCTCGACGAGGCGGCGGAGCGCGACGTACTCGGGCCGGTAGCGGAGCGCGAGCCCGACCATCAGGATCGTGCCGGCGAGGTCGGCGGCGGCCATGATCGCGTTGGCCTCGTCGACCGTGAGCGCGATCGGCTTCTCCAGGAAGACGTGCTTGCGGGCCGCGAACGCCTGCACGGCCACCTCGCGGTGGAGCGGGGTCGGGACGCAGATGTCGACGGCGTCGATCTCGTCGTCGGCGAGCAGGGCCTCGAGCTCGGTCGTCGGGGAGGCGCCGACGCTCGCCGCGACCTTCGCCGCCCGCTCGAACGAGCGGCCGCACACCGCCTTCACGCGCACGCGCCCGCCGAGCGCGGCGTAGCTCGCCGCGTGGGCCGAGCCCATGAACCCCGCCCCGACGATCCCGAGCGTGACCATCGCTAGCGGCGCGGCCCCCGCCCCGAGCGGCCCGGCTCGAGCCGCCCGCGCCCGCCGGGCTCGTCGCGCAGCCACCGGGGGCGCGCTCGCACGGTCTCACCCGCTCCCCTGGACATCCCGATCGGACGGGTTTCTACTCGTTTCGCGCCGGAGCCGTCCGGGGGAACCGCTCGGCCCTGGGGAAGGCCGCCGGGACGGCGCTCCCCCGGGGCCGGCCTCCTACCAGCGCGAGCGGCGGGTCCGCCGGCTCGAGTAGACGCGCCGCGCGGGCGCGACGCGCATCCCGCTCTCCTCGAAGCGCCCCGCGTGGCCGAGCCGCGCCGCCACCCGGCTCACGTCGGCGCGCTGCTCCGGCAGCACGAGCGTGATCCCAGCGCCGCTCCGGCCGGCCCGGCCCGTCCGACCGACGCGGTGGATGTAGCCCTTGTCGTCCTCGGGAGGGTCGAAGTTGATCACGTGGGTGATCTCGTCGAGGTCGAGCCCCCGGGCGGCGACGTCGGTCGCGACCAGCGTGTCGACCGAGCCCGCGCGGAAGCGTCCGAGCGCGCGGTCGCGCCGGCTCTGGGACAGGTCGCCGTGCAAGGCGGCGGCGCGGACGTCGTGGCGCGCGAGCTTCTGGACGAGCCGGTCGGCGCCGCGCTTCGTCCGCACGAAGACGAGCGCGAGCCCGCGCTCGGCCCGGAGCTCCTCGACGAGGCGCTCGACCTTGCCGTCGGCGGTCACCGGCACGAAGCGGTGCTCCACCTCTCCGTCGGCCGCGAGCGGCGCCGCGTCGGCCTCGAGCCGCACGGGGTCGCGCGTGAACGTGCGCGCGAGCTCGCCGACCTCGCCGTCGAGCGTGGCCGAGAAGAGCATGGTCTGGCGCTCGCGCGGAAGCAGGCGCACGATCCGCTCGACCTGCGGCTTGAAGCCCATGTCGAGCATCCGGTCGGCCTCGTCGAGCACGAGCACACGGACGCGGTCGAGCGCGAGCAGGCGCCGGTCGGCGAGGTCCTGCAGGCGCCCGGGCGTCGCCACCACGACCTCCGCGGCGCGCGCCCGGCGCGCCTGCGCGGAGAGGGCGGCGCCGCCGTAGACCGCCGCGACGCCGAGGCCCTTCGCCGCGGCCAGAGGCTCCAGGTCCTCCGCGACCTGCTGCGCGAGCTCGCGCGTCGGCACGAGCACGAGCACGGCCGGCGCGCCGCCGCCGGCGTCCGTGCGCTCGACCGCCGGGATGCCGAAGGCGAGCGTCTTGCCCGACCCCGTGGGCGACCGGGCGAGGACGTCGGCGCCCGCCAACCCCTCGGGGACGGCGAGGCTCTGGATCCTGAACGGGGCGCGGTAGCCGCGCGCGTCGAGCGCCTCGGCCACGCGCGCGCTCACGCCGAGCGCGCGGAACGACTCCTGGGACATTCGTCTACTCCTTCTGTTCGGGGTTCGAGACTGTCGACTCGAAACACCCGAAGGAGGGACGAGCAGCGCAATCTCACCGGACGGCACGGTGCCGTCCGTGCCCGCAGGGTAGCACGCGCCGCGGGCGGTCAGGCCGGACGCGGCGCGGGGCGCCTCCGCGCCGCGGCCCGAACCGCGAGCGAGAGGACGAGCCCGGAGGCGGCGGCGGCGCTCGCGCTCGTCACGAGCAGCAGGCCGGAGGCGAGCGAGAAGTTGATCGCGACGTCCCTGCCGACGCCGAGCGCGAGCAGGATGGCGGCCGTCGCCCCCACGTTGACGGCCGCCCCGCCGGCGGCGACGGGCACGACGCCCGAGGCCGCGCTGAGGCAGAGCACGCACAGGGCGGTCGTCGGCGAGAACCGCAGGCCGAGCGCGCTCAGGAGCAGGGTGCTCCCCACGGCCCTGGTCGTCCAGCACGCGAGCAGGTAGACCCCGGCCGCGATCGCGCTCCGGCGCCCGTTGCTCCGGTGGCGGGAGATGCCGTCGGCGAGCCGCAGCAGCAGGCCGCTCCGGCGCAGGAGCGGCAGCCGCACGAGCCGCGCGCTCGCGACGAGGACGGCGCAGCAGCCGAGGCCGAACGCGACGACGATCAGCAACGGCCCGCGCATGCTCGCCGAGGTCGTGGCCGTCGCGGAGATCGAGAGCGGCAGCATGGCGACCGCGTCCACGATCCCGAGCGAGACGATCGAGAGCACGATCGCCTCGAGGCCGAGCCGGATCCCGCCGAGCCTGCGCAGCGTCCCGACCTTGATCAGGTAGTCGAGGCGGAAGGGCAGGACGATCCCGCTGGCCGCGGCCGCGCCGACAGACGCGAGACAGCCGGCCTGCGCGGGGCGCGCCTCGCGCGGGAAGAGCATCTGCCACCCGCGCGCGCGCAGGACGAAGCTCAGGAAGTAGCAGAGCGCCGCGCCCGCGACCGGAAGCGCGCTCGCGTGTGCGAGCGGCCAGCTCGAATGCGTCAGACGCCTTCCGAGGAGGACGCAGGCCGTCAGGGCGAGGGCGGCGAACGCGGATCCGGCGACGACGCGCGCACGCCGAGGCGCCGCGGCGAAGCCGGGTCCCCGCCGGCGCACGAGCGGCTGCGCTACTGCTCCGCCGTCCGGTAGCGGTAGACGATCCGGCCGCGCTCGAGGTCGTACGGCGAGAGCTCGAGCTTGATCCGGTCGCCGAGCAGGACGCGGATCCTGTGCCGGCGCATCTTGCCGGCCGTGTAGCCGAGCGCGTGCGACCCGTTGTCGAGGGCGATCCTGTACATGCCGCTCCGGAAGGCCTCGACGACCTCTCCCTCGAGCACGACCTTCTCTTCCTTGTCGGCGATCACGACCCCTTTCGGCGGAGAGAACGGGTGCGTCTCGCGACGCACCCGCGATTCACGAACCGGCCTTCGCCACGGCGCGGACGTCCTGCGCCTGCGGGCCCTTCGCGCCGTCGACGATCTCGAACTCGACCTCGGCGCCCTCGGCGAGCGTCTTGAAGCCGTCGCCGCTGACCGCGCTGAAGTGCACGAACACGTCCTTGCTGCCGTCGCTCGGCGTGATGAAGCCGAAGCCCTTGGCGTCGTTGAACCACTTCACGGTTCCGGTTGCCATAGATGAACCACCTCCTCCTGCGGAATCGAGAACAAGCAGGGGAGGCGCCTAGTTGCGCATCCGGTACTCGCTCGTGTGCCCGCCCACCCTAGCACGCTCCGCCGCGAACGGTGTCCGCGCGTAGACTGCGACGGTGAGTGGGCGTGCCCCTCGCGCCGCGCGGGCGCTGGAGCTCGTGGTCGGCGACCTCGTCGTCTACGGCGGCCACGGCGCGGGGCGTGTCTGCGCGAGAGAGCCGGGAGCCGCGGGCGCGGCGCCGGGCGACGTCGTGGTCGTCGAGCTCGGCGACGGGCTCGTCGTGACGCTCCCGCTCGACCAGGCGCACGAGCGCCTGCGACCCGTCGCCGGCGAGGCCGAGCTGGCCAGGGTGCGCGCGACCCTGCGCGACCCGGGGACGACCGGAGAGGAGGCCTGGCTCAGCCGGTCGAGGGAGACGCGCGAGAAGGTGGCGCTCGGACACGCCGTCGGGCTGGCCGAGGTCGTCCGTGACGGCGCGCGCCGCGACGGGACGGCGGTCGGGGCGGGAGGCGGGCGCAGGCTCTCGCTCGGGGAGCGGCAGCTCTACCTGAAGGCGCGCCGGCTGCTCGCGGTCGAGATCGGGCTGGCGCGCGGCGTCGACCCCTCCGAGGCCGACGCGTGGATCGCCCGGCAGCTCTCCTGCTCGGACGTCTGAGCGCCGGCCGGGTGCGTCTACGCCGGCGCGGGCGCGGAGCGCGTGTCGAAGCGCGCCGCGTGCGCGGCCTCGAAGGCGGCAATCCGCTCCTCGCGGGCGAGCGTCCGCGCGACGTCGTCGAGCCCGTGGAGGAGGGTCTCGCGCGCGTACGGGTCGAGGTCGAAGGGCACGTGCAGCCCGCCCGGATGGGCGACCTCGAGGGTCTCGAGGTCGACCGTGAGCGTGTTCTCGCCGGCGACGGCCGCCTTCAGCTCGGCAAGCGCCTCCTCGGAGAGCTCGATCGGCGCGAGCCCGGTCTTGACCGCGTTCGTCCGGAAGATGTCGGAGTAGCTCGGCGCGAGGATGGCGCGGAAGCCGCGGTCCTCGAGCGCCCACGCCGCGTGCTCGCGCGAGGAGCCGCAGCCGAAGTTCCTGCCGGCGATCAGGATCTGCGCGCCCTCGTACTCGGGGCGGCGCAGCTCGAAGTTCGGGTCCTTCATCCACTCGAAGAAGAGGAACTCGCCGTAGCCCGAGCGCTCGATCCGCTTCAGGAACTCCTTCGGGACGATCTGGTCCGTGTCGACGTCGGCGCGGTCGAGCACGGCGACCTTGCCCGTGACCCTGACGAGCGGCCTCACGCGCGTCCCCCGCCGAGAGCAGCGCGGATCACGCGAGCTCCCGCACGTCGGCGAGCCGCCCGGTGATCGCCGCGGCCGCGGCCATCGGCGGCGAGACGAGGTGCGTCCGGCCGCCCGGCCCCTGCCGGCCCTCGAAGTTGCGGTTCGAGGTCGACGCGCAGCGCTCGCCCGGGCCGAGGATGTCCGGGTTCATGCCGAGGCACATCGAGCAGCCGGCCTCGCGCCACTCGAAGCCGGCCTCGCGGAAGAGGCGGTCGAGGCCCTCGGCCTCGGCCTGCCGCTTGACCGTGGCCGAGCCGGGGACGACGAGCGCGCGCACGCCCGGGGCGACCCTGCGGCCGTCCACGACCGCGGCCGCGGCGCGCAGGTCCTCGAGCCGCGAGTTCGTGCACGAGCCGATGAAGACTCGGTCGACTCTGATCTCGGCGATCGGCGTGCCCGGACGCAGGTCCATGTAGGCGAGCGCGCGCTCGATCGCCTTCCGCTCGGCGGGGTCGCCGGCGTCGGCCGGGTCGGGCACGACGCCGTCGACCGGCGCGACCATCCCCGGGTTCGTCCCCCACGTCACCTGCGGGGCGAGCGCGGCCACGTCGACGGCGACGACGCGGTCGAACGACGCGTCCGGGTCGGAGCGCAGCCCGCGCCAGGCGTCCGGGATCTCGGCGGGCGCGAAGGGCCGCCCGCGCACGTACTCGAACGTCGTCTCGTCGGGGGCGACCATCCCGGCGCGCGCGCCCGCCTCGATCGACATGTTGCAGATCGTCATGCGGCCCTCCATCGAGAGCGCCTCGATCGCCGGGCCGGCGTACTCGATCGCGTGGCCGGCGCCACCCGCGACGCCGACCTGCCCGATCGCCCCGAGCACCATGTCCTTGGCGGTCACCCCGAACGGGAGCTCGCCGTCGAAGCGCACGAGCATCGTCTTCGGCCTCGCCTGCACGAGCGTCTGCGTCGCGAGCACGTGCTCGACCTCCGTCGTGCCGATCCCGAACGCGAGCGCGCCGAAGGCCCCGCGCGTGGAGGTGTGCGAGTCGCCGCACACGATCGTCATGCCGGGCTGCGTGAGGCCGAGCTCCGGACCCATCACGTGGACGATCCCCTCGCGCCCGCTGCCGGTCGCGTTCAGCGGGACGCCGAAGTCCTCGCAGTTGCGGCGGAGCGCCTCGAGCTGCTGCCGGGCGAGCGGGTCGCGGATCGGGCCCGGCTCGGTCGGGACGTTGTGGTCCATCGTCGCGATCGTGAGGTCGGGGCGGCGCACCTTCCGCCCGGAGAGCCGGAGCGACTCGAACGCCTGCGGGCTCGTGACCTCGTGCACGAGGTGGAGGTCGACGTAGAGCAGCGCCGGCTCGCCGGGCCGCTCGTCGACCACGTGCGCCGACCAGATCTTCTCGAAGAGCGTCGTCCCCATCAGTGCTCCCCCGTGGCGGGGTAGCTGCCGAACAGGCGCACCTCGCGCGTCCACTCCCGCATCTCCGCGAGCGCCTGCCGCAGCTCGGCGTCCTGCGGATGGCCGTCGAGCACCAGGTCGAAGCGGTAGCGGAAGGTCGACTGGGGGATCGGGCGCGACACGAGCTGCACGAGGTTGAGGCCGTGACGGTTGAACGGGCCGAGAGCATGGTAGAGCGAGCCGGGCTGGTGGTCGGTGACGAACGAGAGGGCGGTGCGCCAGCGGGGCGCCCGGTCGACGCGCGTGTAGGGCGCGACCCCGACGAAGCGCGTGAAGGCCGTGTGGTCGCCGATGTCGGGCGCGATCACGTGGAGCCCGAAGTGCGCGGCCGCCTCGGCGCTCGCGATCGCCGCCTCGGTCGGGTCGTCGGACGCTGCCACCTCGCGGGCGGCGTCGGCGGTCGTCGCCGTCGCGATGCAGCGGGCGCCGCTCGCGTGCACGAACTCGCGGCACTGGTCGAACGCGACGGGGTTCGACCGGAGCGTCTTCACCTCGGTCGCCTGGATCGGCGAGCGGGCGACCAGGCAGTGGACGATCGGCAGCGTCACCTCGGAGACGATCGAGAGCGGCGCCTCGTAGAGCAGGTCGTGCGTCTCGGCCACCGGCCCGTGGAGCGAGTTCTCGATCGGCAGGACGCCGAGCGAGACCTCGGCCGCGACCGCCGCCTCGACGACGGCGATGAAGCTCGGCAGCGGCTCCTGCGTCGCCTCCGGCGCGAGCAGGAGCGACGCGGCGGCCGAGTGCGAGCCGGCCGGGCCCGGGTAGCCGACGACGGTCATCCGACCGCGACCTCGAGCGAGGCGAGGACGGCGTCGCCGAACTCGGCCGTGGTGGCGCTTCCGCCGACGTCGGGCGTCGGCGCCTGCGCGCGCGCCGCGTCGACGGCCCGCTCGAGCGTGCGGGCGAGCGCCGGCTGGCCGAGGCCGTGGTCGAGCGCGAGCGCGAGCGAGCGCAGCATCGCGGTCGGGTTCGCGACGCCCCGGCCGGCGATGTCGGGCGCCGAGCCGTGCACCGGCTCGAAGATCCCGGGCCCCCCGTCGCCGAGCGAGGCGGAGGCGGCGAGCCCGAGCCCGCCGGTCACCGCAGCCGCGACGTCCGAGAGGATGTCGCCGAACGTGTTCTCCGTCACGAGCACGTCGAGCTCCCCGGGGTGCATGACGATCCACATCGCGACCGAGTCGACGAGCCCGTGCCGGAGCTCGACGCCGGGGTACCCGGATGCGAGCTCCGTCACGACGCGCCGCCACATGCGCGAGGTCTCGAGCACGTTCGCCTTGTCGACCGAGAGCAGCTTCCCGCGCCGCGCGCGCGCGAGCTCGAACGCGCGCCGCGCGACCCGCTCGACCTCGCTCGGGTGGTACTCGCAGGTGTCGAAGACGACGCCGTCGTCGCGCACGCCACGCGCGCCGTAGTAGAGGCCGCCGGTGAGCTCGCGCACGATCAGGAGGTCGATCCCGTCGGCGGCCGCCGGGCGCAGGTTCGCGTAGGCGCCGAGCTCCCGGCGCAGGTCGATCAGGCCCTGCTCGGGGCGCGGCGAGGCGCCCTCCCAGCGGGGCCCGCCGACCGCGGCGACGAGCACCGCGCCGGCCTCGCGGCAGGCGGCGAGCGTCTCCGGCGGGAGCGGCGTCCCGTGGGTGTCGATCGCGACGCCGCCGAACGGGTGCTCGGCGAAGTCGAGCCCGAGCGCCTCGAGCACGCGCACGGCCTGCGCCATCACCTCCGGGCCGATCCCGTCGCCGGGCAGGCAGGCGAAGCTACGCGCCATCGCCGTGGATCTCCCTGCGCGTGAGGTCGAGGACGTGGCGGAAGAGGTCGGCGACCCCGCGCTCGGAGAGCGGGCCGCCGTTCGCCGCCTGGAGCTCGGCGACGAGCTCGGCCTCCCGCTCCGGGTCTCGGAGCGGGATCCCCTCGGCCCGCTTGTACTCGTGCAGCTCCCGCACGAGCTCGAGCCGGCGGTTCATCGCGGCGAGCAGGTCGCGGTCGGCGGCCGAGATCCGCTCGCGGTAGCCGGCGAGGGTCACGCGGTCACCCCGAGCTCGTCGAGCAGCGCGTCGACGTCGGCGTCGATCTCGACCACCGAGCCGGTCTCGTGCTCGGCGACCGCCTGCGGCGTCTTCAGGCCGGTGCCGGTGACGAGCACGACGACGCGGTCGGACTCGCCGAGCTGCCCGGCCGCGACCGCCGCGCGCAGCGCGCCGACGGTCACGCCGGCCGCCGTCTCGCCGAACACGCCGGCGAGCTCCGCGAGCATCGCCATGTTCTGGCCGACCTCGTCCTCCGGCACGGCGTGGATCGCGCCGCCGGACGCGCGCGCGGTCTCGACCGCGAGGTCGCCGTCGGCGGGGTTCCCGATCGCGAGCGACTTCGCGATCGTGCTCGGGCGCACGGGCGTCACGCGGCGGTTCTCCGCGAACGCGGCGGCGACCGGCGAGCAGCCCTCCGGCTGGCCGCCGTACAGCCTCGGGAGCGGCCCGCTCGTGAGGCCGAGCCGGTCGAACTGGCCGAACCCCTGCCAGAGCTTGGAGAAGAGCGCGCCCGAGGCGATCGGGCAGACGACGGCGTCGGGCGTCTCCCACCCGAGCTGCTCGGCGACCTCGAACGCGAGCGTCTTCGAGCCCTCGGCGTAGTACGAGCGCAGGTTCACGTTCACGAAGCCCCACTCGACCTCGCCCGAGAGCTCGGAGACGAGGCGCGAGCAGTCGTCGTAGCTCCCGCGCACGCCGTAGATGCGGGCGCCGTACACGGTCGCCGCCTGGATCTTCTCGGGCTCGAGCCCGGCCGGGCAGAAGATCACGGCCGGCATCCCGAGCGCGGCCGCGCGCGCGGCGACCGCGCCGGCGAGGTTCCCGGTCGAGGTGCACGAGAGCGTGTCGAGCCCGAACTCGCGCGCCTTCGCGGCCGCGACCGCGACGACGCGGTCCTTGAACGAGTGCGTCGGGTTCGAGATGTCGAGCTTCAGGTGCACCTCCCCCAGCCCGAGCGCGGCGGCGAGCCGGGGGGCCGGGACGAGCGGGGTGAAGCCCGGGCTCGAGTCGAGCCCGTCGGGCGGGTCGGCCGGCAGGAGCGCCGCGTAGCGCCAGAGCGAGGCCGGCCCGGCCTCGATGCGCTCCCGCGTCGCGAGGCGCGCGACGGCGTCCCAGTCGTAGACCGGCTCGAGCGGCCCGAAGCAGCGCATGCAGATGCCGATCGCGGTCGCGGGGTAGTCGCTCTCGCAGATACGGCAACGCAGAAGCTCGACGGACATGGCTGCTCTCCTAGACTGGGGTGGGTTGACGGACTTCAGACGGATCAACGACCTCCCCCCGTACGTCTTCGCGGTCGTCGACCAGCTCAAGCGGGAGCTGCGCCGCGAAGGACGGGACGTGATCGACCTCGGGTTCGGCAACCCCGACATCCCGTCGCCGGGGATCGCCGTGGACAAGCTCGCTGAGGCGGCGCGGCGGCCGGCGAACCACCGCTACTCGGCGAGCCGCGGCCTGCCCAACCTGCGCGCCGCGATCTGCGAGCGCTACGCCGCGCGCTTCGGGGTCGAGCTCGACCCCGAGCTGCACGCCGTCTCGACGATCGGCGCGAAGGAGGGGCTCGCGCACCTGATGTGGGTGCTCGCGGAGCCGGGCGACTCGGTCGTGGTGCCGACGCCGAGCTACCCCATCCACCTCGTCGCGCCGCGGCTGGCGGGGGCCACGGTCCTGCACGCGCCGATCGAGGGCGAGGAGGTCGTCGACGCGATCGAGGAGGCGGTGCGCGCGTCGGAGCCGGCGCCGCGCGCGGTGGTCGTCTCCTTCCCGCACAACCCGACGACCGTCTGCGCGACGCCCGAGCTGATGCAGCGGCTCGTCGACCTCGCACGCGAGCACGAGCTCGTGCTCGTGCACGACTTCGCGTACGCCGACGTCGCCTTCGACGGGCACGAGCCCCCGTCCGTGCTCGCGGCGGAGGGCGCGCTCGAGTGCGCGGTCGAGCTCTACTCGCTGACGAAGTCGTTCTCGATGGCGGGCTGGCGCATGGGCTTCTGCCTCGGCCGCGCGGACGTCGTCGCCGCGCTCGCGAAGCTCAAGAGCTACCTCGACTACGGCACGTTCCAGCCGATCCAGATCGCGTCGATCGTCGCGCTGCGCGAGGCCGCCGACTACCCGCTCGAGGTGAACGAGATCTACCTCGGCCGGCGCGACGCGCTGATCTCCGGCCTCGCGCGCGCGGGCTGGGAGGTCGAGCCGCCGCGCGGGACGATGTTCGTGTGGGCGCCGGTTCCGGAGGACTGGGCGCACCTCGGCTCGCTCGAGTTCGCGGTGCGGCTCGCGCGGGAGGCCGACGTCGCCGTGTCGCCGGGGATCGGGTTCGGCGAGGGCGGCGACGGCCACGTGCGCTTCGCGCTCGTCGAGAACGAGGAGCGGATCCGCCAGGCGACGCGCAACATCCGGCGTCTCTTGGGTGCGGTTCACCACGTGGGGGCGCCCTCCGACGCCGAGCCCACCTGAGCCGCGTACTTGGCGAACACGCCCTTCGTGTAGCGGGGCTTCGGCGGCTTCCAGGCCGCGAGGCGCGCGGCGAGCTCGTCGCCGGAGATCTGGACGTCGAGCCGCCGCGAGTCGACGTCGATCACGATCTCGTCGCCGTCTCTGACGACGGCGATCGGGCCGCCGCGGGCCGCCTCCGGCGCGACGTGCCCGACCATCAGCCCGTGCGTCGCGCCCGAGAAGCGCCCGTCGGTGACGAGCGCGATCTCCTCGCCGAGGCCCGCGCCGACGAGCGCCGCCGTGACGTGCAGCATCTCGCGCATGCCCGGGCCGCCGGCCGGGCCCTCGTACCGGATCACGACGACGTCGCCGGGCTCGATCCGGCCCGCCTTGACGGCGGCGAAGGTGTCCTCCTCGGAGTCGAAGACGCGCGCCGTCCCCGCGAAGCGGCGCCGCTCGTGGCCGGCGAGCTTGATCACGCAGCCG
This sequence comes from Gaiellaceae bacterium, assembly GCA_035650615.1. Classification (GTDB taxonomy): domain Bacteria; phylum Actinomycetota; class Thermoleophilia; order Gaiellales; family Gaiellaceae; genus PALSA-600. The sequence goes on along the minus strand of DASRHI010000056.1, from coordinate 7,030 downwards.
TCGGGCGCGAGCGACCCGCGCAGGATCGCGATCCCGCCGGTCGGCTGGAGCGGGTGGTCGTGGCGGAGGACGACCCGCTGGCCGGGCCGTTCCTCGGCCGCCGCGGCGACCTCGCCGAGCGTGCGGCCGTCGATCCCGCGCGCGTCCTCGTGCACGACGCCGACGGCGGCGAGCTCGCGCGCGACGAGGCCGACTCCGCCCGCTTCGTGCAGGTCGGTGGCGACGTAGCGTCCGAACGGCTTCAGGTCGGCGACGATCGGCGTCCGCTCGGCGAGCCGGTCGAAGTCCTCGAGCTCGAGCTCGACGCCGACCTCGCGCGCGATCGCGAGCAGGTGGAGGACGCCGTTCGTCGAGCCGCCCGTGCCGGCGACCGCGGCGATCGCGTTCTCGAACGCGTCGCGCGTGAGGACGTCGGACGGGCGGACGTTGTTCCGCACGAGCTCCATCGCGAGCCGCCCCGCCTCCTCGGCCGCCCGCTGCTTGCCGGGGTGGGTCGCGGGGATGCCCGAGAGCCCGCGCGGGGAGATGCCGAGGAAGTCGATCACCGTCGCCATCGTGTTCGCGGTGAACTGGCCGCCGCACGCGCCGGCCCCCGGGCAGGCGCAGGACTCGAGCTCGTGGACGTCGTCGTCGGTCATGCGGCCGGCCGCGCGTGCGCCGACGGCCTCGAAGACGTCCTGGATCGTGACGTCCTTCCCGCGGAACTGCCCGGGCGCGATCGAGCCGTTGTAGAAGACGAGGCCGGGGACGTCGAGGCGCGCGAGCGCCATCACGCCGGCGGGGATGGTCTTGTCGCAGCCGACGATGCACACGAGCCCGTCGAACAGGTGGCCCTCGGCCACGAGCTCGATCGAGTCGGCGATCAGGTCGCGGCTGATGAGCGACGCGCGCATCCCGGTCGTGCCCATCGAGACGCCGTCCGAGACGGAGATCGTGTTGAACTCGACCGGCGTGCCGCCGGCGGCCCGAATGCCGTCCTTGACGTGGACCGCGAGCTCGCGCTGGTTGTAGTTGCACGGCATCGTCTCGATCCACGTCGTCGCGACGCCGACGAGCGGCTTCGCGAGGTCCTCGTCCGTGTAGCCGACCGCCTTCAGCATCGCGCGCGCGGGCGCGCGGTCGACGCCGTCGGTGAGGAGGGCGCTGCGGCGCTTGGCGGGGTCGGTCGGGCTCGTGTAGACGCTCACAGCCCGCGCCTCCTGTGCTCGGACGGACGTGAGGCTCGGCCGGCCGGACGGGCGCTCGAGCGGGACTGGACGCGTGGCGTGCTCATGAGACGGCGGCTCCTTGGTCGCTGACGGGGGCGGCTCCCTGGTCGGCGACGCGCAGCCAGAGCACCTGCGCGTCGGGGAAGCGCGACTCGAGCTCCGAGGCGACGCTCGCAGCTCGTTCCTTGCCGGCCCAGACGACGACCGCGGGGCCGGAGCCCGAGAGCGTCACGCCCGCCGCCCCCAGGGGCAGGGAGGCGTGGAGCTCCTCGAGCAGCGGCGCGTCGGGCAGCCGGAAGGGCTCGTGCAGCCGGTCGTGGAACGCGGCCGCGAGGAGGTCGGGGTCGGAGGCGGCGATGGCGGCGCCGAGCAGCGCCGCCTGCGCGGCGGCCGCGGCGGCCTCGGCGTGCGGCAGCGTGGCCGGCAGGCGGGCGCGCGATTCCAGCGTGTTAACACGTGAACGTGGCGCCACGATGATGGGGGCGAGCGGGAGGTCGCCGGCGATCCGGGCGGCGTGGGCCCCGGAGCCGTTCCGCCAGATCAGGCAGACGCCGCCGCGGAGGGCGGCCGCGAGGTTGTCCGGGTGCCCCTCGAGGGGCACTCCGAGCTCGAGCAGCTCGTCGGGCGTCGTCAGCCGGTTCGCGGCGGCGGCGCCGGCCACGAGCCCGGCCGCGATCGCGGCGGCGCTCGACCCGAGCCCGCGCTCGAGCGGGATGCGGTTCACGAAGCGGAAGCGGTAGCGCTCGGGCGGCTCGAGGAGCGCGAACGCGCGCAGGGCCAGGTGCCGCGCGTCCGTCGGCAGCTCGTCCGCGCCCTCCCCCTCGACCACGACCTCGTGCGCGCCCTCCTCGACGTGCAGCTCGTTCCAGAGCTCGAGCGCCGCGGCGGCGCAGTCGAACCCCGGCCCCAGGTTCGCGGTCGACGCCGGCGCGCGCACGATCACCGTCCCCGTCCCCCCTGTCCGAAGCGGCCCTGTCCGGCGGCAGCCGCTGCAACGGCAGCGTGACGAACGTTCCACAGGGGCGCGCCGCCCGGCTGCGGGACGGGGTTCGCGCGGCGGCCCGCCGTGGGCGTGCGGCGGCAGCCGCCGCGGCGGCCGGGCGACGGGGCGGGCGCGGGCGTGCGGGGGCTCACGGCTGCACCTGGGCCAGGATCGCCTCCACGGTCGGCTCGACGAGGGTCGCGCCGGGGGTCAGCACCTCGACCGCGGCCGTGTCCTTGAGGCCGTGGCCGGTGAGGACGCAGACGACCGTGCTGCCGGGCTCGAGCGCGACGTGGGCGAGCGCGGCGAGCCCCGCCGCCGACGACGGCTCGCAGAACACCCCCTCGCGGCTCGACACCTCGAGCCAGGCGTCCGTGATCTCGGAGTCGCTGACCGCGACGAGCTCGACCCGCCCGGCCGCGGCGAGCGCCTCCACCGCCGCCGCGTGCGCGGGCTCGGCGATCCGGATCGCGGAGGCGACCGTGTGCGCCCGCTCGCTCGCCTGGCCGCCGACCAGCCGGGTCGCCGCGCCCTCCTCGGCGAACCCCTTCGCGTACGCGGTCAGGTTGCCGCCCCCGCCGTACGGCAGCGCGACGACGTCCGGAGCGCGCCCGAGCTCCTCGACGAGCTCGAACGCGGCCGTCTTCTGCCCCTCGATCCGGTGCGGGTTGAGCGAGTTCACGAGCGCGAAGAGACCGCGGCCCGCGAGCTCCTGGCACGAGCGGAGCGCCTCGTCGAACGTGCCGCGGACCTCGAGCACCCGCGCCCCGACCGCGCGCGCCTGCGCCTGCTTCGGCGCCGCGATCGCCCCCGCCGGCGTGAGCACGACCGCCGGCACGCCGGCGCGCGCCGCGTACGCCGCCGCCGACGCAGCCGTGTTGCCCGTCGAGGCGCACACGATCCCCTGCGCGCCCTCCTCGAGCGCCTTCGCCACCGCGACGACCATCCCCCGGTCCTTGAACGAGCCGGTCGGGTTCGTCCCCTCGAGCTTGAACCAGAGCTCGACGCCGAGGCGCGCGGACAGGCGCTCCGACCGGACGAGCGGCGTGCCGCCCTCGCCCAGCGAGAGCTCCGGCGTCGCGCCGGTGACCGGAAGGCGGTCGCGCCAGCGGGCGATCACGCCCATCCGAGCTCCGTCACCCCCCGCTCCGACACCACCGGGTACGGCTGCGGCGGCCGCCGCACGTCCCCGAGCGCCGCGATCGCCTCGAGCGCCTCTTTCAGCGAGCCCTCGCGCGCCTCGTGCGTGACGACGTGGATCGCGGCGCCGTCGCCGTTCGCATGCTGGATCAGCCGGGCGATCGAGACGTTCCGCTCCGCGAGCGCCTCCGCGACGCGCGCGAGCACGCCCGGCCGGTCGTCGACGGCGAGGTGGAAGTAGAACGGCGAGCGGTGCTCGCCCGGCTCGAGCCGCGGCAGCGAGCGCCACGCCGCGTCGTTCTGGAGGAAGCCGGTGCCCATCGTCCCGATCACGCTGACCATGTCCGCGATCACGGCCGAGGCGGTCTCGACGCCGCCGGCGCCCGGCCCCTCCAGCGTGATCTCGCGGATCGCGTCGCCCTGCAGCATCACCGCGTTGAACGCCCCCTCGACCGCGGCGAGCGGGTGGTGGCGGTCGACGAGCGCCGGCCCGACCCGCACGTCGACCTTCCCGTTCTCGAGCCGCGCGGCGCCGATCAGCCGGATCACCATGTCGAGCTCGCGCGCCGCCGCGACGGCGAGCGGGTCGATCCGGTCGATCCCGACGACGTCGACGTCGGCCAGCTCGTAGCGCGAGTTGAACGCCACCGTCGCGAGGATCGCCATCTTCGCCGCCGCGTCGGCGCCGGAGACGTCGTCGGTCGGGTCGGCCTCCGCGTACCCGCGGGCCTGCGCCTCGGCGAGCGCCTCCTCGTAGCTGCGTCCGGCCTCCATCTCGGTCAGCATGAAGTTGGTCGTGCCGTTCACGATCCCGAGCACCCGGTGGACGTTCGTCACGACGAGCGACTCGCGCAGCACCTTGATCACCGGGATCGCGGCGCAGACGCTCGCCTCGAAGCGCAGCTGGACGCCGGCCTCGGAGGCGGCGGCGAAGAGCTCGGCGCCGCGCCGCGCGACGAGCTGCTTGTTCGCCGACACGACGTGCTTGCCGCGGCGCAGGCAATCGAGGACGTACCCGCCCGTCGGCTCGACGCCGCCCATCACCTCCGCGACGACGGCGATCGAGGGGTCGCCGACCACGTCGGCGACGTCCGTCGTGAGCACGCCGTCCGGCGCCGGGAACTGCCGCTCCTTGCCGAGGTCGCGGACGAGCGCCTTGACCACGCGCAGCCGGTGGCCCGTCGCCCGCTCGATGTCGTCGGCCTGCTCGTTCAGGAGCCGGTTGACCGCGGCGCCGACGGTGCCGTAGCCGAGCAGCGCGACCGGGACGTCGACCGACGCCATCGGGGCCTACGCGACGACCTCGCGGCGGCCGAGCGCGCGCAGCCGCCTGCCCACCTGCTCGATCTCGGTCTCCGCCAGCTTCGCCCGCGCGGCCGCGAGGCTCGGCGCGCCCGCGTCCATCTCCGCGATCCACTCGCGCGCGAACGACCCGTCCTGGATCGCCTTCAGCACCTTGCGCATGTTCTCGCGGACGTGCTCGTCGACGACGCGCGGACCCACGGCGTGGGAGCCGTACTCGGCCGTGTCGGAGATCGAGTAGTGCATCCGCTCGATCCCGCCCTCGTAGATCAGGTCGACGATCAGCTTCACCTCGTGCAGGCACTCGTAGTAGGCGAGCTCCGGCGCGTAGCCGGCCTCGACCAGCGTCTCGAAGCCGAGCTGGATCAGCTGCGTGAGCCCTCCGCAGAGGACCGACTGCTCGCCGAAGAGGTCGGTCTCGGTCTCGTCCTTGAAGGTGGTCTCGATGATCCCGACGCGCGCCGAGCCGATCCCGGCCGCCCAGGCGAGCGCGAGCTCGCGCGCGCGCCCGCTCGCGTCCTGCGCGACGGCGACGAGCGAGGGGATGCCGTACCCGTCCTCGAACATGCGCCGCAGGATGTGGCCGGGCCCCTTGGGCGCGACCATGATCACGTCGTGGCCGGGGGGCGGCTCGATCCGGCCGTAGTGGATCGAGAAGCCGTGCGCGAAGAGGAGCGCGGCGCCCGGCGCGAGGCTCGGCGCCACCTCGTCGCGGTAGACCTGCGCCTGCGGCCCGTCCGGGAGCAGGAACGCCACCACCTGGGCGTCCTTCACCGCCTCCGGGACGGTCCCGACCCTGAGCCCCGCCTCCTCGGCCGCCGCCCACGAGGACGAGCCCGCGCGCAGCCCGACCATGACGTCGACGCCGGAGTCGGCCAGGTTGAGCGCGTGCGCGTGGCCCTGGCTGCCGTAGCCGAGCACCGCCACCTTCCCGTTCAGGAGTCCGACGTCGCCCGCCTTGATCACTTCGACCATGTGTCCGTCCTTTCTACGAGATGGACGCGGCCCGTCGCCGCGCAGGCGCCGGGCCCGGCCGGCGCAGGCCGATCCTGCCGGTCCGGGCGAGCTCGCGCACGCCGTGCGGACGGACGAGCTCCTCGAAGGCGTCGAGCTCCTCGGGCCGGCCGACGATCTCGAACGTGAGCGCCTCGCGGCCGATGTCCGCCACGCGGGCCCCGAAGACCTCGCCGAGCTGGATCAGCTCGGCCCGCCGGTCCGGCGGGGCGTTGACCGTGATCAGCGCGAGCTCGCGCTCGACCGACTCGCCCGGCGGAAGCTCCGTCACGCGGAGCACGTTCACGAGCTTGTGCATCTGCTTCTCGATCTGCTCGAACGAGTGCTCGGAGCAGTCGACCCGCAGCGTGAGCCGGGAGACGCCGCGCCGCTCGGTCGGGCCGACCGCGAGGCTCGTGATGTTGTAGCCGCGCCGGGCGAACATCTGCGAGACGCGCGCGAGCGCGCCCGGCTTGTCCTCGAGCTCGACGCTCACGGTGTGGTGGCTCATCCCGTGATCCTCTCGTGCTCGAACTCCTCGTCGGGCAGCTCGATCACGTCGATCGCGGCCGCGCCCGCGGGCACCATCGGGTAGCAGTTCTCGTCGGGGTCGACGCGGGCGTCCACGACGGCGGTGCGGCCCGCGTCGAGGGCGGCGCGGAGCGTGGTCTCGAGCTCGTCCTCGCTCTCGACCACGAAGCCGGCGGCGCCGAGCGCCTCCGCGAGCTGCGCGTAGTCGGGCACCTGCTTCGTGAGGTGGGTGTGGGCGAAGCGCTCCGCGTAGAAGAGCTCCTGCCACTGACGCACCATCCCGAGCCAGCCGTTGTTGACGATCACGACGACGATCGGCAGCCCCTCGAGCGCCGAGGTCGCGAGCTCCTGGCAGGTCATCTGGAAGCAGCCGTCGCCGTCGATGCAGACGACGGTCGCGTCGGGCCGTGCCGCCTTCGCCCCGACCGCGGCGGGGAGCCCGTAGCCCATCGTCCCGAGCCCGCCGGAGGTGATGAAGGTGCGCGGCCGGTCGCAGACGAGGTACTGCATCGCCCACATCTGGTGCTGCCCGACGCCGGTCGTCCAGACGACGTCCTCCGGCCGCTCGGCCGCGAGGTCGCGCAGGCACTCCACGACCGTCTGCGGCTTCAGCACGCCCTCCTGCCGGCGGTACTTGTACGGGTAGAGCGCCTTCCACTCCTGGAGCTGCTGGTGCCAGTGGACGCGGTCGCGCTGCTCGAGCGCCTTCAGCTCGCGGGTGAGCGAGGTGAGGGCGAGCTTGAGCGGCCCCACGACGGGGATCTCGGCGGCGCGGATCTTCCCGACCTCGGCCGCGTCGATGTCGAAGTGGATCACCTTCGCCCCGGGCGCGAATGCCGACACCTTGCCGGTGACGCGGTCGTCGAAGCGGGTG
>DASRHI010000055.1:0-10440 GCA_035650615.1 Gaiellaceae bacterium | reverse complement strand
GGGTGCGGGGGAACCGGGAGGTTCCCCCGCGATCCCGGAGGAAGGGGGCTCGCGGGGGAAACACGGTTTCCCCCGCGGGAGCGAGCCGAAGGCGAGCGACGGTCATCGGGCGGCCTCCGGCCGGCCGGTGGGCGGGGGGAGGGGGGTGCGGGGGAACCGGGAGGTTCCCCCGCGATCCCGGAGGAAGGGGGCTCGCGGGGGAAACACGGTTTCCCCCGCGGGAGCGAGCCGAAGGCGAGCGACGGTCATTCGGCCGTCGAGCCGAGCACGACGCGCGGGTCGAGGTCGACCTCGCGGCGCACGAATCGGCAGGGCACGCCCGCCCGCTCGCACGCGTCGACGACGAGGTCGAGACGCTCGCGCGGGGCGTTCGGGATCGTGATCAGCACGACGTCCGGCCTGGTGCGCTCGAGCAGCCTCGGCAGCTCGGCGGTCGTGCCGGCGACCTGCACCCCGTGGACGCGCCGGCGGCGCAGGCGCGGGTTGTCGTCGACGAAGCCGACGACGCGCTCGCCCGCCGTCTCGCGCAGCTCCCGCATCAGGCTCCGGCCGGTGCGTCCGGCGCCGACGATCAGCGTGCGGCGGCCGGTGCGGCTCCGCATCGACTGCACGCCGTTCACGATCGCGCGCTCGGCGAAGCGCGAGCCCGCGATCGCGACCATGCAGATGAGCGCGTCGACGATGAAGAACGAGCGCCAGAAGTCGCGCATGTTCTGCGTCTGCTCCATGAAGAAGAGCGTGACGAGCTCGGAGATGACGACGGCCGAGGCGATCGCCGCGAGGTCGCGCGCCCCGGCATAGCGCCAGATCGAGCGGTAGAGGCCGAACGGGATGAACGCGAGGTACCGCGCGGCCAGCAGCACCGGCAGCGTCAGGCTGCCGATGAAGCGCTCGCTCGTCGAGCCGGGCCAGCCGAACTCGATCAGGTAGGCCGCGCCGAACGAGCCGGTGACGACGGCGAAGTCGACGACGACCTCGACGATCCGGCGCCAGTGCACGGCGAACGCCTGCGTGAAGCCGACGGGCTCGCCCCGCTCGACCGGCCGCCGCTCGACGTCGGCGAGGAAGCTCGCGAACTGGACGAGCAGCACGAACGTGATCACGACGCCGATCACGGTGGAGCGCGTGTCGTTGAGGACGTTGTACGCGAGGCTCGAGCCTCCGATGCACGCGGCGATCAGGGCGAGCAGCGCGACGGCGTGCTTCTCGGAGAGGCCGTACCGCACGAGCCGGTGCGAGGAGTGGTCGCGCCCGCCCTGGTAGATCGGCCGGCCCTCGAGCAGGCGGACGACGGTGACGAGCGCGGTGTCGAGGATCGGGACCGCGAGCACGAGGATCGGCAGGATCAGCGTGGCGACGGTGGTGCCGGCGACGCGCCAGCTCGAGGCGAGCCCGAGCGCCGCGAGCGCGAAGCCCACGAACTGGCTCCCGGAGTCGCCCATGAAGACGAGCGCACGCCCGCGCGGGCGGAGGTTGAAGGGGAGGAAGGCCGCGCACGCGAGCGCGCCGGCGAGCGCGAACGCGAGCGCGAAGTGCCCGGGGTGGACGGTGACGGCGTCGATCGCGAAGAACCCGAACGCGATCGCGGCCATCGTCGCCGCGAGCCCGTCCATGTTGTCGAGCAGGTTGAACGCGTTCGTCACCCCGACGAGCCAGAGCACCGCGATCGCGTCGCCGAGCAGCCGGTTCCCGACGAGCTGGACGTGCGTGCCGGAGGCGAGGACGATCGCCGCCGCGCCGACCTGCGCCGCGAGCTTCCCGGCCGGCGGCAGGCTGAAGAGGTCGTCGACGAAGCCCGCGGCGAACATGAGGGCGCAGCCCGCGTAGATGCCGGCGATCGCGCCGTCGACGCGGAACGCGCCCGCCGCGGCCGCGAGCCAGAAGCCGGCGCTGAACCCGGCGAAGATGCCGATGCCGCCGAGCAGCGGCGTCGGCGTCTCGTGCCAGCGGTCCGCCGAGGGGACGGCGACGAGGCGCCGCGCGAGCGGCGTGCGGAGGAGGAGCCAGATCGCGCCGCCGGACGCCGCGAGGGCGACGACCGCGAGGGACGTGCTCACGGTCCTCGCTCCGGCCGCTCCGGTGCGCGCGCCGCCGGGACGCGGGAGCGAGGGCTCCAGGCGAGCCGGGCGCGGAGCGTGCTCACAGGAGTTGAGGGTAACGGACGGCTGTGAGGTCCTCGTGAGCCACGCGAGCCCGGTTCCTGCGCCGCGGCGGCCTAGACTGGGGCCGGATGGCGGTCTACGCCGACCTCGTGCGCTACCGCGAGCTCTTCGCGAACCTCTTCCGGCGCAACTTCCAGGCCAGGTACCGCGGCTCCGTGCTCGGGATCGCCTGGTCGCTCGTCAACCCGCTCGCGCTGATGGGCGTCTACCTGCTCGTCTTCGGCGTCCTCCTCCGGCAGACCGCGATCCCGCACTACCCGCTCTACCTGCTCGCCGGGCTCGCCTGCTGGATCTTCTTCGCGACCTCGCTGCAGGCGGCCTCCCGCTCGCTCGTCGACGCGGCGGAGCTCGTCCGCAAGGTGCGCTTCCCGCGGCAGCTCGTCCCGTTCGCGGTCGTGGCGACGCAGCTCGTCACGTTCGCGCTCATGCTCGCGATCCTGGTCGTGCTCTCGCTCGTCTTCGTCCCGTCGGCCCGCTCGACGGTGTGGCTCGCGATCCCGCTCGCGGCGCTCTTCGTCGGGCTCGTCTGCGGCGTCGCGCTCGCGGTCGCGTGCCTGAACGTGATCTTCAGGGACGTCGAGCACCTGCTCGCGGCGGCGCTCCTGCCCTGGTTCTTCCTCACGCCGATCCTCTGGCGCTTCGCCGACCTCCCGGCGCGCGCGCAGGAGCACCACCGGCTGCTCGAGGTGCTCCGCTGGGGCAACTTCGTCGCGCCCCCGATCTACGCGGTGCGCGACGCGCTCTGGCTCGGGCACGCGCCGAGGCCGGCCGACGTGGTCTACCTCGCCGTCGCCGCGGCGGCGGCGCTCGCGGCGGGCGCGTACTTCTTCGCGCGCGTCGACGACCGGATCGCGATCGAGGTGTGAGCGCCCGCGTCAGGCGCGCCGCGCGGGGTGCGCGCCGAGCACGATGCGGCCGTCCCAGACCCAGGGCTCGTCCGCCGGCGGCGCGTAGGCGGGGAGCCCCGCCACGTCGGGGAGGCGTTCCAGCTCGATCCCGTCGAGCACGGACGGGCAGAGGAGCGGGTGCGGAAAGCCGGGGACGCGGCCCGGGCCCGGGCGGTACGGGTCGAGCGACCGCGGCCGCGGGTGGGCGAGGCCGCCGTCCCAGTCGACGGCGCCGGCGACCACGGCGTACCCCTCCGCGTGCGCGGCGTCGACGCGCTCGCGCCAGTCCGCGCCGGGCTCGACCCACCGCGGGAGCGGCGCGCGCGCGCGGCCCTCCCGCGGCAGCACCTCGACCGGCCGGTCGAGCGGCTCGCCGCCGAGCTCCGCGAACCACGCCCGGTGCTCGGACACGAGGTCGAACGCGAGCCGGTACCGCCCCGGCGGGATCGGCGCCCGCACCCGCGCCTCGACGGCGGCGCGCTCGCCAGGCGCGAGCGGGGGCGCGGGCGTGCGGATGCCGTCCCACACGAGCGGGTTGCCGCGCTCGTCGAGCCAGTGGTAGCTGAGGAAGACGGTGGGGCCCCACGCGATCGTGCCGGCGTTCTCGAGCTCGACGCGCGCGCCGCCGGCCGCGCCCGCCCGCGGCTGCTCGAGCGCCGAGTCGAGCCAGCGCACCGCGAGCGGGCCCTTCGCCATGGCGGCGCTAGTGTAGGGCGCGTGGAACCGCTGCTCGTGCGCGCCGCGCGGCGCGAGCCCGTCGAGCGCACGCCGGTCTGGTTCATGCGGCAGGCGGGCCGGTCGCTTCCGGAGTACCGCGCGCTGCGGGAGCGCCACGGGTTCTTCGAGATCAACCGCTCGGCGGAGCTGACCGCCGAGGTCACGCTGCAGCCGGTGCGCCGCCACGGCGTCGACGCCGCCGTGATCTTCGCCGACATCATGACCCCGGTGCTCGCGCTCGGCGTCGAGGTCGAGCTCGTCGAGGGCGTCGGCCCGGTCGTGGCGGAGCCGGTCCGCACCCGCGCGGCGGTCGACCGGCTCCGGCCGCTCGAGCTCCCCGGCTCGGTCGCGCCGGTGCTCGACGCGATCGCCGCCGTCCGCGGCGAGCTCCGCCCCGACCAGGCGGTCGTCGGCTTCTGCGGCGGGCCGTTCACCGTCGCCGGCTACCTCGTCGAGGGGCGGCCGTCGCGCGACTTCGCGGTCACGAAGGCGCTCATGTACCGCGAGCCTCGCGTCTGGGCGAGCCTGCTCGAGAAGCTCGCCGAGGCGTTCGCCGCGTACGCGCTCGCGCAGGCGAGCGCCGGCGCCGACGCGGTGCAGCTCTTCGACTCCTGGGCCGGCGTGCTCTCGCCCGCCGACTACGGCGAGTTCGCGGCGCCGTGGTCGGCGCGCGTCCTCGGCGCGCTGCGCGACGCGGGCGTGCCGTCGATCCACTTCGGCACCGGCACCGCCGGGATCCTCGAGGCGACCGCGGCCGCGGGAGGCGACGTGATCGGGCTCGACTGGCGGATCCCGCTCGACGACGGGTGGGCCCGCGCCGGCGGGCGGGCGGTGCAGGGCAACCTCGACCCGGCCGTCCTGCTCGGCCCCTGGGAGCGCGTCGAGGCCGCCGCGCGCGACGTGCTCGCCCGCGCCGGCGGCCGGCCCGGGCACGTGTTCAACCTCGGTCACGGCGTCCTCCCGGACACCGACCCGGCCGCGCTCGGGCGCCTGCGCGAGCTCGTCCACGAGGCGACGGCGGCGCCGGCCGCGGGGTCGCCGGCCGCGGCGGTGCAGACTTGTCGCGCTTCCGGCGCGACTCCGTGACGAAGGACACCTTGCGCGGGCGCTACCGTGGGTCACCACCCCCCGGGGGTGGGGGTTGTGGACGGAAAGCGCGGGCTCCCGGATGGAGGCGGCCGCAGGCCGCTAGCCTGCGGTCGTGAGCGCCGCCGTCGTGCTGATGGCCTACGGGTCGCCCGACCGGCTCGAGGACGTCCCGGCCTACTACGCCGACATCCGCGGCGGGCGCCCGGTCGCGCCCGAGCACCTCGAGGACCTCGTCGCGCGCTACCGGCGGCTCGGGATCGAGCGCTCGAACCCGCTGAACGCGATCACGGAGGCGACGCGCGCCGCGCTCGAGGCCGAGCTCGGCCTTCCGGTCTTCACCGGGATGAAGCACTGGCGCCCGCGGATCGCCGAGGCGGCGGAGCGCGCGCTCGCGGCCGGCGCCGCCACCGTCGCCGGGCTCGTGCTCGCCCCGCACTACTCGCGGCTCTCGATCGCCGGCTACCGCGAGCAGCTCGAGCGCGCGCTCGCCGGCCGGGCCGAGCTCGCGTTCGTCGACTCGTGGCACGACGAGCCGGGCTTCGTCTCGCTGCTCGCAGACCGGATCCGCGGCACGCGCGCCCACGTCGTCTTCACGGCGCACTCGCTGCCGGCGCGGATCCTCGACGAGGGCGATCCGTACCGCGAGCAGCTGCTCGAGACGTCGCGGCTCGTCGCGGCGGAGGCGGGCATCGCCGACTGGTCGTTCTCGTTCCAGAGCGAGTCGCCGACCGGGGAGCCGTGGCTCGGCCCCGACATCCTCGACCACCTGGCCGCGCTGCGGGGACGGGGCGTCGAGGGGGTGCTGGTCTGCCCGGTCGGCTTCGTCTCGGACCACCTCGAGATCCGCTGGGACATCGACACGGAGGCGCGCGAGCGCGCCGCGGAGCTCGGGCTCGCGCTCGACCGGATCGAGCTCCCGAACGCGGACCCGCGCTTCGTGGCGGTGCTCGCCGGGATCGTGCGGCGCGCGCTCGCGCCGGTCGGCGCGTCACGCTAGGGCCGATGCACGCGGAGGCGGGGCGGATCGTCGTCGACCGCGTCTCGCAGCGCTTCAGGGTCTCGGCGCAGGCGCAGCGGACGCTGAAGGACCTCGTCGTCGCGCGCAAGCGGGCCGCGACGACGGAGGTCTGGGCGCTGCGCGACGTCTCGCTCCGGGCGGAGCCGGGCGAGGCGGTGGGGCTCGTCGGGCGCAACGGCTCGGGCAAGACGACGCTCCTGCGCCTCGTCTCCGGGATCTTCCGGCCGACCTCCGGGCGGATCGCGGTCGGCGGCCGAGTCGGCTCGCTGCTCGAGCTCGGCGCCGGCTTCCACCCCGACTTCACCGGCCGCGAGAACGTCTACCTGAACGGCTCCATCCACGGCCTGCCGCGGGCGCGCATCCGGGAGCTGATGGACGAGATCGTCGCGTTCGCCGAGCTCGAGCGCTTCATCGACCTTCCGGTCCGGACGTACTCCTCCGGGATGTACATGCGCCTCGGCTTCTCGGTCGCCGCGCACATCGAGGCCGACGTGCTGCTGCTCGACGAGGTGTTCGCCGTCGGCGACGAGGACTTCCAGCGCAAGTGCTTCACGAAGATCGCGGACTTCCAGCGCCGCGGCGGCACGATCGTGTTCGTCTCGCACGACGCGCAGGCGGTCGAGCGGCTCTGCGACCGCGCCGTCCTGCTGCGGCAGGGCGAGGTCGCGTTCGACGGGCCGGTGGTGGACGCGATCTCGCGCTACCGCCGCCTGCTTGCGGAGGAGCGCAGCCCCGACGAGCTCGCGGCGGGGCTGCGCGAGTGGGGCACCGGCGAGGCGCGGATCGTGTCGGCGCGGCTGCTCGACGCCGAGGGGGACGAGCGGGTGCAGTTCGCGGCCGGCGAGCCGTTCGCCGTCGAGCTCGTGGTGAGCGCGGAGGCGGAGCTCGAGCCGCCGCTCGTCTCGCTCGAGCTGCGCGACCGCGACGGGGCTCTCCTCGCGGGCCTCGCCCAGCCGACCTCCGAGCTCGGCTGGCCGGGGCGGCCCGGCCTCTGCGCGCTGCGGCTCGAGGTCGAGCGCCTGCCGCTCGCGGACGGCCGCTTCCGCCTGCGCGCGGCGCTCGTGGGCGGCGACGGCGAGCGGCTCTTGCACACGCTCGACGACGCCGCGCGCTTCCACGTCTTCCCGGCGGGCGGCGAGACCGGCCCCGTCCGCCTCGCGGGCCGCTGGTCGCTGCAGGAGATCGGCGCCTCCGAGCCAATCGGGCGGCGATGATGAGCTCGCGAACCTGCCCCGAGTGGCCCCACCTGATGGAGCTCGCCCCCGAGCTCCAGTTCAAGCACTACACCCTGCGCGAGGCGCAGCTCCCCGCCGACGCGCTCGTGAACGTCGAGGGCGTCGCCTTCGACGACGTCTCGCTCTGCTGCGACCTCACGAGCCACGTGTTCAACCCCGAGCACACGGAGCCGGCCGTCGCGGACGCGCTCCGGCTCTCCCACTGGTTCGACCTGCGCGAGTGGGCGGCCCGCGGGCCGGGCGCGACGACCGTCTGAGCGCACGGGCGCCCCGTCTCCCTGCCGCGCCCGACCGCGGCGGTAGTGTCCACGGCGCGATGCCGACCGTCGTCGTGCCCTTCCGAGGGACGCAGGGGAAGCGCCGGCTGGCGCGCCTGCCGGGCGCCGTCAGGGCGGCCCTCGGCGAGGCCATGCTCGCCGACGTCGTCGCGGCGTGCCGGACCGTCGGCCCCGTCTACGTCGTCACGCGCGCCAAGGGGCTCGCCGTCGCGGCCACGCTCGTCGCCGACCCCGGCGGCGGGCAGGGCGCGGCGGTACGGGCCGGCCTCGACGCGGCGGTCGCCGCCGGCGAGCCGCCGCCGTTCCTCGTCGTCAACGCCGACCTGCCGTGCGTCACGCCGCGCGACCTGCTCGCGCTCGCCGGCGCGGTCCCGGAGGGCGGGCTCGCGCTCGCGGCGGCGGACGACGGGACGACGAACGCGCTCGCGCTCTCGGCGGCCGAGCTGTTCGAGCCGCTCTACGGCCCCGGGAGCGCCCGCCGCTTCGAGGCGCTCGCCCCGTCCCGCTCGCTCGGCGCGCCCAACCTCGTCGACGACGTGGACACGCTCGAGGACCTCGAGCGGCTGCGCGGGCGCGCGGGCGCGAGCACGCGCCGGGCGCTCGAGCGCCTCCGGGCCGGCGCCGCGGCATGAAGGTCGCCGCGCTCTCGGGCGGCGTCGGTGGCGCGCGCTTCCTCCGCGGGCTCGCGGACGTCGTCGACCCGCGCGACCTGACGGTCGTCGGCAACGTCGCCGACGACCTCGAGGTCCTCGGCCTGCACGTCAGCCCGGACCTCGACAGCGTCGCGTACGCCCTCGCCGGCCTCGCCGACGACGAGCGGGGCTGGGGCCGGGCGGGCGAGACGTGGAACGCCCTCGAGACCGTCGCCGGCCTCGGCGGCGAGAGCTGGTTCAGGCTCGGCGACCGCGACCTCGGCCTGCACCTCGTGCGGACGCAGCTCCTGCGCGAAGGCCTGCCGCTCTCCGCCGTGACCGCGCGGCTCGCCGAGGCCCTCGGGCTCGCGTGCACGCTCCTCGCCGCCACCGACGACCCCGTGCGCACGTTCGTCGAGACGCCGGCGGGGACGTTCCCGTTCCAGACGTGGTTCGTCGCGCGCGGTCACCGCGACGAGGTCGACGCCGTCCACTACGCCGGCGCGCCGGCCGCGTGTCCGGCTCCGGGCGTCGTCGAGGCGATCGAGGCGGCCGACGTGATCGTGCTCACGCCGAGCAACCCGTACGTCTCGATCGGGCCGATCCTCGCGGTCGGCGGGATTCGCGCGGCGCTCGCGGGCAGGCGCGTCCCGTGCGTCGCGGTCAGCCCGCTGATCGGCGGCCGCGCCGTCAAGGGCCCCGCCGACCGGATGCTCGCCCGGATGGCCGGCGGGACGAGCCCCGGCCACGTCGCCGCCTGCTACGCGGGCCTCGTCGACGCGCTCGTCTTCGACGAGGCCGACCTGCCGGCCGAGCTGCCCGCGGGCGTCCGTCCGGTCGTGACGCGGACGCTGATGACCGACGACGCGAGTCGCCGCCGCCTCGCGCAGGACGTGCTCGACGCGGCGGGGGCCCCGGCGTGAGGGTCGCGATCCTCGGCGGCACCGGGAGCTTCGGGCTCGCGCTCGCGGCGCGCCTCGCCGCCGGCGGCGCCGACGAGGTCGTGATCGGCTCGCGCGACCCCGGGCGGGCGCGCGCGGCCGCCGCCGGCGTGGGCGGCGGGGCCTCCGGGGCCGCGAACGAGGACGCGGTCAGGTGCGCCGACCTCGCCGTCCTCGCCGTCAAGGCGGAGGCGGCGCTCGAGACGGCGCGCGCGATCGCCCCCGCGCTCGGCGAGACGCCGCTGCTCTCGGTGGCGAGCGCGCTCTCGTTCGGCCGCGACGGCGTCCGTCCCGACCCCGACGCCCGCTCGCTCGCCGAGCGGGTCCAGGACCTCGTCTCCGCGCCCGTGGCGGCCGGCCTGCACTCGATCGCCGCCGCGAACCTCGGCGAGGCGCCGCCGGACGAGGACGCCCTCGTCTGCGGCGACGACCCCGCCGCGAAGGCGCTCGCGCTCGAGCTCGCCGGCCGCGTCGTCGCCGGCCGCGCCCTCGACGCGGGCCCGCTCGCGAGCGCGCGCACGCTCGAGGGGCTGACCGCGGTGATCGTGAACCTGAACCGGCGCTACCGCGCCCACGCCGGCGTGCGGGTGACGGGCATCCGCGAGACGTGATCTCGATCATCCCGGTCGAGGGCCTGCCGGAGATCCGCGAGGGCGACGACCTCGGCGCGCTCGTGGCCGCGCACGCGCGGCTCGAGGACGACGACGTCGTCGTCGTCGCGCAGAAGGCGGTGTCGAAGGCGGAGGGCCGGGTCGTTAGGCTCGCCGACGTCGAGGCCTCGGCGAAGGCGCGCGAGCTCGCCGGAGCGTGGTGCGACCCGCGCGAGCTCGAGGTCGTGCTGCGCGAGACGCGGAGGGTCGTGCGCTCCCGGAGCGCCCTCGTGATCGCGGAGACGAGCCACGGCTTCGTCTGCGCCTCGGCCGGCGTCGACCACTCGAACGCGCCCGAGCCGCACACGCTCGTGCTCCTCCCCCTCGACCCGGACGCGAGCGCGCGCCGCATCCGCGGCTCGATCGCGGCCGCCGCCGGAGTGCGGGTCGGCGTCGTCGTCACCGACTCGTTCGGCCGGCCGTTCCGGCGGGGCACGACCGACGTCGCGATCGGAGTCGCCGGCGTCGCCCCGCTCGCGGACCTGCGCGGCACATCCGACCGCGCGGGCTCGCTGCTGCGCTCGACCCAGGTGGCGGTCGCGGACGAGCTCGCGGCGGCCGCCGACCTCGTCCGTCCCGGCAAGGCGGACGGGCTCCCCGTCGTCGTCGTCCGCGGCGCGCCGCACGCGCGCGGCGACGGGAGCGCCGCCGACCTGGTGATGCCGCCCGAGCGCGACCTCTTCCGCTAGCTGTAAGTCCCAGGAGGGTTGTTCGTCCGACCTGCCTTGGAGGCTGGTGGTTGCGAAGACCATCAGCGACTCCAAGGAGGTCGGACGGTGACATTGCACAGAAACGCCAGGACGTGCCCGCGCTCGAGGCGTCTGCTTGTGG
>DASRHI010000054.1:0-19276 GCA_035650615.1 Gaiellaceae bacterium | reverse complement strand
CGACTTGCGAGGATGACGCGGTGGTCAGCTATCACCCGGACCCGCGGCCGTCGCTCCGCGCTCGCCTACGGCTCGCGCTCCACGACAGCCGCGGAAGACAACCCTCAACCGGCTCGTACACCACGAACGGGGACGCTACTCTGGAGCCAGGTCGTCCAGTGGCGGATCCGAGCACGGTTGATCGACAACGAGGGAGGCGGCTTCGTCGAGTTCCGCAGCCTGGCGCTGGCCCGAGAAGCGGCCGAGCTACTCGGCCGAGCTGAGCTCGGCGATCCTCCCAACGCCACCCGCTGAGGCATCGCCATTCGCCGCGTACGACGTTTCGCACGGTGCCGACGGATGGATCTACATCTGGATTGGTGACGGGGCACTCAGCCATCGTGCTGTGGCGAGATCGAAGAGCGAGGAGCTGGCCAGGCGAGTAGCGGATCGCCTCTCGCGGGCTCACGCTCGTGAGCTCCGCTCGTGGCGGGGGCCGATCAAGAGCTATTTCTGAGACCCCGCCCGCGCATCGACGCTTCAGGAGGGTCGAACTATTCATGGCACGCGGCACACAGATGCACTTCGAAAAGTGCACTGCACCAGCATGACGAGTCCCGGCACATCGCCGGTCTACCGGAGGGGCGCATCGAAATGATGCATCTGTGTCTCTCTGGATATCGAGGTCAGTAGCTGCTGCTCGCGCTGAGCCGTGGCCTTCAGCTCAGCGCTCGATGCGGAGGCCACGCCGGGGAACGAGTCGTCGCTCGAGCTCCATCATCCGACGCATGCGCAGGAGACGTTCGGCGTCGAGCTCGCGCTGGCTCGCGTCGAGCATGCGGACGCAGTCGACGACGGAGGCGACGGGGGGCCGGACGCCGCGGCCGAGGTTCTCGCGGTTGGCGCGAATGCGCAGGTCGTCATAGCCACGCGTGCCCCAGGGCTCGGGCACGATCCGCAGCTCGCCGGCGTGGGTCTCCGCAGTGAGCGGCTCGCGTGACGACAGCTGCTCCGCGAGAGCTGAGGCGCGGGTGCCGAGCTGTTCGAGAACGCGGCCGAGGCGCCGGAGATTCTCGTCACGCAACGACGGCGCGATGTCGAGCCCGTCGGTGACCTCGCCGCTCCCGTGGACGACCCGCGCGAAGCCGCCGATGATCACGTAGCTAACGCGCTCCTGGTCGAGTGCGGCGAGCAGCTCGTACGGATCGAACCGGGGCCGGCTGCTCATGACCCGCCTTCGAGCTTCTCGAGCAGCGCCTGGACCCGCTGCTGTGGAGCCTGCGGCACGCTCGCCTCGAGCTCGGCGTCGAGCTCCGGCGTCGGTGCGCGCTCGACGATCGCGACGTCGAGCGCGAAGCCGCAGGCCTCGACGGCGGCCGTGAGATTGGCAAAGCTCGGCTCCTGGCCGCCGGTCTCCCAGCGGGCGACCTGAGCCCGCTCGCGTCCCAGCCGCGAGGCGAGCTCGGTCTGCGTCAGCCCTGCCTTGAGTCGCGCCTCGCGGATGATCTGCGCCGCCGTCATCGTGGCGCCGATTCTACCCTTCGTGTTGACTCCATCCCGCGTGCTTGATAGGTTACGCGACTTGGATGAAGTCCTCGCCCCGGCAGCTCCCACTCTTCGAGCTCGACGCCGGCGACTCGCCCGGTCAGATAGGCGAGGACCTAGCTCCGCCGCAGGCTCCTGCACCGCGGCCGCAGCCGATGGAAGCGGCGGCTGCGAATGACGCAGTGGCGCTCCTCGCGGGGCTCCTCGGCGAGCTGAGGAAGGCTCCGGCGGCGCCCGCACCCGTCGACCTGCAGCGCGCACGTGACGAGTGGCTGCGCCGTCTCCAGGCCGCGCGGCGCAGCGAGAGCGCGGTCACCGCTTATCGGATCGCGATCGACGACCTCCTCGCCTGGTGCGGCGACCGCGACCGCAGCGTCTTCGATGAGGCGACGATCGTCGACTACCTGGCCGACTACCAGCGGCGCGCCGAGCCCGCGCCGGCGACCTACTACCGCCGCTTCGGCCTTCTGCGCCGCTTCGTGCGCTGGCCCAGCCGGCGAAGCGGGACGCCGGATCCCTTCCTCGATCTCGAGGCGCCACCGAAACCACAGCAGGAGGCGGACTGGCTGACCGAGCAGGAGTTCGCGCGTCTCCTCGCCGCCGCCGAGCACCCGCGTCGAAGGCGGACTGGGCTCGCGGAGCGTGACCGGCTCGTCCTGCTCACGCTCGTTCAGACGGGTCTCCGGCGGGCCGAGCTGATCGCGCTCGACTGGGCCGACCTCGAGCTCGAGGTGCTGCGCCCGTCACTGCTCGTCCGCTGCGGCAAGGGCGGCAAGCCGCGCCGGCAGCCGCTCGCACCGGTGCTTGCGCACGAGCTCGCCCTCCTCCGCGTGGAACGGGACGCGGCCGCCGATGCGCCAGTCTTCTGCGGTCTCGAGGGCAAGCGCCTGCAGCCGACGATCCTCGCTGGGATCATCCGCCGCGCCGCCGACCAAGCCGCGATTGAGAAGCGCGTCACCGCCCACACCCTCCGCCACACGGCCGCGACCTGGCTGCGCCAGCAGACCGGCGATGCCCGCCTCGTCGCCGCCTATCTCGGTCACTCCGATCTCTCAACGGTCAGCCGGTACGCGCACGTCGCCGAGGACGAGCTCCATGAAGCTGCAGCGGCTCTCGCCGATCGCGTGGTCGCGCAGCGGGCCGCGTGAGGGCGTCCGGGGTGAGCAGTACCGTCGAGGCGTGAGTCCTCTCGCCCGGCGTCAGCTTGCCCCGAAGTACGGCTTCGCGTTCCTCGACGAGACTGGCACGCTCGGTGGAGCACGCGACCCGTTCTTCGCCGTCGGCCTCCTCCGGTGCGCGGAGCCCTACGAGCTCTTGCGGCCGATGCAGCGCATCCGGGACCGGCAGCACTTCTACGACGAGATCAAGTGGAACAAGGTCTCCGCGAAGAAGCTCCCGTTGATGATCGACCTCGTCAACGTCTTCTTCAGCTCCGACGCGACGTTCTCGGCCTTCGTCGCCGACAAGACACAGCACGACGTCATCGGAAGGTTCGGCGGCCCCTTCAAGGCATACGAGGCGCTCGCACGGCAACTCGTACGCGGGAGCATCCGGCGCGGCGAGGTGCTGTTCGTGATCGCGGACGAGTACAGCACCCCGCCGGCCGAGACCTTCGAAGAGAACGTGCGCGACTACGTCAACCGCAGGTTGAACCGCACCGCCGTCGCCGGCGTCTGCCGCATGCGCTCGAGCGGGGTCGACCTCCTCCAGATGATCGACCTCCTGCTCGGCGCGGTCGTCTACGAGTACAAGGCCCAGCGCGGCGTCGTCGACCTGGCGGCCTACAAGCCGAAGGTGAAGCTCCTTGAGCACGTCAAGAAGCGGGCCGGCGTGAAGACCTTCGTCGGCGGCTATCGCGACGCGCGCCTGAACATCGGCCGAATACGCATCCTGACCGCCGCTCAGGACCAAGAAAAACGCAGGCCATGGACCTTCCGGTCGACGCCTGCGCACCTCATTATGCCCGGCGTGGCCAGGCCGTCAACCGGCCGCCCTCACTGGCCGAGCAGGAAGGCGCGCTCGGCGCCGATCACCTCGGGGCCAACCTCGTCGAGGTCGCCCTCGCGGAGTAGACGCGCCGGCGAGCGGTCCTCGAGTTGTGGGTTGAGGCCCTGGAACCAGGCACGGGCCACCTCGGGGCCGTCGACGTCGGCGATCGCGCCGGCCACCTGGAAGGCGAGCCGGAGCCGGCGCTGCACCGCCTCGCTCGGCTCGCGCGCGCCGTCGGCCCATTCGTTGACGGCTCGCGTTTCCTTGACCGAGCCGAGGTAGGCGCAGAGCTTGGGGCCGAGGATCTCGCGTAGCGCCGTGGCGATCTCGGGGAAGCTGGCGCGCACGGCGCGGGTATGGGCTGCGTAGTCGGGGCTGACTGCCATGGGCACACCTTCTTGTCCAGATCGTGCCACAGTTGGCATCCCACGTTAATCACAGTCTAGATCACAACATGATGGCAGACGTTGAGCCCGGCCGCCGGCGCTGCTAGCCTCGGCCTCGCGGGGCGGAGCGAAGCCGGTGCGAACCCGGGCGCCCGCGCCGAGCGGTTCGAGGAGACCGCCGAAGGGCTGCCTGACCGAAACCGTGACGAGTCCGTAGCGAAAAGGTCGCAATAGAAAAAGCCCCGTTTCCAGGGCTTTTTCCTTAGCAGGCCTGTAAGCCGGATTCTGTCTGGGGTGACCATCCCTCTCGGCAGCTACCCGGGCCCTGGGCGGGCAGCCTCGTGGCGGGCCCTGTTCGCCTTGCACCGGACGGGGTTTGGCGAGCCGCCGCGTCGCCGCGGCGCTGGTGGGCTCTTACCCCACCGTTTCACCCTTGCCAACCGGCGTCTCCGGAGAGAAGACGTTCCGCCGCCTGGCGGTCTCCTTTCTGTTCCACTTTCCGTCGGCTTTCGCCGCCTGGCTTGCGCCAGCGTCCTGCCCTGCGGTGTCCGGACTTTCCTCGACGCCCTGGGGGCGCCGCGGTCACCCGGCCTGCACGCCGAATTCTAGCCCCGCGAGCGCCGACTCGCTCCCGGCCCGGCTGCCGCACTCGGGGCAGAAGACGACCCCGTCGCGGGCGTGCATGACGAACTCGCCGCAGGCGAGGCACTCGAGCGAGGCGCCGCGCAGGAGCGCAAGCAGCTCCTGCTCGAGCGTGCGGGCGAACGGGGCGACGTCGGTCACAGCTCGCGGAAGACCCCCACGACGCGGCCGAGGATCTGGACGTGCTCGGGGTAGAGGGGCTCGAGCGCCGCGTTCTCGGGCTGGAGGCGGATGCGTCGTCCCTCGCGGTAGAACGTCTTGACCGTCGCCTCCTCGGCCGACTCGTCGTCGCCCGCGAGCGCGACCACGATCTCGCCGTTCCGCGCGTCGCGGGCGCGCTGCACGATCACGAGGTCGCCGTCGAGGATGCCGGCGTCGACCATCGAGTCGCCCTTCACCCGGAGCAGGAAGTCGCCCTTCGAGCGCTTCGGGAGGGCCAGGTAGTCCTCGACGTTCTCGGCCGCGAGCAGCGGCGCGCCGGCGGCGATCTCGCCGACGAGCGGCAGCCGCACGGCGTCGGCCGCCGGCGGCGCCGGCTCGGCCTCGCGCCGGTCGCGTCCGAGGAGCTCGAGCGCACGCGGCTTCGTGGGGTCGCGGCGGAGCAGGCCCGCCCGCTCGAGGTTCGCGAGGTGCGCATGGACGGTCGACGGCGAGGCGAGCCCCACCCGCTCGCCGATCTCCCGCACGGTCGGCGGGTAGCCGTGGGCGTCGACGTACTCGACGAGGTAGTTCCAGATCTGCTGCTGGCGCTCGGTGAGCATGGCCCTCCGCGTTCGTTTGCGAACGTGTGTTCGCGAACAGGGTAGAGAGTCCTGCGGACGGAGTCAAACGAGCGAAGCCGCCCGCCGGCGGCTTCACGATCCCATGCGCTGGAGAGGACTTGAACCTCCACGGCCTAAGCGGCCACTAGGCCCTCAACCTAGCGCGTCTACCAATTCCGCCACCAGCGCGTTGAGGCGACTCACAGTCTAGCCGCCGAGACCGGGAACCGGACGGGCGCGGGCGAGGCGGCTCAGCCGATCGGCGTGAGCTCGCGCTCGAGCGTCTCGCGCTCGTCCTCGAGCCAGGGCGGAAGCGCGAGGGCGCGGCCGAGCGCTTCCCGCGGCTCGTCCACGAGGAAGCCCGGCCCGTCGGTCGCGATCTCGACGAGGATCCCGTCCGGCATCCGGAAGTAGATCGAGCGGAAGTAGGTGCGGTCCTGGACCGGCGTCGGCCGCAGGCCGAGCTCGACGAGCCGCTCGTGCCAGGCGCGCTGGGAGGCGTCGTCGGCGGTGCGGAAGGCGACGTGGTGGGTCGTGCCGGCGCCGATCAGCGCGGTCTCCTCGACCGGGCCGGCGAACGACAGCGGCGCGTCCTCGGCGAAGAGCCCGGCGTACAGGGTCGGGTTGCCGATCGCGACGACGTCCCGCAGGCGAGGGCGGTCGCCGGGGTAGAGGCGCAGCTGGAGCCCGTCCGGGTCCTCCTCGAACGCCTCGGCGGTGACCGACGGCGTCTCGAGCCCGATCGACTCGAACGTCCCCCGGCCGAGCCGGCCCCGGCCGGAGCGGGGCCACTCGAAGAACGTGATCAGGGAGCCGGGGGAGCCGGTCTCGTCGCCGAAGTAGAGGTGGTAGCTGTGCGGGTCGTCGAAGTTGACGGTCTTCTTCACGAGCCGGAAGCCGAGCACGTCGCGGTAGAAGTCGATCGTGCGCTGGGCGTTCGAGCACACGCACGTCACGTGATGCAGCGCCGAGAGCGTCACGGCGCTACTGGAGGAGGCGGTAGAGCGCGACCGTGTTCGCGAAGAAGAGCACCGCGACGACGATCGTCAGCCGCGTCAGGTTCCGCTCGACGATGTGCGTCCCCCCCTGCGACGTCGGCGTGAAGCCCATCCCGCCGAGACCCGTGTCCCGGCCGGAGTGCATCAGGATCAGCGAGACGAGGGCCGCCGAGAGAAGCACGTGGACGACGGCGAGCACCTGGAGCATGGCGGGGGAAGGGTAGCTCAGGCCGGCCCTCCGGCCGACTACGCTTGACGGCGTGGAAGCGGCCGCCCGCGCCCGGATCCAGAAGCTGCTCGTGACCGGCGACAACCGCCTCAAGCAGGGAGTCGAGCCGGGGAAGGTGCGCGAGAGCTACGAGCAGGCGCTCGCGGCGGCGCGCGAGGCGGGGCTCGAGGAGTCCGTGCGGCCGCTCGTCGAGGTCAGGCTCGCCGACCTCGAACGGCGCGCAGGAGGAGCTCCTCCACCCGCTCCGCCTGACGCCTGACGTCGTGCTCGGCCGCGGCGGCGCGGGCGGCTGCGTTCGGGGACGGGAAGGCGGCGGCGCGCTCGAGCGCGCGGACGAGCTCGTCCTCGTCGAGCGGGTCGACGAGCACGCCGGCGTCGGGCGTCACGAACTCTGGGGGGCCGCCGAGCCGCGTGGCGACGACCGTGCGGCCGCACGCCATCGCCTCGAGGATCGACTGGCCGAACGGCTCGAGGAGCGACGGCGCGCAGGCGACGTCGGCGGCGGCGAGGCGGGCCGGCACCTCGTCGTGCGGCACGCGGCCCGTGACCGTCACGCCGGGCCGCCCCTCGAGGCGGCCGCGCAGCGGCCCGTCGCCGACGAACGTCAGGCTGCCGCGGCCGAGCCGCGCGAAGGCGTCCGCAAGCCGGACGACGTTCTTGCGCTCGGTGAGGCTGCCCACGCAGACGTAGCGCGGCCCGCCGGCCCCGGCGCCCTCATCCCGCCGTGTTACCACGCTGGCACGGGGGGAGGCGCTGGCACGGGGGGAGGCGGCGCCGAGGCGGAAGCGGTCGAGGTCGACGCCGGAGTCGACGACCTCGACCTTGCCGCGCGCCTCCGGAACCTTGAGCTCGAGCTCGCGGCGCAGGTAGTCCGAGACGGCGACGACCGTGGCGGCGCGGCGGACGACGCGGCGTGTGAGCGCGGCGACCCCGGGGAGCTCGCCGACGTTGCGCACGTCGCGCCCGTGCGCGGTGACGACGAGCGGGGCGTCGAGCTCCGACGCGAACAGGCCCGCCGGCACGAGGAAGTGCGCCCAGACGACGTCGGCGGCCCGCGCCGCGCGGACGCGGCGGCGGAGCTCCAGGAAGCGCCGCTTCCCGCCCGCGCGCGTGTCGAGCACCGCGAGCTCGAGCTCGTGGCCGCGCTCGCGGAGCGCGCGCTCCTGCTGGGCGACGAAGACGCCGAGGTCCGGGTCGTCGGGCCCCGGGTACATCTGCGAGACGAGCAGGATCCGCACTACAGGAGCTCGACCGGGTCGCCGACCCGCACCGGGCCCGGCGACTCGACGTGGGCGTAGACGCCGAACAGCACGGCCCCGTCCGGCTCGCGCCGGCCGCGGTACCCGGCGATCACGCGGAGCAGGTCGTGGTCGCGCGCGCCGGTGTCGGGGTCGCGCGTCGTCACCGCGCAGCGCACCACCTGCTCGCCGACGCGCACGACGGCCCCGCCGATGCGCACGAGCCGCCCCTCCCAGGCGTCCTCCTCGTGGGCGCCGCACCCGGCGAGCTCGAAGAGCATCCGGAAGCGCCGCGAATCGAGCCTGTCGAGCCCGGCAGCGGCCGTCGCGCGGGCGAGCGAGCCGTCGGAGACGAGCGTGACCGGGGCCTGTACGGTCACGGCGTCCGGGTCGGCGCGGGCGAGCCGCACCGGCGCGCCGGCGAGCTCGGAGAGGGGCGCCGTCCACGGCCCCTCGACGACGCTCCCGCGGATCTCCAGCGAGCCCGCCGTCGAGTGCACGCGCGGGCCGGCGGGCGCCGCGCTGCCGGAGAGCTCGCGCCCGTCCGGAAGCCGCACGGTCAGCCGGTCGGCCCGGGCGTCGTACGAGGCCCCCAGGGGCGCGAGCCAGGGTGTCGCGGAGCTGCGGAGGCGCTGCCCGTCCGCGTCCACGAGGAAGAAGCGGCGGTTCCCCGGCACCCCGTCCGGGCCCAGCTCGACCCGCTCCGGGTGCTGCAGCCTGAACCCCTTCACGGCCGAGACCGAGATGCGCGCGACCGACCTCACCGGTCGTATGTCCCCCACTCCCCGCGCAGGACGCCGCAGATCTCGCCGACGGTGCACATCGCGGCGAGCGCCTCCCGCATCGGCGGGAGCAGGTTCTCGGTACCGCGTGCCGCCTCGCGCACGCGTGCGAGCGCCCGCTCGGCGGCGGCGGCGTCGCGACCTGCGCGCACGCGCCGGGTTCGCTCGACCTGCCGGCGCTCGGCCTCCGGGTCGAGGCGGTGGAGCTCGATCTCGGGCTCGCGGTCCTCGACGTAGCGGTTGACGCCGACGATCACCCGCTCGCCCGACTCGACGGCCTCCGTCCAGCGGTAGGCGGCGGCCTCGACCTCCGACTGGATCCACCCGGCCTCGGTCGCGGCGACCGCGCCGCCGAGCTCGTCGATCCGCTCGATCAGCTCCCAGGCGCGCCGCTCGAGCTCGGCCGTGAGCGCCTCGACGAAGTAGGCGCCGCCGGCGGGGTCGGCGGTGCTCGCGACGCCGATCTCGTGGGCGATCACCTGCTGCGTCCGCAGCGCGATCGTCGCCGCGCGCTCGGTCGGCAGCGCGAGCGCCTCGTCGAACGAGTTCGTGTGCAGCGACTGGCAGCCGCCGAGCACGGCAGAGAGCGCCTGGATCGCGACGCGGACGATGTTGTTCTCGGGCTGCTGCGCCGTCAGCGTCGAGCCGCCGGTCTGGGCGTGGAAGCGCAGCGCCAGCGCGCGCGGGTTCGTCACCCCGAACCGCTCGCCCATCACGCGCGCCCACAGCCGCCGCGCCGCCCGGAACTTCGCGATCTCCTGGAAGAAGTCGTTGTGCGCGTTGAAGAAGAACGAGAGCCGCTCGCCGAACGCATCCGGCGAGAGCCCGGCCGCGACGGCCGCCTCGCAGTAGGCGATCCCGTTCGCGAGCGTGAACGCCAGCTCCTGCACCGCCGTCGAGCCCGCCTCGCGGATGTGGTAGCCCGAGATCGAGATCGTGTTCCAGCGCGGGATCCGCTCGGCGCAGTAGGCGAACAGGTCGGTCGTGAGCCGCATCGAGGGCCGCGGCGGGAAGATGTAGTTCCCGCGCGCGACGTACTCCTTGAGGATGTCGTTCTGGACGGTGCCGCGCAACAACTCGGGTCTGACCCCCTGTCGTTCCGCCACGAGCTCGTACAGGAGCAGGAGCAGCGAGGCCGGCGCGTTGATCGTCATCGACGTCGACACCTCCGCGAGCGGAATCCCCTCGAAGAGCGCCTCCATGTCGGCGAGCGAGTCGATCGCGACCCCCGTCCGCCCCACCTCGCCCTCGGCCCGCGGATCGTCGGAATCGAGCCCGAGCTGCGTCGGCAGGTCGAACGCGACCGACAGTCCCGTCTGCCCGTGCTCGAGCAGGTAGCGGAAGCGCGCGTTCGTCTCCTCCGCCGACGCGAACCCCGCGTACTGCCGGACCGTCCACGGCCGCCCCCGGTACATGTCCGGGTACGGCCCGCGCGTGAACGGCGGCACGCCCGGCGGCTCCGGCGCGCCCGGCGCGTCGGCGGGCGTGTACACCGGCTCGACCTCGATTCCCGACTCCGTCTCGCGCCGGTCGACAGCCGTCACAGCCGGGTACGCTACTCGTGTGCGCGTGACGGTGAGGCTGTTCGCCGGGCTCCGCGAGCGCGCCGGGTGGTCGCAGCGGGAGATCGACGCGGACACGGTCGGCGACGTGTGGCCCCAGCTCGAGCTCGGCGACGAGCCGGAGGGGCTCCTCTACGCCGTCAACCGTGCGTACGCGCCGAAGGACACGGCGCTCGCCGACGGCGACGTCGTCGCGCTGATCCCGCCCGTCTCGGGCGGCGCGTTCCTGCTCTCGGACTCGAAGGTGGCGCTGGACGACGTGGTCGCCGAGGTCGCGAACGGCGAGGCGGGCGCGATCGCGACCTTCTCCGGCACCGCCCGGCGCCACTCGCGCGGGCGCACCGTCGAGTACCTCGAGTACGAGGCGTACGAGGGGATGGCGGAGGAGATGATGGCGAGGCTCGCGGCCACCCTGAAGGAGCGCTACGACATCCACGACGTCGCGATCCACCACCGCGTCGGCCGCGTCGAGATCGGCGAGCCCTCGGTCGTGATCGCGGTCAGCGCCGCGCACCGGCGCGACGCACTCGCCGCCTGCCGGGATGCGATCGACATCCTCAAGGTCGACGTCCCGCTCTGGAAGAAGGAGGTCTACGAGGGCGGCGAGGAGTGGATCGGCCGCGGCTCGTGATCGAGCGCGACTACGACCCGATCCAGCCGCGCGGCACGGACTGGCGCGGTCTCGCCCGGAAGCTCGTCGCTCCGCTCGTCTTCCTGATCGGGCTCGCCGCGAAGCTCGGCTCGCTCGCGAAGTTCGCCGCGGTCTTCGTCGCGTTCGGCGGCTACACCCTGATCTGGGGCTGGCGGTTCGCGCTCGGCGTCGTCGTGCTGATCTTCCTGCACGAGCTCGGCCACTTCGTCGAGGCGCGGCGCGAGGGGCTGAACCCCGAGTGGCCGGTGTTCGTGCCGTTCCTCGGCGCGTACGTGAAGCACACGCGCGGCAACCCGTGGCAGACGGCGCGCGTCGCGATCGCGGGGCCGATCCTCGGCGGTGCTGCGGCGCTCGTCTGCTACGCGCTCGGGGAGGCGCAGGACTCCGACCTGCTGCTCGCGCTCGGCTACTTCGGCTTCGTCCTCAACCTCTTCAACCTGCTCCCGTTCGGCATCCTCGACGGCGGCTCGGTCTGGCGCTCGACGCGGTGGCTGTGGCTCGGCGGCGGCAGGACGAAGGCGCTCTGGTCGGCGACGCTCTACGCCGCCACGGCCGTCTGCCTGCTCGCCGGCGCCGTCTCCGCCTACGTCCCCCAGCACCGGCTCTGACCATGGACGACCGCCGCCTGCTCGACGTCGAGGAGACGAACCACCACTCCGCCGTCGAGCGCATCGCCGAGGAGTTCCGCGCGGGCTTCGGCGTGCTCGAGCGGATCGACCGGCCGGCGGTCACCGTCTTCGGCTCGGCGCGCATCCGCTCCGGGCACCCGCACTACGAGGCGGCGCGCGCCGTCGGCCGCGGCTTCGGCGAGCGCGGCTGGGCGGTGATCACCGGCGGCGGGCCCGGGCTGATGGAGGCCGCGAACCGGGGTGCCCGCGAGGGCGGCGGGCTCTCGGTCGGGTTCAACATCGAGCTGCCGCACGAGCAGGCGCCGAACCGGTACCTCGACGTCTCGCACACGTTCAGGCACTTCTACGCCCGCAAGGTCTGCTTCGTGAAGCCGGCCGAGGGGTTCGTCGTCTTCCCGGGCGGCTTCGGGACGCTCGACGAGCTCTACGAGGCGCTCACCCTGATCCAGACGGGGAAGGTGCTCCACTTCCCGCTCGTCCTCTTCGACTCGGACCACTGGACCGAGATGCTCGACTGGGTGCGCGAGGAGCTGCTCGCGGAGCGGCTGATCTCGCCGCGAGACCTCGACCTGCTCCACGTCACCGACGACGTCGAGGAGGCGGTGGAGGTCGTGGTCGACTGCTACGCGCGCCGCTGCACCGAGACGCCTCGCCCCGCGCTCTAGGCTAGCGCTGGGTGGGGCAGAACTTGTCGCCGGCGGTCACCTCGTCGAAGAGCCGGAGCCGGCGTTTCGCGAGCTCGACGTCGCGCGGGTCGTTCGCGTCGTAGGCGGGAAGGCCGTCGACCTCGGCGCGCAGGTCGGGCGTCACGCCCGGTCCCATCACGGTGATGCGGTAGCGCGCGCCCGTGCCCGCCGGCCGGGCGGGGCGGCCCGGGAGCGTCACGTCGGTCGTCGGCCAGAAGCTGTAGCAGAACGACCCGGTCGGGTTCCTGAAGACGATCGACGTCTCGCGCCGCCAGCCCGGGCCGTAGGCGGAGTCGAGGGTGTCGATGTAGAGCGCCCGCCCGTAGCCGTCCGTCGGAACCCCGCGCGCGGTCGTGCCGAAGCCGTACACGGGCCGACCGCGGTAGCTGAGCCGCCCGAAGATCCCCTGCGCCTCGCCTCCGAAGGCCCAGTTCGCGTAGAGCTCGAGCCGCGCCGGCTCGCCGCTCCAGTGCGAGACGTCGAGGCTCCAGGCGCTCTGCTCGGGTCTCCACGGCGGGAAGCCGCGGTGCGGGAGGCGGCGCTGCCAGCTCTGCACGGCCCAGTAGGAGCCGTCGGGCGCCTTGCACGCCGCGACGAGCGCCGGGAGCGGCGGCCCGTCGTAGGGGCGGCAGGCGTCGGCGAAGCGCTTCCAGTACCCGGCGTCGCGATACTTGCCCCAGCCGCCCGCGTAGTCCCAACGGAAGCGGACCTGCGGCGCTCCGGGCGTCGGCGGGCGCGCGTTCTCTGCGCCCCAGACGAGCACGTGCCGGGGTGCGCCGCCCTCGCGGAGGTAGCCGAGGAGCGCCTCGCCGCGGCCGTTCACGGCGAGCGTGACCCCGGTGGCGTTCAGGTCGGAGAGCGCCTCGCTCGCCCGGGCCGCCGGCGCCGCGAGCACGACGGCGAGCGCGGCTGCGAGCACGACCCGGCGCACGCCGGGCGTTATAGCTCGAATCCCGCCCCGGCGGTCAGGAGAGGTCGTCGATCGCGCCGCGTGCCCGCTCGTGCACCTCCTGCCGGCGCGCGTCGAGGTCGCGCTCGGGCGGCGGCGCCTCCGCGGCGGGCTCGGGCGCCGGCCGCGACGGCGGCTCCGGGGCCTCCGCACGGGACTCGGCGAGCTTCGCCTTCAGCTCGTCGGCCGGCGACGGGAGCGGCTCGGCCTGCCGCCGCCGGCGCCGGCGCAGGAGGGCGCCGAGACCGAAGCCGCCGAGCAGGAGCGCGAGGATCCGTGCGATGGGCCGATGCTACACTGCGGCCTCTTCTCGCCACGCCCGTCGCGCCGTCGACCCGAAGCGGCGTTCCGGGGCGGGGCCGCCCTCAGACCACGGGAAGGAGCGATTCGGGAGCGTGAACGAGTACGAGATCCTGCTGCTGCTGGACCCGGAGCTTCCGGAGGAGCGCGCCGAGGAGGTCGTCGCGCGCGTGCGCGAGCGGGTGGAGGCCGACGGCGGGAGCTGGGACGGCCACGAGCCGTGGGGCCGGCGCAAGCTCGCGTACGAGATCGGTCACCGCGGGGAGGGCATCTACCACCTGCTGCTCTTCACGGCGGCGCCGGCCACGCTCGCCGAGGTCTCGCGCGTGCTGAAGATCACCGACGGCGTCCTGCGCCATCTCGCCGTCCGGCGCGTCAAGGGCGGCCAGACCAAGGCCCCGGCGCCCGTCGCGGCCGTGGCCGCGCCCGCCGATGACGCCGGCGGGACCGGGGAGTAGCCTGGGACCTCCCGACCTCGAAGGAGCGAGAGACATGGCCAACATCAACCGCGTCGTGCTCGTCGGCAACCTCACGCGCGACCCCGAGCTCCGCCACACGCCGAGCGGCACTGCGGTCTGCAGCCTCCGGATCGCGGTGAACACGCGCCGCAAGGACGGCGCCACCGGCGAGTGGACGGAGAAGCCGAACTACTTCGACGTGACGGTCTGGGGCAACCAGGGCGAGAACTGCGCGCAGTACCTCGCGAAGGGCCGCCCCGTCGCGATCGACGGCCGGCTCGAGTGGCGCGAGTGGGAGGCGCAGGACGGAACCAAGCGCCAGGCGGTCGAGATCATCGCCGACACCGTGCAGTTCCTCGGCGGCCGCGCCGAGTCGACGGCCGAGCCGGCGAACCAGTTCGTGCCCGCAGGCGCGGCGGGCGCTCCCGACGCCGACTTCGGCGGCGGCGACGACGACATCCCGTTCTAGGAGGAGATCGCTTGGCAGGGAAGTCCGAACGCGGCAGGAAGCGGCTCGCCCCCCTCACCGGCGGCCGCCGCAAGTCCTGCTTCTTCTGCAAGACCAAGGTCGACGAGATCGACTACAAGAACGTCGGCGAGCTCCGGCGCTACATCTCCGAGCGCGGCAAGATCCGTTCCCGCCGCATCAGCGGGGCGTGCCGCCGCCACCAGCGTCAGGTCGCGGTGGCGATCAAGCGGGCCCGCGAGATGGCGCTCCTGCCGTACGTCGCGGAAGGACGCGAGGAGCGCGGCGGCGGTCGCTCGCGCGAGCGCGAGGAGCGGTAGGTGGACGTCGTCCTCCGAGCCGACGTCGAGAAGCTCGGCCTCCGCGGCGACGTCGTCAGCGTCGCGCGCGGCTACGCGCGGAACTACCTGCTGCCCCGCGGGCTGGCCGAGCCGGCGACGCCCGGGCTCGTCCGCGAGCTCGCGCGCCGCGAGGCCGAGCGTGCGCGGCACGAGGCGAAGACGGCAGACGAAGCGCGCGCGATCGCGGCGCGGCTCGACGCGCTCGAGCTCCGCTTCGACGCGAACGCGGGCCCGACGGGCTCGCTCTTCGGGTCGGTCACGGCCACGAACCTCGCCGACCGGCTCTGGGAGCGGGAGAGGATCCGCATCGACCGCCGCCGGATCGCGCTCGAGCCGATCAAGCGGGTCGGACGCTACGTCGTCCCGGTCGAGGTCTTCGCCGGCGTCACCGGCGAGCTCCGCGTCGTGGTCGCCCCCGAGGGGCAGGAGC
Source organism: Gaiellaceae bacterium (assembly GCA_035650615.1). Taxonomy (GTDB): domain Bacteria; phylum Actinomycetota; class Thermoleophilia; order Gaiellales; family Gaiellaceae; genus PALSA-600. The sequence continues at coordinate 4,254 of DASRHI010000054.1, read as the reverse complement.
TGCCTCCGGAGGAGGAGCTCGAGGCTGCCGCCGCGGCCGAGGCGGAGGCGACCGCGGCGGCCGAGGCCGCCGCGGCGGCCGGGCGCGAGCGTGCGGCCGCGGCCGTCGAGGCGGCGGCCGCGATCGCCGAGCCGGACGGGGCGGGCGCGGCCGAGGAGCCCCCGGACGCCGACGGCCCGGGCGCCGACGGCGGCGGCTCGGCGACCGGCGACCAGGCGTAGGCGGCGGGCGGGCCGGGGGCGGGACGCCGGAGCGGCGGGAGCGGCCCGCGGCGGGAGCGGGGCCCGCGGCGGGAGCGGGCCCGCGGCCGGAGCGGGGCCCCCGGCCGGAGCGGGGCCCCCGGCCGGAGCGGCCGGCGACGGGAGCGGCCCGCGGCGGGAGCGGAGGGCCGGAAGGCTGCGCCGCGCCGGGGCGGCCCGGCGAGAGGGCTCGCGCCCTGGCAGCGGCAGCGGAGGGCCGCGCCCGCGGCGCGGAACGGCGGGACGCCGAGCGGCGGGTGCCAGGCCAGGCGTCGCGGGCGGGAGGAGGCGCCGGACGAGGCGACGGCGCGCACGAGCCCGCGCCGGCGGGTCCACGCCGCCGCCCGGGCCGACCGCCTCAACCCCGCCCGGGAGGGGGGAAACCCACCACCCTCGAAGCGGTCACGCTAGCGGCTGTTGCGGGCGGCGTTCGCACCAACTTCGAGCCGGTTCGTCCACAGGCGGGGCCGGCAACCCCGCACGCGGCCTCGGCCAGGCTCTCCACAGCCTGTGGAGAAGCCCGCGCCCCGAGCCCGGCCGAAGCTCTCCACAGTCGCGTCCACGGCCTGTGGATTTCCGCCGGAACTTCCCGCTCCGAGCGGCCGTTTTCGTCCACATGCCGTCCGCCGGATCTGCGAACATACGTTCTGACATGCCTGCAAACGCCCGCACGGGCCGCCCGGGAGGGCGGGTTTCCACACGGTTGCAGCCGCCTGCGCCGGTGGCTTGACTAGCTGCCGATGGTCCCGGCTGGACAGGCGGCCGCCCCCCTCCCGCCTCAGAACCTCGACGCCGAAGAGTCCGTCCTCGGCGCGATCCTGCTCTCGGAGTCGGCGATCGAGGCGGCGAGCTCCGCCCTCGACGCGGGCGACTTCTACCGCGAGTCGCACGCGCGCATCTTCCGAGCCGCGCTCGAGCTCTACCAGCACGGGCACCCGGTCGACGCGATCACGGTCGCCGACAAGCTCGACGAGCGCGGCGAGCTCGAGGAGGTCGGCGGCAAGGAGCGGATCCACGAGCTCGCCGCGCTCGTGCCGTCGACCTCGAACGCCGGCCACTACGCCCGCATCGTCCGCGAGATGGCGACGCTGCGCGGCCTGACTGCGGTCGGCGAGCAGATCCAGCGGCTCGGCTGGGAGCGCCCCGGGGAGACGCCCGAGCTCGTCGATCGGGCCGAGCAGATGGTCTTCGAGCTCGCGCAGCACCGCATCCGCGGCAGCTTCGAGCACGTCGAGACGCTCGTCCGCGAGAGCTTCGAGCAGATCACGCGCATGTACGAGTCGGGCGGCGAGATGACCGGGACGCCGACCGGGTTCCGCGACGTCGACCACCTGACGTCGGGCCTCCAGCCGGGCAACCTCGTGGTCGTCGCGGGCCGGCCGAGCATGGGCAAGTCGGCGTTCGCCCTCGGGATCGCCTCCAACCTCGCGCTCCAGCACCGCGTCCCGGTCGCGATCTTCACGCTCGAGATGTCGAAGCTCGAGGTCGCCCAGCGGCTGATGTGCGCGGAAGGCCGTGTCGAGCTCCAGCGCCTGCGCACCGGGCGGCTCACGAACGAGGACTGGCCGCGGCTCGTGAAGGCGTGCGACGCGCTGACGAAGGCGCCGATCTACGTCGACGACACCCGGCTCACGACGATGCTCGAGATCCGGGCGAAGGCGCGGCGGCTGAAGGCACGCGAGCCGGGGCTCGGCGCGATCATCGTCGACTACCTCCAGCTCATGAGCTCGGGCTCGAACGTCGAGAACCGCGTGCAGGAGGTGTCGCAGATCTCGCGCGCGCTCAAGGTGATCGCCGGAGACCTCGAGGTGCCCGTGATCGCGCTCTCGCAGCTCTCCCGCGCGGTCGAGAGCCGCACCGACAAGCGGCCCCTGCTCTCGGACCTGCGCGAGTCCGGCAGCATCGAGCAGGACGCCGACCTCGTCCTCTTCCTCTACCGCGACGAGTACTACAACGAACACTCCGAGGACCAGGGGCTCGCCGAGGTGATCCTCGCCAAGCACCGTAACGGCCCGGTGGGGACGGAGAAGCTCGCGTTCCTCAAGCGCTTCGCGAAGTTCGCCGACCTGGCACCGCAGCACGACGCGCGGGTGGCGGCATGACCCGCGCGAACACCGTCTGGGTCTCGCCGGGCGCGACCGCCTTCTCGTGCCTCTGCGAGACCTGCCTCGAGCTTGCGCGGAGCGAGGGCGGCTCGTTCGTCGAGGCGGTGCGCCGTGCAAGCGTCCGCGGCGCCCTCGCAGGCGACGCCGGCGTCACCTTCGCCCGCTGCGCCGCCGGCCACGTCGTCGTCGTGCGGCGGGTCGACCGTCCCGTCCGCCTCCCCCGCCGCGACGCGCGGCAGCTCCAGCTCGTGTGAGCGAGCGGCAGCACGTGTGGGTCGGGCCCGAGGCGACGCGGTTCGAGTCGTCGTGCGAGCTTTGCCTCTCCCGCCGGGGCGGCTGGGCGGACACGTACGGCTGGGCCCTGGCGGTCGACGCCGCGCGTGTCGAGGGCACGCTCCGGCGCGAGGCCGACGTCGGCTTCACCACCTGTCCCCGGGGGCACAGGATCGTGGTGCACCGCGTCGGCCGGTCGCTTCTCCGGGCCGTCTAGACTGGGTGCGTGCCTGCGACCGTCGTCGTCGGCGCGCAGTGGGGTGACGAGGGCAAGGGCAAGATCGTCGACCTGCTCGCGCAGCGCTCTGATGTCGTCTGCCGCTACCAGGGCGGGCCGAACGCCGGGCACACGATCATCGCCGGCGGCCAGACCTACAAGATCCGTCAGACGCCGAGCGGCGTCATCTCCGGGAAGGCGTCCGTGATCGGCGGCGGCTGCGTCGTCGATCCCGAGGTGCTGATCGCCGAGCTCGACGACCTGGAGGCGCGCGGCGTCGACACCTCGGTGGTCGTCCTCTCCGGCAACGCGCACCTGATCATGCCCTGGCACATCGCGATCGACCAGGCGTCGGAGCGCCGGCTCGGGAAGCTCCAGATCGGCACCACCCGCCGCGGCATCGGCCCGGCCTACGCCGACAAGGCGTCGCGGCTCGGAATCCGCGTCCAGGACGTGCTCGACCCCAAGATCCTGCGCCAGAAGATCGAGGTCGCACTCGCCGAGAAGAACGTGTGGCTCGAGCGGGTGTACGAGGTGCCGCCCTTCGACCTCGAGGAGGTCGCGACCCGCTACGAGGGCTACGCGCGGCGCCTGCGCCCGATCGTGGGCGACGCGTCGCTGCTCGTGGACGAGGCGCTCCGCCACGGCCAGGAGGTGCTGTTCGAAGGCGCGCAGGGCACCCTGCTCGACCTCGACCACGGCACGTATCCGTTCGTCACCTCCTCGAACCCGGTCGCGTCCGGCGCGGCCACCGGGATCGGGATCGGCCCGACCCGGATCGACCGCGTCGTCGGAGTCGCGAAGGCGTACGTCACGCGGGTCGGCGAGGGGCCCCTGCCGTCGGAGATCGACGGGGACGACCAGGGCCGCGTGCAGGAGCTTGGAGGCGAGTTCGGGACCGTCACCGGCCGTGTTCGCCGTTGCGGCTGGCTCGACCTCGTCGCGCTCCGTTACGCGGTCCGCGTCAACGGGATCACGTCGCTCGCCCTCACGAAGCTCGACGTCCTCTCGTCGTTCCCGGAGCTCCCGGTGTGCGTCCGGTACACGCTGCGCGACGGCACGGAGACGCCGCACTTCCCCGCCCACCAGAGCGACTTCCACCACGCCCGGCCGGTCTGGAAGGTGCTGCGCGGCTGGGAACGGCCGCTCGACGCCGCCTCGACGCGGGACGAGCTGCCGGACGGCGCGCAGGAGTACGTCGCGTTCGTCGAGCGCGAGCTCGAGGTTCCGGTCGAGCTCGTCGGCGTCGGCGCGGCGCGCGAGAGCGTCCTCGTCTAGATGTAAGTCCCAGGAGGGTTGTTCGTCCGACCTGCCTTGGAGGCTGGTGGTTGCGAAGACCATCAGCGACTCCAAGGAGGTCGGACGGTGACATTGCACAGAAACGCCAGGACGTGCCCGCGCTCGAGGCGTCTGCTTGTGG
>DASRHI010000053.1:0-24456 GCA_035650615.1 Gaiellaceae bacterium | reverse complement strand
GAGCGCCTCTTCCTGGTTGTGCGTGACGTGGATGAACATCAGGCCGAGCTGGCGCTGCAGGTTCCTCAGCTCGACGCGCATCCGCAGCTGGAGCAGGCGGTCGAGATCGCCGAGCGGCTCGTCGAGGAGCAGCGCCTTGGGCTTCGTGACCAGCACCCGAGCGAGCGCCACGCGCTGCTGCTGGCCGCCCGAGAGCGCGGCCGGCTTGCGGCTGGCGAGCGGCGTCAGGCCGACCATGTCGAGCGCCTCGGTCGCCCGGGCACGCCGCTCGTCCTTCGGCACCCCCTCCATCTTCAGGCCGAACGCGACGTTGTCGAGCACGGTCCGGTGTGGGAAGAGCGCGAAGTGCTGGAAGACGGTCGTCGTCGGGCGCTTGTGCGGGGCGAGGCTCACGAGGGACTGCCCGTCGAGCACGATGTCGCCCTCGGTCGGGTACTCGTGGCCGCCGATCATCCGCAGCGTCGTCGTCTTCCCGCACCCCGACGGGCCGAGCAGGACGACGTACTCGCCGTGGTCGATGTGCAGGTCGACGCCCTCGACGGCCACGGTGCCGCCCGGGAAGACCTTCGTGAGCCCGACGAGGTCGAGCCCGTTCCCCCTGGTTGTCGAGGGGGCGGCGACGGCCGCCCCCTCACCGTTCACTTCCGCCATGCGTCTGCGTCAGGCGCTGAGGAAGTCGTTGAAGCGCTTGACCTGGTAGACGTTCTCCTTGAAGAAGGAGTTCCACGACGAGTAGTGCTTGGACCGCTGCAGGAACGAGCCTCCGTCGCGAACCTGGCCCTTCTTGATGTCGCCGACATGTCCTGTGATTCCAGGAAGATCCTTGGCCGCAGGCTTGCCGTTGTACCAGAAGTCGTACTCCTCGATCGTGAACGGAGGCTTGCCCTCCTGGGCCGCCGAGGACTTGATCCAGGCCGGAAGGTTCTTCCCGTTCGCCTCGTAGTAGCCCTGGCGCATGATCAGCGCGCCGAGGAAGCCGTCGTTCATCCAGTTCATGTAGTCGATCACGGCCTGCAGCTTGTCGCCCGTCACGTGCTTCGGGACGACCTGCAGCCCGCACCAGCCGCGCATGCCCTCGGGCGGGTACGCGTAGCGGACGGGGACGCCCTGGGCGACGAGCAGCGCCACCGCCGGCGACCACATCGACTCGATCACGACCTCCTTGGACGACATCAGGTTGACCGACTCGTTGAAGGTCGACCAGAACGCGCGGAACTGGCCCTTCTTCTTGTAGCTGATCAGGAGCTTGATCAGCCCGTCGATCTCGGCCTTCGTCATGTTGCCGAGGTCCTTGAACTTCATCAGCCCGAGCTGCTTGACGGCGTTGCCGGCGTCCTGCATCGCGATGCCCGGGTCGTTCAGGAGCGCGACGCGGCCCTTCCAGGCGGGGTTCAGCAGCTCGCCCCAGTGCACCTGGTTCGGAGCCTTCTTGATGACGTCGCCGTTGTAGCCCATCGAGTCCATGTTGAAGTGGGACGTCCCGCCCATGACGAACTCGGGCTGGGGCTTGCCCTTGAAGGGCGCGTTCTTCGCCTCGTCCCACCACTGGACGATCTGGGTGTTGTTCGTCGGGCCTTCCTTCGTGAGCGGGAGGCCCGTGCTCTTGCCGATCCCGCCCGACGACCCCTGCGGGTCGACGAAGAGGACGCGGAACGGCGCGTCGCCCTGGCCGTAGGTGCGCGACCTGTCGCCCGGCACCGTCCGCCCCTTCGTGAAGAGCGGGTAGTAGCTCCCCCAGTGCTTGAAGACGCTCCGCTTGATCGGCTGGAGGTTGCCCGTCGGCCAGACGGGGAACATCTGGTAGTTGTAGAGCCCGCCGATGTCGAAGCTGTCCGGCGCGGTGATCGCCTTCTGCACCTCGGCGTTCGTGCTCAGGAGCTGCACGTTGAACTTGACGCCGAGGTCCTTCTCGGCCTGAGCCTGCGCCCCGGCCGGCCACTCGACGCCGAGGCTGATCACGTTCAGCGTGCCCGTGTACTTGCCGGCCCTCCCGGCCCGAGCGGGCCTGGCCGACGCCGTGCCCGAGAGGACCCCTCCCGCAGAGAGCGCCGCCGCGCCCAGGCCGCCGCGGACGAGCAGCTCCCGCCGCGTCATGCCCCGCCGCCGCTCCTCCGGCGTCTCGGCCCTCACCAGGCTCGGATCCGAATAGTCGCCCCGACCGAGCTCGTCCGTGTAGCCGAGCTGATCCGCGTACTCCTGCGGGTCGAACTCGAGATGATCGAGCTCACTCATCCAAAGCTCTCCTTTCCCCTCGCCCCCGCGAGGCAGTTCGGCTCGCGCAAACCGCCCGGTGCGGGTGGAATCGCCGAGTCGAGGTGTGTGGTGACGCCCGACAGAGGACTACGTGTATACAACCGGTCCCCTCCCGAGTCAAATGACGCGTGTCAACGGCCGGCGCCGTCCTCGCCGGCGGGGCACTCGACGTTGGCGTAGCCGGAGCGAAACGCGCTCGCCTCGCCGGACTCCGGGTCGTACGCGTGCCGCCAGAGGCACCCGGTGTCGTTCGTGAGCAGGTGGATCGAGACCGAGCTCTCCTCGGAGGTCGTCCGCACGCGGTGGACGTCGTCCCGGGGCGGGATCAGGGCGTAGAAGTCCCCGGGGCGGAGCGCGCGGGTCTGCGCGAGCCGGAGACCGCCGCCGTCGTCGGCGTAGATCTCCTCGTCCTGCGTGCCGCGGTAGAGGCCGACGAGGCCCCAGGCGAGGTGATCGTGGACGGGCGTGGCCGAGCAGGGAGGGACGACGAGCGAGAAGAGCGAGAGCGAGCCGTCCCCGGCGCGGAACAGGAGCCACTGGCCGATCCCGCCGCCCATCCCGCTCCCCGGCACGGGCGCCTGGTAGGCCTCGGGGAGCCACGCGCCGTCGCCGAGGAGCTCGGCGAAGCGCGGCCTGATCCGCCCGCAGGCCTCCTCGGGCGAGCCCGACTCGGCGATCGCCGTCCGGACGTCGGCGACGAACGAGCGGACGGCCGGCGTGTCGAGGACGAACTCGTCGCCGCGCGTCACTCCGCCACCGCCTCGGTCGGGGCCGGACGCCCCGCTGGGAGCAGGGCCTCGAGGCGCCGCAGGGCGAGGTAGGCGGCCGCCCCGACCCCGAGCCCCCAGGCGACCTTCAGCCACGCCTGCGGGAGCGCGTAGTAGACCGCCACGCCGGCGGCGACGGCGGCGAGGGCCGCGGCGTTCACCCCGGCGCGGAAGCGGTAGCGGCCCGACGGGTCGAAGAGCGCGGCGACGTCCAGCCGGCCCCGGTTGACGACGAGGTAGTCGGCGAGGACGACGCCCGTCAGCGGCGCGGCGACGTTGCCGAGGTGCGTGATCCAGCGCTGCGCGTGGTCGACGAAGCTCGGGAAGCCGGCGAGGACGACCGCCGCGACGGCGACGAGCACGGTCGCGCGGAGCCGGCCGAGCGCAGGCACGGAGTTCACGAGCGAGAGGCCGCTCGTGTAGACGTTCGTGATGTTCGCCGCGATCCCCTGGACGACGATCGCGACGGCGAGCAGGACGAGCAGCGGCTTCGACGCGGTCAGGTCGACGACCGACACGAACGGGTTCGTCCCGCCGATCGCGGCCGCCGCGTAGCCGCCGACGAAGGTCGTGAGGGCGACGGCGAGGATCGAGGAGGCGACGAGCCCGATGCGCATGTCCCTGCGCGTCGGCGTGTAGCGGCAGAAGTCGGCGATGCTCGGGACGAGCGTGAGCGAGGCGCCGCACATGACGGTGACGAACGCGGCGAAACCCGCCCAGGTGAGATGCTGGTCGGGCGAGCGCCAGACCCGCGCGACGGCGTAGCGGGGGTCGTCGGCGGCGAGGTAGAGGCCGACGAGGACGCCCGTCAGCGCGAGCGAGAGCGGGAGGACGATCCGCAGCACGTAGCGCATCACGTCGAAGCCGAGGACGGCGAGCACGGCGTGGAAGGCGCCGAGCGCGAGCGCGAGCGGGACGAGCCCGACGTGCCGGCCGCTCATCGCCTCGACCACCGCCTGGAGCCCGAGCCCGCCGGCGAGCGCCTGCGCGGCGAACCAGTAGGTCGCGGCGACCATCCGGTAGGGGGAGCTCAGGATCCTCGCCCCCCAGAAGCCGAGCGAGCCGCGCATCGCCACCTGCCCCGGGAGCCCGTAGTCGACGCCGGCCTGCGCGACGACGGCGAGGCACGCGTAGGCGAGCGCCTGGCCGGCGGCGGCGGCGGCGACCGCCCACGGCAGCGGCAGCCCCCCGCCGACGACCGCGAGCGCGCCGAGCACGTACATGACCGGGTTCAGGAAGAACGTGAAGTTGATCGCGAAGAGGTCGCGCCAGCCGACGGTGCGCAGCTCGTCCGGGACCGGCTCGACCCCGTATCCCTCGACCGTCGGCATGCGCGGGCTACGCGGCGCCGTGCCGCCGGAAGAAGTCGATCACCACGCGCGTGTGCTCCGCGGTGTTGTCGAAGATGGTCGAGTGGTTCGAGCCGCGGATCACGTGCTTCTCGGCGCCCGGAATGCCCCGGTAGATCGCCTCCTGGCCGGCGCCGCCGGGCCCCTGGTCCCAGGGCGTCATCAGGTCCTCGTCGCCCCCCAGCACGAGCGCGGGCGAGGTGATCCGGGGAAGCCACGGGCGCAGGTCCATGTCGCACATCGCCTGGCACGCGGCCGTGAAGACCTCGAGCGAGTTCGAGTCGCGCAGGATCTGCTGGATCGTGTCGATCGCGGCGACCCCGTCGGGCGTCTCGAGGAACGCCTTCGAGAGCGCCTGCCACGCGATCAGCTCGGCGAGGATCCGGCTGCCGGGGCCGTCCGGGTCGAGCCGGGCGATGTCGATCCAGTTCTTGAACACGAGGCGACCGGCCGTCCCGAGCCTCGCGGCGGCGCAGTTGATCACGACCGACGTCGTCCGCTGCGGGTACTTGCCGGCGAAGACGATCGCGATCATCCCGCCCATCGAGGTCCCGTGGACGTGCGCCGCCTCGATCCCGAGCGCGTCGAGGAGCCCGGCGACGTCGTCGGCCCAGACCTCCATGTCGTAGTGCTGGACCGGCCGGTCGGAGCGGCCGTAGCCGCGCATGTCGTAGTCGATCACCCTGAAGTGCCTGGCGAGCTCCGGCGTCGCGGGGGCGAAGTTGAAGTGTCCGAAGCCGGCGCCGTGGATCTGCACCACCGGCTCGCCCTCGCCCGAGACCTCGTACCAGAGCCTGACGCCGTTGACCTCGGCCGTGCCCTCCACTCCCCACCTCCTCGCTCGCGGACGGATGAGTATTGCACGATGTCTGACATTCCTCGATGATCGCCCGGATGGAGCACTTCATCGAGCGGCTGACGTGGCCGGAGGTCGACCGGCGGATCCAGGAAGGGGTCGACGCGGTGCTCGTCCCGATCGGGACGACGGAGCAGCACGGGCCCCACATGCCCCTCGACACGGACTGCTTCATCGCCCGGGCGCTCGCGGCGAGGACGGCGGAGCTCGCGGAGCAGGAGGGCCTGAGCGTGCTCGTGGCGCCGACCCTCAACGTGACGCTCTCCTGGTACCACATGCAGTTCCCGGGGTCGATGCGGCTCTCGACGACGACGTTCCTGCAGGTCTTCCGCGAGGTGTGCGACTCGCTCGTCCACCACGGCTTCGAGAACCTCGTCGCCGTCAACGGCCACGGCGGCAACATCGCCGCGCTCACGGTGGCGATCAACCACTACTTCGAGACGACCGGGAGGCGCGTCTTCCTCGTGCAGTGGTGGGACCTTGCCTCGGACGTCCTCGCGGAGGTCGAGGGGCCGATGATCCACGCGGAGGAGGCGGAGACGTCGCTCGCGCTCGCGCTCGGACAGACGGTGTACGAGGACCGCGCGACCCGGGACGCCTACGACCGCGGCGCGGCGGTGAGGGAGGCCGGCCTGCCCTGGACGTCGTTCGGGCGCTACGAGATGCGCGCGCGGGGCCCGGGGGTGATCGTGCCGATGGACATGCTGCGGGACATCGCCCCGTCGGGCGTCGTCGGCGACGCGACGCGCGCGCGCCGCGAGACGGGCGAGCGGATGGTCGCCGCGCTCGTCCCGAGGATCGTCCAGGTCTGCAAGGAGCTCGCCGGAAAGGAGACATGAGATGGCGCGACGCGTGATCGACCTCTCGCAGCCGCTCTCGCGGGAGTCGCAGCTGCACCCGTTCTTCCCGCCGACGCAGGTCCTGCGTCACATCCTGCACGCGGACGCGGAGCCCGGCAGGCCCTCCTTCAACGCGGAGATCATCGTCACCTCGAACCACGCCGCCACCCACGTCGACGCGTTCGGGCACTACGACCCGGCGGGCGTGGCGATCGCCGACATGCCGCTCGACACCTTCTGCGGCGACGCGATCTGCGTCGACATCCGCGACTACCCCGGCGGCCACGACGTGACCGCCGCCGAGGTGGAGCGGGCGGTGGAGGCCTCCGGTCAGGAGCTGCGCGAGGGCGACATCCTGCTCTTCTGCTCCGACCACTACAACCGCACCGCCGGCACGCAGGCCTTCCTCGACGGCTTCAACGGCGTCTCCGCCGAGGCCGTGCACTGGATGGCCGACCGCGGCGTGAAGATCTTCGGCGTCGAGACGATCAGCCCCGACCTCGTCTACCTCACCGACGAGTACCCGACCCACAAGGCCTGCGCCGAGCGGCGCCTCACCCACTACGAGAACCTGAACAACCTCAGGGAGGTCGTGAACCGCCGCTTCCAGTTCTACGGCTTCCCGCTGCGCCTCGAGCCCGCCTACGGCTCGCCGGTGCGCGCGGTCGGGATCCTCGACGACTGACGCCGCCGCCGGAGGAACATCCGGCCGGGCGTACGCGACACGCAACGTTTCGGGGTCAGACCCCGGGTTGTTGCGCCTCCGGCGCGGCGATAGGGTCGTTTGCTCGGTGCACGTCGTCGTCAACCACCTCCGCCTGCGGGACCCGATCGCCGAGGCGACCGAGGCTGCAACCGCCCAGGCTGTGCGGCTCGTCGTCGAAGCGGGCGGGCTCGCGGCGCGTGTGGTGAAGGTCGACGAGAGGCACCTGATCTTGATCCTCGAATTCGCCACGGCCGAAGACGCCGACCGCGTCGCGCGCGAGGTCGGCGGGCTGTGGATGCGAGAGAACGTCGTGCCGCTCCTCGCCGGCGACACCGAGCGCAGCGTCGGTGAAGTGATCGCATCGGCCGGCGCCTGAGACGCGACGCCGGCACCGGGGCACCGGCGAGACGGCCTGGCCGCACTGTCGCTCGATATCGCGATCGAGCTCGCGCCCGTGACCCTGCTCGCGTTCGGCGCCTTCCGAGGCTTCGAACGCTTCGCGCTCCCGCTTCTCGTCGGGACAAGGCCGTCGCGCCGCCTCGGCGGACGCCGAGGCCACGGGTCGTCGGGCTGCCCCCGGCGCCCTCACGACCGGCGCAACGATCCGGGGTCTGACCCCGAGCCGAACCGCACCGCGGGCGCGGGGCGGCGGGCGCCGCCCCGCGCGCACGGGGACTAGCTCAGGACCGCGAGGGGCGCGCGCACGGCGCCGCCCGGGAAGTCCGTCGTGTGGATGTTCGCGTAGAAGCCGCCGGGGTTCGCGATGATCTCCTTGAGGAGCCCCGAGTCGACCGTGACGCACGCCGACGACGTCCCGTTCGCGCCCGGCGCGGTGAACGGGATCACGACCGGCCCGGCGACGGTCGCGTCGCCCCGGTGGATGTGCGAGGCGCTCGCGGGAAGGACGATGTTGCTCGCCGCGAGCGTGTAGCAGAGCTGCCCCTTGTCGGGGCGGAGGATGAACTCCCCGAGGCCGGTGCCGTCGGGGTCGCCCGCGTTCGGCTTCTCGTTCGCGCCGACCATGCTCGCCTGGAGGACGAACGCGACGGGCCCGTTGAGCTGCGCCCGGAGTGCGCCGCCCGGGAAGTCGGCGGTGTGGACGTTCACGTAGTAGCCGGCCCTGTTCGCGAGCAGGTCGTTCACGACCGCACGGGGAGCCGGGACGCAGCCGCCGGAGGCGCCGGTCGCGCTCGGCGTCTTGAGCGGGACGACGACGGGGCCGCTGTCGTCGGAGGTGCCCTTGTGGATGTGCGCCGCCGTCGGCGCCGAGATGTTCTTGACCGTGATCTGGGCGCAGACCTGGCCCTCGCCCTTCCGCACCCGGATCGTCGCGACGCCGGTGCCATCCGGGTCGCCGAGGTCGGGCAGCTCGGTGACGCCGACCATCTCGGCGGTGATGCCGACGCCGCCCGTCGTCGTCGTGAGCAGCGTCTTCGGGCACGACCTCGGCGCCGGGACGATGTCCGCGGGCTTCGCGGTGTACCTGCGAAGCGCGGCCGGCGAGGTTGCGATCACCCGCTGGTACGGCTTCGTCTTCGAGCTCGTCAGGTCGCAGACCGCCGTCTTCGCGAACGAGGTGTCACGGGCCGCGTCGGCGAGGCCGAACGACGCGGCGAAGAGCGGCACGACCCACAGGAGTAGCTTGCGCATCTTGCTGATCCCCTCTCCCTCGACGGATGCTGGTGAGATTCCCGGGGATAGCTACGGGGCGAGCGCTCGCCGCGGATTGCGGCCGCGCGGGGCCGCCGGCCGCTCAGGCGGCCGTCCGCCGGCGGAGGCGGAGCGGGTCCGCCTCCTCGCGGCGGCCGGGGGCGCCGCGCGTGAGCGCGCGGACGAGCCGGCGGGCGTCACCCGGCCCGAGCGCCGCCTCGAGGCGCTCGGCCGCGGGCACGCGCTCGGCGCAGAGGCGTGCCGCGACGAGGCAGGCGTGGATCAGACGTTCGTCGCCGCGGGCCTTCCTGTTGCTCATGCTCCCCCCTTGGTTTCGTGCGATCCCTCTCGTGATCGCCAGAACCCGGCCGGAGCATGAGCCGGCCCCGATCGAGGATCCGGCAGGACGGCGGCGGAGAAACCCGCAGTACCTGCGCGAACCCGCACGAGAAAGTCACTCGACAGGGTGATTCGCGTGCTCAGCGCTCGAACGTGATCCCGACCCGCTCGCCCGGGACGGCGAGCACGCCGCTGCGCGTCCCCTTCGGCAGCAGGCGCCGCACGAGCTCGAACCGCGCCGGCGCCTCCGCGAACGGGAAGGGCGAGATCCGCACGCGCCAGGGACCCGCGGGCTCGAGCGTGTAGCCCTGCAGCTCGACCGGCTTCCCGCCGTCCGCGTCGACGTCGCGCATGCAGAAGTGCAGCGAGAGGCGGTCGAAGAGCTGGAGCAGCTCGTAGTCCCGCCAGCGCTCCTCGTCCGAGGCGCCGGTGGCGGCGAGCCGCTCCTCGTAGCCGGCCTCCTGCTCGTCGACGAACGCGTCGACGAGCGCCTGCACCTCGGGCGCGCGCGAGAGGCCGAGGCCGGGGTCGCGGCCGTAGCGCTGCCGGTAGATGCCCGCGCCGTGCATCGAGACGAGCAGGCCGGCGTAGGGATCCTCCTCGGTGATCGCCGCGATCCCGGCCCGGTAGAACGCGAGGTGGGAGGTCACGTCGACGTCGAGGAAGTTGACCGGCGCGCCGCTCTCCGGGTCGAGCCGGGGCGACCGCTCCCAGACCGCCCAGCCGTCGTCGTGGCGCTTCGCCGCGACCTCGAGCGAGCCGTGCCGAGGCCCCCGGCCGGACCACGCCCGCGCGAGGGCGCCCGAGAGGTCGGCGTGGTCGGTCTGGAGGACGACCTGCCAGTCGACGCCGCGGTCGCGGACGATCATCGCGCCCCCGCCCCCGCCGGGACGAGCCGCTCGAGGTGCTCGAGCACCTCTGCGAGCGGGAGCACGTCCCCGTACTTCGCGTCGACGTCGTAGAGGCTCGCTTCGTGGGCGGCCGGGTTGCGGTCGCCGACGGCCTCGCGCGGCACGACCACGCGGTAGCCGTGCTGGAGCGCGTCGACCGCCGTCGCCCGGACGCAGCCCGACGTCGAGGCGCCGGTGACGATCACGCCGTCGCAGCCCTCCGTCGCGAGCAGCGTCGCGAGCGGCGTCCCGTGGAAGGCCGACGCGAAGAGCTTCGTCAGCACCGGCTCGCCGGGCCGCGGGGAGAGCCGCGGGTCGATCTCCGTCCAGCGGCTGCCGGCCTCGAGCGTCAGGAGCGCGGGCACCTTCTCGATGAAGACGGCCGCCGTCCGCCGGCCGGCGTCGTCGTAGGCGACGGTCGTGTAGATCACGGGCAAGCCCGCATCGCGCGCCTGCCCGAGCAGACGCTCGATCGCGACCACGACGTCGTCCAGCGCACATGCGAGGGGCGACCGAGGGTCCGTGAAGCCGACGCTCATGTCGATCACGAGCAGCGCCGGCCGCCCGCCGAACCCGCTCCGCCCGTGGAACCCCTCGTGCCTCATTCCGTCCCCGTCGACTGCCTGTCGCCGTGCTCGCGGACTCGCCGGAGAGCGTCCTCCGGCGACTCCATCGGCGCCCACGCGAGCGGCTCCGGCGCCACCGGCGCGTCGATCCCCGTCTCCTCCTTCGCGCGGGCGAGGATCTCCGCGAGCGGCGGGCCCATGTCGAAGTCGACCACCTCGCCGCGCTCGGCGCGCAGCCGCTCGCGCAGCCGCTCCGTCGCCTCGGGGTCGCCGACGACGACGCCGTAGTCGGACTCGGCCTTCTCGCGCGAGACGAGGCCCTTCGCGACGTCCGCCTCGACCTTCTCGACCGGCCGGTCGAGCGGGTCCTTCCAGCCCCCGCCGCCGGCGGTGCGGTAGACGAGCATGTCGCCCGGCTGCACCTTGACCTCGTCGCACTTCGACGGCAGCCGCTCCCGCGTGCCGTCGGTGCGGACGAGGATCTTCTCGGACCGGCTCCCCGGCTTGCCGCCGAGGATCCCCCACGGGTAGGTGAGCCAGCGGTCGTCGTGGATCGAGATCTCGCCCGGCTCGAGGTAGACGTAGCGCTTCTCGATCCCGTTGCCGCCGCGGTGCATGCCGGCGCCGCCGGAGTCGGTGATCGTCGTGTAGCCGTCGATCCGCACCGGGTAGTACGCCTCGAGGTACTCGGTCGGGATGTTCTGGAAGAGCGGCCACCAGGAGTGGCCGTCCATCCCGTCGCCGATCGGTCGCCCCGGGATGCCGCCGTAGGAGATCTCCATCAGGTAGTAGAACTCGCCCTTCCCGTCCCAGCCCGAGTAGAGCATGTACGGGCTCGTCCCGTAGCCGGCCGCCGTCGTGTGCTCGGGGCTCCTGCGCGCGAGCGCGCCGCCGAGGATGTCGAAGAGGCGCGTGAGCGCGTGCGTGCGGCAGCCGAGCGCCGACGGGAACTTCGGGTGCAGCAGGCACCCGTCCGGGATGACGATGTGGAGCAGCGGGTAGAAGCCGTCGTTGAAGAGGATCTGGGGGTCGAAGACCATGATCAGGTAGACCCCGATGAACATCTTGAACATGGCTTCCGAGAGGTAGAAGTTCACCGGGCCCATCGCCTGCGGGTCCGTGCCCGACCAGTCGAAGTAGGCGTGCTCGCCCTCGCGCCAGATCGTCAGCCTCATCCTGTACGGGCCGTGGCCGAGCCCGTCGTCGTCGATCCAGTCCTCGAACGACTGCGGCTCCTCCGGGATCGCCGCGACGATCAGCTTGGCCATCGCGTTGTAGGTGCGGTCGAGGAGCGCCTGGCACGCCGCGAGGTAGGTGTCGCGTCCGAAGCGCTCGCAGAGCTCGTGCACGCGCTTCTCGGCCGTCCGGCAGCCCGCGACGATCCCCATCAGGTCGGCGCGGTTCATCTCCGGCATGCGGACGTTGTTGAGGACGACGTTCAGCACGTCCTTGTTCAGCTCGCCCTCGCGGAAGATCTTCACCGGCGGGATCCGGATGCCCTCGCCGAAGACCGTCTTCGCGCCCGTCGGGAGCGAGCCGGGCAGCGGCCCGCCCGCGTCCATCTGGTGGCCGAACATGCTCGCCCAGCCGATCAGCTCGCCCTCCCAGAAGATCGGCAGGCAGACGAGCCAGTCGTTGATGTGCGAGATCGTGCCGCCGCACTTGTAGGGGTCGGAGTTGAAGATGACGTCGCCCTCGAGGATCGGCTCGTCGAAGCTCTCGAGCATCTCGGAGATGTACGAGCCGAACTGGCCGACCACCATGCGCCCGTGGGGGTCGGTGATCATCGGGAACTCGTCGTGCTGCTCCCGGATCACGGGGCTCATCGCGGTCCGGAACAGCGTCGCGTCCATCTCGAAGCGCGTCGACTTGAGCGCGCCCTCGATGATGTCGAGCGTGACCGGATCGACGTCGATCTTCGGGATCTCGGCGACGTTGACGGTGGCCATGGCTATGACTCCTTCCCGGCCGGGTTGATGATCAGGTTGAGGTACCGGTCGACCTCGGCCGCGTGGCCCGCGAGCACGACGGTGGTCGAGTCGAACTCCGTGACGATCGCGGGGCCGGCGACGACGTTGCCCGGGACGAGCTTCGAGCGGTCGTAGATCTTCGTGGGCAGCCACTCGCCGCCGAAGTACACGGTGTGCTCCTCGACCACGGCGTGCGACGCGTCGGGGTCGCCCCGCTCGTCGGACTCCGGGAGGTGCGGCTTCGGCATGTCGCCGTAGCCGATCGCGCGGAGGTTCACGATCTCGCACGTCGTGCCCTCCATCTTGAAGCGGTAGAACTGCTCGTGGAGGGAGTTGAAGCGGTCCGCGAGCATCGCGGTGCCGTTGCCCGCGAGGAGCGCCGGGTCGATCTCGACCGGGATCTCGTAGCCCTGCCGGTAGTAGCGCATGTCGACGTTGAACGAGACGCGCTGGGCGTCGCCGGTGATGCCCTCCCGCTCGAGCCACGCCCTCGCCTCGGCGCCGAGCTCCTCGAGGATGCCGCGCAGCTCGTCGCCGGAGACGCTGTCGACGGTGCGGATGAAGGTGCGGGCGAACTCGCCGCGGAAGTCGGCGACGAGGTCGCCCGTCGCGCAGAGGAGCCCGGGCGCGGGGGGCACGAGCACCGGGAACGACCCCATCACCTTCGCGACCGCGTTCGCGTGCATCGGCCCCGCGCCGCCGAAGGCGACGAGCGCGAAGTCGCGCGGGTCGTAGCCGCGCTGCACCGAGACGAGGCGGAGCGCCCCCGCCATGTTCTCGTTGACGATGTCGAGGATGCCCTCGGCCGCCTGGTAGACGTCGAGCCCGAGCGCGTCGCCGATCTTCTGCACCGCCGCCTTCGCCGCCTCGACGTCGAGCTGCATCTCGCCGCCGAGCAGGGAGGGCGGCAGGTGGCCGACGATCACGTTCGCGTCGGTGACGGTCGGCTCGGTGCCGCCCTTGCCGTAGCAGGCCGGGCCGGGGTCGGCGCCGGCCGACTGGGGGCCGACCCGGAGGGCGCCCGTCACCTCCGGCACGTGCGCGATCGAGCCGCCGCCGGCGCCGACGGAGCGGACGTTCACGCTCGGGACCTTGATCGGGATCACCTCGCCCGGCAGCCCCCAGCCGTACGGCACCTCGGTCTGGCGCTCGATCGTCGGCTGCCCGCGCTCGGAGAGGGCGACGTCGGTCGACGTCCCGCCCATGTCGAAGGTGAGGATGTTCTCGTAGCCCGCCCGCCGCGCCACGTGCAGCGCGCCGGCGACCCCGCCGGAGGGGCCCGAGAGGATGCCGTAGATCGGTCTCTCGGAGGCGACCTTCGCGGTCATGAGGCCGGCGTCGGAGCGGAGCAGGTTGAGGTCGCCCCTCACGCCGAGCTCGCCCAAGGAGCGCTCGAGCGTCGACACGTATGCCTCCACCTTCGGCCGCACGTAGGAGTTCATGCACGCGGTCAGCGTCCGCTCGTACTCGCGGAACTCCGGCAGCACGTCCGACGAGATCGTGACCGGGAACCCCGGGTAGAGCGCGTGGATGACGTCCCGGATCTCGCGCTCGTGCGCCGGGTTGGTGTACGAGTTGATCAGCGAGACGGTGAGCGACTCGACGCCGGACTCGACGAGCTCGCGCACGATCCCCTCGACCTGCGCGCGGTCGACCGGCTCGACGACCTCGCCGCGCGCGCTCATCCGCTCGTTCGCCTCGCGCGTGTCCTCGAGCGCCGCGGGCGGGTCCGGCTTGATCATGATGATCCAGCCCGCGAGCGGCCCCGGCGTCTGCGAGCGCGCGAGGTGCAGGATCTGCTTGAAGCCGCGCGTCGTGATCAGGCCGACGCGCGCGCCCTTGGCCTCGAGGAGCGCGTTCGTCGCGACCGTCGTGCCGTGCATGACGTAGCGGAGCTCCCCGGGCGGGACGCCGCTCTCCTCGCAGATCCGCCGCACGCCGTTCAGCACGCCCTGCGACGGGTCGGCGGGCGTCGACGGGGTCTTCACCCGGTGCAGCCTCCCGCTCTCGTCGTGCACGAGCAGCAGGTCGGTGAAGGTGCCGCCGACGTCGACTCCGAGCCTGTGCGCCATCTGCGTCCTCTCTCCCTCTCGTTGTCAGCGTGTTACCATGGTGGAACAGCTCAGCCCGCGACCGGCGCGAACGCCCCGGCGCGGTAGACCTGGCCGGGAAGCTGGCGGCCGAGCAGCCCCTCGAGCCACTCCGCGACCCGGATCAGCGCGTCGAGGTCGACGCCCGTCTCGACCCCCTCGCCCTCGAGCAGGTACACGAGGTCCTCGGTGCCGATGTTGCCGGTCGCCCTCGGCGCGAACGGGCAGCCGCCGATCCCGCCGACGGAGGCGTCGAGGACGGTCGCGCCGGCCTCGAGCGCGGCGAGCGCGTTCGCGAAGCCGGTGTTGCGCGTGTTGTGGAGGTGCACGCCAACCGGGACGCCGAGCTTCACGCCCTCCCCGACGAGCTGCCGCGCCTGCCGCGGCACGCCGACGCCGACCGTGTCGGCGAAGACGACCTCGTCCGCCCCCGCGCCGGCGAGCCGCTCCGCCAGCCCGAGGACGTGGCCCGGGTCGACGGCGCCCTCGAACGGGCAGCCGAACGAGACCCCGATCGTCACGGTCGCGCGCAGGCCGCCGGCGTGCGCGCGCTCGACGATCCGCTCCGCGGCCAGCACGGAGTCCTCGACCGCCGCGTTCTGGTTGCGCCGGTTGAACGTCTCCGTCGCCGCGAACGCGTAGTGCACCTCGTCGAGGCCGGTGGCGGCGAGGCGGTCGTACCCGCGCTCGTTCAGGGCGAGCCCCGCGTACACGACCCCCGGCTCGCGCTCGATGCCGGCGACGACCTCCTCGGCGCCCGCCATCTGCGGCACCCGCTCGGGGTTGACGAAGCTGACCGTCTCGATCCGCGGCAGGCCCGCGGCGGCGAGGCGGTTCACGAGCTCGGCCCGCACCGCGGGCTCGAGGCGCGTCGCCTCGTTCTGGAGCCCGTCGCGCGGGCCGACGTCGCAGATCGTCACCCTCGTCACAGGACTCCCTCCTCCCGGAGCTCCTCGAGCTCCGCGTCGGAGAGGCCGAGGAGCCCGCAGTACACGTCGCGGTTGTGGCTCCCCTCCTCCCACGTGGCGGACCAGCGCACCTCGCACGGCGTCCCGGTGAACTTCGGCACGATCCCCGGCCCGACGTACTCGCCGAAGTCCGGGTCGACGTGCGTGACGAGCATGTCGCGCGCCCGGTACTGCGGGTCCTCGAAGATGTCGGCGATCGTGTAGATCGGGCCGCAGATGACGCCCGCTTCGTTCAGCACGCGGTCGATCTCGGCGGCGTCGCGCGCGCGCGCCCACTCGGCGACGAGCCCCTCGATCTCCTCCTGGTGCTCGCCGCGCGCGAGGTGCGTCGAGAAGCGGGGATCTTCGGCGAGCTCGGGCATCCCCATCGCCTCGCAGAGGCGCCGGAAGACGTTGTCCGCGTTGGCGGCGATCACGATCAGCTTGCCGTCGGCGGACTCGAAGATGTTCGACGGGGCGACGCCCTGCAGCCCGGTCCCGCCCGGGCCGCGCACGATCCCGAGCCGGTCGTACTCCGGCACCGTGCTCTCGAGCAGCGAGAAGCACGACTCGAGCAGCGAGACGTCGACCACCTGCCCGGTGCCGCCGAGCGCGTCGCGGCGGTAGAGCGCGGCGAGGATCCCCTGCACCGCGTACATCCCGGCGAGCGAGTCGCCGAGCGAGATGTGCAGCCGCGGCGGCCGCTCGCCCGGGAAGCCGTTGATGTAGCGGATCCCCCCCATCGCCTCGGCGGCCGACGCGAAGCCGGCGCGCCCCGCGTACGGGCCCGTCTGCCCGTAGCCCGACACGCGCGCGACCACCAGCCCGGGGTTCACCTCGTGGAGCCGCTCGGGGCCGACGTTCCAGCGCTCGAGCGTCCCGGGCCGGAAGTTCTCGATCAGCACGTCGGCGCGCCGGACGAGCTCGAGCAGGAGCCGCTGCCCGCGCTCGAGCCGGAGGTTGAGCGTGACGCACTTCTTGTTGCGCGACTGCACCGGCCACCACAGCGACCGCCCCTCGTAGCGGGCCTTGCCCCACTCGCGCAGCGGGTCCGGCTGTCCGGGCGGCTCGATCTTGACGACCTCGGCGCCCATGTCTCCGAGGAGCCGCCCCGCGAACGGCCCGGCGAGCAGCATCCCGAGCTCGATCACGCGCACGCCGGCGAGGGGGCCCGGCCCGTCGGTCGGGCGCGAGGCGGGCGCGGAGGCGACGGCCGCGTCGGTCACCCGGCCGGCTCCGCCGACGCCTGGATCGCCCGCAGCCGCGCGATCAGGAGGTCGCGCGCCTCGAGCACGTGCTCCTTCATGATCAGCTCCGCCCGGTCGGCGTCGCGGTCGGCGAGCGCCTTCACGATCTGGCGGTGGTAGTGCTCGGAGATGCGCTTCTGCTCGGGCGAGTACCAGCGGTAGGAGTTGTAGACGAGCGGGAGCTCGATCACCTTGCGCACGAGCGCGGCGAGCCGTTCGCTCGCGGCGACGGCGAGGATCGTGTTGTGGAAGTGGAGGTTCTCGCGCACGAGGCCGCGCAGGTCCTCGGCGGGGCTGAGCGCCTCGAAGCGCTCGCAGCTCCCCCGCAGCTCCTCGAGCTCGCCCGGCGAGATCCGCTCCGCGGCGCGGCGGGTCGCGTAGCCCTCGAGCAGCGCGCGCAGCTCGTAGAGGTCCTGGATGTCCTTCGCGTCGTGGACGCGGACGGTGGCGCCGCGGTTCGGCGTCGCGACGACGAGGTCCTCGGCCTGGAGGATCAGGAGCGCCTCGCGCACCGGCGTGCGGCTGATGCCGAGCTCGCGCGCGAGCTCCTCCTCCTTGAGCCGCTGGCCTGGCGCGAGCCGGCCCTCGATGATCGCCTCGCGGATGAGCTCGGTCGCGGCGGCGCTGGCATTTCGAACGAGCACCTCGTCCGAGAGCAGCACCCGCGTCACGGCGCCAACCATACAGGACCGGACCTTCTTTGTATGCAATCCGTCCGTCACGCCCCCGGGAGCGTGCGCGGCAGCGACGCCGCGACCAGGGCTCCGGCCGCGGCGAGGGCGGCGGTCGCGGCCCAGAACGCGTCCCAGCCCGCGTGCGCGGCGAGCGCCCCGAGCGGCGGCGTGCAGACGCCCGAGACCACGAACACCACGGTCGCGGCGACGGCGAAGGAGCGGCCGGCGAGCTCCGCGGGGGCGCGCTCGCCCGCGCTCACGTAGAGGATCGCGTTCCAGCCGAGCGCGCCGAAGCCGAAGACGAGCGCGGCGGCGAGCACCGCGGCCGCGCCCGCGTGGAGCGCCGCGGTGAAGAGGAGCGCCCCGGCGGCGGCGACGACCCCCGTCTCGACGAGCGTGCGCACGCGGCGCCCGCCGGCCGCGCGGTCCGCGACGCGGCCCCACGCGATCCGCGCGACCATCGCCGTCACGTTCACCGCGACGTAGGTGGCCGAGGCCCAGAAGGACGAGAGCCCGGCGGCGCGCACCGACGGGACGGTGAAGGTGACGAGCGCCTGCAGCACGACCACGTAGCAGCAGGCGACGACGAGCAGGCGCCGCATGCCCGTCGCGCGCAGGATGCTCCGGAACGCGCGCTCCGGCCTCGCCTGCGGCCGCGCGTCCGCGTCGAGGACGAGCGCGAACGCGACCCCCGCGGCGCACACGACGCCGGCCCCGGCGAGGAGCGCGAGCTCGACGCCGCCCGCTGCCTCGAGCGCCGGGAGCAGCGCGGCGCTCACGGTGCCGCCGAGCGGCACCGCCATCTGGCGGACGCCGAGCGCCCAGCCTCGACGCGCGGCCGGGTAGGCGCGGAAGAGCGCGCCCGCCCCCGCCACCGGAACGGCGGCCGAGCCCACCCCGGAGACGAGCAGCCCCGCGAAGAGCACCGCGCCGGAGCCGCCCTCCGCCGCCGCGACGAGGCCCGCGCCCGCGAGCGCCGTCCCGCCGAGCATCGCCGCGCGCGAGCCCACGAGGTCGACCGCGACGCCGGCCGCGATCAGCGCGAGCCCGGCGCCGAGCAGATTCGCGGTCAGCACCGCCCCGAGCTCCGCGAGGCCGAGGCCGTAGGCGTGGCGGAGCTGCGGCCCGATCGCCGGCAGCCCGAAGCTCACGAACGAGACGGCGGCCTGCGCGGCGCTCGCGCCGGCGAGGACGGCTCTCGCCGAGCGTGGGCGCGGCGGCATCGCTCGATTATCGTGGCCGCGTGGACCGCGGGGCGATCGCGCGCGCGGAGC
The DNA here is from genome assembly GCA_035650615.1 of Gaiellaceae bacterium. Classification (GTDB taxonomy): domain Bacteria; phylum Actinomycetota; class Thermoleophilia; order Gaiellales; family Gaiellaceae; genus PALSA-600. The sequence goes on along the minus strand of DASRHI010000053.1, from coordinate 6,039 downwards.
GGCGGCGGCAGGCGCTCGAGGCGCTCGAGCTCGAGCGCGCTCGCGCCGAGGCGCTGCGCGAGCGGCTCGAGGCGATCGTCGCCGAGCTCGACGGGCCCGCCCTCGACGAGGCGGTCTTCGCGCAGCTTCCGCCCGAGGACGTCGAGGTCGTCCGCCCGGCCCTTCAGGCCGACGAGCCGCTCCCGCCGGAGGAGGAGGGCGAGGAGGCCGCCGCCGAGCGGGCGGAGCGGGTCGCGTGGCTCGAGGAGGAGCTCGAGCGGCTGCGCGGCGAGCTCGCGGGCAGCGCGAGCCGTCAGCGCGCGTTCGAGCGCTACCTCGACGCGCTCGGACGCGCGTAGCGCCCCGCGGGGGAGGAGGGCCGGGTGCGGCCCCCCTTCCGCGCGCGGGCGTCCGTCACCGGCCCGCCGCCCGGAGAACGGCGCGCACGCGCGCCGGCGCGGGTCGCCCGCCCCGGCGGGGTGGGCTACTCGTCGAGGTTGTAGGTGCGGACCCGCTCGGGCGTGATGCGCAGGATGATCCTGCGGTCGCCCGGGGCCCGCCCGGGGTACGGCGCCTCGCCGAGGTACTTCTGCGAGAGCCTGTCGATGTGCTCCTCGGCCCCCTCCTCCGTCAGCTCGGCCCGGCCCCGGATCCGGACGTGCTGGTAGGGGTTCTCGCTGCTGACGACGGCGATCTCGACGCGCGGGTCCCGCTCGACCCGGCGCGGCTTCCAGCGCCTCTGAAGCGTGTTGACGAGCACGTGCTCGCCGTCCCAGTCCACCCAGACCGGCGTCACCTCGGGCGCGCCCTCCTCGTCGACCACGGCGAGGCTGCCGAAGTTCTTGCCGAGGAGGAGCGCCGCCTGCTTGTCGGTCAGCTTCGCCATCGGCCAATCCGAGCTTACAACATGCGGCGTAGGCTTCCGTGCAATGCGTGCGACGCTCGCCGCGACCGGCGCGTGCGCCGTCCTCGCCGTCGCGGCGCTCACCTCCTCGGGCGCCGCCGCGACGGCGCCGCCCGCGTGGTGGCTCCGCGCGCTCGACGCCGACGGGCTCGTGGCGCCGGGCCCGGGGAAGCCGGTCACGATCGTCGACACCGGCCTCGACTTCGCCCACCCGGAGTTCTCGGGACGGCCGGGCACGATCCCCCTCGACCGCCAGCAGATCACCTCGCCGGACGACTTCCACGGGACGGCGATCAGCTCGCTCGTCGGCGCCCGCGGCGTGCGCGTGCGCGGCCTCTACCCGCGGGCCCTGCTGAACGAGTGGGACGCGAGCGAGCGCGACGGGCTCACGCTGGCGTCGATCGTCGACGGGATCGACGCGGCGAGCCGCGCCGGCCCGGGCGTGATCAACCTGAGCTTCGGCAGCGCCGCCGACGTGCCCGCGCTCCAGGAGGCGATCCTGCGGGCGCTCCGCGCAGGCTCGGTCGTGGTGGCCGCCGCGGGCGACTCGCGCGGCTTCGACTTCTCCCCCTACCCCGGCGAGTACCCGCACGTCGTCACGGTGGGGGCGACCGACCGGCGCGGCCGCGCGGCGCCGTTCTCGAGCCCCTCGAGCGCGATCGACGTGGCCGCGCCCGGCGTCGGCGTCGAGGTCGCCGTCCCGGCGTCCCGCGACCCGAGCGGCTACAGCTCCGCGAGCGGCACGAGCTACTCGGCCGCGCTCGTCTCGGCGGCGCTCGCGTGGATCTGGACGCGCCGCCCCGAGCTCGACGCCACGCAGCTCGTCGCCCTGGTGCGCCGCACCGCACGGCGTCCCGGCGGCGCGTTCAGCAACGCGACCGGCTGGGGCGTGCTCGACCTCCGCGCCGCGCTGCGGGCCCCGGCCCCGCCCCCCGACCCGTCCGAGCCGAACGACGACGTCGCGCTCGTCGAGCCGGGCCGGACGTTCGAGCGCGGCGCGCCCCTCCTCACGGCGCCCGGGCGCCGCCGGGCGACCGTCCGCGCCCGCGTCGACCAGAACGAGGACCCGGCCGACGTCTACCGCGCGCTCGTCCCGCCGCACGGCGTGCTCCGCGTGACGGCCGACGCGCAGGCGGGCGACGTCGCGCTCCGGGTCTGGGGCCCGGACACGCCGACCATCCTCGAGCGCGGCGGCCGCGAGCGCCGCGACCTGCTCGCCGGCGGCACGCGCGGACGCCACCAGACGGCGGAGGCGCGGAACGGCGGCGCGGCCGCGGAGGTCGTCTACGTCGACGTCTCGGCCGGCGTCTCGCGCACCGCGAGCTACACGCTCCGGCTCGAGACGAGCTAGCGGGTCTGGGGGAAGCCGAGGTCGACCTTCGAGGTCGCCGGGTCCGGCCACCGCGACGTGACGACCTTCGTGCGCGTGTAGAAGTCGATTCCCTCGGGCCCGTAGATGTGGCGGTCGCCGAAGAGCGAGCTCTTCCACCCGCCGAAGCTGTAGTAGGCGACCGGCACGGGGATCGGCACGTTGATCCCGACCATCCCCGCCTGCACGTCGAACTGGAACTGCCGCGCGACGCCGCCGTCGCGGGTGAAGATCGCAGTGCCGTTCCCGTACGGGTTCTCGTTCACGAGCCGCACCGCCTCGTCGTAGGTGGAGACGCGCGTGATGCCGAGCACCGGCCCGAAGATCTCGTCGCGGTAGTTCGCCATCTCCGGCTTCACGTTGTCGACGAGCGACGGGCCGAGGAAGAAGCCGTCGCCTTCGGGGCGGTTGTCGCGCCCGTCGACGACCACGGTCGCGCCCTCGTCGGGCGCGCGCTCGAGGTAGGACGCGACGCGGTCGCGGTGCTCGCGCGTCACGAGCGGCCCCATCTCCGCGTCGGGCTCGAAGCCGTCGGCGACCTTCACCTTCGGGATCCGCTCCTTGATCTTCTCGACGAGCTCGTCCGCGATGCCGCCGACGGCGACGAGCATCGACACCGCCATGCAGCGCTCGCCCGCGGAGCCGTAGCCGGCCGAGACCGCCGCGTCGGCCGCCATGTCGAGGTCGGCGTCGGGGAGCACGATCATGTGGTTCTTCGCGCCGCCGAGCGCCTGGCAGCGCTTGCCCGCCGCGGTCGCGTGCTCGTAGACGTACCGCGCGATCGGCGTCGAGCCCACGAACGAGACCGCGGCGACGTCCGGATGCTGCAGGATCGCGTCGACGGCGACCTTGTCGCCGTGGACGACGTTGAAGACCCCGTCGGGGACGCCGGCCTCCTTCAGGAGCTCCGCCGTCAGGACGGACGCAGACGGATCCTTCTCCGACGGCTTGAGCACGAACGCGTTCCCGCACGCGAGCGCGGGCGCCCACATCCACATCGGGACCATCGCCGGGAAGTTGAACGGCGTGATCCCGGCGACGACGCCGAGCGGCTGCCGGATCGAGTAGACGTCGATCCCGGTCGACGCCTGCTCGCTGAACCCGCCCTTGAGCAGCGTCGGGATCCCGCAGCAGTACTCGATCACCTCGAGCCCGCGCGCGACCTCGCCCATGGCGTCGGAGAGCACCTTGCCGTGCTCGGCGGTGAGCAGGCTCGCGAGGTCCCTGCGATGCGCGTCGAAGAGCTCGCGGATCCGGAAGAAGAGCTCCGCGCGCCGCCCGAGCGAGAGCGCCCGCCACTCGGCGGAGGCCCGCCTCGCAGCCTGGACCGCCGCGTCCACCTCCTCCGGGGAGGCGAAGTCGACCGCGCCCGTCTGCCGGCCCGTGGCCGGGTTGAAGACCGGCCCCGTGCGGCCGGACCGGCCCTCGAAGGGGGCGCCGCCGATCCAGTGGTGGATCGGGCGGACGGCGGCGGGTGCCTCGGCGAGCTCCGTCATCCCGAGCTCCAAGGGTAGCGTGAAACGGGTGGACGGGACGCTGCTCGAGCTCGCCGAGGAGCCCGGGCTCTGGCTTCCGCCCGAGCCCTCGCACGCCGTCGTCCGCGCCGACGGCTTCTGCCTCGTCACCTACGGCCGGTCGGCCTGGGTGCACCGGGTCCGCCTCGACGGCGAGGCGGTCGAGCCGGCCGTCGAGGAGGTCAGGGCGCTCCTGCGGGCCCGCGGGCTCGACGAGGTCACGTGGTGGGCGGGCGAGCGCTCGACGCCGCCCGACCTCGCCGACCGGCTCGAGCGGCTCGGGCTCGTGCCCGACGACCCCGCGGCGATGACGACGCTCGCCGTCGCCGCGCCGCCCGCGGGCGAGCCGCGCGTGGAGACGCGCCGCGTGGAGACGTTCGAGGAGCACCTGACCGCGCTCGAGATCGACTGGGCCGCGTTCGACCTCGCGCCGGAGGAGCGCTCGCGGCGCCGGGCCGCCGCCCGCGCCGCCTGGCCGCTGATCGCCGCGGACGGCCGCTCGGCCGTCTTCCTCGCCTACCTCGGCGGCGAGCCGGTCGGCTTCGGGCGCGCGGTGTACGCGCCGTGGGCCGGGCTCCTCCTCGGCGGCGCCACCGTGCCCGAGGCGCGCGGCCGGGGCGTCTACACCTCGCTCGTGCACGCCCGCTGGCGGGAGAGCGTCGCCCGCGGCGTGCCGCGGCTCGTCGTCTCCGCCGGCCCGATGTCGGCGCCGATCCTCGAGCGGCTCGGCTTCCGCCGGCTCGGCGGCGTCCGGCTGCTGCGGGACCGTCTGTAGGATCGAGCCATCGCCACCGTCGAGAAGAACGCGGAGCTCGGCCGCCGGATCGTCGAGGACGCCAAGCGGTACGTCCTGTACTCCTGGTCGGTCCAGGACGCGATCGCCCCGATCGCGGTCGCCGGAGCCGAGGGGCGCCACTTCTGGGACTACGACGGCAAGCGCTACCTCGACTTCGCCTCGCAGCTCGTGAACGTCTCGATCGGCCACGGTCACCCGAAGCTGGTCGCGGCGATCAAGGAGCAGGCCGAGACGCTCGCGACGATCGGCCCGCCGATGGCGACGGAGAACCGCTCGCGGCTCGGCAAGCTGCTCGCCGAGGTCACGCCGGGCGACCTCTCGCTCTCGTTCTTCACGAACGGCGGCGCGGAGGCGAACGAGAACGCGATCAAGCTCGCGCGCTGGTACACCGGCCGGCACAAGGTCGTCGTCCGCTACCGCTCCTACCACGGCGCCACGGCGGGCGCGATCAGCCTCACCGGCGACCCGCGGCGCTGGCCGGCCGAGCCGGGGATCCCCGGGGTCGTGCGGATGCTCGACCCCTACACCTACCGCTGCCCGGCCGGGCACCCCGATCCGTGCCCGGTCTGCACCGGGGCGCCCCACCTCGAGGAGATCCTCCAGTACGAGGGGCCCGAGACGGTGGCGGCGGTGCTGATCGAGACGGTGACCGGGACGAACGGGATCATCGTCCCGCCCGACGGCTACCTGCAGTCGATCCGCGAGGTCTGCGACCGCCACGGGATCCTCCTCGTCTGCGACGAGGTGATGGCGGGCTTCGGCCGCACCGGCAAGTGGTTCGGCGTCGACAACTGGGACGTCGTCCCGGACATCATGACGCTCGCCAAGGGGATCAACTCCGGCTACGTGCCGCTCGGCGCCATGGTCGTGCGGGAGCCGATCGCCGAGTGGGTGCGGTCGCGCTTCTTCGCCGGCGGGCTCACGTACTCGGGCCACCCGCTCGCGTGCGCGTCGGCGGTGGCCTCGATCGAGGCGTTCCAGGAGGAGGGGATCGTCGAGAACTCGGCCGCGATGGGCGAGCTCTTCCGCACCGAGCTCGCGCGGCTCGCGGAGAAGCACCCCTCGATCGGCGACGTGCGCGGGCTCGGCTGCTTCTGGGGGCTCGAGCTCGTGCGCGACCGCGCGAGCCGGGAGCCGCTCGTCCCGTTCAACGGCTCGGGCGAGGCGGCGAAGCCCGTCGCGGCGCTGACGAAGCGCGCGCTCGAGCGGGGCCTCTACCTGATGACGCACTGGAACATGGTCATGGTCTGCCCGCCGCTCACGATCACGCGCGACGAGCTCGAGGAGGGGATCGCGATCCTCGACGACGCGCTCTCGGTCGCGGACGAGTTCGTCGCCTAGCTGTTGGTCCCGACAAGGTTGTTGATCTCGGCGAGCCGGGTGAGTGGTGGTGTGCGGCCGAGTGAGCGGTGTGGTCTGAGCCGGTTGTACCAGTCGAGCCAGCCGGCGAGCGCGGCGGTGCGTTCGCTGCTTGTGC
>DASRHI010000052.1:0-173876 GCA_035650615.1 Gaiellaceae bacterium | reverse complement strand
CGCCGACTACACGCTCACCACGTAGTCACGACCGATCCAGCCGCAGCCACCCACAACACCAGCCAGGAAGCCAAAAACAGCCCGCCCACTCAAGGGAACTTCGGGCTGGAACGCGAGCTGGGTCCGGAAGGTCTCGACGAGGTCGTCGAACTCGCCGGAGGCGAAGACGTCCGCGGCGGAGAGCCGGCGCCCCGTCCGCCGCCGGACGGCCGCGGAGAGCCCGATCCCGCTCGCGACGTCCTCGAGGACCTCGTGCTCGGCGGCGACGATCCCCTCGCGGTCGACGAGGCTGTAGCCGATCTCGCCGGCGGCGCCGTTCGCTCCGAGCACGACCTCCCCGCCGGCGACGAGCGCGGCCGCGAGCCCGGTGCCGAGGTTCACGTAGATGCCGTGACCGCAGCCCCGGAGCGCTCCGAGCCGGAGCTCGGCCGTCGCCGCCGCCTTCACGTCGTTCGCGACGCGAACGTGCGGGCAGGCGAGCGCCCGGCGGAGCTCGTGCTCGAGGGCGAGCTCCTCCCAGCCGGGAATCGCGGGCGCGAGGCGGATGCCGTCCGGCCCCGGGATGCCGAAGGTGGACGCGCCGACGCCGGCGAGCGCCGCGTCCGGCGCCGCGTCGCGCAGGAGGGCGCGCGCTGCGTCGACGCCGCGCTCGAGGTTCCGGCGCGCTCCGCGCTCCGGGGCGGTCGGGACGACCGTCGTCCCGAGCCGGCGGCCGGCGCGGTCGGCGACCGAGACGGCGATCTTCGTGCCTCCGAAGTCGAGGCCGAGGACGACCGGCGAGCAGGGCTTCACGCGATCAGCGGGCGCAGCGTCCTGTACGCGATCTCGAAGCCGCGCCGAACCCGCTCGACGTCGCCCTCGAAGCCACGGTCCTCGTGCTCGACGCTGACGGCGCCGTCGTAGCCGGAGCGGTAGAGGGCGGCGACGAACCGGTCCCAGCGCACCTCGCCGAGGCCCGGGATTCGCGGCACCTGCCAGCCTCGGCCCGCCGACATGACGCCGTGCTCGTACAGGCCGTCCCGGTCGATCTCGAGGTCCTTCGCGTGGACGTGGAAGATCCGCGGCGCGAACTCGCGCACCGCGCGCTCGACGTCGATCATCTGCCAGACGAGGTGCGACGGATCGAGGTTGAGGCCGAAGTTCTCGTCCGGGACGATCGCGAAGAGCTCGCGCCAGAGCGCCGGCGAGTAGGCGAGGTTCGTCCCGCCGGGCCACTCGTCGAGGCTGAAGATCATCGGGCAGTTCTCGATCGCGATCCGCACGTCGTGGTCGGCGGCGAAGCGGACGAGCGGCGGCCAGACCCGGCGGACGCGCTCGAGGTTCTGCGGCTCGGGCAGCGCGGGATCGCGGCCGACGAAGGTCCCGACGACGTCGACGCCGAGGAGCCGCGCCGCGCGCACGACCCTGCGAAGGTGCTCGTTCGCCTCCTCGCGGACCGCGTCGTCGGGGTGGAGGTTGTTCGGGTAGTACGCGAGCGAGGAGATCGTGAGGCCGTGGCGCGCGAGCAGGTCGAGGGTCGCGCGGGCCCCGGCCTCGTCGAGCGTCTCGACGTCGAGGTGGCACACGCCGGAGTAGCGCCGCTCGGCCCGCCCTCCGCCGGGCCAGCACGCGATCTCGATCGCCTCGAAGCCGACGCCCGACGCCCATTCGGCGACTTCCTCGAGCGAGAGCTCCGGGAACGCGGCCGTGAGCAGGCCGAGCTTCACCCGTGCACCGCCTGCCGGGTCTCGACCCAGACCCCTTCGCGCGCGCTCCGCGCGATCGCCTCCCCGAGGGCGACCGCCCGGCGGCCGTCCTCGAACGTCGGGAAGTCGGGCCGGTCGGGCTGGCGGCCCTGCGCCGCGGCGGCGTAGACCGGGCGGTAGAGCTCGCACAGCGCCTCGCGGAAGCCTTCGGCGTGACCGCCGGGGAGGGTCGCGTACGGGCGCGCCTCGGGCGAGAGGAGGGACGGGTCGCGGAGGAGGAGCTCGTTCGCGCGCCCGCGATGTCCGATCCACAGCTCCTCGGGGCGCTCCGAGACCCAGGCCGCCGCCGCGCTCGAGCCGTCGACCTCGAGCGAGAGCGCGTTCTTGCGGCCGGCGCTCACCTGGGAGATCGTCGCGGCGCCGCGCGCGCCGCCCTCGAAGCGAAGGAGGAGGAAGGCCGCGTCCTCGGTGGTGATCGCGACCTCGACCCGGTCGGTCGCGTCTGCGCTCGCGAACGTCCTGACCTCGGACGCCGGGCGCAGCCTGACGGGGACCGTCGTCGCGAGCTCCGCACAGACGGCCTCGACCCGCAGGCCCGTGACGTACTGGGCCAGGTCGAGCCAGTGCGAGCCGATGTCCGCCACCGCGCGCAGCCCGCCGCCGAGCGCGGGGTCGAGGCGCCAGTTCCAGTCGGTCGGGAGCAGCAGCCAGTCCTGGAGGTAGCTGCCGTGGACGTTCCGGACCTCGCCGAGGGCTCCAGAGGAGCAGAGCGCGCGGAGCTCGCGCGCCTGCGCGTAGGACCGGAAGACGAAGCCGACGGCGTTGACGAGCCCGGTCTCGGCGGCGAGCTCGGCGAGCTCGGCCGCCTCCTGGGCCGCGAGCGTGAGCGGCTTCTCGCAGACCACGTGCTTGCCCGCGAGGAGGGCCGCCTTCGCCTGCGCGTAGTGGAGGTAGTTCGGCGTCGCGACGTGCACGACGTCGACCCGGTCGTCGGCGAGCACCTCCTCGAAGCTCGCCGTCGCCGGGCGCGAGGGATCCACCACCGCGACGACCGGGACGCCGAGGCGCGCGAGCGCCTCCGCGTGGAGCGCGCCGATGAAGCCGATGCCGACGACGGCGGCGCGGGGACGCGAGAGGGACGTTTCCACCGACGCGGATTCTCCGCTCGGGCCGGCGCGCGAACATCGGTACTCCGCCGCATACGGCCTGCGAGTTTCAGCCGATTCCGGTTGCGCCCGGGGCCCCTACGTTCGGTAACGCGCGGGAGATTCCTCGTCAAGGAGGTTCGAGAATGAGAAGGCGACTGCTGGCGATCCTCGGGGTCGCCGCTGCAGCGGCGATCATCGCCGGCGCCGGATCGTCGGCGCAGTCGGCGTCGGCGGCCAAGCACGCGCAGCTCGTGTTCGGGTACATCAGCCCCGGCCCGGACACGTGGTACCAGCGCGACGTCGACGGCTTCAAGTACGCGGCCGCGAGATACGGGGTGAAGGTCGTGGTGCTCAACTCGCAGTACGACCAGCAGAAGGAGCTCGCCAACATCCAGTCGCTCGTCAACCAGGGGGTGGACGGCATCTCGATGTTCTCCTTCAACACGACCGGGGCGATCAAGGCCGCCCAGGCCGGGCTGAAGGCGCACATCCCCGTGGTGCTCACCGACGACGTCGGACACGCGATCGCGTCCGGAGCGAAGGTCGCCGCCGCGGTCGACTTCGACTGGTGCGGCATGGGCAAGTCGTACGCGCAGTGGATGGCCAAGAACTACCCGGGCGAGCCGTACGTCCTGCTCGCCGGCAACTTCCAGGCGCCGCCCACGCAGATCCTCGACCGCTGCATGATCAACACCGCGAAGCAGCTCGGGAAGAACAAGCTCGCCGCCCTCAAGCAGACGAACTACAACCCGGCCACCGCGGTCACGCTCGCGCAGAACCTGGTCACCTCGGGGACGAAGTTCAAGGTGATCTTCGTGATGGACGAGGACATGGCGGCGGCGGTCGCCCGCATGCTCCAGGGCAAGGGGCTGCTGAACAACCCGTACGTCGTCATCGCGCAGAACGGCTCGCCGGTGGGGATCGAGATGCTCGAGGCGGGGACGCTGAAGTACACGATCTCGAGCTCGCCGGGGTGGGAGGGGACGATGGCGTTCCTCGCGCTCCGCAAGGCGGTCCTCGGGAAGGCGTCCGCGACGGCGAACACGCGGCTCGTCCTGCCCGTGATGCCGATCACGCCGCAGAACGTCACGGATCCCACCAAGGTCGTTCCGTGGGAGCCCGGGCCCGTCTACTGGACCCTGACCAAGAAGTACTACCCGTCCTACCTCAAGTGAGGCAGACGGCTCCGCACGGCGACGACGCGGTCCCCTCGGCCGCGTCGTCGCCGTACCTCTCGCTCAGCGAGATCACGGTCCCCGACACCTCGTTCGCCGAGGACGTCGCGCTCGTCGCCGCCGCCGGGATCGACGGGCTCGGGATCTGGGGGTACAAGCTGGAGGGCGTCGAGATCGCGGACGCCGCGGCGCGCCTGGACGAGGCGGGCCTGCGCAGCGCGAACTGCATCCCGGTCGGCAACTCGGTCTTCCCGTACACGCTCAGCCCGGAGCCGGCCGACCCGGCGAGGCGGGTCGAGGCCCTCCGGCGGGAGATCGTCCGGCTCGCGCCGCTCGCGCCGGAGTCGATCGTCGTGATCACCGGTCCCGCCCCCGAGGGGGACGCCGCCCGCGCGCTCGAGACCTGCCGCGAGGCGTACGCGTCGCTCGCCGAGACGGCGTCGGGGGCCGGGCTCCGGCTCTCGATCGAGCCGATGCACCCGGCCGTCGCCGCCGACCTGTGCCTGTTCGACAGCGTCGGCGCCGCCGGCGCCTTCGTCGAGGAGGTCGGCGACCCCGCCCTCGGCATCCTCGTCGACTCCTGGCACGTCGCCGCCGACCCGCACCTGCGGGAGGCGCTGCACGCGAACGCGCAGCGGATCTACGGCGTCCACCTCGCCGACCACCGCGCAGGCGCCACGCGATGGACCGATCGCGCCGTTCCCGGCGAGGGGCTCGGGGACGCCCGACGGCTCGTCGAGCTGCTGCGCGAGATCCACTTCGCGGGCGCGCTCGACGTCGAGATCTTCTCGGACGACGGCCGCTACGGCGGACGCGTCGACGACTCGCTCTGGGAGCTGCCTCCGGAGCAGCTCGTGGCCCGCTGCGCGCGGTTCCGCACCGGATGAGCGCAGTCGCCGCCGCCTGCACCACCGTGATGTCGCTTCGCGGCGTCGACAAGCACTTCGGCAGCACGCACGCGCTCGACCACGTCGACCTCGACCTGCGCGCCGGCGAGGTGCACTGTCTGGTCGGGGAGAACGGGGCCGGCAAGTCGACGCTGCTCAAGATCCTCTCGGGCGCCGAGCGCCCAGACGCCGGCGAGCTCGAGATCCACGGGCAGGTGTTCTCGCGGCTCGCCCCCCGGCAGGCGATCGAGCTCGGCCTCGCGACGATCTACCAGGAGCCCGACCTCGTCGGCAGCCTGACCGTCGCGGAGAACGTGTTCCTCGGGGCAGAGCGGATGCGCGGACCCGCGATCGACAGGCGCGTGCAGCGGCGGCTGACGAGCGAGCTCGCCGCGGCGCTCGAGCTCGACCTCGACCCCGACGCGATCGTCGACGAGCTGTCGCCGGGCGGGCGCCAGCTCGTGCAGGTCGTGAAGGCCCTGCGCCGCGAGCCGCAGGTGATGATCATGGACGAGCCCACCTCCTCGCTCGGCGCGAAGGAGAAGGAGCGCCTGCTCGCGCTCACCCGCCAGCTCGCGGCGCGGGGCATCGGCGTCCTGTACGTCTCGCACTTCCTCGAGGAGGTCCTGCACGTCGGCGATCGCGTCACGGTCCTCAAGGACGGGCGGGTCGTCTCGACGCGCGGACACGCCGAGGTCTCGCTCGAGCGGCTGGCCGAGGAGATGATCGGCCGCAGCTCGAGCTCGTTCTTCACGAAGGAGGCGGTCCCGCTCGGCGAGCCGGTCCTCGTCGTCGAGCGGCTCGCCGGCGCGGGGGTCGTGGAGGCGTCGTTCGAGGTCCGGGCGGGCGAGGTCTTCGGTCTCGGCGGCATGGTCGGCTCGGGGCGGACGGAGCTGGCGGAGCTCCTCTTCGGCGCGCGCAGGCGAACGGCGGGCAAGGTGTTCCTGCGCGGCCGCGAGGTCGCGCCGCGCACGCCCGCGCAGGCGATCGCGCTGGGAATCGTCATGCTCACGGAGGACCGGCCGGGCACCGGCCTGCTCGCCAAGCGCACCGTGTTCGAGAACATCTCGGTCGCGCGCAACGAGCGCAACGGCTTCCTGCTGGGCGGCGAGAAGCGCGTGGCCGCGGCCATGGTCGAGACGCTGCACGTCGTGACGAGCGGCATCCGGGAGGACGTCGCGGCGCTCTCAGGCGGCAACCAGCAGAAGGTGCTGCTCGGCCGCTGGCTCGCCGTCGACGGCGACGTCTTCCTGCTCGACGAGCCCACGAAGGGCGTCGACATCGGGGCGAAGCAGGACATCTACGAGCTGATCGAGGAGCTCGCGCGCCGCGGCAAGGCGGTCGTCCTGATCTCGTCGGACCTCGCGGAGCTGCTCTCGCTCAGCGACCGGATCGGAGTCATGCGCCGCGGACGTGTCGCGCGCATCGTCGAGGCACGCGGCGCGAGCGAGCAATCGCTCGCGAAGGAGTACGTCGGTGTCGCAGCTGATTGAGCTGGCGCGTGCCCCCCGCCGCCGTGGCGCCTCGCCGGAGACGGATGGCCGCCGGCGGCTTCGAGCCGTCCAGCGGCTCGTCGCCAACAACCAGTGGATCCTCCTGCTGCTGCTCACGGTCGTCCTGGCGGTCGTCGCCGGATCGGTGAACAGCCGCTTCTGGCACCCGGAGAACATCGCGAGCATCTTCCAGGACGTCGCGGTTCTCGGCCTGGTCGCCTCCGGAGCGACGATCCTCATCATCTCGGGGAACTTCGACATCTCCGTCGGCGCGGCGATGGGGCTCTCGAGCTGCGTGACGGCGATGCTCATCATCAACGGCTGGGGCGAGCTTCCCGCGGTGCTCGTCGGCATCCTCGTCTGCGTCGGCTGCAGCACGTTCAACGGCGTCTGCTCGATCATCTTCAAGGCGCCGTCGTTCATCATCTCGCTCGCGACGCTCGGCATCTACACGGGCATCTCGCTCGAGCTCACCGGCGGCGTGATCCAGAACGTCTTCCAGAACTTCACGACGCTGAGCGGGACGATCTACCTCCGTGTCATTCCGCTGATCTTCATGGTGACGCTCGCCGGCTACATCGGCACGCATCTCGTACTGAGCTACACGAGACTGGGCCGCCGCGCCTACGCGATCGGCGACAACCCGCGCGCGGCGTTCCTCGCCGGGATCAACGTCAAGCGGAACATCATCTTCTTCTTCGTCCTGAACGGCCTGCTCGTCGGGCTCGGCGCCTGGCTGCTGCTCGCACGCGTCGGCGGGGCGCTTCCGACGACGGGACAGGGAATGGAGCTGCAGGCGATCGGGGCGACGGTGATCGGAGGCGTGCCGATCATGGGCGGGCGCGGCTCCGTCGTCGGCACGTTCTTCGGCGTCCTCCTGATGGGGACGATCTCGAACATCCTCAACATCCTCAACGTCAGCCCGTACTTCCAGCAGATGGCGTACGGCGGCCTGATCGTGGCGGCGGTCGCGATCAGCGCGCTGCGCGTCCGGCTCGGCGCGCGCGAATGAGCCGGCTCGAGGACGAGATCCGCGAGCAGCCGGCGGCGCTGTCGCGCCTGCTCGCGCGGCAGCGCACAGCGGCGCGCGCGATGGCCGGCGTCTTCCGGCGCCCCGACGTCCGCTACGTCCTGATCGCGGCGCGGGGGAGCTCGCGCAACGTCGGCCGGTACGCGCAGTACCTGCTCGGGCGCGCCCATCGCATCCCGGTCGTGTTCGCGACGCCGTCGCTCTACACCGTCTACCGGCAGCCGCCGCGACTCGACGGCGCGATCGTCCTCGGCATCTCGCAGTCGGGCGCCTCGCCGGACGTCGTCGCCGTGCTCGAGGAGGCGCGCGCCCAGGGACGGCCGACGCTCGCGGTCACGAACGACTCCGGCTCGCCGCTCGCCCAGGCGGCCGACGTCGTCCTCCCGCTCGAGGCCGGCCGCGAGCGCGCCGTCGCCGCCACGAAGACGTACCTCAACTCGCTCGGGGCCGTCGCGCTCCTGTTCGCCGAGGTGGGCGACGACGGCGTCGCGCGCGCCGAGCTCGCGTGCATGCCGGAGGCGCTCGACGCGCAGATCGAGCTCTCGGCGGAGCACGGGCCGAGCCTCGAGGAATACGCGGGCGGAGTGGGGCTCACGGTCGTCGCGAGGGGCGTCAACTACGGGACGGGCCACGAGATCGCCCTGAAGGTCCGCGAGCTCTCGGGGCTCGTGACGGAGGCGTTCTCGCCCGCGGACCTCATGCACGGACCGGTCGCCGCGATCCGCCCGGGCTGGCCGGTCCTCCTCGTCGCGCCCACCGGCCCGGCGCGTCCCAGCGTCGAGGGCGTCGTCGGACCCCTGAGGGCGCGCGGCGCCAGGCTGCTCGTCGTCTCGGATCTCGCCGCGACGCTTCGCCGGGCGGACACGCGCCTGCCGCTCGTGCCCGGGGTGCCGGAGTGGTTGAGCCCGTTCACGGCCGTGATCCCCGGCCAGCACGTCGCCGTGAGGCTCGCCGGCCTGCGCGGGCTCAGCCTCGACCGTCCCCGCGGCCTGCGCAAGGTGACGCGCACGCTGTAGCCGGCGCCGCCGCGCGGGCGGGGGGACGGGCCGCCTCACGCGCGGCCTTCCCGCAGCTGCAGGCGGTTGCCGTCGGGGTCCTGGAAGAGCGCGACGTAGCCCCAGGGCTGCTCGAGCACGTCCGTCTCGAACTTCACGCCGCGCGACTTCAGCGTCTCGAACGTCTTCCGGCAATCCGGCGTCTCGATCGTGTACGAGGCGGGGATGCGGCCCTGCACGGGCTGGGCCTGTCCGGGCGTCCCCGGCCAGAGAACCAGCTGGAAGTCCTGCCCCTTCACCCCCACGGTCAGGAACCGCGGGCCGTCGGGGGTCGGGTTGTCGATCCGCGGCTCGAGCCCGAGCACGTTCGTGTAGAAGTCGAGCGCCCTGTCCTGGTCGCTCACGAGCACCGTCGTGTACACCACCTTCTCGAACATCGTTCGTCCCTCCAAGGGTCGTGGTCGATTCGCCCCGATGACCCGCTGCGACTCGCGAATGTGACAGCGGTCGGGAGCCGTCCGGCCGGGCCACCGCCTGGCGCCCGTGCCCGTGCAGCCGGAGTCGGCCTCAGCCGGTCCGCCGCCGGGTAGACGCCCCCACGACGAGAAGGAGACCCTGACGCAACCGGCCATCGTCCTCGTCCACGGCGCGTTCGGCCACCCGGCCGAGGAAGGCCGGGCGTGCGGCACGCGACGCGGTCACTCGGCGAGTGGCCGCCGGCCAGGCCCGGCCGTTGGGTCGCCCAACACCCCGGGGGTCAGACCCCGAGTTGTTGCGCTGCAACGCCGCGGGATGCTGCGCTGCAACGCCGCGGGGTCAGACCCCGAATTGTTGCGCTGCAACGCCGCGGAGATGCTGCGCTGCAACGCCGCGGGGTCAGACCCCGAATTGTTGCGCTGCAACGCCCCTGCAACGCCGCGGGGTCAGACCCCGAATTGTTGCGCTGCAACGCCCCGAGTTGTTGCGCTGCAACCCCGCGGGGTCGGTGCTCGAACGTCGTCCGCGCGGCGCAACACGCGAGCGTTGACCCGGAGTGTCGGCTCCGGGGCGGAGCCACGAGCGGTCATCGCGTCTCCGGGGCGCGGGGGCGAACCAGCGAGCGGAGCGCGCCGAGCAGCGCGGGGCCGCCGTGCCGCCGCCGGCCGCGCCTCCCGACGTCGGTGTCCGAGCAGAACCCGACGCCGCTCCGCTTGAGGCAAAGGAGGCCGAGGAGCTTCGACTCGTCGTCCACGACGGCGAGGCGGCGTCGGCCCTCGCGCCTCATCTGCTCGAGCGTCCGGCACAGGGAAGTGTGCGGGCCGATCGTCCTCCCCTCGAGCTTCGCGACCGCGAGGGCGGGCACCTCGCCCCCGAGGGCCGGCGCGAGGTCGGCGCGCTCGACCGTGCCGAGCAACCGGGCGCCGTCGGCGAGCAGCGCGATGTGCACGTGGTCGTCCCCGAAGAACGCGCGCAGCTCGGCGACCGTGGTCCGCGGCCCGTGCACGGACGGACGTGTGACCATCGCGTCCGCCACGCGGGCGGGCGCCCGGCTCGCCCGGCTCAGCCCACGGAGCCGACGACGAGCGCCTGCGGCGCTGCCTGCCTGACCTGCGTCTTGAGCCATTTGATCTGCGTGAGCGTCTCCCGGTGGAGCTCGTCGACGACCGCGAGCAGCTCGCGGTCGCGCGTCGCCTGCGCCAGCTGACCGGCGACGATCCAGTGGAAGGAGACTTCCTGTGCCTGCAGGTAGAGCCGGCGCAGCGAGTCGAGCAGCAGCAGGCCCGACTCGGGACGGCGGCCGAGCGCCTCGGCGAGCTTGTGCCAGAACGGGGCCGTCGTCGTCCCGCCGTCGGCGATCCCGGCGGGCGGGAGCGGCTGCTCGTGGCTCGCCGCGAACGGCCGGATCGCGTCGGCGTGCAGGCGGCACTGCTCGCCGAACCGCCTGCAGGCGTACCAGACCTCGTGCTCTGCGGCGAGCCGCTCTCCGACCTGCACGTACTCGTCTGCGAGCGCCTCCTCGGCCCGGTGGAGCTCTTCCAGCGCCGCCCCGACCTTGCTCATCGGGTCCGCTCCTGCGAGGCGATCGCCGGGACGCGCGCGGCGCCGTCGCCGCCCGCGACCTTCACGACTCGCACCGCCGCCGTCTTGAAGACCGGCTGCTTCGACACCGGGTCCCACCGCGTGGTCGTCAGCTCGTTGGCCGCGCGCGCCCGGCCGTTCGGCTCGCCGCCCTCCGGCTCGTCCCAGTAGCCGTAGTGGAAGGGGACGAAGACGACGCCTTCGCGGATGCCGGTGAGCCGCGCCGGCGCCTCGATCCGTCCGCGCGCGGACTCCACGGCCACGAGGTCGCCGTCGGCGACGCCGAGCCGCTCGGCGTCGGCGGGAGCGAGCTCGACCCAAGCCTCCGGCGCCGCCCGCTGCAGCTCGGGCGTCCGGCCGGTCTTCGTCCGGGTGTGCCAGTGGAAGACCGTGCGGCCGGTGTCGAGCAGGAGCGGGTAGCCGTCGGCCGGCAGCTCGGGCGAGGGGACGTACTCGGCGGCCTTGAGGACGGCGCGGCCCTTCGGGTCGTGCGCCCTGTACTCGTCGGGCTCGTTCTGGGCGCCGCTCGGCAGGTCGTGGCCGTACGACTCGCAGCCCTCGGCGTGGGTGGGGAACCGGTGGTCGGAGTAGAGGCGCTCGCAGCCGTCGGGAAATTCGGCGTTGCAGGGCCACTGCACGCCGCCGCTCCCGCGCAGCTTCTCGTAGCTGAGCCCGCTGTAGTCGCAGGGGCGGCCGGCGGTCACGAGCTTGAACTCCTCGAAGGCTTGCTCGGGAGTCGAGAAGGCGAGCAGCGGGTCGCCGTCCCTGTCGGAGAAGCCCATGCGGCGGGCGTAGTCGAGGAAGACGGCGAAGTCGGAACGCGCCTCGCCCGGCGGGTCGACCGCCTTCTCGGAGAGATGGACGGTGCGGTCGGCGTTCGTGTAGGTGCCGGTCTTCTCGCCCCAGAGCGCCGCCGGGAGCACGACGTCCGCGAGCTCGGCCGTCTCGGTCAGGAAGGCGTCGCTGACGACGACGAACAACCGCCGCTGCGAGAGGATCGCCCGGATCCGGCGCAGCTCCGGCAGCGAGACGGCCGGGTTCGTGGCGGTGATCCAGAGGAACCGGATCGAGCCCTCCTCGGCGAAGCGGAAGATCTGCAGCGCGTGCGTGGGCGGAGCCCAGCGCGGGATCGTCAGCGGCTCGACGTTCCACAGCGCAGCGAGCTCGTCGACGTGCGCGTCGTTCGCGAAGTTGCGAAAGGCGGGGAGCGTTCCGTTCGCGCCCGTCTCGCGCGTGTTCTCGGCGGTCGGCTGGCCGTTCATCTGGAAGACGGCGCACCCCGGCTTGCCGATCATTCCGCGCAGCAGGTTGACGTTGTCGAGCTGCACGGCGGCCGCCGTCGCCTGGTTCGACTGGTAGACCCCCTGCAGGCAGGTCGAGACGAGCCGCTCGCCGGTGCCGACGATCCGCGCGGCGTCCCGGATCAGCTCGGCGGGCACGCCGCAGAGCTCGGCCGCCCGCTCGGGCGGGTACTGCGAGACCGTCCTCTCGAGCGCCGGGAAGCCGACGGTGCGCTCGCGCACGAACTCCTCGTCGACCCATCCGTTGGCGATCAGCTCGTGCAGGACGGCGTTCAGCAGCGCGACGTTCGTGCCGCTGCGGATCGGCAGCCAGACGTCCGCCTCGCGCGCGGCCGGTGTCGGACGCGGGTCGACGACGACCAGGCGCGGCCGGTCGGGGCCGCGGAGCCGGTCGAGCATCCGCATCCACAGGACCGTCTGCGTCTCGGCGACGTTGTGGCCCACGAGGAAGAGCGTGTCGCAGACGTCGATGTCGGTGTACGAGCCGGGATTGCCGTCGCAGCCGAAGCTCTCGATCAGGGCCCACTCCGCCGTGGCCGTGCAGAGCCGTGTGTTGCCGTCGAGGTGAGGCGTGCCGAGACCTGCCCGCGCGACCTTCGTCTGCGCGTAGTACTCCTCCGCGAACAGCTGTCCCGAGGTGTAGAAGCCGAACGCGAGCGGCCCTGCCGTCTCCAGCAGCTCGTGCGAGCGCGAGACGACGAGCTCCATCGCCTCGTCCCACGAGGTCTCGCGCAGCTCGCCGTCGCTGCGGACGAGCGGCCGCGTCAGGCGGTCGGGCGAGTTGTTCGCCTGCCAGCCGTAGAGGCCCTTCGGCCCGAGCCGGCCGCGGTTGACCCGGTCGTGGGCGTGGCCCCGGACGCCGACGATCCGGCCGTCCGCGACCGCGATGTCGAGGCCGCAACCGTTCGAGCAGAGGACGCAGGCCGACGGGACCCAGCGCTCGACCGCGCTCTCCGGGACCTCGACGTGCGAGTCGACGCGCGCCGGCCAGTCGCCGCCCCCCGCGAACGGCGTCCGTTCGCCCCACACGTCGGCGGTACGGTCTGCAGCGGCCATCGGTAGGAAGGTGACCTTCCGCGGCAGGCCGCGCGGTAAACGCTCGCGCCGCCGTGCGCGAGCCAGGAGGCGGCGGGCCGATGCCCGCGGGTATCAGGTCATGCCGGCGCGGGCTTCCTGCCTCGGCACGATCTCCAGCACCACCGGCGGCTCGTGCGTGCGTCCGGCTCGCCCGCGGAGTCGCATCACGAGCCGGTAGAGCGGGTAGACCGTGTAGCGGTCGATCCGGTACTTCCGAGCGAGGAGCCGTTCGGCACGTTCGCGTTCGCCCTCGGGGAGGATCCTCGCGTCGGCGTCCACCGGGGCGCCGCGGATGCGTCCGCGTGCGTCGCAGAGGGCGATGCGGACGTGGGGGTCGCGTCGGATTCGCCTGACCTTGTGCGAATCCGCGTCGGTCTCCACGAGGAGGTGGCCGTGGTCGCTCACGAACCACACCGGCGTCGCGACGCCGGAGCCGTCGCGCTTGAAGCTCGTCAGGCTGAGGTACTTCCCGTCGAAGCGGTCCATCCGGCCTCCGTCCTTCGTGCCGCTCGACCTCGCTCGGCGCGCAGGTCGTCCCCCGCCCGCTGCCTGTGGCGTTCAGGAAGAGACCGCGTATCGGGTGCGGCTTACTGCCGAGCGGGCCGGTCTGGGAACGACGTCGCCGCCCTGGGCGGGGACCCACGCGAGCGCGAGCCGCGCAGGGGTGCAGGGAGACCTGCTCGTCCCGGTGAGGAACCCGAGACCGAACCAGCGCGACGGCTGCGTGTGGGCACGCTTCACGCAGCGGGCGTACGTAGTTTCCCGCGCGCGGATGCGGGCACTTCCCGATTCGGTGCGCGCGCGGGCCGGGGACAGTTGGGGCTGGCTCCGGCAGGAGCGACTCGAGAGGAGATGCGCGGCTCGTCGTTCTTCGAGGGCGTCCGCCAGGTGGACGCCGAGATCGCCGGTCAGCCCGCGAGGCTGTCCGCCTTCCACTGCGACACGGCCGAGCTCACGGCGCCGCCGTCCTTCCGTCGCAACGACCGCTGCCGGAGGGGCCGCGCCGGGGTCACCGCCGGGCCGCCCACGTTGCTTCCGTGAAAGGAGACCGACTTGCCACCGCATTGCGATTCCGTCGACGGCCCCGTGGTCAAGGCCGCCGCAGCCGCGCTTGCGCAGCGCGACGTCGAGCTCGTGCTGCCCTACGTCCCCGCCGCGGGCGAGGACGAGGTCAGGCGGGCGTTCGAGCAGACACTCCGGGTCGAGCCGCTCGCGCCCGAGGCGAAGGAGCTCGCCGACGAGTGGTTCTTCGAGAACGTCGTCCGGATCCACCGCGCCGGCGAGGGGGCGCCCTACACCGGGCTCAAGCCGGCAGGTCTGGGACACGGGCCGGTGGTGCCGGTCGCCGAGCGGGCGATCGCGAGCGGCTCGCCCGACGAGCTGATCGCGCTCCTCACCGGAATGGTCGAAGCCGCGGTCCGCGAGCGGTTCTCGGAGGTGATGGGCCGCAAGGCCGGCGCATCCGGCGACGTCCGCTCCAAGCGCGAATACGTCGAGTCGATGCTCGGGCTGGAGGTGTGGTCGCACTCGATCTACGAGGCGCTCCACGCGAGCCCGCACGAGCACGCGCACGAGCACGCGCACGCGCACTGACGAGACGAGGCCTCGGAGATCTCGGCAGGTCCGTGAGGGCCCGACCCGAACGCGGGCCGCGGCATTCCTGGCGCTCTCGGCGCTCGTCGCCGCGAGCGCCCTCCCGGCTCCTCGCGCGCCGGCCTGATCGCGTCCCTGCGCGCGGACGGGACCTACGTCATGCGCCGGGCGGGACGGGAGCGCGGCCGCTCCGCCTGGGTCCCGTGCCCTCGCACGCGCTGGCGCTCGACTGGTCGCCCGACGGCGGCAGGCTCGCATTCGAAGCGGCCGGGGCGATCTGGGTCGTTCGGAGCCGCCGGCACCGGCCCGCGAGCAGGCGGTGCGGCAGCGCCGATCCGGTGTTTGCCCTCGCCCGCGGACAGGCACTGGCCGAGAAGCTCCCGGGCGCGAGGCTGCTGATGCTCGAGGGAGCCGGGCACGGAGTCGACCGGGCCGACTGGCCCACGATCGCGCGGGCGATCGTCGGCCGCACGGCCGGTCACGGCGGGTGACCGAAGGCTCGACCGGGGCCGTCTCGGAAGGCGGCGCGGATCGAGGCCGTACGCGACGCTCCCTCCCGCGCGGGCGGGGGTTTCGCGGAGCGGCTGCTGCCGCGAGCCGTCGCTCGATCGCGTGCTGCGCGCGGGCGATCGGCTCGTGCGTCCGCGTGACGACGTACTGCGCGTTCGCGAGCAGGAGCGCGGCCTCGAGCTCGAACGCGAGCTGGCCGGCGTCCTCCGCGGCGTCGATGGAGCCCTCGGCCTGCGCCTCGCGCACGGTGCGCTCGAGCAGGCCGAGCCAGTCGCCGAAGAAGGCGACGAGCCGGTCGCGCACAGGGCCGGGCCGCATGTTCAGCTCGGCGAGCGCCGAGGCGAAGAAGCACCCGCCCGGGAACGTCTCCGCCTCGACGTAGCGGAGGTAGCCGTCGGCGAGACGGCGCAGGCGGGCGAGCGCCGTCGCGGCGTCGGCCGCCGGCTCGAGCACCTGCGCCGCGAAGACGGTCTCGGCGGTCTCGACGGTCGCGAGCTGGAGCTCCTCCTTCGAGCCGAAGTGGGCGAAGAGGCCGCTCTTGCTCATGCCGACCGCGTCTGCAAGGCGTGCGATCGAGAGGCCGCTCAGCCCCTCCACCGTCGCGAGGCGCGTCGCCTGGTCGAGGATCGCGGCCCGGCTGCGCTCGCCGTCGCTGCGCCTCCGGCCGCCTCGCGGCTGCTCGTTCCCGGGCACGCCGCGAAAGTTAGCACGATCGTTCGTGCGTCTGCTACTTTCCCGCACGAACGGTCGTACTAATAAACGAGCGGGACTCGCTCGCGAAAGGAGACAGTCCATGAAGCACCGCTTCCTCGCCCTTCTGCTCGGCCTCGCCGCCGTCGGCCTCGCGGCCGCCGGCGGCGCGCTCGCCGACAAGCCCGAGATCGACCCGACCTACGCCGGCGGGCAGACGGTCTCGATGATCGGGCCGCACCTGCTGGTCGACGCACGCCGGACGAGCCCGAACCTGTACGCGCAGTCAGAGGAGCTGTACCTGCTCTCCTACCCGGCAGGCACGGGCGGCCCGATCACGCTGCCCTCCGGCTACCGGCCGCAATGCAATCCCTGCTTCCACCCCGGGCTCCCGGCCCCGTTCGTCTACCACGACCACGTGATCACCGGTGCGCCGGGCCGGGGCGCGAACGGCACCGCCGGCGAGTTCAAGGGGCCGTGGAAGATCATCGTCCTCGCGTACGATCCCGTCTACGCCGAGTCGCCATCGTTCACGCCGATCACGAACGCGGACGACATTCCGGCCGCAGAGGCCGCCGGCGTGTTCCTGCCGATCAACGCGGACCACGCTGCCGGCGCGAACCCCTACGAGGTCGACACGGGCAACGTCCTCATCTGCCCCGTCGTCTCCGACCACGCCTGACCAGGAGAGGAGACGCAATGACCAGTGCTCTCGACAACTCGCTCGTCGCCGAGCTCACCCGCGGACTCTCGGGACGCGTTCTCGCTCCGGGCGAGGGCGCCTACGACGACGCCCGGGCCGTCTACAACGGCCTCGTCGACCGGCGACCCGCGCTGATCGTCCGCTGCCGCACGGCCGACGACGCCGTCGCGGCGCTCACGCTCGCGCGGCGCGCCGGGCTCGAGGTGTCCGTGCGCGGCGGCGGCCACAACGTCGCCGGCCGTGCCGTTACCGACGGCGGCGTGATGATCGACCTCGCCGAGATGAAGGAGATCGCCGTCGACCCCGAGGGCGCGACCGTGACCGTCGGCGGCGGCGTCGTCTGGGGCGAGCTGAACGCCGCCGCCGGGCGCCACGGCCTCGCCGTGACCGGAGGCGTCGTCTCGACCACGGGCGTCGCGGGCTACACCCTCGGAGGCGGTCTCGGGTGGCTGATGGCGAAGTACGGGCTGGCCGCCGACAACCTGATCGCGGTCGAGCTCGTCACCGCCGCCGGGGAGGTGCTGGACGTCGACGCCGAGTCGCATCCGGACCTCTTCTGGGCGCTTCGCGGCGGCGGCGGCAACTTCGGCGTCGCGACGTCGCTCACGTTCCGTCTGCATCCCGTGCGAACGGTGGTCGGCGGGCTGATCGCCCACCCTCTCGAGGCCGCGCGGGACCTGCTGCGCTTCTACCGCGACGCCGTCGCGGACGGCCCCGACGACCTGACGGTGTTCGCCGGGCTCGTGCACGCACCCGACGGCTCGGGCGCGAAGCTCGCGGCGCTCGTCGTCTTCCACACCGGCGAGGAAGGCGAGGCGGAGCGTGACCTCGCCCCGTTCAGGGCATGGGGGACGCCGCTCGTCGTGCAGGTCGGGCCGATGCCGTACCCGGCGATGAACACGATCCTCGATGCGGGGTACCCGAACGGCTCGCTGAACTACTGGCTCTCGAGCTTCACGCGCGGGCTCTCCGATGAGCTGATCGACACCGCCGTGGCACGGTTCGCCGACGTCCCGTCGCCCATGACGGCGATCCTCCTCGAGCACTTCCACGGCGCCGTCACCCGCGTCGGAGCGACGGACACGGCCGTGCCGCACCGCGAGCAGGGGTGGAACCTGCTCATCCCGTCCGTGTGGACGGACCCCGCACAGACCGACACGAACGTCGCCTGGACGCGGGAGACGTTCGCGGCCTTGCGGCCGTACTTCGGAACCGGCCGCTGGCTCAACTACCTCGGCCCCGACCAGGGCGACGACGCCATCCGTGCCGCCTACGGGCCGAACTACGAACGGCTCAGGGCGGTGAAGCGACGGTACGACCCGGAGAACGTCTTCCACCTGAACCACAACATCGCTCCCTGACGCGGAGCGGGCGGCATCTCGCCCGGCCGCGGTCGGCGTGGGTGGCCGGCACGGAGAGGCCACCCGCGCCGCGGCCCGGCGGCGACCCGGTCTACGCGCCGGACGCAGCGGTCCCGCCGCGCGTGAGCAGGATCACGCTGCTGACCAGCACGAAGATCAGGAAGAGCAGGAAGCCGATCAGGTCGAGGACGAGGCCGAACGACGAGACGACGCCGCCGAGCCCGAATCCCTGCAGGAGGAAGAACGGGCCGGTCGCGACCGCGATCCAGCCGAGCCACCGGGGCAGCACGCGGGTCGTGAGCACGAGCAGGCCGGTCGCGAGCATGAAGAAGCTCGCGAAGACGTCACCGACGCTGTCGAGCGCATAGGTCAGCAGATACAGGGTGTAGGAGAGGCCCGGTTCGTGCTGGGCCGAGTAGGCCGCGACCTTTCCCGCCAGCAGCCCGTAGATGCCGACGTCGCTGACGCCGTGCAAGGCGACGAACAGCACACCTCCGACCAGCACCCACGAGCCGAAGAATCGACGGCTGCCGGTCGAGCGTCGAAGCAGGTCGTCCAGTCGGGCCAGGTAGACGACGAAGCCGACGACGTAGACGATGCAGAGGCAGAAGACGAGGATCAGCCGCCCGTGGTGGCGGTCGAGCGAGTCCGCGATCTTCGCCGCCGAGTCGTCCTGACTAACCTTGAAGCCGACGGAGACCGCGGACTCGGCGAGGAGCGCGGCGACGAAGACGACGCCGCCCGTCCATGCCCACCGCTCCAGACCCCTCGCGCTCGAGCCCACCGCAGCCCACCATCTCATCTCGCGGCCGGCGGAGACAAGGCGGACTCCGCAACGAGTCGTCTCAGGTGAACCGTCTCACGAACGCGGGCGCGGTCTCGGCGACCTCGCGCCGGCCGTGGTCGATCGTGGCCGATCGCCGGCTAAAGCGTAAATCACAGAGATTTGTGTGATCTCAGAAAGATGTGTATACTCTGGCGGATGCCGACCGATGCCGAGATCACCTTCGCCGACCACATGGGCCGGTTCTACGCGCGCCGCTACTCGTTCCCCCCGATGGTCGGACGCCTGCTCGGCTACCTCGCGGTCTGCGATCCGCCGAACCCGACGATCGGCGAGCTCGCGGAGGCGCTCCTCGCAAGCCGGAGCGCGATCGCCGGCGCGGTGAAGTCGCTCGAGACGCTGCACGTGGTGCGGCGCTCGCGCGTCGCCGGGGAGCGGATGGACCGCGTCTCGATCGACATGAGCTCCCCGCAGGCGCTCGGGATGGACGTCACGGAGTACGAGGAGCTGCTCGAGCTCGCCCGCGAGGGCCTCGACGTCCTGCGGGACGCGCCCGCGGAGCGGCGTGCGGTGCTGCTCGAGGTGTCGGCGTTCGCCGAGTTCCTGCTCGAGCAGCTGCCGAAGCTCCAACAGGCGTGGGAGGCGCGGCGCGAGGAGCTCGTCGCCTCCTGCGACCTGCCCCCGCAGCGCCCCGGCCAGAGGAGGCGACGATGAGCACGCTCCGCCGGCCCGCGGTCGTCGCGACCGGGGTGCGCAAGTCCTTCGGGGAGACCGTCGTGCTCGACGGGGTCGACCTCGCCGTCGCCGAGGGGACGATCTTCGCCCTGCTCGGCCCGAACGGCGCCGGCAAGACGACGATGGTGCGGATCTTCTCGACGCTCGTGCCGGCCGACGCGGGCAGGGTCCGCGTGGCCGGCCACGACGTCGCCGACGACCCGGACGGCGTCCGCGCCGCGATCGGGGTCACCGGCCAGTTCTCCGCGGTCGACGACCTGTTGACCGGGGCCGAGAACCTCCGTCTGATGGCCGACCTGAACCACCTCGGACGGCGCGCAGGCAGGCAGCGGGTCGGCGAGCTGCTCGACCGGTTCGGCCTCGCCGGCGCGGCCACCCGGCCGGTGTCGACGTACTCGGGCGGGATGCGCCGTCGGCTCGACCTGGCGATGACGCTCGTCGGCTCGCCGCGGGTGATCTTCCTCGACGAGCCCACGACCGGGCTCGACCCGCGCAGCCGCCGCCGGATGTGGGACGACATCCGCGACCTCGTCGCCGGCGGCGTCACGATCTTCCTCACGACCCAGTACCTCGACGAGGCCGACGAGCTCGCCGACCGGATCGCGGTGCTCGACCGCGGCCGGATCGTCGCCGAGGGCACGCCGGACGAGCTGAAGCGACGCGTCCCGGGCGGTCACATCCGCCTCCAGTTCGCCGACCCGGCCGCGCTGCACGCGGCCGCGGCCCACCTCGACGCAGCCGCAGCCGACGAGGAGCGACTCGTGCTCCGCGTCTCCGGGAACGGCGACGTCGCCTCGCTCCGCCGCCTGCTCGAGCAGCTCGAGGAAGCCGAGATCGCCGTCGAGGAGCTCTCGATCCACGGCCCCGACCTCGACGACGTCTTCTTCGCCGTGACCGGCCACCCGACCCTGGAGCAGGAGGCAGCCCGATGAGCGCACTCGTCTACACCCTCAGCGACTCGGCCACCATGCTCCGCCGCAACCTCCTGCGCCTGCGGCGCTACCCCTCGCTCACGCTCCTCCTCGTCGGCATGCCGATCGTCTTCCTGCTGCTGTTCGTCTACGTCTTCGGCGGCCAGCTCGGCCACGGCCTCGACACCTCCCTCACCGGCGGCCGCAGCGGGCGTGCGGGCTACCTCGACTACGTCACGCCCGGGATCCTGCTCATGACCGTCGCCGCCGCCGTCCAGGGCACCGCGATCGTCGTCGCGATGGACATGACCGGCGGGATCGTCGACCGGTTCCGCACCATGGCGATCGCGCGCTCCGCCGTCCTCACCGGCCACGTGCTCGCCAGCCTGATCCAGGCCGCCCTCAGCCTCGGGATCGTGCTCGGCGTCGCCGTCGCGCTCGGCTTCCGCCCCGGCGCCGGCCCGCTCGCATGGCTCGGCGCGGTCGGGGTGCTGGCGCTGTTCTCGCTCGCGCTGATCTGGCTCGCGACCGCCCTCGGCCTGGCCGCGAGGAGCGTCGAGACCGCCAGCAACACGCCGATGTTCCTCACCCTCCTCCCCTTCCTCGGCAGCGGCTTCGTCCCGGATGCCTCCATGCCGACCGGGCTCCGCCAGTTCGCCCACTACCAGCCCTTCACCCCGGTCACAGAGACGCTGCGCGGGCTCCTGACCGGAACCCCGATCGGCGCCGACGCCGTCACCGCCGTCGCTTGGAGCCTCGCCATCGCCCTCGCCTCCTACCTCTGGGCGAGGCGCCTCTACGCGCGCAAGCGCTCGGCCTGAAGCCGCCCCGACCGGCCGGTCGCGCGTTCGCCGCGCTCGGAACCGGAACGAGCTCTCAGTCGCTCCAGAAGCTCTCGATCGTCTCGCTGTCGCCCTCGACGTGAGGACCGAAGATCAGCACCTCGAGCCCGTCGGGGCCGGCTTCGAAGCAACGACCCACGCCCGGGCCCACGCGGATCGCATCGAGCGGGCCCAGCTCCACGAGCTCGTCGTCGAGCTTGACGCGTCCCGATCCGGAGAGGACGACGTAGATCTCTTCGGCCGTCCGATGACGGTGGGCGAAGGCCTCACGCCGCGACGGCTTCACCGTCAGGAAGTTGAAGCCGGTCTGCTCGGCGCCGAGAGCGCCCCGCGGGAAGCGTGCTTCCTGGCTCGCCGAGAGGCCGAATCCGGCGGCGCTGTCCTCGACCTCGCGCAGGTTCTTCTTCGCGTAGCTCATGATCGGGTGACCGCGCGATCGTACCTCTGCGTACCTCAGGCGCAGAGCCGGAAGCCGGGCGGGGCGGACGGCCGGGCGGGCACTCGGGCCAGAGCGGACAGAGGGCGCCGGTCCGCACGGCCGCGAGCTCGAGCTCGTCGCAGGCGTCCGAGACCTCGCAGGCGTCGAGCCCGGCGGAAGGTCCTCCCTCGCCCTTCGAACACCCACCATACTGGTGGCCGAGGTGGCCGAGACGACTGCAACGCGGGGCCGCCGGTTCGGGCTCGGGCATCCGGCCACGCTCGCCCGCCGACGAGTCGAGCCGGTCGAGCGGCCGGCTGCGCACGACGACCTCTCGCGCTGGCTCGAGCTCGGCTGCGGCGCGGAGCTCGCGCCGATCCGCACCTGCGCCGACCCCGGTTGCTCGCTGCTCCTGACCGACCGCTCCCGGGGCGGTCGCCCTCCCTGGTACTCGATGGAGCTGTGCGGCGACCGCGCCGAGACCGCCCGCTGCCGGCAGCGCCGGCGAGCGTCGCAACGGACGGGACGGAGGAGGCGATGAGCGGCCGGCACGCGACCGCCGATCGCGAAGCTGCCCGGGTCTGGTTCGTGACCGGATCGACCTCCGGGCTCGGGCGGGCGCTGGTCGATGCGGTCCGTGCGCGCGACGAGCTCGTCGTCGCCACGGCGCGACGGCCGGAGGCGTTGTCCGACCTCGAGGGAGACGGCGTGCTGGTGCTGCCGCTCGACGTCACTCGCGAGCAGGCGATCGAGTCCGCGGTCGAGGCCGCCCTCGCGCGCTTCGGACGGATCGACGTGCTCGTCAACAGCGCCGGGATCGGGTTCGTCGGGGCGCTCGAGGAGGCGAGCCTCGCCGACCTGCGACGCGTGCTGGAGACGATGTTCTTCGGCCCGGCGGCGCTGACGCGCGCCGTCGTGCCGTGCATGCGCGCGCAAGGGTCCGGGACGATCGTCCAGATCAGCTCGATGGGCGGCCAGGTGACGGCGCCGGGATACTCCGCCTACTGCGCCGCGAAGTTCGCGCTCGAGGGGCTGTCGGAAGCGCTCGCCGCGGAGGTCGCGCCGTTCGGGGTGCGGGTGCTGATCGTGGAGCCGGGATCGTTTCGGACCAACCTGCTCGGCGGCAGCCTTCAGGCGGCGCCGCCGATGGAGGAGTACGCGACCACCGTCGGAGCGACCCGCGCGTACGTCGAGGACGAAGACGGGCGTCAGGCGGGCGACCCGGCGAAGGCCGCGGCGGCGATCATCGCGGCGCTCGATGCGGAGGAGCCGCCGCTGCGGCTCCCGCTCGGAGCCGACGCGGTCGAGGCGATCCGCGCCAGGCACGAGAGCCTGCGGGCCGAGCTCGATCGCTGGGAGCAGGTCGCGCGCGCGACCGCGTTCGACCCGTGAGACCCGCGTGCGGCCCGGAGCGGCGGGGTGGCGTGCACCGTGTCGCCGGAGCCCGCACCGAGGCCGCTCGGGGACGGTCCAGTCGGCGCGCTCGCCGAGCAGCGCCGCCGACCAGGCGACCGAGCTGGCCGAGCTGCAGATCGCGCCGTGTGTAGAAGGCCGCCGCGTAGTCCGGCCGACGTGCCGAGGGCCGCCGTCCCGCGGGAACGAGCGCGATCCCGACCGCGGCGTGGTAGGCGGGGACGCGCTCGACCGCGGGGGCGTGACCGAGCGGAGGGCGCGTGCTCGTCGTGTCCCCTTCCGGTCCGGTCGTTCGTCGGGGAGTGACACTCTCTGTCCGAAAGGAGGACGAAGCGATGAAGTACGCGTTGCTGATCTACCCGGGGGGAACGGCGGAGGAGCGGCCGGAGGCGGAGGAGCAGCTGTCGATCGTGGAGGAGTACCAGGCGCTCGCGCACGAGCCCGGCGTCCTCGGCGCGGAGCAGCTGCACCCGCCGGAGAGCGCGACCACCGTCCGGGTGGCGGACGGCAAGATGCTCACGACCGACGGGCCGTTCGCGGACACGAAGGAGTTCCTCGGCGGTCTCTACCTGCTCGAGGCGGACAACCTCGACGTGGCGCTCGAGCTGGCGGCCCGGATTCCGGCGGCGCGGCTGGGCGGCGCGGTCGAGGTGCGGCCGGTGGTGGAGCGGTAGCGCTGCTCGAGCGGGTTTTCCGCGAGGAGTGGGGCCGCGTCCTCGCGAGCCTGATCGGCTTCCTCGGGGACTTCGATCTCGCGGAGGAGGCCGCTCAGGAGGCGTTCGCGATCGCCGCCGAGCGCTGGCCGCGGACGGGCGAGCCGGAGAACCCGGGCGCGTGGCTGACGACGACGGCGCGCAACCGGGCGATCGACCGGATCCGCCGAGACCGCACCCTCGCCGCGAAGACCCGGCTGCTCGAGCCGCCCGGGGCGGTGGAGGAGCGGATGGAGGAGCAGACGCTTCCGGACGAGCGGCTGGAGCTCATCTTCACCTGCTGTCATCCCGCGCTGGCGCTCGAGGCGCAGGTGGCGCTGACGCTGCGCACGCTGGGCGGCCTCACGACCGAGGAGATCGCGCGCGCCTTCCTCGTCTCGGCCGAGACGATGAAGCGGCGGCTGACCCGGGCGAAGGGCAAGATCAGGACGGCCGGCATCCCCTTCCGCGTCCCCGCCGACCACCGCCTCCCCGACCGGCTGGGCGCGGTGCTGGCGGTCGTGTACCTGATCTTCAACGAGGGCTACGGCGGCCGTGTCGACCTGGCTACGGAGGCGATCCGGCTCGGGCGGATGCTCGCCTCGCTCATGCCGGACGAGCCCGAGGTGCGCGCCCTGCTCGCCCTGATGCTCCTCCACGACTCGCGCCGCGGGGCCAGGTTCGCAGAGGGGGAGCTCGTGCTGCTCGACGAGCAGGACCGCTCGCTCTGGGACCAGGGGCAGATCGCCGAGGGCCGCGCCCTGCTCGACGAGGCGCTCGCCCTGCACGGTCGGGGGCCGTACGTGCTCCAGGCGGCGATCGCCTCGCTCCAGGCCGGCGACCCGATCGACTGGTTCGAGGTCGCGGCCCTGTACGGCGAGCTCGCCCGCCTGACCGGCTCGCCGGTCGTCGAGCTCAACCGGGCCGTCGCGATCGCCGAGGTCGAGGGGCCGGAGGCGGCGCTCGCGATCGTCGACGCGCTCGCGCTCGACGACTACCGGTACCTCCACTCCACGAGGGCCGACCTGCTTCGCCGGCTCGGCCGTACCGGCGAGGCCCGCGCCGCCTACCGGCGGGCGCTCGAGCTCGCGAGCGCGGAGCCGGAGCGGCGCTTCCTCGAGCGCCGGCTCGCCGAGCTCTGAAGCGGCTGTCCCCTCGAGCGGCGCCCGTTCGTCGCCTGGACGAATCAACGTCCAAGGAGGAACCCGATGAAAGCGAAAACGGCCACCGGCTCGGAGCGGAGGCGCTGGCTGGTCCTCGCGGTGACCGTCGCCGCCCAGTTCATGGTCATCCTCGACGTCTCGGTCGTGAACGTCGCCCTCCCCTCGATCAAGCACGACCTCGACTTCTCGCAGGAGAGCCTGCAGTGGGTGATCACCGCCTACTCGATCCTGTTCGGCGGCACGCTGCTGCTGGGCGGCCGGCTCGCCGACCTGCTCGGCCGCCGGCGGGTCTTCGCCGCCGGCGTGACCGTGTTCACGCTCAGCTCGCTCGCCTCCGGGCTCGCCTGGTCGGCGGGGTCGCTGATCGTCGCCCGGTCGCTCCAGGGCCTCGGCGGCGCGCTGCTCGCCCCGGCCGCGCTCTCGATCGTGGTCACCACGTTCCGCGAAGGGCGGGACCGGAACATCGCCCTCGGCGTCTGGGGCGCCGCCTCGGCGGGCGGGGGCGCAGCGGGCGTGCTGCTCGGCGGGGTGCTCACGTCGTACCTGAGCTGGTCGTGGATCTTCTTCGTCAACCTGCCGGTCGGCGCGGCCGTCCTGGCCGTCACCCCGTGGCTCGTGAGCGAGAGCCGGGCGGCGCGGGCGCAGCGCCACTTCGACCTGTCGGGCGCGGCGTCGATCACGGCCGGCCTGATGGTGCTCGTCTACGCGATCGCGCGGACGGGTCGGCACGGCTGGGGCGACGGCGTGACCGTCGGCCTGCTGGCGGCCTCGGCGGTGCTGCTGCTCGCCTTCGTCGGGATCGAGTCCCGCTCGCCGGCGCCGCTCCTGCCGCTGAGGATCTTCCGCCTGCGGACGCTCTCGGCCGCGAACGCGACGATGCTCGCGATCGGCGCGACCACGTTCGGGCAGTTCGTCCTGCTCAGCCTGTACCTGCAGGAGGTCCTGCGGTACTCGGCGATCGAGACGGGCGTCGCCTTCGTCGCGATCACGGTCGCGATCGGCATCGTCTCGAACGTCGGCCAGGCGTTGACCACCCGGCTGGGCGTGCGACCGGTGCTGAGCGCGGGCATGCTCCTGACGGCGGCCGCCGGCGTCCTGTACGGGGAGATGCCCGCGGACGGGCGCTACTTCTGGAACGTGTTCCCGGGGCTGCTCCTCGGCGGGATCGGGCTCGCGCTCTCGTTCGTGCCGGTGACGATCGCCGGCCTGAGCGGCGTCCGGCCTGCCGATGCGGGCGTCGCCTCGGGGCTGATCAACACCAGCCGGCAGCTCGGCGGCTCCATCGGGCTGGCGGCCGTGACCACGATCGCCGCCACCGCGACGAGCCGCTACGCGGACAGCCACGCGGCGCTCGCCACCAGCGGCCCGGCGCTCGCGCACGGGTTCCAGGTCGCCTTCTACACGCTGGTCGGCGTGGCGCTCGTGGGGGCCGCGATCGCCGCCGCCTTCGTCGAGTCCGTGCCGAAGGCGGCTCCGGCCGCGGAGCCGGTCGAGGCGAAGGTCGCGCTTCGGGAGGCGGCCTGAGCGCGGCGGTCGCACCCCCCGAGCAGTCGCCGGAGGGCCGTCCTCGAGGCGGCCCTCCGCGCCGGGCCGGTCGTGCGTGGCCGAAAGAAGAGGCTCGGCATCGGACATCGAGGGTGGATCCCCGTTTGCGAGGCCGGGGCATCGCGTCGGTCGTGGCCTTCCTCAGCCGGCGGGCGGGATGTGGTGGTTGCCCCTGAAGAGGTCGCTCGGGTCGTAGAGCGACTTCACCCGCCGGAGGCGGGCCCAGGTCGGCGCGTCGAAGAAGCGGCTGGCGTCGGTCGGCTCCATGACGAAGTTCGCGTAGTCGCCGATCCGGTACGGGCGGACGGCGCGGTCGAGTGCCGCGAGGTACGCCCGCGCCGTCGCCTCGGAGTCCTCGTCCTCGGGAACGCCGAGCGCGAGCAGGCTGAGCGTGCCCGGCAGGGTGGCTCGCGCGCCGGCTCCGGGCTCCCGCCGGCCGAACGCGCCGCCGAGCTGCCGCAGCTCCACCATCGCGAGAGTCGATCCGGACCCCGGCCCGACGGCGGCCACCAGCTCCTCGACGCCGGTGTGGGGCAGAGCGCCGAGCAGCGCCGTCGTGGTCACGAAGGGCAGCGGGTCGGGTGGGTCCATCGCCATGTCGCCGAGCGCACCCGGCGCCACCATCGCGAAGCTGTCCATCGCCGGACCGAGATCGCGCACCGGACGCAACAGCGCCCTTCCCTCGGTCTCGCTTCCGAGGAAGGCGCCGTAGACGACGGCGAAGGAGCCGCCGCGCACCGGCTCCGGCACGAACGGCGCGTCCGGGAACTGCAGGAGCGACGCCCACGACGTCATCTCGTCCGGCAGGCTCGCGACGAGTTCCGTCCAGGTATGGAGCACCTCGGCTGCGCGCTCGAACGGGAAGAACATCACCCCCGCGTACAGGTCCTCGACCGGATAGACGCCGAACTCGAGCGCGGTGACGACGCCGAAGTTGCCGTTGCCGCCGCGGAGCGCCCAGAAGAGGTCAGGCTCGTGCTCGGCGTCGACGCGTACCGCGCGTCCGTCGGCGGTGACGAGCTCGATCGCAGTGACGCTGTTCGCCTGGAGGCCGTACCTGCGGCCGAGCCAGCCCATGCCGCCGCCCAGCGAGTAGCCGGCGATGCCGACGTCGGGCGACGAGCCGTGCAGCGCGGCGAGGCCGTGCTCGGAGAGCTGCGGGGCGACGCGGCCCCACTTCACCCCCGCCCCCACCCGCACACGCCGGGCGCGGGCGTCGACGGAGACCTCCTGGAGCTCGCGGACGTCGACGAGAAGCGTGTCCTCGAGCGCGCCGTACGCATCCGCGTTGTGGCCGGTTGCCTGCGGCGCGACACGGAGGCCGCTCCGGCGGGCGTAGTCGACGGCAGCTACGACGTCGCGCACGTCGCGGGGGAGAGCCACGGCCGTGGGCCGCAGGTCCGTGGCCAGGTTGAACACCTGCCGCGCCGCGTCCCAGTCGGCGTCCGACGGGGACACGACGCGTCCGCTCATCCGCGCGGAGAGGGTCTCGAAAGAGGTGGCAGTCGGCATCTCGGAACGGTTCCTTTCACTGAACGACATGTTTAGCGATTGTCGAGATGCTAACATGGATGAACACCATGTCAATTCAAATGAGGAAGTACGAGCTGAAGGCCCGGGCCGAGAGCCAGCGCGAGACCCGCGACCGGATCGCGCGGGCGGCCGCCGAGCTGCACGAGGAGAAGGGCGTCGCGACGACCACGGTGGCCGAGATCGCGCGCCGCGCCGGCGTGACGCGCCTGACGGTCTACAACCACTTCGCCGGCCTGAGCGAGCTGCTGCCGGCCTGCGCCGCCCACTACGAGACCGTTCACCCGATGCCGGACTTCGGCAGCGTGCTCGCCGGCGTGGACGCGGCCGAGCGCGTCCGCGGCGCGCTCGTCGTGCTGTACCGCTGGTACCGCGAGAACGAGCCGATGTACACGAAGCTCTTCGGCGAGCGTGCGTCGGTGCCGGAGCTCGACCGCTTCCTGGAGCAGAGCGTCGACCGCATGCTGGCCGGGCTCGCCGACACCCTGGCCGGAGCCTTCGCCGTCCGCGGGCGACGAGGCAAGCGTCTCCACGCCCTGATCCGGCTCGCACTCGACTTCTGGACCTGGCGTCGACTCGACGGCGAGGGCCTCGGCGACGAGGCCGCCGCCGAGACGATGGCGGCCGCCGTCGCCGCCGTGACGGCGGGCTCGTAGTCGCGCGCGAGGCGGGGCGTGGGCGGGCGACGCCGCGGGTGCGGCGTCGCCCGCCCACGCCGTCAGGCGCCGCAGCGGCCGGCGGTCCTCCCGAACGGGTCGCGGAAGACGAGCGCCCCTCGACCCGTGCTCCCTGCGCTTCTTGGCTCCCCTGCCGTTCTCCTCTCGCGTCCGTGTCCGCCGTCAGGCGGAGAGGATGGGCGCGCCGACGAGGCGCTCCTTCGGGTCGATCGCCCCGAGCTCCGAGACGATCTCGAACCGGCCGTGTCGCGCCTGCGCGATGTACATGTTCAGGCGCAGGTGGTGCTGGCCGGGCACCATCGCGGCGGGCCCGCCGGGGCCGTCGGCCAGCGCGGCGTGGTCGAGCGCCGCGACCACGGCGTCCCGGTCGAGCGAGGCGGCCTCGGTCACCGCGGAGGCCCAGAGCCGCAGCCCCCGGTACAGCCCCGAGCACCCGCTCCCGGCGGCGAACTTCGCCTGGCCGGGGTACAGCGCCTCGTACTGCGCGAGCAGCTTTCGGCTGAACGGGTCGTCCACGCTCTGGTAGTAGTCGAGGCAGCTGTAGAGCCCCTCGGTCTGCGCGGCCGGGAACAGGTCGAGCACGTTCTCGTCGAAGTACGTGCAGACGACCTGCCCGCCGCGGCGGGTGAAGCCGGAGTCGTGCAGCGCTCGGAAGAACGGCATGACACCCGGGGGCACCGTCGTGTTGAAGACGACGTCCGCTTCCGTGGCCGCGATCCGGTCGACGGTCGCCTGCCAGTCGGCGTGGTCGAGCGGGTGGTACTCCTCGCCGACGATCGTCCCGCCGCTCGCCTCGACGACCTCGCGGACGCGCGCGTTCGTCACGTGCGGCCAGACGTAGTCGGCCGACGGCAGGTAGAAGCGCTTCGCTCCCGTCTCCTGGATCAGCCACGGGATCAGCGGATCGACCTGCTGTGCGGGCACGGGGCCCGTGCAGAAGACGAGCGGGTCGGACTCCTGCCCCTCGTACTGCTCGGGGTAGATGTAGAGCGTCTCGCCCTCGACGACGGCGGCGCTCTTGATCGCCTGCCTCGTGGAGCTGAACACGCCGCCGAGGACGACGTCGACCTGGTCGGCCTCGACGAGCTTCCTCGCCACGGCCGCGGCGACGGCGTCGTCGGTGGCGCCGTCCTCGAGGTGGAGCTCCACCGGCCGTCCCAGCAGTCCGCCCTTGGCGTTGATGTCGCCGACGACCATCCTCGCCACGTTCGCCATCGCCGCGCCGATGACCGACAGCGGGCCCGTCTGGTCCGCGACGACTCCCACCCTGATCGGGTCCATCCGTTCCTCCCTTCGACTCGGTGTCGACGGCCGCCGGAGAAGGGGGCGACGCGTCGTGCGACGATTGTGGGCGGACACGGCGCCGAATACATCGGGAGGACTCCCCATTTCCGCACCGCCGCTTCGACTCGGTGAGCTCGTCGCCACGCTGGCGCTCGCGCAGGACAACGCGTTCGGCCAGCCGCTCGAGTCGCAGCTCCGGTCGTGCCTGCTCGCGAGCTGGATGTGCGAGGAGGCGGGATTCGAGCGGGAGCTTCGCGACACCGTCTACTGGGTGGCGCTGCTCCGGTTCGTCGGCTGCACCGGGCACGCCCACGAGGTCTCGCTGCTGTTCGGCGACGAGATCGCGATCCGCGGCCAGACGCTCGTCCACGACTCCGGCAACCCCGCCGAGGTGATGCGGGACATCGTGGCCTTCGCGACCGCCGGCCACGCGCCGGAGGAGCGCGAGGAGATCGAACGGAGGATCCGGGAGACGATCCGCGAGTGGGCGTTCCTCAACTTCTCGTCCGGATGCGAGGTGGCGGACATGCTCGTCGAGCGGCTCGACTTCGGCCCCGGCGTCCGCGAGGCCCTCCGCTTCACGTTCGAGTGCTGGAACGGGAACGGACACCCCGGCCATGCGAAGGGCGAGACGATCCCGCTCGCGATGCGCGTCGTGCACGTGAGCCACGACATGGAGGCGCTCGGGCGCCTCTTCTCGCCCGACCGTGCGCTCGAGGCCGCGCGCGAACGCCGCGACGCGACGTACGACCCCGCCGTCGCCGACCTGTTCCTCGAGCGCGGAGCCGGGTGGCTCGCCCGGCTGGCCCGAACCGAGCCGTGGGACGCCGTGCTCGCCCTCGAGCCCGAGCCGCACCGTCTGCTCACGGGGGCCGACCTCGACGAGGCTCTGGCCGTGGTCGCCGACTTCGTCGACCTCAAGTCGCCGTTCTGGGGCGGGCACAGCCGCCGTTGCGCCGAGCTCGCCGCCGGCGCCGCCCGCGTCCTCGGCCTCGGCGAGGACGCGGTCACGATGCTCCGCCGGGCTGCGCTCGTGCACGACGTCGGGACGACCGCGGTGCCGAACTCGGTCTGGGACAAGCCCGGCTCGCTGACACGGGCGGAGTTCGACCGGGTCGAGCTGCATCCGATGCTGACCGAGCAGATGCTGCGGCGGTCGCCCGCGCTGGCCGTGCTCAACCCGGTCTCCTGCGCGCACCACGAGCGCTGCGACGGGTCGGGCTACCACAGGCGCCTGCAGGTCGATGCCGAAGACCTGGGCGCGTGCATCCTGGCCGCGACCGAGGTCTACGTCGGGCTGACCGCGGAACGGGCCGACCGGCCGCCGTTTCCCCCGGCCGAGGCCGCCGGCGAGCTTCGCCGCCTGGAGTCGGAGGGCGCGCTCGAGCCGCGGGCGACCAGGGCGGTGCTGGTGGCGGCCGGGCACGGCGAGCCGCGCACGCCCCCGGGCAAGCGGCCACGACATCCCGGTGGCCTCACCCGGCGCGAGCTCGACGTCCTGAGGCTCGCGGCCAGGGGGCTCACGACGCGCCAG
This sequence comes from Gaiellaceae bacterium, assembly GCA_035650615.1. Lineage (GTDB taxonomy): Bacteria > Actinomycetota > Thermoleophilia > Gaiellales > Gaiellaceae > PALSA-600. The sequence goes on along the minus strand of DASRHI010000052.1, from coordinate 142,642 downwards.
ATCGCAGATCGCCTGTACATCTCTCCGAAGACGGCCGACCACCACATCCAGCACATCTACGGCAAGATCGGCGTCTCGACGCGCGCGGCCGCCGCGCTCTGGGCGATGCAGCACACGGTCGTCCGGTGAGCCGGGGGGCCGCCCCCGTCGCGCGGCCCACCCGCCCGGCGGCTCGGCCCCAGGGCAGTGGGGTCGGCTCCAGGGCAGTGGAGAGCCTCCAAGAATTCCAGGGCCATTCGGGTCGTCGCCACCGAAGTTTCCCCCGTTTCTCCGGACAACCGAGCGCTTGGCGAGAGTCGTCTCGGCGAGCGAGGAGGGCGTCCGATTCGGTGTGTGGGCGCTCTGGGTTGACGTTACTCCGGTAGTCGGTCGCCGAAGTGGTCTCGAGCGCGGGTAACGCGGTCGTCCAGATGCGCGTCCTTGTCCGTGCCGGCACGGCGGTGACGAGGGCGAGGTGCCGCAGGGATCGTCCGGCGCTCCAACCCAGCTACCTCTCAGCACGTCACGTTCCTCCCGCTCGACGTGTCATGAGAGAGAGACGGGATACCCGTGAGACGTGACCACGCAAGCGAAGGGAGGAGACATGCGTGTGTTCGTGGTGGGAGCGAGCGGCGCCCTCGGCAGCCGGCTCGTTTCCCAGCTGGTCGACGCAGGCCACGAGGTGATCGGCACCCACAACCGGCCGTCGGGCGCGGTGCTGCTTTCGACGCTCGGCGCCGAGCCGGTGCGGCTCGACCTGCTCGACGCCCGTGCCGTGCGCAAGGCGGTGCTCGAAACGAAGCCCGAGGCAATCGTGAACGAGGCGACCGCGCTCGCGAGCGCGACCTGGGGCCGCAACTTCGACAAGGTGTTCGCCGCGACGAACGAGCTGCGCACGAAGGGCACCGACGCGTTGCTCGCGGCCGCGGCGGAGGCGGGCGTAACCCGGTTCGTCGCGCAGAGCTTCGCCCCCTACCGCTACGTGCGGGAAGGCGGGCCGGTCAAGACCGAGGACGACCCGCTCGACCCCAGCCCGCCGGCGAACGCGCGGCGGTCCTTCGAGGCGATGGCCCATCTCGACCGCAGGGTCGCCGAATTCGGCGGGATCGTCCTTCGCTACGGCCTCTTCTACGGCGCCGCCGACGACGGGCTCGTCGAGCCGGTGCGCCGGCGGCAGTACCCGATCATCGGCGGCGGCGGAGGGATCACGTCGTGGATCCACCTCGAGGATGCCGCGGCGGCGACCGTGCTCGCGCTCGAGCACGAGGGCCCGGCGATCTACAACGTCGTCGACGACGAGCCGGCGCCGGCACGGGAGTGGCTGCCGGTGCTCGCGGAGGCGCTCGGCGCCGGGCCGCCCCGCCGCTTCCCGACCTGGCTCGCTCGGCTGGTCGCCGGCGAGGCGGCGGTCGTGATGGGCACCGACGCCCGCGGCGCCTCCAACGCGAAGGCCAAGCGCGAGCTCGGCTGGACGCCGCGCCACCCGACCTGGCGGACGGGCTTCGAGGCGGTCTACCGGGCGCTCGCCGTCGCCGAGCGGCCGAAGGCCCGCTCGGCTCCGCGGGCGAGCCACTCGCCCGGTGTCTACTAGGCGATCCGGAGCTGCTCGCTCGCCGGCGAGGGGGCCGCGGCGACGACGACGGTGCCCTCGAACACCTCCGGGCCGAGAAACGCCTTCATCAGCCTGTCGTGGGCGCGGTGGCGGAGAAGCTGCGCCTCGAAGCGGACGGCGGCGGCGTACTCGGCCGGGGCGGCGGGCCGCTCGCCGGGGAGCCGCCGCTCGAGGATCCGCTCGGCGGCCCACCAGTAGACCGCGTTGGCGGCGACCTCGACCTCGAGCATGCGGTAGGGGACGTACTCGCGGACGCGGGCGCGGGCGAAGCCGGCCTGGCGGGCGGCGCGCTCGAGCGCCTTGAACTCGCGCCTGCCCTCGTAGACGGTGACCACGCCGGTCTCGGGCTCGAACTCCGCCTCGACGTGCGAGTCCTCGTCCTTGCGGGCGATCTCGCGCACCCAGCCCGACGCGTGGTGCCGCACCACGAGGACGACGAGCTCGGCGTCGTGGCCGCCCGCCTCGGCGAACACGGAGAGCTGGGAGCCGGGCTCGGCCGAGACGAGCGCGCGCAGCGTGCCGGTGACCCGGGACCAGCCGCCGGGGACGGGCGCCGGCACCTCCGGGCGCCAGAGGCGCAGCGAGAGACCCGGGTCGGTGGCGATCTCGATCGGAGTTCCCGGCGGGATGCGCGCCGGGTCGAAGATCAGCGAGACGCCCCGCTGCTCGCCCGGGTGGAGCCTGAGCGGCGACTGCTTGAAGCGCATCGCCGCCTCGAGCACGACCTCCGCAGCGGCGCCGCGAGGCGGCTGCCCCGGCGCGCCCTCGCGCTCCGGCTCCTCGACCGGCCGCTCGAGGCCGGCGCCGCCGCGCGCGAAGCCGGCCTGTCCGGGGGCGTCGAACGCGGAACGGAGCGCGTCGTTCAGGGCGCGCAGCCCGACCTCGTCGCGGGCGGCGATCTCCTTCCCGGCGCGGACGAGGCGCGCACCCGCGCGCCGCTCCTCCGCCTCGACGATCGGGCGGACGATCCTCTCGATCGCGGCGTAGAGCCGCTTCACGAGCGGGTGCGCCTCGTTGAGGCCGCCGCGGTCGACGCGGACGACGACCTGCGGGCGCGGCGTGTCGAGCGCCTCCCGCTGGAGGCGCTCGATCGCCTCGCAGCGGACCTCGCCGTAGAGGTGGCGGGCGCCGGGGCGCGCCTCGAGGCCGGCGAGCGTCGTCTCGTGCGCCGCTCGACCCGAGCAGACGACGAGGCCGCCGCGGCGCGCGGCGCGGGAAGGGCTGAGCGGGATGGGGTGGGCCGAGCGGCGGACGACCACCCGTGCCGTGACGCCGCGTCCGAGCTCGACCTCGTCGTCGAAGAGCACCGGGCGCTCCGGGTCGGGCTCCGGCGGCGTGTGGCGGACGACCTGGAGCGGCTCGCCCGGAAGGTCGAGCAGGAGCTCGCGGCTCTCGTCCTCGAGGACCGGCCGCAGCTGCACGAGATCGGCGACCAGCCGGCGCAGCCGCGCGCTCGGCGGCAGCCGCCGGTCGGCGAGCGGCACCGTCACGCGAGTCCCCTCGTCTGCGATCCCGAGCCGCTGCCTGATCGCCCGCGTGGCGTGCACGTCGAGCACGTGGGTGTAGACGTACGGCTCGTCGCCGCCGGCGGGAAGGAACCACGACTCGACGGCGCGCTCGCCCCGCACGCCCTGGATGCGCCCGCCGCCCTGCGCGAGCCAGACGTCGCGCAGCCCGCGGCCGAAGAGGCCGCGCTGCCCCTCGCGCTCCGGGACGACGCCGAGCGCGCCGAGGCGCTCGTCGACGACGTCCGCGTCGACGCCCTCCCCGTCGTCCGCGCAGACGAGCTCGTACCGCCAGCTCCGCAGCGCCGGAACGCCGAGGGTGCGCAACGCCGTCTTCCACGTGCGCAGGAAGTCGGGATCGGCGGGCCCGATCCGCAGCTGGATCCGGCCGCGCTCGCGCCCGCCGGCGGCGATCGCCGCGTCGGCGTTCGTCACCAGCTCGGGGATGATCTGCGCGAGGTCGATCCCCGCCTGCGCGAAGTTCTCGCGGAAGTAGCGGCCCCGGACGCGGCCGTGGCGCAGCTTCGAGGCGTCGACCGCCACGGGCAGAGGATAGAACGAGGCCCGGCTCGCCTCCGCGGCGGCGGGCGCGGCCGCCGGAGCGCGTCAGCGGCTCGGGCGACCGGGGCGTGACGTCGCGCGCGGGGTCAGCGACCCTTCGCGGCGACGGCCTCGGCCCGGCGCGGCAGGACCCAGCCCGGACGGGGGTAGTGGCACGTGTACCCGTTCGGATACCGCTCGAGGTAGTCCTGGTGCTCGGGCTCGGCCTCCCAGAACGGGCCCGCCGGCGAGACCTCGGTGACGACCTTCCCCGGCCAGAGGCCCGACGCGTCGACGTCGGCGATCGTCTCCTCGGCCACGCGCCGCTGCTCCTCGTCGAGGTAGAAGATCGCCGAGCGGTAGCTCGTCCCGACGTCGTTGCCCTGGCGGTTCGGCGTCGTGGGGTCGTGGATCTGGAAGAAGAACTCGAGCAGCTCCCGGTACGACGTCCGCTCGGGGTCGAAGACGATCTCGATCGCCTCCGCGTGCGTCCCGTGGTTGCGGTAGGTCGCGTCGGGGACGTCGCCGCCGGTGTAGCCGACCCTCGTCGCGAGCACGCCGGGCCGCTTCCGGATCAGGTCCTGCATCCCCCAGAAGCATCCGCCCGCGAGGATCGCCTTCTCGGCTCCTCCGCTCACCCCGTCCACTCTACCCCCGCCGCAGCGGCCCGCGTCCGCTCGCCGGCGCCGCGGGTGTCAACCGGCTGCCGCGCGCGCCGCGCGGCAGCCGCTTCCCCTCACCGCCCGTTTCCCGGCACAATCGCGCTGGAACGACGAAGGAGGGAGCAGTCATGGCAGCTGTCGGCAGTCGAATCGTCGTCGAGGCGGAGAAGGTCGCGCAGCCCGCGCGGAGCGGCGTGATCGAGGAGGTCCTGCAGGAGCGGCCGCCGCGCTACCGCGTCCGCTGGGACGACGGCCACGAGAGCATCATCGCGCCCGCCTCCGGCGCCGCGCGCGTCGAGCGGGCCGAGACCGGCGCGGTCGGGGCCTGAGACGCGGCGGAGACGCGGCGGCCGGGAAGGCACGGGCCCTCGGGCATCCTGACGGCGTGGACGCGCTGCTCGTCGTCGACGTCCAGAACGACTTCTGCCCCGGCGGCGCGCTGCCGGTGCCGCACGGCGACGACGTCGCGGCGCCGCTGAACCGCCTGGCCGGCAGCTTCGACCTCGTGGTCGCCAGCCGAGACTGGCACCCGCCCGACCACGGCTCCTTCGCCACGGTCGCGACCGACCCCGGCCGGTGGCGGGGCACCGACCCGCCCTCGATCTGGCCGGTGCACTGCGTCCAGGGCACCCCCGGCGCCGAGCTGCACCCGAGCCTCGACCGGTCGAACGTCGACCTCGTCGTCGACAAAGGCCAGGACCCGACGAGCCAGGGGTACTCCGCCTTCCAGGACACCGGGCTCGCCGGGGCTCTGCGCGAGCGCGGCGTCGACCGGCTCTACGTCGGCGGGCTCGCGACGGACTACTGCGTGAAGCAGAGCGTGCTCGACGCCCTGCGCCAGGGCTTCGAGGTCGTCGTCGTCGAGGACGCGATCCGCGGCGTCGACGTCAGCCCCGGCGACTCGGAGCGAGCGGTCGAGGCCATGCGCGCCGCGGGGGCGTCGTTCGCGACGAGCGACGAGGTGCTGCGGGCGCGGAGGTCCCGGGCCGGGCGGTGACGACCCGGGGCGCCGAGGCCCCCGCGGCGTCCGCGGAGGCCTCGGCGGGCCCGGATCAAGCCGCCCGAGCCGTGGCCGTGGCCGCAGGCGTGGACTGGGCCGCCGGCGCCGCGCGGAGCGCGCGGTAGCACGCCCCCGTCACGAGCCCGGAGAGCGCGAAGCCGAGGATCCAGACCCAGTTCGGAGCCACCAGCTCCCCGGCCGCGACCGCCGTCTGGCGGAAGGGAGCGCCGTCGCGCGCGATCGGCAGCAGCATGTACCAGAAGAACATGAAGCTGACGAAGCTCCAGACGGCCCCCAGCGTCAGGCTGGCTGCCAGCGTCCGGACGCGGTAGACGCGGTCGGCGAGGCCGGCGAACGCGGTCCCGAGCACCGCCCAGTAGGCGAGCAGGAAGAGCGCGCCGATCACGATCGGCCACCAGCGGTAGCCGTTCTGGGCGAAGTGCTCGAGCCCGAACAGCCAGGCCGTGACGGCAGCCGGGAGCTCGAGGGCGGTGTGGCCCGCCTTCGCCCAGTCGTAGACGACGAGCGGCGCCGCCAGGGCGATGCCGCCGCCGACGCCCGCCGCGATCCCCGTCGTCGCGAGCCGTGCCGAGCTCGTCTCCCGGTGCACGAGGTGCACGTGGGGAACGTGCTCGCGGAGCCGGTCGAGGAAGTGAACGTGAGCCTCCATGGTTTTCACCTCCTTTCACCGAGAATATAGCTATATAGCAACAGTTGTCGTCGAGATCGGTTACACTGGGTGCATGGCGCCGGAGACGGGAGCGCACCTGGACGCGCGGCTCGACGAGCTGCTCGACGTCTCGCTCGCGCGCGGGCAGGCGCTCGCGCACGTGCTGCTCTCCCGCCCGATCTCCACGGCCGCCTACCGGCGCGTCACCGGCGGGATCCCGCCCGTGCAGCTGCAGGCGCTCGTGGTGCTCGCCGCGGGCGACATGCGGATGCGCGAGCTCGCCCGCCGGCTCGGCCTCGCCACGAGCACCGTGACGCGGCTCGTCGACCGGCTCGAGGCGGCCGGTCTCGCGGAGCGGCGGAAGGAGCGTCCCGACCGCCGGTCGGTCCTGGTCGGCCTGAGCTCGACCGGACGCGATGCCCTCGGCTCCGTCCGGAAGCGCCTCGGCGGGCTGCTGCGGGAGCTGATCGGCGGCCTCTCGCCCCACGAGCAGGGAGAGCTCCTGCGGCTCCTGACGAAGGTCGGCGAGGGTCTCGTGCCGCCCGCGCTCGAGCCGGCGCCGGCCCCCGTCCGCGCCCGCTGAGGGGCGGGCGGGCCCGCTCGGACGCCACCGCCCGGTGCGCGCGGAGCGTGCGCTCGCGAGGCGTGGCGCGCGCGCGCCGCGTCGCCTCTCGCCTCGCGCCCGGACGGGCGGTTCGAGGGCGTCCGGGGGCTCCGCCGACTGCGGGCCCGAGGGCGAGGTTCAGGGCCGGAGGACGACCTCGAGCGCGGTGCCGCGGCCGGGCGCGGAGCGCAGCGAGAAGGCGCCGCCGATCGCCGCCGCACGCTGGCGCATGTTGCGGAGACCCTGACCCGCGTCGTCGCTCGGCTCCTCGAACCCCTCGCCGTCGTCGTACAGCGTCACGAGCCGGTCGACGCCGCGCCGCCCGATCGTGAGCCACGCCCTGCGGGCGCCCGCGTGGCGGCGGGTGTTCGAGAGCCCCTCCTGGACGATGCGGAACACCTCGATCTGCTCGTCCGGAGCGAGGCGCACGCCCGCGTCGATCTCGAGCTCGACCTCGAGCCCGCCGTCGGCGGTGAGGAGGTCGACGTAGCGGCGGAGCGCGGCGTCGAACGGAGCGCTGCCCGCGGCCGACGAGAGCGCGAGCACGGCGAAGCGCGCCTCCTGCTGCGCGGCGAGAGCGGCCTCCTTGAGCCGAGGCAGCGTCTCGGCCTGGTCGGCGCCGGCCTCCAGCATCGAGACGTGCGCGGTGACCGCGAACAGGTACTGCGCGAGGCCGTCGTGGATCTCGCGCGCGACGCGGGCACGCTCCTCGGCCACCGCGCGCCGGAACTCGGTCGACCGGATCGCGCGCCAGACTCCGACGAGCAGGACGCAGTAGGCGAGCAGGCGCAGGAAGTCGCCCTGCGAGACCTCCGACGTGGAGACGCGAGGCGTGAACACGAGGTAGAGGGACGCGAAGAGCATCAGCGTCCCTCCGAGCGCGAGCCAGCGGTCGAGGTCCTCGCGGTGGAGCCGGAAGCGGTTGCCGAACCCGACGACGGTCACGAGGTTCACGAGGGCGAGCAGCGCGAGCGACGCGGTCAGGAGGTGTCCGCGGCCGTGGACGTCGTCGGGCCGGGGGGCGCTGACGCCCAGGGCGTGGGCGGCCCCCCAGAGCAGCGCGAGGGCGAAGACGAGCGCGACGAGCAGATCGACGAGCGCGGTGCGGCGGTTCTCGACCCGGCCCCGCACGACCGGCGCGAGGGCGAGCAGCACCCACCCGAGCAGCATGCCGCCGAGGCCGGCCCAGGTCTCGGTGCCCGGCCGGGACGCGCCGCTCGCGGCCGGAGCGACGGCGAACGCGGCCCACGACGCCGAGGTCGTGAAGAACCCGCCGCAGAGGAAGAGGTCGAAGCGGCGCCCCTCCGCCGAGAAGCGGCTCGCGGAGAGGAGGGCGACGAGACCCCCGCCGACCGCGTAGAGGGTCATCAGGACGAGGCGGAGGGACGGGAGGTGGTAGGAGCTCTGCAGCTCCGGCTTCGTCAGGAAGAGCGCGAGCGCCGACCCGAGGAGGCCCACGAGGATGACCTCGCCCCAGAGGAAGCGCTCGATGTCGGTGCGCTCGTCGGTGTGGCGCATCCCTCCCGCTATCGGCACAATCGGCCGAGCCCATGACGGCGCGGGTCCTGATCGTCGACGACCACCCGCTCACGCGCGAGGCGCTCGCGTCCCTGCTCGGCGCGAACGGCTTCGACGTGGTCGGGCAGGCGGCCGGCGGGCAGGAGGCGGTCGACCGCGCGGGCGCGCTGGAGCCCGACCTGATCGTCCTCGACCTGACGATGCCCGACATGACCGGGCTCGAGGCTCTCCCGCTGCTCCGCGAGCGGGCCCCCGGCGCGGAGGTGGTCGTCCTGACCGCGGCCGAGGACGACGCCAACCTGCTGACGGCGATCCGGGCGGGCGCGGCGGGCTACCTGCTGAAGAGCGAGCCGCCCGAGCGGATCGTCGACTTCCTGCGGGGGGTCACGCGCGGGGAGGTGGCGCTGTCGGGGCAGATCGCCCGGCGCCTCGTCGAGGAGGTGCGCGAGGGCGACCGGCGAAGCGACGCGGTGCCCGACGCGATCGCGAGCGTGCTGTCGGCGCGGGAGCTCGAGGTCCTCCTCCTCCTCGACCAGCACCTCGGGACGGACGACATCGCGCGCCGGCTGATCATCTCCGAGCACACGGTTCGCTCCCACGTGAAGAGCCTGCTCGCGAAGCTCGGCGTCTCGTCGCGCCGCGAGGCGCTCGAGCGCCTCGCGGCGGCCCGCGGCTGACCTGGGCCCGGCGCGCCGCCGCGGCACGCGGCGCGGGCGCCGCCGGCGCCCGGGCTGGTCGGGGCGGCGTCAGGCGGCGGCGGCGAACCCCTCGAGCGCTGCGGCGACCAGGTCCGGCAGGGTCGAGAGGTTGTAGCCCCCCTCGAGGACGGCGGCGACACGAGGCGCGAGCCGACTCGCGCGGCGGGCGAGCTCGGCGAAGGCGCCGGTCGTGAGCTCGAGCTGCGCGAGCGGATCGTCGGCGTGCGCGTCGAACCCGGCCGAGACGAGCAGGAGCTCCGGCCCGAACTCCCCGACCGCGCGCTCGACCCGGGCGAACGCGCGCAGGTAGGCGTCGTCGCCCGCCCCCGCCGGGAGCGGCACGTTCACGAGCGTCTCGCCCTGCTCGTCGGGCCCGCCGGTACCGGGGTAGAAGGGCCACTGGTGGAGCGACGCGTAGAGGATCGTCGGGTCGCCCGCGGCGATCGCCTGCGTACCGTTGCCATGGTGCACGTCCCAGTCGACGATCGCGACGCGGCCGAGGCCGAGCTCGGCCTGCGCCCAGCGGGCCGCGACCGCGACCGAGTTGAAGAGGCAGAACCCCATCGCCCGCTCCGGCTCGGCATGGTGTCCGGGCGGACGCGCGAGCGCGAAACCGCCAATGCGGACGGCCTCGATCGCGGCGCCGGCCGCGAGCAGGGCCGCCTCGTAGCTCGACTCGGTGCAGAGGGTGTCGGCGTCGAGCCAGCCGCGCGCCGTCCGCACGCGGTCGACGAGCCCCGGCGTGTGGCAGCGCAGCACGTCCTCCTCGGCGGCGGGCCCGCATTCGACGAAGCCGAAGCGCTCGTGCAGCACCTCGATCCGCGCCTGCGACTCGGGGTGCCCGCCGGTCGGGTGCAGGGAGGCGAAGAGCGGGTGGCTGACGACCTCCACGCCGAAATAATCGAGTGATGCGGGTTCCGCGGATGCTCGAACCGCTGGGCATCCGCGATTTCGCGCTCCTCTGGGCCGGGATGAGCGTCTCCCTGGTCGGAGACGGCATCTTCCTCGTCGCGCTCGCGTGGCAGACCTACGAGCTCTCGAGCTCGCCGTCGGCGCTCGGCTGGATCTCGGCCGCGTACGTCGCGCCGATGGTGCTCTTCCTGCTCGCCGGCGGCGTCCTCACCGACCGCTTCGAACGGCGCAAGCTGATGATCGCCGGAGACGTGGTCCGCGCGGTCGCGATCGGCGCCGTGGGAGCGCTCGCCGTCTCGGGGGAGCTGCGCCTCTGGCAGCTCGCGCTCCTCGCGGCGCTGAGCGGGGTCGGGGACGCGCTCTTCGCGCCGGCGTTCGGCTCGATCGTGCCCGAGATCGTCCCCCGGGAGCTGATCGCCCAGGCGAACTCGCTGGACCAGTTCGTGCGGCCGGTCTCGGGCCTGGTCGGGCCGGCCGTCGCGGGCGCGCTGATCGCGGGCGCCGGCGCCGGCACGGCCTTCCTCGCCGACGCCGCCACGTTCGCGGTCTCGACTGCGACCGCGCTCCTCCTGACGCCGCGCCCGCTCGACCGGGCGGCGTCACGGTCCGCGCGCCGCGAGCTGCGCGAGGGCTTCGCCTTCGTGCTCGCCCGGACCTGGCTGTGGGCCACCCTCGTCGCGGCCGCGCTGATCATGGTCGCCCCGTCCGCGCGCAACGTGCTCCTGCCGTACCTGGTCAAGAGCGACCTGCGGGCCTCCGCGGGCGCCCTCGGCCTGGTCTACGCGGCCACGGCCGCCGGGTCGATCGTCGCCGCCCTGGCCTACGGGCAGCGCGGCCTGCCGCATCGGTACGTGCTCGTCATGTACGGCGGCTGGGCGCTCGCCCTGTTCGTGGTCGCCGGCTACGGCGTCGCCGGGAACGTCCCGGAGCTCGTCGCGCTCGGGTTCGTCGCCGGGCTCGGCATCGCGCTCGGCCAGGGGATCTGGGGGACGATGCTGCACCGGCTCGTCCCGCGGGAGGTGCTCGGGCGGGTCACGAGCCTCGACTGGATGGTCTCGAGCAGCCTGATGCCGATGTGGCTGGTCGCGATCGGATTCCTCGGCAACGGGATCGGCGTGCGCCGCTCGCTCGTCGCGGCCGGACTCTTCGGCGGGGTCACGACGATGCTCTTCCCGCTCGCGATCCGCGGTCTCCGCGCCCCCGAGCGCGGGTCAGACTCGCTCGGCGAGCCGCTTCGCAAGGGCGTTCAGCTCTAGCTCGCCGGCGGCCGCCGCCGCCTCGGCCCAGCGGGGCCGCTGCGCCGCGAGCCGCGGCAGCGGCGCCTTCGCGTCCATCTGCGCGATCCGCCGGTAGAGCCGCAGCTCGTCCGCCTGCGCGGAGAAGCGGCCGGCTCGGAGCGCCGCCTCGAGCGACCCGTACTGCCGCAGGACGTCCGCCGCCGACTTCGGCCCGACGCCGCGGGCGCCCGGGATGCGGTCGGACGAGTCGCCGCGCAGGGCGATGAAGTCGGGCACCTGCTCGGGCTCGACGCCGTAGCGCTCGCGTACCTCGGCGGGGCCGACGCGGGCGAGCTCGCTGACGCCCCGCACCGGCTGGAGCACCGTGACGCGGTCGCTCACGAGCTGGAACGCGTCCCGGTCCGACGTCGCGACGAGGACGGGCCCCTTCCAGCGCCGGGCGGCCGCGGCGAGGAAGTCGTCGGCCTCGTAGCCGGCCGCCTTCGCGCATGCGAACCCGAAGGTCGAGACGAACGCCGGCAGCCGCTCGAGCTGCTCGACGATCGAGTCCTCGAACTCGCGGCCCGACTGGTAGGCGGGGAGCGCCTCGTGGCGGTAGGTCGGCTCCTCGAGCGAGTCCCATCCGACGAGCACCGCGGCCGGCCGCTCCGCGTCCCACAGACGCAGGAGGAAGTTCGTGAAGCCGAGGATCGCGTTCCAGCGGATCGACTTCGGCAGGGCGTGGTAGGCGCGGTGGGCGAGCGAGTCCCCGTCCACCGCGAGGAGCAGCTTCTCGCTAGCCGCGGGCTTGCCGGTCGCCGCTGCCGTCAAGGGAGGCCTCGAGCTCGTGGATTCGCTCCATCAGGCGCTCGGTCGCGATCCGCGCGGCCTCGCGCCGCGGCAGGCCGGCGAGGTCGTCGAGCGCCACGGGCGGACCATAGGCGACGCGCAGCCGGGCGAGCCGGGCGAGCCGGTCGGTGCCGGAGAGCGCCGCCGGCACGAGCGGCACGCCCGCCCCGAGCGCGATCCGCGCTGCGCCCGTCCGGACGTCGACCTGCCGGCGCTTGCGCAGCCCCTTCGAGCGCCGCGTCCCCTCCGGGAACATCGCGACGACGTTGCCCTCGCGGGCGAGCCGGCGCGCGGTCGCGAGCGCCTCGCGGTCGGCCGCGCCGCGCCGCACCTCGAAGCCCCCGGCGCCGCGCACGATCCACGAGAGCGGGGGCCAGAAGAGCTCCGACTTTGCCATGAAGCGCACGAAGTACCGCCGCGAGATCGCGATCGCGAGCGGCCACGGGTCGAAGTTCGAGTGGTGCCCGGCCGCGAGGACGAACCCTCCCTCGGGCAGGTGCTCGATCCCGGAGGCCTCGTAGCGGAAGAGGACGCGCAGGAGCGGGCGGGAGCAGGCGGCGATGAAGCGGTAGAGCGGGCTCGGCCGGGCCACGGCGGCCAAAAGTATCGGCGCTCGCTAAGGTGATTTCGTGGGCAAGACGCTGGTGGTAGCCGAGAAGCCGTCGGTCGCGCGGGACATCGTGAACGCGCTCCCAGGACCGTTCCAGGCCCCGAGCGACGCCTACTGGGAGTCCGACGGCGAGATCGTCACCTTCGCGGTCGGCCACCTCGTGCAGCTGAAAGACCCGGAGGCCTACGACGAGAAGTTCAAGCGCTGGCGCATGGAGGACCTCCCGATCGTGCCCGACAAGTTCGAGCTCGAGCCGCGCGACGCGAAGTCGAGGAAGCAGCTCAAGGAGATCCACAAGCTGATGCAGCGCGACGACGTCGACCGGATCGTGAACGCGTGCGACGCCGGGCGGGAGGGGGAGCTGATCTTCTCCTACATCTACGAGCTCGCCGGGGTCGACAAGCCGGTCGAGCGGCTCTGGATCAGCTCGATGACGAAGCAGGCGATCCGGGACGGCTTCGAGCGGCTCCGCCCGGGGCGGGAGCTCGCGAACCTCGAGCGGGCGGCGCGCTCGCGCAGCGAGGCCGACTGGCTCGTCGGCATGAACGCCACGCGGGCCGCGACGCTGCGCGGCCGTGCCTGGGTCGGCGGCGTCGTCTCCCTCGGCCGGGTGCAGACCCCGACGCTCGCGATGATCGTCAAGCGCGAGCGCGAGATCCAGGCCTTCACGCCGGAGCCGTACTGGCTCGTCCACGCGACCTTCGACCCTCGCTACGCCGGCCTCTGGTTCGAGGGCGAGGAGACGCGCATCTTCGGCGACCCGGAGCGGGCGCCTGCGATCGCCGAGAAGGTGCACGGGGCCGAGGGCGTCGTCGAGTCGGTCGAGCGCAAGGAGCAGAAGGAGATCGCGCCGCTCCTCTACGACCTCACCTCCCTGCAGCGCGACGCGAACCGCCGCTTCGGCTTCTCCGCCCGTCGCACGCTGCAGGCGGCGCAGAGCCTCTACGAGGGGAAGAAGGCGATCACGTACCCGCGCACGAGCTCGCGCTACCTCTCCGGCGACATGGTGCCGCAGCTCAAGCCGACCGCCGCCACGCTCCTCCCGATCGCGGACTACGCGGCCGCGGCGCGGTTCGTGGTCGAGCTCGCCGAGCTGCCGCTCGGCCGGGTCGTGAACGACGCCCGGGTGGACGACCACCACGCGATCATCCCGACCGACATCGAGCACGACCTCGCCCACTTCACCCCGGACGAGCGTCGCGTCTTCGACCTCGTGGCCAAGCGCTTCCTCGCCGTCTTCCATCCGCCCGCCCGCTACCAGCGGACGACCGTGATCACCGAGGTGGAGGGCGAGCGTTTCCGGACGCGCGGCAAGATCACGCTCGAGCCCGGCTGGCGCGGCGTCTACGGCCTCGAGTCCGAGGAGGAGAAGCTGGCCCGGCAGGAGGAGGAGGGCGAGGAGGCGACGGCCGAGATCCCGCCGCTCGAGCGGGGCCAGCGGGTGCGCTGCGTCGAGGCCGAGGTCGAGGCGAAGGAGACGAAGCCGCCGCCCCGCTACACGGAGGCGACCCTGCTCTCGGCGATGGAGACCGCCGGCAAGCTGATCGACGACGAGGAGCTGCGCGAGGCCATGAAGGACTCCGGTCTCGGGACGCCCGCGACCCGGGCCGAGACGATCGAGACGCTGATCCGGCGCGAGTACGTCGAGCGGGTCGGGAAGGACCTCCAGCCGACCCCGAAGGGCCTGCAGGTGATCGCGATGCTCGACGAGCACAAGATCACCTCGCCCGAGCTGACCGGCGACTGGGAGCACCGCCTCGCCGAGATCGAGCACGGCCAGGGCGACCGGCGGGCCTTCATGGCCGACATCGCCGGCTTCACGGACGAGATCGTCAAGCAGATCGCCGCCCTCGACAAGGAGAAGCTCCGCCCGGTCCGGGTCGAGCTCGGCCTCTGCCCCCGCTGCGGCGCCGAGACCGGCGAGATCATCAAGGAGAACTCCCGCGCCTACGGCTGCACGAGCTGGAAGAGCCGGGAGGAGCCCGGCTGCGGCTTCGTGATCTGGAAGAGGGTCGCCGGCCGCACCCTGACCCCCGAGCTCGCGCGACAGCTCCTTGAAGAGGGGAGGACGCGTGAGGTATTGTCAGGTTTCAAGTCGCGGGCGGGCAAACACTTTCGCGCGCGTCTCGTCTTAACCTCCGAGGGGAAGGTCGAATTCGACTTCCCGGCGCGCCCCTCCCGCGACGGCGCTTCGGCCGAGGCCGAGGAGCAGGTGGCGGAACCGGCCGCGGCCGCGGAGAATTGAGGAAGAAGAGTCGAAATTCCGGCGAAGACGCTGGAAACCGCAGGACAAATCGCTTACGGTGCGAAGCAAGGGGAAGGTCGGTACGACCGTGGAAGGGGTGTGCAGGAGCCGTTGACGCAGAATCAGCTCACAGAACTGCTCGAGAGCGAGGGCGCCCGGACGATGATCGAGACGGGCGAGGAGCGCGGCTGGATCGAGCCGGCCGAGCTCGAGGCCTTCGCCCTGGAGCACGAACTCGCCGACGTCGACATCGAGGAGCTCACCCGGGAGCTCGAGCGGATCGGGCTCGAGGTCCGGGACGGCGCGCTCGAGGAGGAGAAGGCGAAGGAGAAGGTCGAGGAGATCGTCTACGAGGCCGACCAGCCCTCGGGCGCGGGCGACTCCCTGCAGCTCTTCCTCGCGGACGTCGGCCGGCACAAGCTCCTGACAGCGGCCCAGGAGGTCATCCTCGCCAAGGCGATCGAGCGCGGCGACGACCGGGCGAAGCGGCAGATGATCGAGTCGAACCTCCGGCTCGTCGTGTCGATCGCGAAGGGCTACCGGGGCCTCGGCGTGCCGTTCCTCGACCTGATCCAGGAGGGCACGCTCGGCCTGAACCGCGCGGTCGAGAAGTTCGACTGGCGGCGCGGCTACAAGTTCTCGACCTACGCGACCTGGTGGATCCGCCAGTCGGTGCAGCGCGCCGTCGCGAACCACGCCCGGACGATCCGGGTGCCGGTCCACGTCGTCGAGCGCCAGCAGAAGCTCTCCCGCGCGGCACGGAGGCTCGAGGTCGAGCTCGGCCGGGAGCCGACGAAGGACGAGCTCGCCGAGGCGACGGGCCTGCCGATCCAGCACGTCGACGAGGCGCTCTCCGCGGCGTCGGCGTCCGTCTCCCTGAACCAGACGGTGGGCGCCGACGACGAGGGCGAGCTCGGCGACCTCTTCGCCGACCGCGAGGCTGCCGACCCGTTCGACGAGGCCGAGGAGTCCCTCCGCAAGCAGAACATCCGCAAGGCGCTCGACGCGCTTCCCGAGCGGGAGCGGCGGATCCTCGAGCTGCGGTTCGGCTTCGAGGGCGAGCCCTGGACGCTCGAGGCGATCGGGCACGAGCTCGACCTGACGCGCGAGCGCGTCCGCCAGCTCGAGGGCCAGGCCCTCTCGCGCCTGGCGGCGCTGCGCGAGCTGGCCGGTCTCGCCGCGTAGCGGCCGTGCGGCCCGAAGGGGCCCTCGCCGGCAGGATCGTCTCGGTCGAGCCGCTCGAGGAGCGGCATCGCGAAGGGCTGCGCGCCGCCGCCGAGGCCGGGCCCGAGATCTTCCGCTACCTCGTCTGGCCGGGCGACTTCGACCGCTACTTCGACGAAGCCCTCGCCTCGGCCGACATCCCGTTCGCGGTCTGCGTGGGCGGCCACCCGGCGGGCTCGACGCGGTACATGAATTACGCCCCCGAGCACCGCCGGGTCGAGATCGGCTGGACATGGCTGCGGCGGGCGGCGTGGGGGACGGGGGCGAACGTCGAGGCGAAGCTCCTGCTTCTCGAGCACGCCTTCGACCGCTGCGGGCTGCAGCGGGTCGAGTTCAAGACCGACGCCAGGAACCTGCGGACGCGGGGCTCGCTGCTCGCCCTGGGCGCGCGGTTCGAGGGGATCGCCCGGAAGCACATGATGCTCCCGAGCGGGCCGCGCGACTCCGCCTGGTACGCGATCACGGACGAGGACTGGCCGGCCGTGCGGACGCGCCTGGAGGGCCGGCTCGCCGCGCTCCCGTGAGGTGCGGCGTCGAGGCCGCGTCCGTGCGGGCGGAGCCCCGCGACGATGCGGAGCAGGTGACGCAGGCGCTCCGGGGCGAGCCGCTCGAGGTCGGGGAGCGGCGGGACGGGTGGGTCCACATCACGACCGCCTACGGCTATCCGGGCTGGATCCGCGAGGAGGCGCTCTGCGGCTCCGACGCCCTCTCGGTCGCACGCTCGTTCCTCGGCTCGCCCTACGAGTGGGGCGGGCTCACCGCTGCCGGGCTCGACTGCTCCGGCCTCGTCCACCTCGCCTACCGGCTCTGCGGCCGCCTCGTCCCCCGGGACTCGTGGCAGCTCGAGGAGGCGGGGACACCCGTTCCGGAGGCCGACCTCCGCCCCGGCGACCTCGTCACCTACGGCGGGGAGCGGGCCGATCACGTGGCCTTCTGGGCCGGACAGGACCGGATCCTGCACGCGACCGCTCGCGACGGGCTCGGAGTGGTCGAGGAGCCCGAGCCCGCCGACCTCCGCAGCCGCCGCCGGCGCCTCGTTCGCCTATAGCTCGAATGGGTTAGTCGGCGTACTTAAAGCGGTTCCCGGGGCCTGCCGATAGTCGTCTCGATGGATGCTGCCCAGCGCGAGGAGATCCTGACCAGGTACCGGAAGCACGCAGAGCGGTTCGAAAGCCTCGCCGCCCGCAGGCCGACGGTCGCCGAAGTGATCCAGATGCCGGCGCGGCCCCCCGTCTTCGAGCAGTCGCCGACGGCCCGCGAGATCGAGGTGCTTCAGCTCGTCTCGGAGGGTCTTGTCAACAGGGAGATCGGGGACCGCCTCTTCCTCTCGGAGGAGACGGTCAAGAGCCATGTTCGGCACATCTTGGCGAAGCTTCAGGCGCGGTCAAGAGCCCACGCGGTCGCCGTCGGCTTCCGACGCGGGCTCCTGACCTAAGCCTCAACAGAGAATCACGCAGGTTTTCCACCTCTTGTGGACAAATCCCCGGATGGGGGATGCCACGGGACGGTGAAAAGTCTTATCTACGTGAGCTCTACCAGTAGACCGCGCCGCCGGCGACAGCGCCGCGCGACACGAGGCGAACGATCCGGCGCATTGACGGACCTCCCTCTTCCTTGTTCGGAACTGACGGCACTTCGTACCTTATACCCCTTTTGGGGGATTGGCAAGGACTTTTAGACGTTCGGTGGAAGCTTTGAGGAGATTTCGGGAGAAGCACGGCCTTCTGACGGACGTCGAGGCCCGTTCGCGCTTGTATGTCGTCGCGCTCTGGGTGGTGGCCGGTGGCCTTGCCATCGTCCTGGTCGAGACTGGTTGGTCACTCGGCAACCCGTACGTCACCCCGCTCCTCGCGGTCGTGGCTGCGATCGCCGAGCGAAGCCGCGTCGAGCTGAGTCCGAACCTCTCTGAGTCGATCTCACTCGTCCCGACGCTGTTCGCAGCCGTACTGTTCGGGCCGCTCGCGGCGATGGTTGTAGGGGTCGCCTCGTTCCTGCCCGAGTTTCGTCATCCCTATCTCCGCTGGGCCTCCTATACAGCGAGCCGGGCGATCACCGCGGCGGTGACAGGCTTGATCGCTCTGAGCGTGTCGGAGCGCATCGACAGCACGCTCGCGAGCGTTGTTGTCGCAACCCTCGCTGGTGCGCTCGTGTCTCAGTCCTTGGATGCCGCCTTTGCAGGAATGGCTGTGTGGGTGCGGCGCCGCGATCGAGTGCTTGAGGCCCTCCATGAACTCGTGCCTCTCGCCCTCTCCGCGGTGCCACTCTACGCACCAGTTGTCGCTTTCCTTGCATTCGCGTACGACCAGCTTTCGCCATTCACGCTCCCCCTCTTCTTGGCGCCCGCCCTCGCCGCCCAGCGCCTCTTCGCCCTTTACCAAGATCAGCGGAAGCTCACGAGGGACCTCGTGGACGCTAACTCGGCGCTGGAGAGGGCAAACCTCTCCTTCGCGTCTGCCCTTGTCGCAACGCTTGACGCCCGCGATCGGTACACGGCTGGTCACTCGAGCGCCGTCGCTGTCTACGCCCGAGACATCGCGATACGCATGGGATTGTCCGCGGAGCAGCAGCAGTTGGCGCATGTCTCCGGGTTGGTGCACGACATCGGGAAGATCGGGCTTCCTCCAGGTCTTCTAGAAAAGCCCGGCGCTCTCACGCTCGAAGAGCGCCGCGAGATGCAGCAGCACTCGGTCATCGGTGAGCGCATCCTCGCGAACGTCGAGACCTATTCCGAGATCGCTTCCATCGTTCGTCATCATCACGAGCGAGTGGATGGAGGAGGGTATCCCGACGGGTTGGTAGGAGAAGAGATCCCACTCCTCGCGCGGATCATCGCTGTGGCAGATGCATACAACGCGATGACATCTGATCGTCCGTATCGAGATGCAATGCCGAGTCGCGTTGCACGTTTGCGCCTAGCTCAGGCCGTCGAAACTCAGTTCGACACCACTGTGGTAGCAGCGTTCGAGGCGGTTCTGGCAGGTTCAAGCGAGGAATACCGACTGGCCCAAGGGGCCGACTTCAACTTTGCACCTCAGCGCGCGGAGGATGAAGCGTCCGACCGGGTTTCCGAAGTGTCCGCTCGAGCCGTCGTGTCTCTGTAACGAGCGACCGCCTCAGCGCGCGTGCGCGCATCGAGCTTCTCGAGGATGTGCTGAACATGCACCTTTACGGTGGCTTCCGAGATGTATAAGGCGGTCGCGATATCGCGTGTCTTAAGTCCTTGTCCCAATAGATCGATGACTTCGGCCTCACGTCGGCTGAGGTCGCCCTGCCCGGTGAACCGGCGGACCTCGCTAAGCCCAGCACTACGTGCGAGACTTCGGTCGTTCGAACGAACCAGAGCCTTCGCAAGGTTAACGCGATACGCGTTGACGACGGCTAGGTCGCTAAGGAGAGGTGGAAACGCGCGGACGGCGCAAACAACAGGATCCCACACCTGTACTCTCGAAGCGAGCTGTACGAGTGCAGACGCTGCCGAACGCCCGTCCCCGGTCTGCGTTAGCGCGATGGCTCGTGCAGCTGCGGCGAGCACGCGGACTTCTACAGCGTTCGTGACAGCCGCTGCACGCGCGGCCTTCTCGACGGCCTCCTCTCCATGTCCGGCGACAGCAAGCGCAAGCGCATGCGTGCCCAGGTACTCGCCGAAGATTGCATTCTCGGGAAGGCCGTCGAACTCCTCAGATGTAACTGTGATTGCTTCTGCAGCCCGACGCTGACAGAGCAAGAGACGTGCTCGCAGCGCTCGCGTATTCACTTCGAGGTATGGGCTCGCACTTTCTCCGACGATCTGCTCGACTCGGCGGAGTGAGGCGTCCGACCGCGCGAACTGTCGAAGGCCCAGTTCCGCTGCGGCGATCGACCACTCGATGTGCGGACGCCCGAAAGCTAGCGCATACCTATCGAGGTCGCCGAGCACCATCGCCAGGATCGCCTTGGCTTGTGCATAGCGAGCCTGGAGGATGAGCATGTAGCCGTGCGAATTACCCCAGCCTGTCCGGACCAAAGGATCAGATACAGCTGGCAGCAGCGATCTGGCTACGGCTTCGTCTCTCCGCAAGTCATATAGACCATCTGACAAGCGTGCCAGGTGCTGCCGAACAGTAATCAGACGGAGACGGTCTTCAGCCGAAGCGTCTGGGATTGACTCATACTCAGCTACGGCGTCCCGCAGGGCCTCATCTTCGAGAAACACGGCGCTTAAGCATCGACCCCAGCTAGCGTCGTTCGCGTCCCTTGAACGCCTGGACGCTTTCTTGGCTTCAGCGAACATAGAAAGTGCGTCTTTTAGCCGCCAATCGAGGTGTGCGGCAGCGCCAGCGATTATGAATGCCCGAGCTCGGAGCGGGTGTTGGTAGTCAAGCTGCTCTCCTGCATGCTGTCCTAGCGAAAAGGCTCGCTGCAGCAGTCCGTCTCGAAGAGCTATCTCTGCGTCAATGAGATCAAGGAGGGGCTGTTGCGCAACGCCTTTGCTGGCGGCGTACATGGCGAACTGCTCCAGTGTTGCAGCGCGTCCTGACTCAACTAAGGGTAGGAAGGAACGGGTGAGTAGCTCGTCAAGAGCTGTGTATTCCTCAAAGCGATTGATGAGCTCAAATGCCTCGTCCCAGTACTCATTCTCGACCGCGAATCTAATGCTGTCTGCTACTGACTCACGGAGGTCTGGTCTACGCAGGATTCGCGCATGGAGCGCATCCCGAATGAGCGGATGAATCTCAACTATTCCGGCAGAATCGTGCGCGAGCCCGGAGGCTAAGAGATGGCGAACTGCGCTCGCTCCAAGAACCTCACGGAGTGAGTCTCCGGATAGCGGCGGCAGCAAGGTGGCGCGCAACAACGCCTCTTGGGCCTGGAGCGATGCTTGCTGAAAAACCTCTTCAACAAGGAACGCGTACAGCCTCTGGGAGTTCCCATGTGCGGGTAAGGCTCCTCCGGGATCAGCAGTAGCCGCCAGTGCAACGAGAGCAGGCCAACCCTGTGCTAACCGGAGCAGGGACTGGCTATCGGAATGGTCAGAGAGCAGGTCATGAGACTCGGCGTCGGTGAGTCTCAACTCGCTCTGACCGAGCTCCAAGATCTCACCGTAGAGGAACCGTCGCGACGTCGCCCAGATGGGCTTCGTCCGAGATGCCACGATAAGCCGGAAGTAGCCACTTGTCTCTAATGTCTCGACCAGAGTGTCGGACGGCGATCCAGGCTCAAGGGTGTGGTAGTCGTCGATGACGAGCCAGAAGTCCAACGGCTCGTCCAGTTCTCCTAAGATCGCACCGACAAGGCTCTTCACCTGCCGATGTGGTGTCGGCGCCGCGCGGATGGCTTCTTCAACAAGTCGCGGCAGTCTCGGTATGACCCCTGCCAGCGCTAGCGCGATCGCGCGGCCAAGGACAGCCACGTCCCCTGCTGCGAGCCCAACGGTTATTAGCGCACCCGGTCGGACATCGACCCACTGCCGCGCGAGCGTGGTCTTCCCGTACCCCGCCGGGGCAACGAGGAGGATCGTCCGGGCGGTCGCCTCGTCGAGCAGCTTGAGCAGTCGCGGGCGCTCGATGATCCGCCGGGTCGCAGGTGAGCCGCGTGGTCGTGCCTGCCTCATCGCCTGGGCAACCGTAACCGGCCGGCGGCCGTACGGCTACCGCGGGGCGGCCGCCGGGGCCGTGTGGCCTGCCCGGGCAACTCGGGACGTCGGGTCGGGTCGACGGTCCGACGGGTTGCCGGTGAGCCGCGCGCTCGCGCCTGCCTCGTCGCCGGAGCAGCCGTGGCCGGTCGTGGCGGTGCGTCCAACGGCGCGCGCCCGCCGGGCGCCCCCGGCCGGCGGCCGGGGGCACCCGCCGTCAGCCGCAGTTCTCGGCCTTCGCGAGCTCGAGGCTCTTCGCGAGCGGGTCGTCGCCGGTGAGGAGCCGGTACGCGAGCGGGATCTGGCGGCGCCGCTGGACGCCGAGCTTCTGCCGCAGGACGTCGCAGTGGGCCTTGGCGGTGCGAGGGGAGATGCCGAGCTCGTGTCCGACCTCTTCGTTCGACAGACCCTCCGCGATCAGACGGATCACCTCGAGCTGGCGCGGCGTGATCAAGTCGGAATCTCGGAGCGCCTGCATGGGCGGTGAGGCTACTGCGGGCCCTGTCGGGCGACCATCCGCCGAACGGCGTATTTCCGTCCCAGACCGGGGCCGCGCGACGGGCTACGCGGTGGAGGGGGTCGTGGCCGGCGCCCCGAACGCGGCAGCGTGGCCGCGCTCGTTGGCGGCGCGCGCCTCGTCGCGGTCGAGCGCCTCGATCCGGAGCAGCAACTCGAACTCGTCACGAAGGTGCGTGCGCATCATCTCCGGGCCGTCGGTCGCGATCGTGAACGGCACCCCGTGGTCGACGAAGGCGCGGAAGACCCGCCGCACGTCCGCCTCGCCGGCGAGCGCCTTCGTGAGCAGGTTCGAGGTCGGGCACACCTCGAGGGTGATCGCCGCCTCGCGCAGAAGCTCCATCAGGTCGGGATCGCCGGCGGCGAGGATGCCGTGGCCGATCCGGTCGGGGCGGAGCTCCGCCACGACCTCGCGAAGCTCCTCACGGCCGAGCTCGTCCCCCTCCTCGCCGACGTGGATCGTCACGCCGAGCCCCGCTTCGCGGGCGGCGTCGACGTGCGGCCGGATCTGCGTGTAGTCCCAGCGGGCGCCGCCCGGACGAGGCCCCGCGATGTCGATGCCGACGATCCCGCGCGACGCGTACCGCGCGGCCTTCTCGACGATCACCATGTTCTGGTGCGCGGTGAACGTGCGGTCCATCATCAGGATCAGCCCCGCTCGCACCTGCGGGTACTCGAGCGACGCGCGATCGAGCCCGCGGATCGCCGCGAGGATGATGTGGTCGAGGTCGCGCTCCCCGCCGCGGTTTCGCTTCATCGGGTTGAACCGCAGCTCGAGCGTCGTGATCCCCTGCGACCGGTAGGCGCCGCCGATCGCGGCGTGCACCGAGCGCTCGACGGCGAGCGGCGACGACTGGATCAGCTCCGTCAGGTGGTAGATGCGGTCGAGCGCGTCGAGGTCCGGTACGCCTCGCGGGTCCGAGACGGTGACCATCCGGTCGAACTCCCAGTAGTCGCGCGTCGGGAGCGCCATCCCCTGCTCGTGCGCGAGGCTCCACATGATGTCGGACGCGACGGAGCCGCCGAGGTGCGTGTGCAGCTCGGCGAGCCCGCCCTCGAAGAGACCGTGCGCGAGGCTCAGTCGGGCCCGTCCATTCCGGGGAGGCCGGCGCCGTCGCGGCGCGGCGCGGGCGTGACCGGCAGCCCCGCCGCGCGCCAGGCCTCGAAGCCGCCGGCGACGTCCGCCACCTCCTCGTACCCGAGCTCGGCCAGCGTCGCCGCGGCGAGCAGCGACGAGCAGCCGTGGTCGCAGAGGACGACGATGCGCCGGCCGAGGCCGCCGACGTGAGGGTTCCGCCATGCGCCGCCGGGCTCGAGCCGCCACTCGAGCACCGTGCGCGGAACGTGGATCGAGCCGGGGACGACGCCGTCGCGCTCGCGGGAGCGCTCACCGCGGATGTCGACGATCAGCCCGCCCGCTTCCGCGGCCTCGAGCGCCTCCGCCGGCGAGAGCCGCGTGACCGAGCGGCCGGCCTCGGCGAGGAGCTCGTCGAGCGTCCGGCGCACCCGCGTCACGGCGTGAGTCTACGATCGCCGCGTGCGGCCCCGCCCCGACCGCCTCACGCGCCTGCCGCAGCAGTACTTCGCGGCACTCGTGGGCCGCGTGGCGGCGGCCGGCGCTGACGTCGTCGACCTCGGCCGCGGCAACCCCGAGGTCGGCCCGCCGCCGCACGTCGTCGAGGCGCTCCGCCGCGCCGCGGCCCGCGACGACGTCCACGGCTACGCCCCCTTCCGCGGCCACGCCCGCCTGCGCGAGGCGATCGCGGAGCGCTACCGCGACCGGTACGGCGTCGTGCTCGACCCCGACCGCGAGGTCGCCGTCGTCCCGGGGACGAAGACCGCGATCGTCGAGCTCGCGCTCGCCCTCGCCGCCCGGGGCGACCGGATCCTCCTCACCGACCCGCACTACCCCGACTACGTCTCGGGCGTCGCGCTCGCCGGCGCCGAGCCGGCCTTCGCGCCGCTCGACCCCGCCGCCGGCTTCGCGCCGGACCTCGGGCGCGCACCGGCCGCCGCCGCGCTCTACCTCAACTACCCGTCGAACCCGTGCGCGGTCTGTGCGCCGCCGGGCGCGTTCGACGCCGCGGTCGAGTACGCCGCCCGGACCGGTGCGACGATCGTCCACGACGCCGCCTACGTCGACCTCGTCTTCGACGGCCGGGCGCCGGAGAGCTTCCTGGCGACACCCGGCGCCCGCGAGGTCGGCGTCGAGATGTGGTCGATGTCGAAAACCTTCGGGATGGCGGGCTGGCGGATCGGCTTCGTCGTCGGCAACGCGGAGATCGTCGACCGTCTGAACGCGCTCAACGACCATACGCGCGTGGGGATCTTCTCGCCGCTGCAGGAGGCGGCGATCGCCGCGCTCGACGGCCCGCAGGATTCGGTCGAGGAGCGGCGCGCCGCGTACGAGCGCCGCCGAGACGTCCTCGCGGCGGCCCTGCCGGAGCCGCCGGTCTGCGAGGGGACGTTCTACGTCTGGCTCCGCCTCCCCGCCGGGCTGGACCTCGAGCGGCTCCTGCTCGAGCGCCGCGTCGCCCTGGCGCCGGGCGAAGGCTTCGGACCGTCGGGGCACGGGTGGGCGCGCGTCTCGCTCGCGGTCGCCGACGAGACGCTCGAGCGGGGCATCGAGCGGCTCGCGCCGGCGCTCGCGGCGGCGTACGCATGAAGATCGGGATCGTCGTCCCGTTCTCCTGGTCGTACTGGGGCGGAGTCGTCGAGCACTCGGAGAACCAGGCGGCGGCGCTCCGCGCGCGCGGCCACGACGTGAAGATCCTGATGGGCCACGACCCGCCCGGCGTGATGACGCGGTTCCTCCATCCGCGCTCCGGCCGCCACGGCGACCTGCCGCCCGACGTGATCCCGCTCGGCCGGTCGGTCGTCGTCCCCGCGAACGGCTCGCTGCCCAACATCGTCCTCTCGCCGCGGTCGATCGGACGAGTGCGCGACACGCTCTGCCGGGAGCGGTTCGACGTCGTCCACGTGCACGAGCCGTTCACGCCGGCGATCTGCGTGGCGACGCTCGCGTTCGCCGACTGCCCCGTCGTCGCGACCTGGCACGCGGCCGGGAAGCTCGGCTGGATGCGCGTCGGGATGCCGGTCTGGGGCTTCCTGATGGAGCGGATCGAGACGCGGATCGCGGTCTCGCGGCTCGCGGCCGAGTCGGCCGAGGCGTGGCTCGGCGGGTCGTTCGAGATCGTCCCGAACGGCGTCGTGCTGCCGCCGCACGCCGACCCGCGCGGACGCGAGCACCGCATCGTCTTCATCGGCCGCCACGACGCGCGCAAGGGCCTGCCGGTGCTGCTCCGCGTCTGGCCCGAGATCCGCCGCCGCACCGGCGCGCGGCTGCGGCTGATCGGCACCGACCCGCTCCAGTACCGGCTGCTGCACGCCCGCATGCGCTTCGACGAGGACGGGATCGACGTGCTCGGGATCGTGCCGAACGAGCAGCGCGACGCCGAGCTCGCCGCCGCGAAGGCGTTCGTGTCGCCGGCGCTCGGCGGCGAGAGCTTCGGGATGGTGCTCGTCGAGTCGTTCGCGACCGCGACCCCCGTGGTCGCCTCCGACATACCGGGCTTCGCCGATGTCGTCACGCCCGAGGCGGCCGAGCTCGTCCCGCCCGGGGACGAGCGCGCGCTCGCAGATGCGGTCTGCGCGCTGCTCGAGGACGAGGACCGCCGTGTCGCCATGGGTCACGCCGGGCGCGAGCTCGCCGTTTCCTTCTCGTGGGACGGCATCGCCGAGCGGCTCGAGGAGATCTACCGCCGGGCGGCGGCGTGAAGGCCGTCCGCTGGCGGCTGCTGCTCCCGCTGCCGCTGCTCGTCTTCACCGTCCTGATGGTGTGGTGGCGGGGGCCGGACTGGCACATGGTCGGCAAGTCGTTCGCGTTCGTCCGCTGGTGGTGGGTCGTGGTCGCGATCGGCCTCAACCTCCTCTCGGTCGTCGCGCGCGCGGCCTGCTGGCACACGACGATCAAGCAGGCGATGCCGAAGCCGCGGCCCGGCTTCGTGCTCGTCTTCTCGGCCTTCTGCGTCGGTCTGCTCGCGAACGTCGTCATTCCCGGCCGCGTCGGAGAGCTCGCGCGCGTCGCGGTGCTCGTGCGGCGGCTGCCGCACCGCCGGCGCGCGTGGGGGAACCTGATCGGGTCCGTCGTCGCGCACCGCCTCTTCGACCTCTTCCCGGTGGTCGTGCTGGTCGTGTGGGTCCTCTTCACAGCCGGGCTCCCCCGCTGGGCGGAGACGAGCCTCGGGATCCTGCTCGGGATCAGCCTCGGGCTGCTGGTGTTCGCGCTCTTCTCCGCGCGCACCCACGCCGACGGGCCGGTGCTGGACGACCTCGGGCCGGTCCGGAGCCTGATCGCGCACACGAGGGCCGGGCTCGGCGTGATGCGCTCGCCGACGCCCGCCGCCGTCGCGGCGGGCTACCAGTCGCTCGGCTGGCTCTGCCAGCTCCTCGCGGTCTGGGCGACGATGCGCGCGTTCGAGATCCACCAGCCGCTGAGCGTGGCCGGGCTCGTGCTCGTGCTCATGAACGTCGCGACGATCTTCCCCCTCTGGCCCGGGAACGTCGGGCTGCTCCAGGCGGCGATCGCGCTGCCGCTGCGGCCGTACGGCGTCCCCTACGGCAAGGGCTTCGCGTTCGGGCTCGGGCTGCAGGCGATCGAGGCGTCCGTCGGCGTCGGGATCGGGCTCGTCTTCCTCGCGCGCGAGGGGCTGTCGCTCGCGACGCTGCGGGAGATGCCCAGGGAGGCGGCGGCCGCCGACGCGGGCGAGGAGCGGCGTGCGCGCGCTGGCGTCTCCGGCTAGCCTCAAGGGCGTCCTCTCCGCGGTCGAGGCCGCCGCCCTCCTCGCGCGCGGGCTCGAGCGGGGCGGCGCCGACGCCGAGGCGCTCCCGGTCGCCGACGGGGGCGAGGGCACGGCCGAGGTGATCGGCGGCGAGACCCGGCAGGCCGTCGTCTCCGACCCGCTCGGGCGGCCGGTGACGGCGTCGTGGGTCGTCCGGCGGGACGGGACGGCGGTGGTCGACTCGGCCGCGGCGCTCGGCCTGCCCCTGCTCTCGCCGGCGGAGCGCGACCCGCTGCGCGCGTCGAGCTCCGGGCTCGGCGAGCTCCTCCTGGCCGTGCTCGCCGAGCGGCCGGCGGC
Organism: Gaiellaceae bacterium; assembly: GCA_035650615.1. Lineage (GTDB taxonomy): Bacteria > Actinomycetota > Thermoleophilia > Gaiellales > Gaiellaceae > PALSA-600. The sequence continues at coordinate 115,532 of DASRHI010000052.1, read as the reverse complement.
GGTCGTGGTGGGCGTCGGCGGGACGGCGACGGTCGACGGCGGGGCCGGGCTCCGCGCCGTCCTCCCGCGCTGGCCCGGCGGCGTCCCGCTCCGCGTCGCCTGCGACGTGCGCAGTCCGCTCCTCGACGCCGCGCGCGTGTTCGCGCCCCAGAAGGGCGCGGGGCCGGCCGAGGTCGCCGAGCTCGAGCGGCGGCTCGCCGCCGACCGCGTCCTCGCCCCGTACGCCGAGCTGCCGGGCGCGGGGGCGGGGGGCGGCCTCGGGGCGGCGCTCGCGTCGCTCGGCGGAGAGCTCGTGGAGGGCGCGCAGCTCGTGCTCGACCTCGTCGGCTTCGACGAGCACGCCCGCGGCGCGGACCTCGTCGTGACCGGGGAGGGAACCGTCGACGCGACGACGTTCGCCGGCAAGGCGCCGGGGGCCGTCGCCGCCCGCTGCGAGCGGCTCGGCGTCCGCTGCGTCCTCTTCGGCGGACGGGTGTCGGAGCAGGTCGCGGGCGCTCACGCGCAGCTCCGGCCGCTGAGCGGCGACCCTGGGCGCGCGCGCGCGGACCTCCTCGCGCTCGGCGAGGAGCTCGCCCGGTCGAGCTCCTGAGCGCAACGGCGTCGAGGTCGCCGCCCCGGTCACCGCGTCAGATCCAGACGGAGACGTCGTCTCGAGGCGAAGGCCGTCGGCATCCGCTCTGGAGCTGAGACGGGTGCCGACCAGGCGGTTCCCCGACCGGCAGGCGCCTCAGGGGGGTCGGGTCGCCCTCAGCCGGACGAGCTCTCCTCCGGGGGCTCCCAGGCCGCCACGGTCGGCTCGCGGGAGCGCGCGAGCGCGGCGAGCTCGTCGCAGACCGAGGCGAGCGCCGCGGCCGCCTCGACCGCGTCCTCGAAGCGCCGCTCCTCGATCTCCTCGGCGGTCTCCTGGATCGTGTACTTGTGCGTCCCCACGAGGCGCCTGACCATGACGCGGACGTAGCCGTCGACGTCCCAGGCGTCGGTCATCATCGAGCGCGGCGCGTGCCCCGGCTGCCACGGCGTCTCGGAGAAGAAGTTGCGCGGCCGCAGGCCGGCCTCGAAGCTGAGCTTGCCCTCGGCTCCCTTCAGGTTGGCGACGACCTCGGTCTGCCCGGAGGGGTACTGCTCCAGCGTGAGCCCCTCGCCCTCGAGCCCGAGCTCGTCTCGGACCGCCGCGAGGGCGGCGTCGGCGCGGCGCAGCTCGTCGAGCACCCGCTCCTTCGTGCGGTCGTCGAGCTCGCCGAAGACCGGGGCGAGGTCGAGGTCCTCGGCGGCGATCGGGGTCGAGATCTCGATCATCGTCATCGTCAGCCCTCCTGTGCGTCGAGTCGGCGCGCGAGCTCCTCGATTCTGCCCTGCGCGGCGGCGAGCTGGTCGGCGCAGCGGCGGTAGAGCTCCTCGCCGCGCTCCCAGAGGCGCGTCAGCTCCTCCAGCCCGACGTCGCCGCGCTCGAGGCGCTCGACGATCCGCTCGAGCTCCGCCTGCGCCTCCTCGAAGCTGAGCTCGCTCACGTGCGCCCCCGGAACGCGCGCCCGTCCGGGGTCGGCGCCGCGAGGCTCATTCCGCGCGGGCCCCGAAGCGGCCGCCGGCGACCTCCACCGCGAGCGCCGTCCCCGGCGCGGGCGGCTCCCGCACGAGCGTCTCGCCGGCGCGGACGATCGCGTAGCCGCGCTCGAGGGTCGCCCGCGGCGAGAGCGCCCGCAGGCGGGCGTGCGCGGTGGCGAGGCGGGCGCCGCGGCGCTCGAGCGCGAGCAGCGGCGCGCGCCGGAGCCGCTCCCGCGCCGCGTCGAGGCGCCGCCCGTGCCGCTCCACCGCCCGCCGGGCCCCGCGGCCGAGGCCGGCGTGCGCGCGCTCGAGCGCCGTCCGCAGCTCCGCGAGGTCCGGCACGACGAGCCGTCCAGCGACCGAGGGCGTGGAGGCGCGGACGTCGGCGGCGAGGTCGCAGAGCGGGGTGTCCTGCTCGTGGCCGACCGCGGAGACGACCGGCACCGGGCACTCCGCGACCGCGCGCACGACCCGCTCGTCGGAGAACGGGAGCAGGTCCTCGAAGCTCCCGCCGCCCCGGGCGAGGACGAGCACGTCGACCCCGCGCGCGCAGACGTCGCGAATCGCGGTCGCGATCGCGGGCGCGGCGCGCGGGCCCTGCACGTACGTCTCGGCGACGAGGACGTGGGCGGGCGGGAAGCGCGCGGTGATCGCGGCGAGGACGTCGCGCTTGGCGGCGGCGTCGTTTCCGGTGACGAGCCCGATCAGCGCCGGGATGCGCGGCAGCGGCCGCTTCCGCTCGGCCGCGAACAGCCCCTCGGCCGCGAGCTTCCGCTTCAGCCCCTCGAGCGCGGCGAGGTGCGCGCCGAGCCCGTAGCGCTCGATCGTGAGCGCGCGCAGGTGGAAGTCGCCGCGCTGCTCGTACAGCTCGGGCCGCCCGAAGACGTGCACGCGCTCGCCGTCGGCGAGGTCGAGGCGCAGCGCGTCGAACTGGCCGCGCGGCATCTGCACCGGCAGGCAGGCGCCGCTCTCCGGGTCCTTCAGCGTCAGGTAGACGGTCGCCCAGCGCTGCTGCCGGCGGAGGTCCGTCACCTCCCCCTCGACCCACACCGTCGGCAGGCGCCCGAGGTACCGCGCGACGCCCCGGTTGAACGCGCGAACGGAGTAGACCTTGCGCCCGTCGACGAGCGTCGCCTCGACCTTCACGCCCGAAAGCGTAGTGCGGCTAGAGCAGGATCTCGGCGGCGGTCTCGTGCGCGCAGCCCGCGAGGACGAGCTCGACCGCGCGGTGCAGGTCGGCCTCCGAGTGCGCGATCTTCTCGGCGAGCGGCAGCGGATACCCGGCCTCGACCAGCACGTGCAGCCGCCACGACTCGACCTTGTCGCGCTCGGAGTGCGGTTGGTCCGTTACCTGTGCCATGGCGCGCCTGTTCGCCCCCTCCTAGACGAACCCTCCCCGGGAAAGTTGGCCCCGAAGCGGCGCACTCTACTCCGGCGGGGCGCCGGCGGGCCGCCGCGGCGCGCTCACCGGTGCGCGCCGAGCTCCTCCAGCCGCCGCGTCAGCTCCTCGAGGCGCGCGTTCACCCGCTGGACCGCGCTCGCGGCGAGGTGCTCGACCCGCTCGGCCAGCACGCCTTCGGCCTCGCGGGAGAAGCGCTCGACCGCGAGGTCGAGCTCGCGCCCGAGGCGCCGCGCCGCCTCCTCGCGCGCGGTCCGGAACGACGCCTCGAGTTGCTGCGCCGCCGCCTCCGCGTGCCGCCCCGCCTCGCGCGAGACGACCCGTCGGAGCTGCTCGAGCTGGCGGTGCTCGACGTCCCCGAGCTGGCTCCCGATCCGCTGCATCGCCTCGGTCACCTCGTGCTCGATCTGCTCCTGGAGCTCCCGCTCCCGCCGGCGCAGGCGGTCCGCGACCTCCTGCAGCTCGCGGCGCCGGTCGGCCGCGTGCTGCTCGAGCTCGCCGGCGGCCGCCTTCGCCAGCTCCCCCGACTGGCGCTCGAAGTCCTCGCGCAGCTTCGTCACGAGCGCCCGGTGGTCGTCCATCGTCGCCTGCAGCCGCTCGGCCTGGTCGGCGATCTTCGCGTCGATCTCGGACGCGAGCTGGGCGAGCTTCTGGCCGATGCGCGCCAGCTCGGCGGCGAGGCCCTCCTGGAGCCGCTCGACGTCGGAGCTCCAGCCGGCGAGCCGCTCCTCGACCCGGCGCTCGGCGGCGGTCACCGCCTCGGCGAGGCGTGCCGAGGCGTCGCGCTCGCGCTCGGCGACGTCGCGGCGCCGCTCCTCGGTGATGCGGCGCTCCTCTTCGGACAGCGCCGAGATCGACTCGGCGCGCGCGATCCTGAGCCGCTGCTCGAGCTCGGCCGCCCGCTGCGCGACCTCGCGCGAGACGACCTCGTCGAACGCGGCGCGGCCGCGGTCGATCTCCTCCTCGAGCGTCCGTGCGCGGGCACGCGCCCGCTCGAGCAGCCAGAGCGTCCCGCCGGCCGCGAGCGCGGCGAGCACGGCCGCGACGAGCGCGACGATCGCGGAGGCGGACACGACTCTAGGTTAGGCGCGCCACGACGAGCGCGCCCGCGAGGAGGACGATGGCCCACGGGAGGATGCGCAGCGAGCGCTCCATCGGCTCGACGCCCTCGGTCGTCCCGAGGACGCGGCGGGCGTGGCGCACGGGCGTCGAGAGCGTGCGCTGGACGACGATCAGCGCCGCCGCGAAGCCGGCCGCGAGCACGGCCTCCGCCCGCAGCGTGCCGGCCTGCGCGAAGTACGCGGTCAGCACGGGGAAGGCGGCCCAGGAGAGGGCGAGGCCCCAGGTGTTGTGGACGGCGCCGCCGAGCCACTCGAGGTTGTACGCCGGGACGACGGCCGCGCCGGCGGCGACGAACGCGAGCAGGCCCGGCTCGTCCCAGGCGAACGCCGCCCAGACGCCGATCGCGCACGCCCCCGCGAGCGACGCGAGCGCGAGCGCCACGAGCACGCCGTCGCCGATCCCGGTCCGCAGCGGGCGGCCGTTCAGCTCGTCGAGCGCGTGCGCCGCGACCCCGAGCGCGAGCGCGAACGCCGCCATCGTCCAGAGCATGCGGCCCGTCCGGAACTCCGGGGCGAGCGCCGCCCCGACGGCGACGTAGGCGAGGTTCCACAGCGTGTACGGGGCGTGCAGCACCGTCACGTAGTCGCGCCAGCCGCCCGGCCGGAGCGCGTAGAAGGCGGGCCTCAGCTCTTCCGGCCCCATGTCACGACCCCTCCCCCGAGGCTGAGGCGGCGGGAGCGGACGTCGCCGACCCCCGCCGCCCGCCACGCCTGCTCGAGCCGCTCCTGCGGCCAGGCGCGGGCGAAGCGGCGGATCGAGCCGCCGAGGAAGGCCCCGGCCTCGCGCCACCCGCGCCCGACGACCGCCCCCGCCGCGGGAAGGCCGGCGCGGACGTAGAGCTCCCACGGGGCGCGCCACGCCCCAGACGGGACGCCGAACTCGAGCCCGGCGACGACGCCGCCCGCGCGGACGACGCGCGCGAGCTCGCGCAGCGTCGCGGCCGGGTCGTCGACGTAGCGCAGGAGGTAGGTGAAGGTGAGCGCGTCGAACTCGCCGTCGGCGAAGGGGAGCGCCTCCGCGCGCGCCTCGACGAGCTCGATCCCGGTCGTCCGCCGGCGCGCCTCGGCGAGCATGCCGGGGCTGCGGTCGACGCCGACGACGGCGCAGCCGTGACGGGCGGCGAGCTCGCGCGCCACGAGCCCGGTGCCCGTCGCGACGTCGAGGACGCGGTCGCCCGGCCCCGCCTCGACCCGGGTGACGAGGAAACGGCGCCAGCGGGCGTCCTGGCCGAAGGAGAGGAGCGCGGCGCAGCGCTCGTAGGTCGGGCCGAGCGGGTCGAAGAGCGCCTGCGCGTCCACGGCGCGAGTCTAGGGTGACGGCGTGGAGCTCGAGCGGATCGCCGCGGCGGTGGCCGGGCACGGCGCCGTGGCCGGAGTGCTCGCCGCCGAGCCGCCGGGCGGAGGGCGTGCGTACCTCGTCGCCCTCGGCGAGGGCGACGAGCGCCGGTGGCTCGCCGTCGACGCCCGGGCCCGGCCGCTCGAGGACCGCGCGGCCGTCCGCGAGGTGGCGTCGCTCGTCGCGCTCTGCGAGGTCGCGGCCGAGCTCGCCGGGGAGGAGGACGCCGCCCGCGTCGCCTCGCCCGCCTACCTCGACGCCGTCGGCACCCCCGGGCTCGCCTCCGCGACGGGGGTCGTCGAGGCGTTCGTCGCCGAGGTGCTGGACCGCTACCGGCTCCCCCTCCGGTAACGTGGGCCGCATGGAAGGCGGCGCGTTCGGATTCCCCTTCGGCGGCGACCCCGAGGAGCTCCTGCGCGGGCTGCGCGAGTTCGCCGAGCAGCAGGCCGAGTCGGTGCAGGAGGCGCAGCGCGAGCAGTTCGCGACCCTCACGCTCAACACCGCCGTCGAGCTGACGTCCGCCGCGCTCTCCCAGCTCCAGGTCGCCGGCAGCGCCGACGAGCAGGCGATCGCGCTGCGCGACGCGATGCGCGTGCTCTTCCCCGAGGCGGTCGCGCTCGTGAGCGCGGCGCGCCAGGGCTTCATGCGCCAGGGGTAGCCTCCGCGCGGTGGCGCTCCTCGAACGGGCGATCGCGCGCGTGCTGCCGGCCGTGCCGAGGAAGCTCGTGCGCGCGCTCGCGGCGCCCTACATCGCCGGCCCGACGCTCGAGGACGCGGTGTCCGTCGTGCGCCGCCTCAACGCGGAGGGGAAGCTCGCCACCATCGACGTCCTCGGCGAGGAGGTGTCGTCGGCGGACGAGGCGCGCGAGCTCGCGCGCGCCTACCACCGGGTGCTCGCGCGGGTCGAGGGCGAGGGGCTCGACGCGAACGTGTCCGTCAAGCTGACCGGCCTCGGGCTCGAGCTCGACGACGGCCTCTGCCGCGAGAACCTCGAGGCGGTCGTCGAGGACGCCCGCGTGCGCGGCAACTTCGTCCGGATCGACATGGAGGACTCGTCGACGACCGACCGCACGCTGCGCCTCTACCGTGAGCTGCGCGCCGCCGGACGGGACAACGTCGGCGTCGTCCTGCAGGCGCGCCTCCGGCGTACGGTCCGCGACGTGGACGGGCTCGACAACGTCCGCGTGTGCAAGGGCATCTACCTCGAGCCCGCGGAGCTCGCCCACCAGGACGACGAGGAGGTCCGCGAGAGCTTCCGGGCGACGCTGCGGGCGCTGCTCGACCGCGGCAGCTACGTCGCGATCGCCACGCACGACGAGGCGCTGATCGCCGACGCGCTCGCGCAGGTGCGCGAGCGGGGGCTCCCGCGCGAGCGCTACGAGCTCCAGATGCTGCTCGGCGTCCGGGCGGCCCGCGCCGACGAGCTCGTGGCCGAGGGGCACCGCCTCCGCGTCTACGTCCCGTTCGGGACGCACTGGTACGAGTACGCGGTGCGGCGGCTGCAGGAGAACCCGCGCGTCGCCGGGCTCGTCGCGGCCGACACGCTCCGGCGGCTCGCGCGCTAGCCGCCGGGAGGGCTACTCGTGGTAGAAGCGCCAGAGGATGCCGTTGCGGCAGCCGTCGACGGCCGTCTGGAACTCGCTCTCGAGGTTCCAGAGCGGCGCCTCGGCGAACTTCGCGATCACCTTCGCCGTCACCTGCGGCGTCCGGCCGGCGGGCACCTTCAGGCCGAGCTCCCTGGCGAGGTTGCGCAGCGACTGGTGGCGGCAGGCGGCCCACTCGCCCATCCAGATCACCTTCTCCTGCAGGGAGAGGGCGGCCGGCGGACGCTGGCGGCCCTTGTCGAGGTCCGCTGCGAGGGGCGCAGCCGCGAGGGCGGCTGCGAGCGCTGCGGTCAGCACGAGCACGACCCCCGTGCGCATCCACACCGATTATAGAGCCGGCGGGGGCGGAACGGGGAGCGAGAATCCGCCGTCGACGACGAGGACGTGGCCGCGCACCATCTCGGCGTCGCGCGAGCAGAGGAACGCGACCGCGCCCGCCACGTCCTCCGGCGTGACGAGCCGACCCGCGGGGTTCGCGGCGCCTGCGCGGAGCATCTCGTCGCGGTTCGGGAAGTGCTCGAGGGCGCGCGTCTCGACGACGCCGGCCGAGACCGCGTTCACGCGCACGGCGGGGGCGAGCTCGACGGCGAGGTAGCGCACGAGCGCCTCGAGCGCGGCCTTCGACGTCCCGATCAGCGCGTAGTTCTCGAGCACGCGCTGCGCGCCAAGGGACGAGATCGCCACGATCGACGACCCGGCCGCCATCCGCGGCGCCGCCACGCGCGCGAGCGCGAGAAGCGCGCGCGCATTCGCGTTCAGGGTCCAGTCCCAGTGCCTGTCCTCGGTCTCGAGCGCGCGGCGGACGACGCCCGTCGCGGCGTTGTGCACGAGGACGTCGAGCGCCCCGAGCGCCCGCACCTCGTCGAGGACGCGCTCCGAGCCGACGTTGCCGCGCACGAGGGTCACCTCGGCGCCCGTCTCGCGGAGCTCCTCCGCGGTCGCCTCCGCCGCGGCGTCGTTGCGGAGGTAGCCGATCGCGACACGCCGCGCGCCGTCGCGCGCGAGGCGCAGCGCGATCGCGCGCCCGATTCCGCGCGAGCCGCCCGTGACGAGGACGTTCACCCGGCGCGCCGAGGCGGGAGCGGGCGGTCGGCCGGGGCCGTGCTCGGGATCTGGGCCCAGCCGGGCCGGCTGCGCGGCTCGCGGCCGCCCTCCTCCGCCTTCGACGACGCGTGACCCAGGCGGTCGAGGAGCTCGATCCGCTTCTCAGCGTAGCGGCGGACGTCGTGGTCCTCGGGCAGGCCCGCGACGAGCTCGCGGACGCGCGCGCGGAGCTGGTAGGCGAAGTGCGGCGTCGCGGGCCCGACGAGCGCGTCGACGTCGTGCCGGGTCGGCTCGCGTTCCATCGGCGCAAGCGTAGTCGGCGCGAGTAGGGTCGAGGAGTGGATCGCCGAGTCTCCGCAGTCGACCTGATGCTGCTCGGAACGATCCTGCTCTGGGCCCTGAACGTGACCGTGACCCGGTACGTGGTGACCCACGGGTTTCGTCCCCTCGCCTACGGGACGTCGCGGTACGTCGCCGCGACGGCGCTCTTCATCCTCTTCACCTGGCAGCGGGAGCGGTCTTTCCGCATCCGCATCGCCGACTGGCCGCTCGTCGCGCTCGCGGCGCTGCTGATCTTCGCCAACCAGGTCTGCTTCGTCGTCGCGGTCCACGATACGAGCGCGTCCACCGTCGGGCTCGTCTTCGGCGCGAGCCCGATCTTCGCCGGCGCGATCGCGACGCTCGCCGGCCTCGAGCGTCTCGGCCGCCGCTTCTGGGCGGCGGCGGCGATCACGTGCGCCGGGGTCGGGTTCGTCGCCACGGGGAGCGGGGGCGGCGTCTCCGGCGACGCCACCGGCGACCTGATCGCGATCGGCACCGCCGTCACCTGGTCGGCGTACTCCGTCGCGATCGCGCCGCTCATGCGGCGCTACTCGCCGATCCGGATCAGCGCGCTCGTGCTCGGGCTCGGGTCGCTGCCGCTCGGGCTCGTCAGCGTCCCCGAGCTCGCCGGCCAGAGCTTCGGCGCGCTCGGCTGGGAGGCCTGGCTCGGCCTCGCCTACGGCGTCGTCGGGCCGCTCTTCCTGACGAACATCCTCTGGTTCACGGCCCTCGGCCGGGTCGGCGCGGCGCGCGCGACGCTCGTCGCCAACCTGCAGCCGCTCTTCGCGGTCGTGTTCGCGATCGTCCTCCTGTCCGAGAGCCTCGACCGCTGGGAGATCGTCGGCGGCGTCCTCATCGCCGCGGGCATCGTCCTCGAGCGCGCACGCCGGCGCCGCCCCGCACGGCTCGCAGGCGAGCTCGCCCCGGGAGACGCCGCCCCGTGAATCTCGGCGAGCGGCTCGCGCGCAGGCCGCCGGGCTACGACTACACGATCGGCCGGGTCCTGACGATCTACTCGGGCCTGATGGTGGCGCTGCTGCTCGCCGCGCTCGACCAGACGATCGTCGCGACGGCACTGCCGCGGATCGTCTCCGACCTCGGCGGGATCACGCAGTACTCCTGGGTCTTCACCGCGTACATGCTCACCTCCACGGTGTCGGTGCCGGTGTACGGCCGGCTCGGGGACGTCCACGGCCGCCGTCCGCTGCTCCTCGCCTCGGTGAGCATCTTCCTCGTCGGCTCCGCGCTCTGCGGCGCAGCCCAGAACATGACCGAGCTCGTCGTCTTCCGGGGCGTGCAGGGGCTCGGCGCGGGCGGCCTCTTCCCGCTCTCGCTCGCGGTCATCGGCGGGATCGTGCCGCCGCTCGACCGCGGCCGCTGGCAGGGGCTGATCGGCTCGGTGTTCGTCGCGGCGTCCGTCGTCGGCCCGGCCGTCGGCGGCTTCATCGTCGACAACACGACCTGGCGCTGGGTCTTCCTCGTCAACCTCCCGGTCGGGGGGCTCGCGCTCGCCGTGATCTCGCTGACGATGCCGAGGCGGCGGACGCGCGCCGAGCACGAGATCGACTGGCTCGGCGCCGGCCTGCTCGCGGCCGGCACGGCCGCGCTCCTGCTGGGGCTCGTCTGGGCCGGGCACGACTACGCGTGGGGCAGCGGGCACGTCGTCGGCGCGCTCTGCGCCGCGGCCGGCCTGCTCGCCGCCTTCGGCCTCGTCGAGCGGCGCTCGCGGGAGCCGATCCTGCCGTTCGACGTGCTGCGCAACCCGATCGTCGCAGGGAGCGTCGGCTGCATGGCGCTGTCGGGGATGGCGATGTTCGGGACGATCTCGTTCGTGCCGCTCTTCGTCCAGGGCGTGATCGGCACCTCGGCGACGTCGTCCGGCGTCGTCCTCACGCCGCTCATGCTCGGCGCGGTGACGACGTCGTTCCTCACCGGCCAGCTCGTGTCCCGAACGGGCCGCTACCGCTGGAACGTCGTCTTCGGGCCGCTCGTCCTCGTCCTCGGGATGGGGCTCCTCTGGCGGATGGACGTGCACACGACGAACGGCGAGGCGGCGCGCGACATGGTCGTCGCCGGGATCGGGATCGGCTCGATGATGCAGGTGTTCGTGCTCTCGGTGCAGAACGCCGTCCGGCGCGCCCGGATCGGCTCGGCGACCGCCCTGACCCAGTTCGCGCGCCAGATGGGGGCGACCGTGGGCGTCTCGGTGATGGGCGTGATCGTGAACTCCGGCCTCCCCCGGGAGACGACCGCCGGCGGGGGCGTCGCGATCCACCGCCTCCCGCCCGGCCTGCGCGAGTCGCTCGCGTCGGCGCTCCGGCCGGCCTTCCTCGCGTCGGCCTGCGTGGCCGTGCTCGTGTGGGTCGTCGCGCTCGTGTGGGTCAAGGAGGCGCCGCTGCGGCGGACGGTCGACATCGTCCCCGCCGCGGAGGCGGCCGCGGGCGCGCCGAACCCCGGCGGGAGCGACTGAGACAATCCGGCGGTGACCCCGCAACGGCGTGCGGCGCTCGTCTCCGTCGCGGCGGCGGCCGCGCTCGTCGCGCTGAAGCTGACGGTCGGGCTCGCCACGCACAGCCTCGGCCTGATCTCCGAGGCGATCCACTCCGGGACCGACCTCGTCGCGGCGCTCCTGACCTTCTTCGCCGTCGGCGTGGCCGGCCGCCCGGCCGACCCCGGCCACCAGTACGGCCACGGCAAGGCGGAGCACCTCGCCGCCCTCGCCGAGGCGGCGTTCCTCGCGGCGGCGAGCGTGCTGATCGGCGTGCGGGCGGTCGAGCGCCTGGCCGGCTCGTCGGCGCCGACCGTGCACGCCGCCTGGTACGCGCTCGCCGTGGTCGCGGTCGTGATCGCGGTCGACGCGAGCCGCGCCGCGGTCTCCTGGCGGGCGTCGCGCCGCTACCGCAGCGCCGCCCTCTCGTCGAACGCGCTCCACTTCGCGAGCGACCTCGCGGGCTCGGTCGCCGTCCTGGTCGGCCTGCTGCTCGCGCGCGCCGGCCACCCGAACGGCGACTCCGCGGCCGCGCTCTTCGTCGCCGCCCTCGTGCTCGTCGCGGCGTCGCGGCTCGCCCGCGGCAACGTCGACATCCTGATGGACCGCGCGCCGGCCGACGCCGAGGTGGCGGCGCGCGCCGCGATCGGCGCGCTCCCCGGCGTCGTCCTGCGCCGCCTGCGCATGCGGCACGCGGGCGGGCGCCAGTTCGCCGACGTCGTGATCGGCGTCTCCGCCTCCGCCGGCGTCGGCCAGGGGCACGCGGCGGCCGACGCGGTCGAGGCGGCGGTCGAGCGCGCCCTGCCGGGCAGCGACGTCGTCGTCCACGTGGAGCCGGTCGAGGACGCCGGAATCCGCGAGCGCGCCCACGCCGCCGCCGTGGCGGTGCCCGGCGTGCGGGAGGTGCACAACCTCGCGCTCGTCGAGGTCGGCGGCCGGACCGAGCTCTCGCTCCACCTGAAGCTCCCGGGCGACGTCACCCTCGAGGCCGCGCACGACGTCGCGGAGCAGCTCGAGCGGGCGGTCTGCGCGGCCGTCCCCGAGGTCGACGCGGTGCAGACCCACCTCGAGCCGCTGACCGAGCCGGCGTCGGGCCGGGAGGTTGCCGTCGACCCGGCGGCGGTCGAGCGGATCGTCGTCGACGCCACCGGGCGCCCCCCGCGCGAGGTCCGGTTCCTGCGCACGGAGGGCGGGCTCGTCGCGTTCCTGACTCTCGGGCTCGAGGGCACGAGCCGACTCGACGACGCCCACGCCCGCGCGAGCGAGGTCGAGGAGCGGATCCGCCGCGAGCGGCCCGACATCGCCGACGTGATCGTCCACACGGAGCCGTGAGATGACGCGGCTCTGCATGTTCAGCCCGAAGGGGATGGAGCTCGAGCGCGGCTGGCCGGGCCGCATCGACGGCGGGCGCGTGACCCAGCTCGCGGCGCAGACGCTGCAGGTCTACTTCACCGCCGGCGGGGCGCTGCGCGAGCACGCCGTGTACGCGCTCGACGAGGTCGACCTGCGGGCGCCCGTCCTCCACCCGCCCAGCATCCGGATCTTCGGCGACGGCCTCGACTTCGCCTTCGGCAACACCGCCGCCGTCTTCGGCCCGGAGGACGAGATCCCGTACCCCGAGGGCTCGAGCGACCTCCGCTCCGTGCCCGCGCTCGTCGCGGTGGTCGGCGCCGGCGGCGCGGTCGGCGGCTGGACCGCCGGCAACGCGTGGCACGCCCCCGACCTGCCGGGGGCGAAAAGCCGCGACTTCGCGCTCTCGATCGGCCCGGTGCTCGTGACGCCCGACGAGTTCGACGGCCCCTCCTGGGACGGGCGCATCGCGCACGCCGCCCGCAACACGACGCTGCGGCCCGGCGAGCTGCTCGTGGCGCCGGTGGCCGCCGGCGGCGGCGTCCCGGTCGCGCGCGGCGTCGTCGAGGCCCGCGTCGACGGGATCGGCGTGCTACGCAACCGCGTGGTGTGACGCGCGGCCGGGGCCGGCCGGGGCGGCGTCCGGTCAGCTCAGGCGCTTCTGGCCGGACCCGTCGGCGTTCATGACGTAGATCGCCGACTCGCTGTCGCGGGTGCTCTCGAACGCGATCCGCTTGCCGTCGGGCGACCAGGCGGGGTTCGTGTTGTCGCCGCTCGAGCTCGTGAGCGTCCGGACGGGGCCGCCGGTCGCGCCGGCGACCGCGATCTGCCACTGCCCGCCGACGTAGCTCGTGAAGGCGATCTTCTTGCCGTCGGGCGACCAGGCCGGGTCGTGCGCTCCGCCCGGCGTGTGCGTCACCTGCCGCGCCGCGCCGCCGCCCGCGGGGGCGACGTAGATCTCGTAGTGGCGGGTGCGGTCGCTCATGAAGGCGATGCGCTTGCCGTCGGGCGACCAGCGCGCGACCGTCTCGTCGGCGGCGGAGCGGGCGAGCGCGCGCGTCCCCGTCCCGTCGGCGTTCATGACGTAGATGTCGCCGAAGGCGTTGCCCGCCGTGCGGTCGAAGGCCAGCTTGCGCCCGTCCGGCGACCACGCCGCGAGGTAGTCGTCGTCCTCGTCGGTCGGGGTCAGGCGGTGCTGGCCGCCGCCGTTCGCGGCCATCACGTAGACCGAGCCGACGCCGGCCTCGATCCGCTCGAACGCGATCTGCTTGCCGTCCGGGGACCAGCCGAGGAGCTCGTCGTACCCGCCGGACCCCGCCGTGAGCCGGCGCGCCGGGCCGCCCCTGGCGCTGACCGTGTAGACCTGGCCGCCGAGCGTCTGCCCGTGCGCGCGCACGAGCCGCGAGAAGGCGATCGTCTTCCCGTCGGGCGACCACTCGGGGTCGGCGTGGTCGGGCGCGCCGTGGGTGAGGGCGCGCAGGCCGCCCCCGTTCGCGTTCATGACGTAGATCTGCAGGTGCCCGCCGGCCAGCCGGGCGAAGGCGATCTTCGTCCCGTCGGGCGACCACGACGGCTGGATGTCGCCGCGCGTGACGCCCTGGGCGCCGGCGCCGCCGCCGAGGGCGAGCGCGGCCGCGGCCGCGCAGGCGAGCGCCCATCCCTTCACCGCCGACTACCCTCCACGGCCCACCTTGTACACGGTCCTCGACTGGGACGGGACGGTAACCGTCCGCGACACGCAGTGGATGCTGCTCGAGCGCTTCGGCGACCCGGACGTGTTCGAGCGGATGGACGACGCGCTCGGCGCGACGCGCAGCTATCGCGAGGTGATGGAGGCCGAGGTGGGGACGATCGCGGCGCCGCTCGAGGAGGCGGTGGCGTTCCTCGTCGCCGAGGCGGAGGTGCGGGCCGGGTTCGCCGCGTTCGCGGAGCGGTTCCGGCCGCTCGTCCTGTCGAGCGGCTTCCACGAGACGATCGAGCCGATCCTCGCCCGCGAGGGGGTGCGGGTCGAGGTCGTCGCGAACCGGCTCGACCCGCGGCCGGACGGCTGGCGCGTGCTCTGGGCCGACGACGCCCCCTGCCCGGTCTGCGGCGACCTCTGCAAGCGGCGGGCGCTGCCGGCCGGCCGGCCGCTCGTGTACGTCGGCGACGGCTACTCCGACCGCTGCGCGGCCCTCGCCGCCGACCGCGTCTTCGCACGCGGCGACCTCGCCGGGTACCTGGCCTCGCGCGGGACGCCGTTCGAGCCGTTCGAGACGTTCGACGACGTTGCTGCTCGCCTTCCCTGAGCCCTACGACTTCGACGTGTCGACCGAGCGCTTCCGCGCGTTCGGGGCCGACCTCGCGAACCTCTGGCACGAGGGCGGGCTGCACCGGGTCGTCGGGGGCCGCGAGGTGCGGATCGAGGCGGCGCCCGGAGGGGTCGACGTCGAGCCGCTCGACGCGGAGACGCGGCCGGTCGTCGAGAAGCTGCTCGGCCTCGAGTTCGACCTGCCGGCGTTCTACGCGTGGGCCGGCGGGCGGCCGGTGATCGGGGAGCTCGCCGTCCGGCTCGCGGGCTTCCGCCCGCCGCTCGCGCCCGACCCGTTCGAGTCGCTCGTGACCTCGATCACCGCGCAGCAGGTCTCGCTCTTCGCCGCGTCCGCGATCCGCAACCGGCTGGTCGAGCGCTACGGCCGGCGCGCCGGGCGCGCGTACGCCTTCCCGGCGCGCGAGCGGCTCGCCCGCGCCTCCGAGGAGGAGCTCGTCGCCCTCGGCTTCTCGCGGCGCAAGGCCGAGTACGTGCTCGGGCTCGCGCGCTCCGACGTCGACCTCGACGGGCTCGCGGCCCTCGACGACGACGAGGTCCGTGCCCGCGTGACCGCGATCCGCGGCCTCGGCTCGTGGACGGCCGAGTGGTTCCTCGCGCGCCACCTCGCCCGGCCGCGCGCCTGGCCGGCCGGCGACCTCGGCCTGCGGAAGGCCTCGGCGCTCCTCTACGGTCTCGACGTGCACGAGCTCGGCGGCCTGCTCGACCCGTTCCAGAACCTGTCCGCGCACTACCTCCTGACGGGGATGCGCGTCGCGTGAGGGTCCGCCTCGCGACCGAGGCCGACGAGGCCGGGCTGCGCGCGCTCTGGGAGGAGTTCGTGCGCGAGGTTCCCGAGCCGCCGGGATTCCCGACGGAGGAGTGGGCCGAGCAGTGGGGCACGATCCGCGAGAGCTTCGACGGCGGCGCGGTCCTCGTGGCCGAGGAGGGCGGCCGCCTCGTCGGCGTCGCCCACTTCAAGGCGCCCGACCGCGGGATCGCGCACCTCGAGTGGGCGCACGTGGTGCAGGGCAGCCGCCGCCGCGGGATCGTGAAGGCGCTCGTGCGCGCCGGCGTCGCCGACGCGAAGGCGAAGGGCGCGACGATCGTGACGCTCGAGGCGCTCCGCTCGAACGAGCCCGCTCTGGCCGTCTGGCGCCGGCTCGGCTTCGACGAGGTCGAGTACCTCATGGCCGTCCCGCTCGAGACGCTCGAGCGGCGGCTCGGAGACTCGCCCGAGGGCCCGACGCGGGCCGCGACGCACGTGCAGAGCGACGACCGGCTGTCGGTCGAGCGCGCCCTCGCGCAGTTCGTGCCGCGACTCGAGTCGCCCGAGGTACGGGACGCGGCCAACGGCTGGATCAGGATCGCCGACCCGCTGCTCGACGGCGACCGGGCCGCCCAGTCGCGGCTCGCGGGGGAGCTGTCCGACCGGCTCGGGGCGGTCGTCGTCGCGCTCGCGCTCGAGCAGGAGGCGGTCGTGCGTTTCCGCCTGTTCGAACGCGGCCGGATGGTCGACGAGTACCTCTCGGTGCCGTCGTGGTACGGGGAGCTCCCGAAGGGCGACGAGCTCGCGCTCGCGGCGAACCCGACGCTCGTCGCGCGCCTCACCGGCGCCGACCCCGCCGAGGTCAGGCGCGTGGCCCGGAACGCCGCGTCGCCGGCGGAGCTCCCGCCGGCCGCCGAGCTCTACGAGCGGATCGCGGCGATGATGGGGCTCGAGCCGTGAAGCTCTACGACGCACCCCGCTGCCCCTACTGCGCCCGCGTCCGCATCGCGCTCGCGGAGAAGGGAATCGGGTACGAGAGCGTCGAGATCGACCTGCGCGACCGGCCGGCGTGGATCTACGAGCTCAACGCTTCGGGCAGGGTTCCGGTGCTCGACGACGGCTTCGTGCTGCCGGAGTCGGCGGTGATCATGGAGTACCTCGACGACCGCTACCCCGACCGGCCGCTTCTCCCGGCCGACCTCCGGGCCCGGGCCGACGCCCGCCTGCGCGTCTTCCGCTTCGACGAGCTCCTCGGCGACGACTACTACGCCTTCCGCCGGGGCGAGGCGAACGAGCTCCAGCGCCGCCTCGAGGAGCTCCCGGTCGGCGGCAGCCTCTTCGCCGACGTCGCCTACGCTCCCTGGGTGATCCGCGCGCGCGACCTGCTCGGCGTCGAGCTGCCCGAGCGCCTCGAGGCGTGGCTCGGCGAGCTCGCCCGCCGCCCGGCGGTCGCCGCCGAGGTCGAGCTCGTCCGGGGGCTCGCGTGACGGACATCGACCTCGCCGAGCTGTCGGCGCGCCTCGCCGAGCTGCGCGTCGTCGACGTGCGCCGTCCCGACGAGTACGACGGCAGGCTCGGCTCGTCCTGCGACCCGCGCCAGGGTCACATCCCCGGAGCCGTCAACCTCGACGTGCAGGAGCTCGTCCTGCTCGAGCCCGAGGCGGTGCTCGACCGCGTCGGCGCGCCCGGCGACGGCGAGGTGGTCTGCTACTGCCACAGCGGCTCGCGCTCGGCGCTCGCGGTGCAGGTGCTGCGCCGGCTCGGCTACGACGCGCGCAACTACCGCGGCTCCTGGCACGAGTGGTCGCGGACCGACCTGCCGGTGGAGACGTGAGAGCTCTCCTCGCAGCCGCGGTCGCGCTTGCCGTCCCGACGCCGGGGGAGCGGGCGGGGCTGCGCGCCGCGCTGCGCGCGCTGCAGGGCGACGTCGCGGTGCAGCGGATCGCGGTCGCGGCTTCCGACCGGCGCTACGGCTCTGTGCGGTGGGGCTACAAGGTCGCGCAGAGCGACTCGCTCTTCCGCCTCCAGCGCGGCCGCTGGCGCCTCGTCTGGTCGCGGCCCGCGGACCGGCCCGCCGACGGCGCCTGCGCGCTCGTGCCGGCGCGGGTCGTGCGCGAGCTCTACGGCGTCGCCTGCCCCGGGTTCGCGGCGCTGCACGGGAAGCGCGCGGACGCCGAGGAGCTCGCGGCGCTCACGGCCGCGTTCCGCTCGAGCAGGTTCACGCGCTACTGGCGCGATGCCTCTCGGCTCGCGAACCCGTGCATCTCGCGCGTCGACCCGCGCTGGGCGGCGGCCCGGGCGACCTTCCCGAACACCTCCGGCGTGATCTGGTTCCGGCGTGCCCGCGTGTGGGCGGTCGCCTACGAGACGCTCTTCGGGCTCGGGAAGCTCCCGCCGCCGCGGATCGTGCTCTCCCTCGCCGCCTGCACCGGCTACAACGCCGCCGAGTACGGCGGCTAGGAACGCGCCGCCGCGAGGAAGGCGAGGCAGAGGCGCCGGCCGAGCTCCTGCCACGGCGGCAGCTTCGCGTCGAGCAGGCCGGCGAGCTCGCCGAGGGGGGCCGGGAGCTCGCGCCCGTCGGCCCACCACGAGAGCACCTGGTCGCGGCGCGCCTCGGGGTGGAACTGGACGCCCCAGGCGCGCTCGCCGACCCGGAACGCCTGCTCCTGCGGGCCCGCGCGCGCCAGGCGGGCGGCGCCGGGCGGCGGGTCGAACTCGTACCGGTTCGCGAGGAGCGCCTCGAAGCGCTCGGGCAGGGCGCCGAGGACCGGGTCGTCCCGCCCTGCGGCGGTGAGCTCCACGTCGTAGAAGCCCGCCTTCCAGTCGGGTGCGGGTCCGACGCGGCCGCCGAGCGCGTGGGCGAGCGTCTGGCCGCCGAGGCAGACGCCGAGCAGGGGCGTCCCGGCCCCGACCCACGACCGCAGGAGCTCGTACTCGACCTCGAGCCAGGGGTGGCGGGCCTCCTCGCCGACGTTCATCCGCCCGCCGAAGACCATCACCGCGTCGAAGCCGTCCGGTGGCGGCCCCTGCGCCGGGAGCTCCCACTCGACGAGCTCGTGGCCCTGGCCGCGGGCGACCTCGCCGAAGAGCTCGGCGCGCACCCGCGGGCCGTGCGTGAGCGCCAGGATCCGCATACCCGGCCAGGCTAGCGCCGGGTGCGCGGGCGCGCGCGCAACGAACCGGGGTCAGACCCCGGACTGTTGCAGAACCGGGGTCCGCGGGCGCGTGCGCAACGAACCGGGGTCTGACCCCGGACTGTTGCGCCGCGCGAGGAGCCCGGACTGTTGCGCCGCGCGAGGAGCCGAGCGCCGGCCTCACGGTGTTGCGCGTCAGGCGACGGGGACGCCCTCCTCCTCCAGCAGACGGCGGAGGAGCAGCGCGCCCGCGGGCGCCTGCGCGACCCCGTTCGTCTGGTTGTTGTTGTTGAAGAAGGCGTACGCCTCCTCGGCCTCCCCGGCGAGCTCGCGCAGCGGCGGCACCCACTCCCGCAGCTCCTCCTCGCCGTAGAGGTAGTCGAAGCGCTCGGCGGCCGAGCCGCCGCGCGCGTTCCACGTCGCGGCGTTGCGCCCGTGGAAGCGCACGTACGCGAGCGGCGTCGTCGCGGCGACGAGCGTCTCCGGCACGTTCCGCGCGTCGACCTTCGGCGCGTCGACCACGACCCAGGACATGCCGCGCTCCTCGAGCCAGCGCAGCAGGTCCGCGCGCACGTCCCCGGCGAACCACGAGCGGTGGCGCGGCTCGACGAGCATCGCGTCGCCGCCGAGGCGCTCGCGGGCCCACTCGAGGTAGTCGAGCGAGGAGAGCTTCCAGACGACGTACGGCGGGAGCTGGAAGAGGATCCCGCCGAGCTTCCCGGCCTCGCGCAGCGGCTCGAGCGCGTCGAGGAAGACGCGGAAGACCTCGCCCCGGAGCTCGCGCGGCGGCCGGTCGACCCGGCCGCGCTCGTCGACCGGCATCCCCTCGCGCAGGTCGGGCGGGAGCTGCTCCAGCCGCACCGGGTGGCGCGTCATCAGGCCGAACGCCTTCACGTGCACGACGAACCCGGCGGGAGTACGGTCGGCCCAGCCCTGCACCGCCGAGCGCTCCGGCAGCCGGTAGTAGGTCGAGTCGACCTCCACGGTCGAGAACCGCTCCGCGTACCACGGGAGGCGCTCCCGCGCCGGCACCCCCTTCGGGTACCAGTGCTTCACGAGCGCCTCGTCGGCGAACGAGCAGGTGCCGATCCGGACGGGCGCCGTCACGGCGACGATCCTAGAATCGGCGCATGGACGGGCGCCCGATCGGCGTGTTCGACTCCGGCGTCGGCGGGCTGACGGTGCTCCACGAGTGCCTCGTGACGATGCCGAACGAGGACTTCGTCTACCTCGGCGACCACGCGCGGCTGCCGTACGGCCCGCGCCCGCTCGACGAGGTGCGCCGCTTTGCGTTCGAGATCGCCGGCTACCTCGAGGCGCTGGGCGTGAAGCTGATCGTGGTCGCGTGCAACACCGCGACCTCGGCGGCGCTGCCGGCGCTGCAGGAGTCGCTCGCCGTGCCGGTCGTCGGCGTGATCACGCCGGAGGCGGCGGCCGCGGTGCGCGCCACCCGCAACCGCCGCATCGGCCTGCTCGCGACCGAGGCGACGGTCGCGGCCGGACGCTACGAGACGCTCGTGCGCGCGCTCGACGCGGGCGCGCACGTCACCGCCGTCGCCTGCCCGAAGCTCGTGCCGCTGATCGAGGCCGGCGAGCAGACCGTCGACGCCGTGGCCGAGTACGCGGCGCCGCTCAGGGCGGCCGGCTGCGACACCGTCATCCTCGGCTGCACGCACTACCCGCTGATCCGCCCGGTCTTCCAGCGCGTGTTCGGCCGGGACGTCACGCTCGTGTTCTCCGCCGAGGAGACCGCGCGCGAGGTCGCGGAGACGCTCGAGCGCAAGGGCTTCGGGAACGAGCGGACGCGCGACGGCGCCTACCGGTTCCTCACGACCGGCGACCCGGCGCTCTTCCGCAGCCTCGGCGAGCGCTTCCTCCAGCTCCCGCTCGCCGACGTCGAGCGCGTCGCCGTCTCCGAGCTCCGGAGGGCGGCTGCGTGAGGGCGGACGGCAGGCGCTCCGACGAGCTGCGCCCGGTCGAGGCCGACCCGCGCTTCCTCGCCCGGCCGCACGGGATGGTGCTCTGGTCGCAGGGCGCGACCCGCGTCCTCTGCACCGCGAGCGTCACGGAGGGGGTCCCGCGCTGGCTCCACCGGAGCGGGCGCGGCTGGCTGACGGCGGAATACTCGCTCCTTCCGGCCTCGACGGGCGAGCGCACCGAGCGCGAGGCCGCTCGCGGCCGCCAGGGCGGGCGCACGGTCGAGATCCAGCGGCTGATCGGCCGCGCCGTCCGGGCCGTCGCCGACTTCGAGGCGCTCGGCGAGCGCACCGTCTACCTCGACTGCGACGTCCTCCAGGCGGACGGCGGCACCCGCTGCGCCGCGATCTGCGGCGCCTACGTGGCGGCCCGGCGCGCGCTCGACCGTTTCGGGCTCGGCAAGGCGCTCACGGGCTCGGTCGCGGCCGTCTCGGTCGGCGTGGTGGACGGCGAGTCGCTGCTCGACCTCGACTACGTCGAGGACTCGGGCGCGGAGGTCGACCTCAACGTCGTGATGACCGGCGACGGCCGCCTCGTCGAGGTGCAGGCGACCGCGGAGCGCGTCCCGTTCGACCGGCGGCGGCTCGACGACCTGCTCGACCTGGCCGCCGCGGGCATCGACGAGCTCGCCGTGCACCAGCGGGAGGCGGTCGATGCTCCTCGCGACTAGCCTCCCCGAGCTCTCCGGCTGGGACGCGGTCGCGCGGCTCGCCGTCGCGGGCGCCCTCGGAGCCGCCGTCGGCGTCGAGCGGGAGCTCCGCGAGCGCGAGGCGGGCGTCCGCACGCACCTGCTCGTGGCACTCGGCTCCTGCCTCTTCACCGTCGCGGGCGCGTACGGCTTCCACGACTTCGGCACCCGAGTCGACCCGACCCGGATCGCGGCCCAGATCGTGACCGGGATCGGGTTCCTCGGCGCCGGCGCGATCATCCGCGAGGGGATCTCGGTGCGCGGCCTCACGACCGCGGGCAGCCTCTGGATCGTCGCGGCGATCGGGATGGCGGCCGGCGCCGGCTACTACTGGGCCGCCGTCGCCGGCACCGTCCTCACCCTGCTCGCGCTCTGGCCGCTGCGCTTCCTCGCCTACCAGGCGCTCGAGCGCTTCCGGCCGCCGGAGCGACGCCTCGTCGTCGAGCTGCGTCACGGCGCCCAGGTGGCGACGCTGCTCGAGCTCGTCCCCGGCGTGCGGCAGGTGGAGGTGGAGGACGAGCGCGACCGCCGCGTCGTCACCCTCGAGCTTGCGGACCGCTTCGACGAGCGGCTCGTGACGACGCTCGCCGACCTCGACGAGACGCTCGCGGTGCGGTGGCGGCGGTAACGGCGTTCCTCGCCTCACGGAACCGGAACAAGCTCGAGGAGCTCCGCACGGGGCTGCGGGGCTGGCGGCTCGAGCCGGTCGCGGCCGCCGACTGGCCGCCGGAGACGGGGCGGACGTACGAGGAGAACGCGCGGGCGAAGGCGCGCTTCGCCCGGTCGCTCGCGCCCGCGGACGCCTGGGCGCTCGGCGAGGACTCGGGGATCGAGTGCGAGGCGCTCGGCGGCGAGCCCGGCCTCCACTCGGCCCGCTGGGCGGCGGGGCGGGACGAGGCCGACGCGCTCCTCGAGCGGCTCGCGGGCGAGCCCGACCGGCGCGCCCGCATGGTCAGCGAGCTCGTCGCGCTCGGCCCGGCCGGCGAGGAGCTCCACGCGCGCGGGGTGCTCGAGGGGGCCGTGGCGACCGGGCGCCGCGGCACCGGCGGCTTCGGCTACGACCCGGTCTTCATCCCCGCGGGGCACGACCGGACGGTCGCGGAGCTCGGAGACGCCTGGAAACGCGTCCACTCCCATCGCGCGCTCGCCGCGTCGGCGCTGCTCGAGGCGATCCGTAGCGCCGGTGCCAGTTGACCTCGGCGCCGATCACGATCACGTTCGCCATCACGTAGAGCCAGACGAGGAGCACCGCCGGGCCGGAGAGCGTCTGCAGGACCGGGTTGTGCTTCGAGACGTGCACGAAGGCGGGGAGGAGCTGGAACGTGCCCTCGAGCACGACCGCCGCGAAGGCCGCGCCGGGGATCACCTCGCGCCAGCCGACGTCGTCGTTCGTGAGCACCACGTACGCGGACGCGAGGAAGACGAACACGCCGGCCAGGGAGACGCCGACCGAGACGAGGTTCGCGACGACCGGCGAGTTATGGAGGCCCGCGTAGCGCTTCATGATCTCGGCGCCCACCGAGCCGACGACGAGCGACGCGAACAGGAACGCGAGCGAGCCGACCATCATCAGCGTGGCGAGCGCCTTCCCGCGCAGGAACGGCCGGTTCGGCCGGCCGTAGACGATGTTGAACGCGCTCTCGAGCACCGAGAAGAGCGAGAGCGACGACCAGGCGAGGAACGCGCCGCCGACGACGCCGAGCGCGGTCGCGTTCTCGCGGATCGCCCGCACGGCCCGGAGGATCGAGTCGAGCGAGGTGCTCGGGAACGTCCGGTGGAGCTCGCGCACGAAGAACGAGTTCTGGTGCGCCTGGCCGGCGACGCCGAGGAGGGCGAGCGAGAGGAAGAGGAGCGGGACGAACGAGAGGAGCGCGAAGTAGGCGATCATCGCGGCCAGGTGCGTGCCGCGGTCGGCGAAGAACTTCCGCGCGACCGCGCCCAGGCTCGAATGGGACGCCACCCTGGCCCTCAGTATGCTCCGGCCCATGGACGCCGGTCAGGCGCTCGCGGATCTCACCGAGATCTCCTCCCAGGTCGTCCACGCCGCGATCATCGACGGGAGCGGGGCCCTGCTCGCGGCGACGATTCCCGATGCCGGCCGCGCGGCGCGCTTCGCCGCCGGCGTGAGGACGCTCCTCGAGGAGGCGGACGCGCTCGCGCGCGAGCGGGGGCTCCCCGCCGTGTCGCAGCTCGAGGCGGCGACCCTCGGCGGCAGCGTCTTCGCCGTGCGCCGCGAGGCCGGGGCCGCCGCGCCGGTCGTCGCGGCGACGACGCACCCCGACGCGACCGCCGGGCTTGTCTTCTACGACCTCAAGCACTGCCTGGCCTCGCTCGGCGAGCCTCCCGCCGGCGGAGGCCGCCCCGCGAGGCGGAAGGCCGCGGATGCCGCCTAGGCTCGTGACCACGCTCATGCTCGGCGCGGGCGCCGTGTCGGGCTCGCTCCTCTACCGCCGCCGCGCCCGGCGGCGCCTCGAGCGCCTCGACCTCTACGCGCCGGACGGCTCGATGGCCTCGATCGCCGGCGGCTCGCCCGGCGCCGAGCGGGCGCTCGCGGCCGCGCGGGAGCTCGTCGCGCTCCCGGGCTAGTGGAGCTCGCGGGCGCGATCCGGGAGGCGGCGCTCCTCGAGGGCGACTTCGTGCTCCGCTCCGGGCGCCGGAGCTCCTACTACCTCGACAAGTACCGGTTCGGCACCCGGCCCGACCTGCTCCGGCCGCTCGGCGCGGCGATCGCCGCCGCCGTGCGGGCGCACGAGCCGGACGCCGTCCGGCTCGCCGCGCCCGAGCTCGGCGCCGTCACGCTCGCGACGGCGGCCTCGCTCGAGCTCGGGCTCCCCTTCGTGATCGTCCGCGGGCGGGCGAAGGAGCACGGCACGGCGAACCGGATCGAGGGCGCCTTCGAGCCGGGCGAGCTCGTCTGCCTCGTGGAGGACGTGGTCACCTCGGGCGGGGCCGCGCTCGAGGCCGTCGAGGCCCTGAGGGCGGCCGGGCTGCGGGTCTCGAACGCCGTCTGCGTCGTCGACAGGGAGGAGGGAGGGGCGGACGCCCTCGCCCGCGCCGCCGTCCGCCTCTGGCCGCTCCTGACCGCCTCGGACCTGGGGAAAATTGCCGCAAAACCGCATGGTTAAGCGATATCCGACGCCGTTGTTAGCCTCTTTCGACGAGGTTTCGAGCAACCGGCGTCCCCAACGAGGAGGAAGGCTTTGACGAAGCAGGATTTCATCAACAAGGTCGCGGCGAAGAGCGGCCTGTCGAACCGCGACGCGGGCAAGGCCGTCGACGCCTTCATGGAGGCCGTGACCGAGACGCTGAAGAGCGGCGACTCGATCAACTTCACGGGCTTCGGCAAGTTCTCGGCGGCCCACCGCGCCGCGCGTCAGGGCGTGAACCCGCGCACCGGGGAGCGCGTTCAGATCGCCGCCACGACCGTCCCGAAGTTCAGCGCCGGCAGCCAGCTGAAGGCCGCGCTCAAGGGCTGAGGCCGGAGGCTTCGAGCGACACCGGAGGGCCGCTCCGCGCGGCCCTCTGTCGTCGGCGGTCACTACCCTTCGGGGCGGATGGCCGTCGCGACGCTCACCTTCGGCGACCGGCTCGCCGCCGAGGTCGAGCGCAAGCGCAGCCAGCTCGTCGTCGGCCTCGACCCCCGGCCAGAGCTCCTGCCGGTCGAGCTCCGCGGCGACGTCGAGCGCTTCTGCTGCGGGATCGTCGACGCCGTCGCGCCGCACGCGGTCGCGGTGAAGCCGCAGCTCGCCTTCTTCGAGGCGCTCGGAGCCGCGGGGATGGGCGCGTTCGCCGAGGTGTGCGGGTACGCGCGCCGCGCGGGGCTGCTCGTGATCGCCGACGGCAAGCGCGGCGACATCGGCTCGACGGCGCGCGCGTACGCGGCCGCCTACCTCGAGGGCGAGGAGCCGCTCGCCGACGCGCTCACCGTGAACCCGTACCTCGGCCGCGAGTCGATCGAGCCGTACCTCGCCGCCGCCCGCCGCGGGGGAGCGGGCGTCTTCTGCGTCGTGAAGACCTCGAACGCGGGCGGGGACGTGCAGGACCTGGCGCTCTCGGACGGCCGGCCGGTGTGGCAGCACGTCGCCGGGCTCGTCGCCGAGTGGGGCGCCGAGGCGGTCGGCGAGCACGGCCTCTCGGCGGTCGGCGCCGTGATCGGCGCGACCCACCCGCGCGCCGTCACCGAGGCGCGCAGGCTGATGCCGCGGACGGTGCTGCTGCTGCCCGGCGTCGGCGCCCAGGGCGCCGGCCCGGCGGAGGTGGCGCGCGCGTTCACGAGCGGGCCCGCGAGCGCCCTCGTCAGCGTGTCGCGCTCGATCGACTACGCCTTCCGCGAGCGCGGCGGCGACTACCGCGCCGCCGCCGGGGCCGAGGCGGCGCGCCTGCGCGAGCAGATCTGGGCGGTCTCGGGGTGGTAGCCCTCCCCCGGCGGTCCTGGCGGCCGCTCGCGGCGCCCGCCGCGTTCCTCGCCGCCGCGACGCTCGCGGTCCTCGGGGTCCGGGCGCTCCTGTCCGACCCGCACCACCCGGCGCGGTCGCACCCGGCGCCGAAGCCCGCCGCGGCGCAGCGGCACGCCGCCACCAACGCCCCGCGCCGCACGTACGTGATCCGCGCCGGCGATACACTCGAGGCCGTCGCGGCACGGACGGGGGTCCCGGTGCACGAGCTTCGCAAGCTGAACCCGAACCTGCAGCCGACAGCGCTCTTCATCGGCCAGCGGATCCGCCTGCGGTGAAGAGGGCGGCGCTCGGCCTCCTCTCGGCGCTCGCGGCCGGCTGCTCCCTCGCGGCCGCCGCAGCCCCGGCCGCGCCTGCCGCGCCGCCGCCCCTGCCCGCGGTCTCGGCGCCGGCGTGGGTCGTCGAGGACGGGGCCGGCGAGGTGCTCGCCGCCTCGCACGCGCAGGACCGGCGGGCGATCGCCTCGATCACGAAGCTCCTCACCGTGCTCGTGGCGCTCGACCACCACCGGCTCTCGGACGTCGTGACGGTCGACCCGCGCGCCGCGGCCGTCGGCCAGGAGAGCATCGCGCTGCGGGCGGGCGAGCGGCTGGCGGTCGCCGACCTCGTCCGCGGCGCGCTGATCCAGTCCGCGAACGACGCGGCCGTCGCGCTCGCGCTCGCGACCTCGCCCAACCTGCTCGCGTTCGCGAACCTCATGAACGCGAAGGCCGAGCGTCTCGGCCTGCGGCACTCGCACTTCGTCCGCCCCGACGGGCTCGACGCCCCGGGAGCCTACGCGACCGCGGCCGACGTCACGACTCTCGCCCGCGCCGCGATGCGCGTCCCGTTCGTCCGCCGCACGGTCGCCGAGCGGACGGCGGCGATCGCGGGGGGCCGCACGCTCCACACCTGGAACGACCTGCTCGGCTCCGTCCCGGGCGTCGTCGGGGTCAAGACCGGCCACACCGACGACGCCGGCTGGTCGGAGGTCGCGGTCGAGCGGCGCGGCCCGGTCACGGTCTACGCGACCGTGCTCGGCGGCAGGACGCGCGAGCAGCGGAACGCCGACCTCGAGCGGCTGCTCTCGTGGGGCCTCTCGCGCCTCCTCGTCGTCGAGGCGGTCGCACCCGGCCGCAGCTACGCGCGGGTCGCGCTGCCGTACGGGCTCGCGCCGCTCGCGCTCGTCCCGGCCTCGCCGCTCCGCGCCGTCGTCCGACCCGAGGGGCGGCTCGTCCAGCGGGTCGTCGCGCCGAGGCTCGCGGCGCTCCCGGTCCGCCGCGGCCAGGTGCTCGGGGAGGTCGAGGTCTGGGCCGGCCGCAGGCTCGTGGGCCGCAGGCCCCTCGTCGCCGCGCGCTCGGTCGAGCGGCCCGGCCTCGGCGGCCGCGTGACCTGGTACGCGCGCCGGACGCTCCACCACCTCGCCGGCCTCTTCACCTGAGCCCGTGATCGTCACCGTCACCCTCAACGCCGCCTTCGCCCGCACGATCACCGTGCCCAACTTCCAGCGCGGGCAGCGCCACCGCGCGAGCGCCGGCTTCCCGCTCGCGGGCGGCAAGGGCGTGAACGTCGCGCGGGCGCT
Organism: Gaiellaceae bacterium; assembly: GCA_035650615.1. Taxonomy (GTDB): domain Bacteria; phylum Actinomycetota; class Thermoleophilia; order Gaiellales; family Gaiellaceae; genus PALSA-600. The sequence continues at coordinate 88,457 of DASRHI010000052.1, read as the reverse complement.
GAAGACGCTCGGCGTGCCGGTGGTCGCGACCGGCCTCGCCGGCGGGCAGGCGGGCCTGCGGATCGTCGAGCGGCTGACCGGCGAGGCGATCCTGAACGACTTCGTGCGGATCGAGGGCGAGTCGCGGACGACGACGGCCGTCGTCGACCCGACCACGAACACCTACACCGAGATCAACGAGTGGGGGCCGGCGGTCAGGCCGGAGGAGCTCGAGATGCTGCGCGAGAAGCTCGACTACCTCGCGAAGGGCGCCGAGCTCGTCGTGTTCGCCGGCTCGCTCCCGCGCGACGTCGAGGACGGGTTCTACGCGGAGGCGATCCGCGACCTCGCGCGGCGCCAGCTCCCCTCGGCGCTCGACTGCGAGGGCGAGCCGCTCCGCCATGGCGTCGAGGCGGAGCCGTTCCTCGTCTCGCCGAACCAGGCGGAGGCGGAGGGCCTCGTCGGGCAGGAGTTCCACGACGAGGAGGACTTCCAGATGGGCCTCGAGGAGATCGCGGAGATGGGCGCCCGGAACGTCCTGATCACGACCTCGTCCGGGTGCTACGCGCTCCTGCGCGAGGACCGGACGGTGCGGCGCTACCGCGTCGACGCGCCGCGGGTCGACCCGGTCTCGACGGTCGGGGCGGGCGACACGCTGCTCGCGGCGTTCGTCGCCGCGCACACGGCCGGCCGCCCGCACGAGGACGCGCTCCGCGCCGCCGTCGCGGCGGGCGCCGCGTCGACGCTCGAGCTCGGCGCGGGGATCTTCGACCCGCGGCAGGCGGCCGCGCTCCAGCCCGGGGTGCGGGTCACCGAGCTCGCGCCGCTTGCCGTCTAGCGCGGCCGCTATCGTTTCCGGATGGACGTCGAGCGCTTCCCGGTCGAGGCGGAGGTCGGGCTCCCGGAGCGCTTCGCCAAGGAGGGCCTCACCTTCGACGACGTGCTGCTCGTGCCGGCCGAGTCGTCGGTGCTGCCGAACGAGGTCTCGACCGCGACGCGGCTGACGCGGACGATCGCGCTCGAGCTCCCGGTCGTCTCCGCGGCCATGGACACGGTCACCGAGGCGCGCATGGCGATCGCGCTCGCGCGCGCGGGCGGGCTCGGCGTCGTGCACCGCAACCTCTCGATCGCCGACCAGGTCGCGGAGATCGACAAGGTCAAGCGCTCGGAGTCCGGGATGATCGTCGAGCCGCTCACGCTGCCGCCCGGGGCGCTCGTCGCCGACGCGCTCGCGCTGATGGACCGCTACCACGTCTCGGGCGTCCCGATCACGGACGAGCGGGGCCGGCTCGTCGGGATCCTGACGAACCGCGACCTCCGCTTCGAGAAGGACCGGTCGCTGCCGGTCTCGGCGCTGATGACGTCGGAGGGCCTCGTGACGGCGCCGGTCGGGACGACGCTCGAGGAGGCCGAGGCGCTGCTCCACCGCCACCGGATCGAGAAGCTCCCGGTCGTCGACGTCGACGGCGTGCTCAGGGGCCTCATCACCGTCAAGGACATCTCCAAGCGGATCGAGTTCCCGTCGGCGACCAAGGACCCGCACGGGCGCCTGCGCGTCGGCGCCGCGGTCGGCGTCGGGCCCGACGCGCTCGAGCGCGCCCAGGCGCTCGTCGCCGCCGGCGCGGACGTGCTCGTCGTCGACACCGCGCACGGCCACTCCCGCGGCGTCGTCGAGATGGTCGCCCGCGTGCGGTCGATCTCCGGCGAGTTCGAGGTCGTGGCCGGCAACATCGCGACCGGCGAGGCCGCGGAGGCGCTGATCGACGCGGGCGCGGACGCGGTCAAGGCGGGGATCGGGGCGGGCGCGATCTGCACCACGCGCGTCGTCGCCGGCGTCGGCGTGCCGCAGCTCACCGCGGTGCACGACGTCGCCGAGGCGGCGCAGCGGCACGGGGTGCCGGTGATCGCCGACGGCGGGATCACCTCCTCGGGCGACGTCGCGAAGGCGCTCGCCGCGGGCGCCGACACCGTCATGCTCGGCTCGATGCTCGCCGGCACCGACGAGGCGCCCGGCGAGGTCGTCCTGGCGCACGGCGAGCGCTTCAAGGAGTACCGCGGCATGGGCTCGCTCGGCGCGATGAAGGCCCGCGGGTTCTCGAAGGACCGCTACTTCCAGGGCGACGTCGAGGACGTCGAGAAGCTCGTCCCGGAGGGGATCGAGGGGCGGGTGCCGTACAAGGGGCCGCTCGAGGGCGTGCTCCACCAGATCGTCGGCGGGCTGCGCCAGGCGATGGGCTACTGCGGCGCCGAGACGGTCGAGGCGCTCCAGCGTGCACGCTTCGTCCGGATCACCGGCGCGGGGCTGCGCGAGTCGCACCCGCACGACATCACGATCGTGAAGGACGCACCCAACTATCGGCGCGCCTGAGGTCGTCCCGCTGCACCCGGAGCCGCTCCTCGAGGAGCGGCCCGTCCTCGTGCTCGACCTCGGCGGCCAGTACTCGCAGCTGATCGCGCGGCGCGTGCGCGAGGCGCGCGTCTACTCCGAGCTCGTCTCGCACCGGGCGAGCGCCGCGGAGCTGCGGCGGCGGAACCCCGCCGCGCTCGTCCTCTCCGGCGGCCCCGCGTCCGTCTACGCCGACGGCGCTCCCCGCGTCGACCCGGAGGTGTTCGAGCTCGGGGTGCCGGTGCTCGGCATCTGCTACGGCATGCACCTGATGGCCCAGGACCTCGGCGGGCGCGTCGAGCGCGGGCCCGGCGAGTTCGGCAAGACGGCGCTCCGGCTGCGCGGCGCGCTCGGCAGCGACCTCTCGGAAGAGCAGACGGTCTGGATGAGCCACCGCGACTCGGTCGTCGCCCCGCCGCCGGGGGCGCAGGTGACCGCGACCTCCGAGTCGACGCCGATCGCCGCGTTCGAGGACGCCCGGCGCGGCCTCTACGGGATCCAGTTCCACCCGGAGGTGGCGCACACGCCGGCCGGGCAGCAGGTGCTGAAGAACTTCCTCTACGGCGTCGCCGGCGCGGCGCCCACCTGGACGCCGGCGGCCGTGATCGAGGAGCAGGTCGAGCGGATCCGCGCGCGCGTCGGCCGCGGCCGCGTCCTCTGCGGGCTCTCGGGCGGAGTCGACAGCGCGGTCGCGGCGCTGCTCGTCCACAAGGCGGTCGGCGACCGGCTCACGTGCGTCTTCGTCGACCACGGCCTGCTCCGCAAGGACGAGGCGGCGCAGGTGGTCGAGACGTTCGGCGGGCACTTCCACGTGCCGCTCGTCCACGTCGAGGCGCAGCCGCGCTTCCTGGCGCGGCTGGCCGGCGTGACCGACCCCGAGGAGAAGCGCAAGCGCATCGGCGAGGAGTTCGTCAGGCTCTTCGAGGAGGAGGCGCGCAGGCTGGGCGACGTGCGCTTCCTCGTGCAGGGGACGCTCTACTCCGACGTGATCGAGTCGGGCGGCGACGGCGGCGTCGCCGAGACGATCAAGAGCCACCACAACGTCGGCGGCCTGCCGGCCGACATGAAGCTGAAGCTCGTCGAGCCGCTGCGCCTCCTCTTCAAGGACGAGGTCCGGCGCGTCGGGGAGGAGCTCGGCCTGCCCGAGCGGATGGTCTGGCGCCAGCCGTTCCCCGGCCCGGGCCTCGCCATCCGCATCGTCGGGGAGGTGACGGCCGAGCGGCTCGAGACGCTCCGCGAGGCCGACGCGATCCTCCAGGAGGAGATCCGCCGCGCGGGCCTCTACCGCGAGCTGTGGCAGTCGTTCTGCGTGCTGCCGGCGATCCGGTCGGTCGGCGTCCAGGGCGACTCGCGCACCTACGGGTACCCGATCGCGATCCGCGCCGTCACCTCGGACGACGCGATGACCGCCGACTGGGCGCGGCTCCCCTACGACCTCGTCGAGCTCGTCGCGTCGCGGATCGTGAACGAGATCCCGGCCGTGAACCGGGTCGTCCTCGACGTCACCTCGAAGCCGCCGGCCACGATCGAGTGGGAGTGAGGGCGAGGGGAGCGCTGCTCGCCGCGGGCCTGGCGGCCCTCGCCGGCGCTCCCGCCGCCGCCGCCGAGAAGCTGACGATCCAGGTCACCTCCGTCGCGCTCTCGGTGAAGCAGACCGACCGCGCGCCGAAGGGGACGAGCAGGGGCGACACGATCGTCTTCCGTGACCGGCTCGTGAACGCCGCCGCCCAGTTCGGCAGGCCGAAGGGCGCGGTCGTCGGCTCGGACCGCGGGACGATGACCTTCACCGGCGCCCACACGGCGCGCTTCTCGGGACGCGCGGTGCTGCCCGGCGGCACGCTCAGGCTCGAGGGGAAGGTGGTGCCGCTCGCAGGCGACTCGCTCGCGATCCCCGTCGCCGGCGGCACGGGCCGCTTCGCGAAGGCGCGCGGCTTCCTCCTCGTCGGCCCCGGCGAGAAGCGCGCCCTCAACACCTACAGCCTGACCCTCCCCTCGGCCCCGGTGGCCTGACCGCCCGGCGTCGGGCACAATGCCCGGGTGGCCCCCAGGCTCCTGCCGGCGCTCGCGCTGGCCGCCCTCGTCGCCGCTCCCGGCGCGGGCGCGGCGACGCCCGTGACCCTGAGGCTCACGTCGTACACGACGGTGACGCAGATCCACGACCGGGCGCCCAGGAACAAGCCGAACAAGGGCGACAGCATCGACTTCAAGGACCTGCTCGTCGCGACCGGCGACCAGCTCGGCAAGAAGAAGGGCAAGCCGGTCGGCTACGACGCCGGCACCGTGCTCTACACGAGCGCGACGACGCAGAAGATCGAGGGCGTCACGACCTTCCCCGGCTACGGGACGGTGACGTTCGCGGGCGAGATGAAGGAGCGGAAGGACGGCACCGTCCACGTGCCGATCGTCAGGGGCACCGGCTCGTTCAAGGGCGCGAAGGGCACGCTGATCATCGGCAAGGGCGACAACAAGGCGCCGAACACCTACGTGCTGCGCCTGCCCCACGCGCTCTGCGCGCCCGGCTGCGCGTAGCAGCGGGCGCACGGCCGCGGCCTCAGAGCGCGAGCGGCGGGTAGCGGGCGCGGACCTCGTCGGCGTAGGCGGCGAGCCTCTCGGCGATCGCCGCGTCGGCGAGCTCGAGGACGTTCTCGGCGTTGCGCTCGCCGGAGCGCGAGAGGTTGAACGAGCCCACGAAGGCGGTGTCGTCGCAGACGGTGAGCTTCGCGTGCATGAAGTCGTGCACGTCGCCCGCGCCGTACGGCGTCGAGGGCTTCGCCGCGAACTCGCCGCGCGCGAGCCGGTCGAGCAGCGGGAGCTTCCACGACTTCCCCTCCTCGCGCCACTGGTAGACGACGCCGCGCACCTGCGTCTCGTCGACGCACCCGGCGACGTCCACGCGGCGCGACGCGACGGCGAGCGCGAGCGCGGCGAGCACCGGCCCGCACGTGATCACGGGCGAGCAGACGCGGACCCGGCGCCGCGCGTGCGCGATCGCCTGCGCGATCCGGTGCGTGAGATCCTCGCCGTGGCCGGGCGTGAACCACGGACGCACGGCGCCGTGCCAGCGGGGCGGGACGCCGCCCGTGTCCGCGACCGAGCCGGCGGAGAGGAGCTGCTCGAAGTCGCGCTCGAAGTCGGCGGCGACGTCGGGCGACGCGACGATCGCCACGACGTTCTCCTGCCGCGACCAGGCGTCGTCCGTCCAGTTGGTCGAGCCCGTCCAGACCGACTCGGCGTCGCGGACGACGTACTTGTGGTGCATCAGGTCGGGCACGCCCGCGACGGGCGTGGCGTCGACCGGGAGCGACTCGATCAGCGCCTCGTCGGGCGAGGGGGGAGGCGGCACCGGGATCGGGTTGCGGTGGTCGACGTTGTAGACGAGGCGCACGCGGACGCCGCGGTCGTGGGCGCGGCGGATCGCGTCGCCGATGATCGCGGCCGTCCCCTCGCCGAGGTCGAAGTCGTACTGCGCGAGGTCGAGCGTGCGGCGGGCGCCGTCCAGGAACGCGGCGAGCTCCCGTGCGACGTCCTCCGGCGCCTGGCCGCCGTCGGTCAGAGTACGGATCGTGACGGGAGGTTTCATCGAGCGGCTCGCCGCCGCCGAGATCGGCGCGACGTACAACTTCTACCGGGACGGCGGGCGGGCGCCCCTGCTGCGGGAGCGGCTCGAGCGCTACCTGGACGAGCGCGCCGGCTCCTCCGTCTTGCTCGTCGCCGAGGCGCCCGGCTACCGTGGAGCGCGCGTGTCCGGGATCCCGCTCACCTCCGAGCGCCAGCTCACCGGCGCGGGCCCGGCCGAGGCGACGGCGACGGTCGTCCACCGCGTCCTCGCCGAGCTCGGCGTCGCCGGCGACGTGCTGCTCTGGAACGCCGTCCCGACCCACCCCGGCGGCGAGCGCTCGAACCGCCGTCCGACGCGGGCGGAGGTCGCTGCCGGGGTCGCGTTCGCGCGCGAGCTGGCGGGCGGGCGCCGGGTCGTCGCCGTCGGCCGGGTCGCCCACGAGGCGCTCGGCGGCCGCTACGTGCGGCACCCCTCCCACGGGGGCGCCGCCGCCTTCCGCAGCGGCCTCGAGGCGCTGCTCCGGTGACGCTCTCGCCGGCGAGGCGGAACGCGATCCTGCTCGCGGCGGGCCTCGTCTGCCTGTCCGGGATGATCCAGCTCGCGGTCGCCCTCGGGACGGTCACGCTCGTCGCGGTCACCGGGATCGAGAGCATCCTCGGCCTCGGCCCGGCGGTGTTCCTCGTCGCCGGCGCGCTCGCGGTGGGGCCGGCCGGCCACCTCTCGGACCGCGTCGGGCGGATGCCGGTGATCCGCGGCGGCTTCGTGCTCGGCATCGCGGGGCCGGCGCTGACGGCGCTCGGGTGCTGGGCGACGTCGGGCGAGCTCGTCTTCCTCGGCCTCGCCCTCTGCGGCGCGTCGCAGGCGGTCGTGCTGCTCTCGCGCGCAGCCGCGGCCGAGATGTTCGCGCCGGAGCGCCGCGCGCGCGGGATGTCGTTCGTCCTCTTCGCGGCCGTCTCCGGCGCGGTCTTCGGGCCGCTCGTGTTCGGGCCGATCTTCGCGAATCGCGCCCTCACGCCGGACGAGCTCGCCTGGCCGTGGCTCGGCTCGTCGCTCTTTGCCCTCGCCGGCCTGCTCGTCTCGCTCGGGATCCGGCAGGACCCGAAGGAGCTCTCGCGCGCCTACGCGACGCAGGCGGAGCGGGACGGGCCGCCGGCCCCGCTGCGGGAGGTCCTGCGCCGCCCGGGCGTCGCGACCGCGCTCGCGGGCGCGGTCGCGAGCTTCGCGGTGATGGTCGGCGTCATGAACCTCGCCGGCTACGTCGCCGTCGGCCACGGCCACCGGCACGGAGACGTGTTCACCGTGATCAGCCTCCACATCCTCGGGATGTACGGGCTCGTGCTCGTCGTGGGCGACGTCGTGGAGCGGGTCGGCCGGGCGCGCTCGATGGCGATCGGCCTCTCGGTGATGGCCGCCTCGAACGCGGCGCTCGTCTGGCTGACCGGGATCGGCGGGATGTCGCTCTCGCTCTTCGGCCTCGGCCTCGGCTGGAACGTCGCCTTCGTCGCCGCCTCGACCGAGCTCGTCTCGCGTGCGGCGCCGTCCGAGCGGGGCCGGCTGATCGGCTTCTCCGACCGGCTCTCGAGCTTCAGCGGGGCGGCGCTCGCGCTCGGCGGCGGCGTCGTCTACTCCGCGGGCGGGTCGGTCTCGCTGGCGGTGTCGGCGGCGGCGCTGGCCGCCGCCCCTGCCGTGTGGATCGCCCTGCTACCATTGACCGCCGGCGGACGCCTGGTCCGCCGCCTCTCCGTATGAAGACCTACAGCGCCAAGACGGGCGAGATCGAGCGCGAGTGGTACCTCGTCGACGCCGAGGGCCAGACCCTCGGGCGGCTCGCGACGCAGATCGCCGACCGGCTGCGGGGCAAGGGCAAGCCGCAGTTCACGCCGCACGTCGACACCGGCGACTTCGTCGTCGTCGTGAACGCCGAGAAGATCGCCGTCACCGGCAGGAAGCTCGACGAGAAGCGCTACTACCGCCACTCCGGCTACCCGGGCGGCCTGCGCAGCCGGCCGCTGCGCGAGCAGCTCGAGCGAGGGCCCGAAGAGGTGCTGCGGCGCGCCGTCAAGGGCATGCTGCCGCGCAACCGGCTCGGCCGCCGCCAGCTCACGAAGCTCAAGATCTACGCGGGCGCCGAGCACCCGCACGCCGCGCAGGAGCCGAAGCCGTTCTGATGTCGACGCCCGCGCAGTACCTCGGCACGGGGAAGCGGAAGACGTCGGTCGCGCGCGTGATCCTCCGGCCCGGCGACGGCAAGACGTGGATCAACGGCAAGACCCTCGACCAGTACTTCCCCCGCCTGCTCCACCGCAAGTCCGTCCTCGCGCCGCTCGAGCTGACCGAGCTGCAGGACCAGTACGACCTGCGCGTGCGCGTCCACGGGGGCGGCCCCTCGGGGCAGGCCGGCGCGGTCCGCCACGGCATCGCCCGCGCGCTCGTCGAGATCAACCCGGAGTTTCGCGTGCTGCTCAAGCGCGCCGGCTACCTGACGCGCGACGCGCGCGAGGTCGAGCGCAAGAAGGCCGGCCTCCACAAGGCCCGCAAGGCGCCCCAGTTCTCGAAGCGGTAGCCGCCGGCCCCGGCGGGCGCGCAACGCTCCGGGGTCGACGCTCGGCTGCCTGCGCATGGCGCGCGGCGCCGACTTGCGCGGGGCGGCGCGAGGTGGTTAGCCTCGCGGCGAAGGGATGCGGTCGATCGGCCCGGTGCTCCTGGTCGCGGTGGTCGCCGCCCTCGCGGGCGCGCCCGCCGGGGCTGCCTCCGACCGGGCCCGCTGCGAGCCGACGCCGAGCGACGGCGGCGGCTCCGACCGCGGGACCGCGCCGCTGCGGGCGAAGATCGGCACCGGGCACGTGCTGACCGGCGTCGTCCTCTCGCCCTCCTGCCGCCCGATCGCCGGGGCGACGGTCTCGTTCTGGCAGTCGAACCGCAAGGGCGTCTACACCTCGGCGGGGCGCGGCGCCGTGATCACGGACCGCAGGGGCCGCTTCCGCTTCGAGGGGCCGAGGCCCGTCGCCTACGGCGGCCGGCCCGGCCACATCCACATCAAGGTCGTGGCCGCCGACTACGAGATCCTCTACACCGAGTACGTGCCCGGAGGCTCCCGGCACGGGAACGTCCGGCTCGTGCTCATGCCGGCGGCGCTGTGAGGGGCCCGCGCACCCAGCCCCTCCGCGCGCGCGTGAGCTCGACGAAGCCGGGCGACACCGCGTAGAAGGCCGCGCAGCCCTCCTGCCCCGGGCCGGCGTAGGCGAGCAGACGGCCCGCGCCCGCCGCGGCCAGCCAGTCGCAGGCCCGCCCGGCGAGCCAGGTCGCGATCCGGCGGCGGCGGTGAGGCTCCGCCACCTCGAGCCGCCGCACCTCCGCCCAGCGCCCGCCCGCGGGCGCGCCCCGCGAGCGGTCGAGGAGCGCCGCCTCGAGCCGGCCGACGACGGCGCCGTCCAGGCTCGCGGTGATCGTCACGGCCTCCGGGCCCGCGTCGCGGCGCGCGCGCAGGTCCCGCACCGGCGGCCGGCGCAGTCGCGGGAACGTGCGCACGTCCGCCGCGTACAGGAGCTCGATGCCGCCCGCGTGCACGAAGCCGGCGCGCTCGTAGGCGGCGCTCACGTGCGGCCACTGGTCGGGCAGCCCGGCGACGACGAGCCCCGGCGGCGCACCGTCCGCGCGCACCTCCGCCGCACCCGCTCGCTCGAGCGCGGCGGCGAGCGCGGCGAGCAGGGCGTCGCCGGCGGCGCTCGCGTCCGGCCACGAGCGCTCGTCCGGCCAGACGAGGAACCAGCCGATCCTCCCGGCCCCGGCCCCGTCCCGGACCACGCGGGCCGCCGCGGTCGCGCGCCCGCGCTGGCGCGCCACGTGCGTCGCGCCCCCGCCCGGCAGGACGAGGCCCGGGACGACCACCTCGGCGTGCGCGTCCACGAGCTCGGCCACGTGGGCGCGGTCGCTCTGCCCGAACGGGAGGATCTCGATCGACGTCACGCGGATCCGAAGATTGAGCGGATCTTAAGCCGCACCGAGTAGGGTCCCCGCGCCCATGGCGCGGCGCTACTTCGGGACGGACGGCGTGCGAGGCGTCGTCGGCGACACGCTCACCGCCGAGCTCGTCGAGCGGCTCGGCCGCGCCGCGGCGCTCTGGGCGGGTGCACGCGAGGTCTACGTCGGCCGCGACACGCGGGAGTCCGGCCCGGAGCTCGAGGAGGCGCTCGTGCGCGGCGTCGTGTCCGCGGGGGCGACCGCCGTGCTCGGCGGCGTGCTGCCCACCCCGGCCGTCGCCCTCTCCGGCCGCGACCTCGGCGCCGTGATCTCGGCCTCGCACAACCCGCCCGAGTACAACGGCCTCAAGTTCTTCGACGCCGCCGGGCACAAGCTCGCCGACGCGGCGGAGGAGGAGATCGAGGCGCTGCTCGACGCCCCGGGCCCCGGGGGAGGCGGCGTGGAGCGCGCCCGGAACGCGGCAGAGCGCTACGTCGAGCACGTCCTCCGCCACTTCGGGAGCGCGCTGGACGGGCTGCGGCTCGCGGTCGACTGCGCGAACGGCGCCTACGGCGAGATCGCGCCCGACGTCTTCCGCAGGCTCGGGGCGGACGTCTGCACGATCGGGGTCTCGGGCGACGGCGGGCTGATCAACGTGGGCTCCGGCGCCACCGACACGGCGGCGCTCCAGCGCCTCGTCGTCGACGGCGGCTTCGACCTCGGGATCGCGTTCGACGGGGACGGCGACCGCATGCTCGCGGTCGACGAGCGCGGCGAGGTCGTCGACGGCGACCAGATCGTGGCGATCCTCGCGCTCGACCTCGGCGTCGACCTGGTCGCGGTGACGCAGATGACGAACCACGGCTTCCACGCGCTCATGCGCGAGCACGGCATCCGCGTGCTCACCACCGACGTCGGGGACCGGTACGTGCTGGAGGCGCTCCGCCGCGAGGGCGGGATGCTCGGCGGCGAGCAGTCGGGCCACGTCATCTACCTGCGCGACCACGTGAGCGGCGACGGCCTGGCCGCCGCGCTGCTGCTCTGCCGGGCCCTGCGCGGCAGGCGGCTCTCGGAGGCGGCCGCGGTCATGCCCCGCTGGGAGCAGTGCAAGGAGAACGTGCCGGTTGCGTCGAAGGTGCTCTCGGAGCCGGTCCGCGCCGCGGTGGCGCGGCTCAACGCCGAGCTCGACGGCTCGGGGCGGGTGCTGGTGCGCCCGTCGGGGACCGAGCCCCTGGTTCGCGTCCTGGCGGAGGCGGAGAATGGGGGGGTGGCTCGGGACGCCTGTGCTACCTTGGCGGCGCTCGTACGCAGGGAGCTCGGCTGACCGTCTCGGTGCAGGGGCGGAGGACTCAGCCGGGCTTTTCCGTTTCGAGGGCTCGGGAAGGAGGCTGAACGGATGTGCGGGATCATCGGATACGTCGGAGGCCGGCCCTCGAAGGACCTGCTGATCGCCGGGCTGGAGCGGCTCGAGTTCCGCGGCTACGACTCCGCCGGGATCGCGCTGCTCGAGCCGGGCGGCCTCGAGTACGTGCGCGCCGTCGGGAACCTCGCCAACCTCAAGCGCGCCGCGGGCCCGAACGGCTCGCCCGCCACGACCGGGCTGGGGCACACGCGCTGGGCGACGCACGGCGCGGTCAACGAGGAGAACGCGCACCCGCTCACCGGCTGCGACGACGGCAAGCTCGCGATCGTCCTCAACGGGATCGTGGAGAACTACCGCGAGCTCAAGGGCGAGCTCGAGGCGGCCGGCCACGTCTTCACCTCCGAGACCGACGCGGAGGTGGTCGCGCACCTGCTCGAGACGCTCTACGACGGCGACCTCGCCGCCGCGGTCCGCGCCGCCTACGCGCGGCTCGAGGGCCACTTCACGTTCGTCGTCATCCACTCGGGCGAGCCGCAGCGGCTCGTCGCCGTGCGGCACCAGACGCCGCTCGTCGTCGGCCTGGGCGACGGCGAGAGCTTCCTCGCCTCGAACCTCGCTGCGTTCCTCACCGAGACGCGCCGCGTCCAGTACCCGCCCGACGGCGTCGTGGTCGACCTGCGGCCGGACGGGGTGTCGTACGTGCAGGCGGCCGGCGGCGAGCCCGTGGTGCTGGAGACCCACGAGGTCGACTGGGACGAGGACGTCGCAGAGCGCTCCGGCTACGAGACGTTCATGCTCAAGGAGATCTACGAGCAGCCGGAGGGGTTCGCGGAGACGATCGGCGACCGCGTCCGCCACGGGCGGCTCGTGCTCGACGGCCTGGGGATGACCGAGGACGGCCTGCGCCGTCTCCGGCGGATCGTCATCGTCGCCTGCGGCACCGCCTACCACGCCGGCGTCGTCGGCCGCTACGTCCTCGAGGAGTGGGGGCGGGTGCCCGTCGAGCCCGACATCGCGAGCGAGTGGATCTACCGGCGTCCGGTGATCGACGAGGACACGCTCGTGATCGGGATCTCGCAGTCCGGCGAGACGCGCGACACGATCCAGGCGATGCAGCTCGCGCGCACGCTCGGCGCGCGCACGGTGGCGATCACGAACCAGATGGGCTCGCAGATCACGCGCGAGGTCGACTCGGTGCTGTACACGCGCACCGGCCTCGAGGTCGGGGTCGCCGCGTCGAAGACGTTCTCGGCGCAGGTCGGCCTGATGTACCTGATCGGGCTCGAGCTCGCCCGGACGCGCGGGACGCTCCCGCCGGACGAGATCGAATTCATCCTCGACGAGGTGTACAGCCTGCCCTCGAAGATGCAGGCGTTCCTCGAGGGCAACCACCCGATCGAGGAGATCGCGCAGCGCTTCTACCAGGAGCCGTTCTTCCTCTTCCTCGGCCGCCACATCGGCCTGCCGGTCGCGCTCGAGGGCGCGCTCAAGCTGAAGGAGATCTCCTACATCCCGACCGAGGCGTACTCGGCCGGGGAGATGAAGCACGGCCCGATCGCGCTGCTCGACGAGGGGACTCCCGTCGTGGTCGTGGCGACGAACATCCACGTCTACGACAAGATCGTCTCCAACATCCAGGAGACGCGGGCCCGGGGCGCCCACGTGATCGCCGTCGCGACCGACGGCAACGAGGACATCCAGCACCACGCGAACGACGTCGTCTACGTGCCGCAGTCGCCGGCGTTCCTGCAGGCGGTGCTCGCGACCCTGCCGCTCCAGCTCCTCGCCTACCGGATCGCGCGTCTCCGCGGCCTCAACGTCGACCAGCCGCGGAACCTCGCGAAGACCGTGACCGTCGAGTAGCCGCCTCCCCCGGCGGGGGGATGGACGCGGCGGCTGACTTTTGGCAAACTAGAGGCGTCCCACCTCAGGAGCAGGGTGGTCGCGGCGCTAAACGGGTGCCGCAGCTCGGTCGCGGCCGCCCTGCTTTCTTCTCTCGCTCAGGCCGCGAGCGACCGGCCGGCCTCGCTTCCGACCTCGAGCGCCGTCTCGACGAACGCGCGGGCGGCGGCCGAGTGGTAGCGGTCGCGGTGCCGGGCGATCCCGACGATCCGCGGCGCGATCTTCATCCCGAGCTCCACGATCCGCACCGCCTCGTCGTTCTCGTCGACCGCGAGCCGCGGCACGATCGCGACGCCGATGCCCGCGGCTGCGAGGCCCTGCACGACGCCGTTCTCGTCGGAGCGAAAGACGAAGTGCGGCTCCCGGCCGGTGGCGCGGAGCTGGCCGACGACGACCTCCGTGGCCTGGCAGTGCCGGTAGCCGATCAGCGGCTGCGCGGCGAGCTCGCGGAGGGAGGGCCGGCGCCCCGCGCCGAAGGGCGAGTCGGCCGCGGTGACGAGCACGTACTCGTCGCGCAGGAGCTCGATCGCCTCGAGCGAGGCCGCCTCGGCGTCGAGCGGGAGCTCGACGAACGCGACGTCGAGCTCGCCCCGCTCGACGCCGGCCGCGAGCTCGCGCGAGAGGTGCGACTCGCGGAGCTCGATCTCGACCGCGGGCCACGACCTGCGGAAGCGCTTCAGCACCTCCGGCAGGACCTTCGCGCCGACGCTCTGGAAGGTGCCGACGCGGAGCGAGCCGGCCTCGCCGCCCGCGAGCGCGGAGAGGTCGGCCTGCGCGGCCTTGAGGCGCGCGACGATCGCCTCCGCGTGCCGCAGCAGCACCCGCCCCGCCTCGGTCAGCGTCACCGGCCGCGGTCCGCCCGGGCGCTCGACGAGGCGCTCGCCGACGATCCGCTCGAGCGTCGCGATCTGCTGGCTGACCGCCGACTGGGTGTAGCCGAGCTTCTCGGCGGCACGGCCGAAGGTGCCCTCGCCGGCGACCGCCTCGAGGGCGGCCAGGTGGCGAAGCTCGACCCCGAGCCATCTATCAGGTTCCATGATCGTCTCGAATGATAGCTCGACTTGCTCTAATGATCAGCGCCCGGCACGATGGGCCCATGACCGCGTTCTTCGTCTTCGTCGGGCTCGCGCTCGCGCTCGGGATCCTCTCCGTTCGCTACGGCGCCGACTCCCGCATCGACCGGCCCGGCCGCCAGCTCTAGTCGTCCGCCTCCGGCGGCCGGCGCAGGCGCTTCGCCCGCCCGCGCGCCCGCTTCTCCTCCAGCCGCCGCTCGCGCGAGGCCGTCGTCGGGCCGGTGGGCGTCCGCGCCCGTCGCGGCCGCGCCGCCCGGCGCACCTGCTCGACGACCCGCTCCGCCGCGAGCTCGCGGTTGAGCGACTGCGAGCGCTCGTCCTGGGCGACCGCCCGGACGACGGGCCCGAGCAGCTCGCGCACGCGGGCGCGCTCGGCGGCGGTGAGCGCCGCCGACGAGTCGACGTCGTAGAGCGCCTCCACGCGGGTCGAGCTCTTCTGGGCGTGCTGGCCGCCCGGGCCGCTCGGGCGCGAGACGCGGAAGGTGATCTCGCGGCGAATAGACTCGGCGTCCATGGCGGCGATTCTGCTGGACGTCGACGGCGTCCTGCACGTCAGCGGCGAGCCGATCCCGGGCGCGGTCGACGCCGTGCGGCGCCTGCGCGCGGCCGGGCACCGCATCCGCTTCGTCACGAACTCGACGACGATGTCGCGGCGCCAGCTCGCCGAGGCGCTGCGGGCGATGGGGTTCGCGCTCGAGGACGACGAGCTGCAGACCACGGGCGGCGTGGCGGCGCGCGTGCTCGCCGGCAGGCGCGTGCTGGCGCTCACGATGCCGGGCCTGCTCGACGACCTCGACGGGCTGACGCTGATCGGCATGAACGCCGACGCCGTCCTCCTCGGCGGCTGCGACGAGGGCGAGGAGCCGGGCCGGGTCTTCTCCTACCTGAACCTGAACCGCGCCTTCCTCGAGCTCGAGGCCGGGGCGGAGCTCTACTGCCTGCACAAGAACCGCTGGTGGCAGACGGCCGACGGCCCCAAGCTCGACGCCGGCGCGTTCGTGGCCGGGCTCGAGTTCGCGGCCGGGACCGAGGCGACCGTCCTCGGGAAGCCGAGCCCGGAGTACTTCGCCGCCGCGCTGGACGCGCTCGACGCCGACGCCGAGCTCGCCTGGATGGTCGGCGACGACGTCGACGGCGACGTGCGCGGCGCTCAGCGCCACGGGATGCGGACCGTGCTCGTGCGCACGGGGAAGTTCCGGCCCGACGAGGTCGAGGACTCCGGCGTCGTCCCGGACGGCATCCTCTCGTCCGTGGCGCAGCTGCCGGACTGGCTGGAGTCGAATCCTTGAGGCTCGGCCTCGACCTGATCGAGATCGAGCGCGTCCGGCGGGCGCTCGAGCGTCACGGGGACGGCTTCCGCGAGCGCTGCTTCACGGCGGCCGAGCGCGCCTACTGCGACGCGAGGCCGAACCCGGCGCAGCACTACGCGAGCCGCTTCGCCGCCAAGGAGGCGGTCGGGAAGGCGCTCGGGACGGGGGTGCACTTCACCTGGAAGGAGATCGAGATCAGCGGCCGGCCGAAGCCGGGCGTGCGCCTCTCCGGCCGCACGGCCGCCGCGGCCGAGCGGCTCGGGGCGGCGCGGATCGACGTCAGCATGACCCACTCGCGCGAGCTCGCGGCCGCGGCCGCGGTCGTCCTCGAGTGATTCCGCTCGTCACCGCCGAGGAGACTAGGCGGGCCGAGGAGGCCCACCCGGGGCCGCTCGACGAGCTGATGGAGCGCGCCGGCCGCGCCGTCGCCGACGTCGTGCTCGAGCGGTTCGCGGGGCGGGTGACGGTCGTCTGCGGACGTGGCAACAACGGCGGCGACGGGCGCGTGTGCGCGCGCGCGCTCCGCGAGGCCGGCCGCGACGTGACCGTCGTGGAGACGTTCGGGGACCTCGGAGAGCCCGACGTCGTCGTCGACGCGCTGCTCGGCATCGGGCTCCACGACGCCCCGCGCGAGGACGTGGCGCGGGTGATCGAGCGCGTGAACGGCGCGGGCGTGCCGGTCGTCGCGGTCGACGTTCCCTCCGGCGTGAACGCGTCGACCGGCGAGGTGCCCGGCGCGGCGGTTCGGGCGGCCGTCACCGTCACCTTCGGTGCGGCCAAGGTCGGCCTCGTGGTCGCGCCGGGCCGCTTCCACGCGGGCGAGGTCGTCGTCGCGCCGATCGGCCTCGAGCTCGCGGTGCACGAGCACGCCCGCCTCGGCCCGGACGTGCTCGAGGCGGTGCCGCGCAAGGGGCCGGAGAGCACGAAGTACCGCGCCGGGTCGGTGCTCGTCGTCGGCGGCTCGCGCGGGCTGACGGGCGCGCCCGCGCTGGCCGCGCTGGCCGCGTTCCGCGCGGACGCGGGCTACGTGACGCTCGCGGCGCCCGAGTCGGCGCTGCCCGTGCTCGAGACGCTCGTGCTCGAGGCGGTCAAGCGCCCGCTCCCGGAGGACGCCTCGGGGCGGCTCCTCCCGCGGGCCGCGGACGCGGTGCTCGAGGCGGCGGAGCGGGCCTCCGCGGTCGCGGTCGGGCCGGGCCTCGGCCGCTCGGACGGCACTCGCGAGCTCGTGCGGCTCCTGCTCGAGCGGCTCGACCGCCCGGTCGTGCTCGACGCGGACGCGCTCTGGGAGCTCGAGCCGTTCGAGCGGCGCGCGCCGACCGTCCTCACGCCCCACAGCGGCGAGCTCGCGCGCCTGCTCGCGACGGAGCCGGCCGAGGTCGACGCGCACCGGCTCGAGTCGGTGCGCAGGGCGGCGGCGCGCTTCGGCTCGGTCGTCCTGCTGAAGGGCCCCGACACGCTCGTGGCGGCGCCGCGCGAGGGCGTGCTCGTCGCCGACCAGGGCGGCCCGTCGCTCGCGACCGCCGGCACGGGCGACGTCCTCACGGGCGTGGTCGCCGCGTTCCTCGCGAAGGGGATGGAGCCGCGGCTCGCCGCCGGCGCGGCCGCGGTCGCGCACGGGCTCGCGTCACGGCTCCTCGGCGACCCGCCCGGCCTCGTCGCGGGCGACCTCCTGCCGGCGATCCAGCGCGCGCTCGAGCCCCGGTGAGGAGCGAGCTCAGGATCGACCTCGGGGCGCTCCGGGCCAACGTGCGGCGCCTGCTCGAGGTGCTGGACGGGGCGGAGCTCTGGGCGGTCGTGAAGGCGGACGCCTACGGCCACGGCGCGCTCGACTGCGGGCGCGCCGCGCTGGAGGCCGGCGCCGCGGCGCTCTGCGTGGCGACGCTCGAGGAGGCGCTCGAGCTGCGGCGGGCGCTCCCGGACGCGCGGCTGCTCGTTCTCGGGCCCGTGGACGACGTCCGCCGCGCGCGCGAGGCGCGGCTCGAGCTCTGCGCGGGCGCCGAGGTGCCCGAGGGCGTGCCGGTGCACGTCAAGCTCGACACCGGAATGGGGCGCTGGGGGGTCGCCGAGCTCGCGGCGCCGCCCCGGAACGTCGTCGGGTTGATGACCCACCTCGCGACGGCGGACTCCGACCCGGGCTTCGCGCGCGCGCAGCTCGCGCGCTTCCTCGAGGCGACGGCGCCGTACGCGCACCTGACCCGCCATGCCGCGAACAGCGCGGCGGCCCTGCGCCTGCCGGAGGCGCGCCTCGACGCCGCGCGCTGCGGAATCGCGCTCTACGGCCTCTCCCCGTTCGGAGCCGACCCCGCGGCCGACGGGCTCGCGCCGGTGCTCTCGTGGCGGAGCGAGCTCGCCGCCGTCAGGCGGCTCGCGCCGGGGGAGTCGACGGGCTACGGCCGCCTCTTCGTCGCCGAGCGGGAGACGTGGATCGGGATCGTCCCGGTCGGGTACGCCGACGGCTTCCGGCGCGACCTCTCGGGCACCCGGGTCGCGGTGGCCGGCGAGCCGCGTCGCGTCGTCGGCGCCGTCTCGATGGACGCGTTCGCGGTCGAGCTGCCCGGCGAGCTGCCGGCCGGGACCGAGGTGACGCTCGTCGGCCCCGGCGTGCCGCTCGAGGAGCACGCCCGGGTCGCGGGCACGATCACCTACGAGCTCGCGAGCCGGATCGAGCGCGGCCCGGCTCGAGCGACGCGGGTCGTCGTGTGAGCAGCCCGGGGGCGAGCGCCTGCAGCCAGCCGGCCGGCCGGTACCAGCGCGGGACCACGATCTCCCGGCGCCGGCGCTCGAGCGCGTCGAGCGTGCGCCGGGCGACGAGCGTCGGGTCGACCACGACGAGGCGGAGCGGGAAGCCGAGCCGGCGCCGCTGCGGGAAGCCGGGCGTCTCGACGTACCCGGGGAGCACCGAGAGCACGTGCACGCCTCGCGGGGCGAGCTCGATCGCGACCGAGCGCGAGAAGGCGAGCTGCGCGTGCTTGGAGGCCGAGTACGGCCCGGCCGCGACCACGCCCGCCACCGAGGCGACGTTCACGACCGCCGCTCCCGCGCCGAGGCCGGGGAGGAAGGCGCGCAGGCACCAGACCGAGCCGAGGTAGTTCGTGGCGACGAGCTCCTCGAGCTGCTCGGGGCCGGCGTCCAGGTAGCCGACCCGGCCGGGGACGCCGGCGTTGTTGACGAGCAGCTCGATCCGCGGGTGCCGCGCGAGCACGCGCTCGGCCGCCGCCTCGACCGCGGCGCGGTCGGCGACGTCGCACGGCTCGTGCTCGTCCGCGTCGGGCGCCGGCCGGCGCGAGAGCCCCACGGTCCGCCAGCCGCGGGAACGCAGCTCGCGGCAGAGCGCGGCGCCGATGCCGGAGGAGGCGCCGGTGACGACTGCGACGCGCATCGCGGCGCTCACGGTAACGTCGTCCGGTGTTCGAGGGGAAGAGAGGGCTCGTGCTCGGTGTCGCGAACCGCCGCTCGATCGCGTGGGCGATCGCGAGGCGGCTCGCCGCCGGCGGCGCGCGGCTCGCCTTCACCTACCAGGGCGACCGGATCGAGGCGAGCGTGCGCGAGCTCGCGGGCTCCGTCTCGAGCCCGCTCGTCACCGCCTGCGACGTCCGCTCCGACGACGACGTCGCGCGCGTCTTCGCCGAGACGGCGGAGACGTTCGGCGGGGAGCTCGACGTGCTCGTGCACTCGGTCGCGTTCGCCGCCGCCGAGGACCTCGAGGGCCGCTTCACCGACACGCCCCGCGACCGCTTCTGGACGGCGCTCGACGTGAGCGCGTACTCGCTCGTCGCGTGCGCCCGCGCGGCGGAGCCGCTGATGGAGGCGGCCGGCGGCGGCGCGATCGTGACCATGACCTACCTCGGCGGCGAGCGCGCCGTGCCGCACTACAACGTGATGGGCGTCGCGAAGGCCGCGCTCGACTCCAGCGTGAAGTACCTCGCGTGGGACCTCGGGCGCAAGAACGTCCGCGTGAACGCGGTCTCCGCGGGCCCGGTGCGCACCCTCGCCGCGCGCTCGATCGCGGGCTTCCCGACGATGGAGGCGATCGTCGAGGAGCGCGCGCCCCTCCACCGCCCGATCGACGCGGACGACGTCGCCGCCGCGGCCGCGTACCTGCTCTCCGACGACGCGCGCAACGTCACGGGGACGACGCTGTACGTCGACAGCGGGTACCACGCGATGGGCATGTAGACGCCGGCGCCGAGGCGTCGGCTCTCCCCGCGCGAGCTCGCGTCGCCCTATCCGACGCCCGGCGTGGGCGCGTACTCGCCGAGCAGGCCCCCGCCGATGATGCGCTGGTCGACCGCGGCCTGCCCCAGGTAGCACTCCCACACGGTTCCGTCGCCGGCGAGGCTGCGGCAGCCGCCGTTGACGTGCCTGGTGGCGTCGACGGTCGGCTCGACGGTGCCCTGCCAGTCCCGCACCTCCGGGGCGGGCGCCTTCGCGAGCACGCAGTGGTACTCGACGTCCTGCTCCACGACCGTGCAGGCGGGCTCGGTGCCGGCGAGCGAGAGCGTGCCGGCGGGCAGGCCGGCCGCGACCTCGCCGCTCCCGATCAGCTTGGTGGTGGCGACGGCGGCGCCCGGCGCGACGACGGCGAGCGCGAGCGCGGCGGCCGCGAGGCGGCCGCGGGCGAGTCGCCGCGCGGGGCGGCGCCGCTTCGAGGCGAGGTCGGCGGCGGCGGCGAGCTCGAGCGCGTCGCCGAGCCGGATCAAGCGAGGGGAATGGATGAAGCGAGGGGAATCGGTCATGGCGTCGTCTCCTTCGGTTGGACGAGGCGGGCCCGGAGCGCGGCGAGCCCGCGGTGGACGCGGACACGGGCGGCCGCCGGAGTCGTTCCGAGCGCCGAGGCGAGCTCCACGTAGGAACACTCCCCGGCCAGTCGCAGCACGAGGGCGCGTCTCTGGCCGTCCGGGAGCTCGGCGAGGGCTTCGTCGAGCCCCTCGAGCCAGCGCTCCTCCGGCGCCGCTGTGGCGGGCTCGAGCTCGAGCCGCTCCAGCACCCCGAGCCGGACGCAGGCCTCGCGCTCGAGCCGGCCCTTGCGGACGGACGCGAGCAGCACGTGCCGAGCGATTGCGAACAGCCACGGCCCTGCGGAGCCGCCGGCCTCGTCCCGGAACGTCTCACGCGACTCCCAGGCCCGCGCGAACGTCTCGGCGGTCAGGTCGTGCGCCGCATCCGCGTCGCCGCAACGCCTGAGCTGGAAGCCGTACACGCGCTCCGCGTAGCGGTCGTAGAGCTCTCGAAACGGCCGCGCGTCCGTCCGCGCCGCCGTGAGGAGCTCCGCGTCGCTCCGGCTCCGCGTCGCTCCCCGTCTCGCCGTCCCCGGCATCGTCACCTCCCGTCGTCGTCTACCGGGAGATGCATCCGGCGGGGGCAGGCGTTACACGCGGCCGGCCCTTGCGGCGCCGGCGGGCGCGTCCGGGCGAAGAGCGCACTCCCGAGCGGGAGCCCGCGCGTCAGGTCGAGAAGGGCTTCACCACCATGTCGACGACCACGAGCAGGAGCACGGCGACGTCGATGCGCGCGATCAGGAGGATCTCGGAGATCGCGGCCTGCGTCTCGGGCGCCGTCGGCCCGGCCGTCTGCATCAGCTCGTGCAGCCGCTTCGAGCGGGGGCTCAGGAAGCCGACGCCGGTGACGAAGGTGGAGGCGAACCCGATCAGCCCGGCCACGACCCAGAAGTGCTCCCAGCCCCAGTCGAGGTTGACCATCATCGCGATCCCGGCCGCGAGCACGATCACCGACGCGGGGCTGAACAGCTTCTCGCCGACCAGCGCGGCCTGCTTGGCGATCGCGGCGAGCCCTTCCGCGTCGTTCTGGCGCTCGGCGACGACG
Organism: Gaiellaceae bacterium; assembly: GCA_035650615.1. GTDB lineage: Bacteria > Actinomycetota > Thermoleophilia > Gaiellales > Gaiellaceae > PALSA-600. The sequence continues at coordinate 67,102 of DASRHI010000052.1, read as the reverse complement.
CCGAGGACGGTGAGGAGCAGGCCGCCGCCGATCCAGATCACTGCGAACCCGACGTGCACGGCCTTGAAGGTCAGGTACCAGCTGGACGAGGCGCAGAAGACGATCGCGACGACGAGGAACGCCGCCGCGACGAGCAGCGTGGGCAGAAGCGGCGTTTGCCGCTCCGCGGTGGTGGCAGCGGTGTTTTCCATGGGCCGAGCTTAACGCGTGGCCAGGACTCCCACCTCGGTGCCGCGGGCGAGCTCCCGCACGACCTCGACCACGTCGCGGTTCGCGTTCCAGATCCGCAGCTGGGCGTCGGCGCCGTTGCCGCGGGAGAGGATCTCGGCCACGCCCTCGAGCTCGCGCTCCGACCCGAGCTCCCGCGCGTGGGGCTCGAGCTCCCGGAGCGTGCGGCGCACGAGCTGCGCGACCGGGACGCGGTTCCTGCGGCCGGTGGCGAGGTCGATCACCGGCGCCTCGAGCCCGTACCGCGCCGCGAGCCACTTGTTCTCGGCGACCAGCACGCGGTGGAAGCTCGGAACCTCGCGGCGGGCGTCGACGAGCTCGCTGTAGCGCTTCACGAGCGCCTGGAAGTACGCGGCGAGCGCGACCGCGTCCTCCACGCTGGTCACGGCGTCGCAGACGCGCAGCTCCACCGTGCCGAGCCGCGGGTGCGGCCTCACGTCCCACCAGAGATGCGTGTAGTCGGCGATGCAGCCGGTGCGCTCGAGCTGGCCGACGACGTCCGCGAACTCCTCGTACGAGGCGAAGCGCGGGGGCACCCCGGTGCGCGGGATCGCGGAGAAGACCATCTGGCGCGACGACTGCAGGCCGGTCGGCTCGCCCCGCCAGAACGGCGAGCTCGCCGACAGCGCGAGCAGGTGCGGCAGGTGGACGAGGAGCGCGTTCGTCACGGCGATCGCCTTGTCGGCGCCGTCGACGGCGGCGTGCACGTGCATGCCGAAGATCAGCTCCGTCCGGGCCGCGTACTGGAGCTGCTGCACGAGCGCGCGGTAGCGGTCCCTGGCGGTGATGCGCTGGCGCTCGAACAGGCTGAAGGGGTGCGTTCCCGCCGAGGCGAACCGGCAGCCCTCCTTCCGCGCGATCTCCGCGACGTACGAGCGCAGCGCGCGGAGGCTCTCCGACACCTCGCCCGCGGTGCGGCAGACCGGGGTCGTGATCTCGAGCACCGACTGCATCAGCTCCGGGTTGATCCGGGCCTCGAAGCGTCCCTCGTCGGACACGCGCGCGAGCATGGAGTCGACGTGCTGCACGAGGTCCCAGGTCTCGGGGTCGAGCAGCATGTACTCCTCCTCGACCCCGAGCGTGTAGGGGTCGCCGCGGCCGAAGCGGTGATCCACGACCGAGCTCTCGAGCGTCATCTCGAGATAACGGCCTCGGCCTCGATCTCGACGCGCCAGCGGGGGTCGAGCAGGCCGGTCACGAGCCCGGTCGTGGCGGGCCGCGCCCGGCCGAACGCCTCGGCATGCGCCCGCCCCACCTCGTCGATGTCGTCGGCGCTCATCAGGTAGATCCGCGTCCGCACGACGTCGTCGAGCTTCGCCCCCGCCTCGGCGAGCGCCCGCTCGACGATCCCGATGCACACCTGCGCCTGCTCGTACGCGCCCGGAGGCGGATCGGCGTCCTCCGGCATGATCGGCGCGGTGCCCGCGACCCACACGTGGCGCCCGACGCGCACCGCGCGCGAGTACCCGACGCGGGTCTCGAAGGCCGTCCCGGACGAGATGCGCTGCCGGTCCACGCGGGTAGTGTCGTCGCGATGCGGGCGCTCCGGCAAGTCGACGGCTGGCCCTGCGCGCACGCCGCCGCCGGCGTCGCCGGGCGGGTCGAGGCCACCCACGGCGCGGCCGGCCGCTCCTTTCCGTGGGCGTCGGTGACGAAGCTGGCGACGGCGGTCGCCGTGCTCGTCGCCTGCGAGGAGGGGGTGGTCGAGCTCGACGAGCCCGCCGGCCCGCCCGGCTCCACCCTTCGCCACCTGCTCGCGCACGCCTCCGGGCTCGCGCCGGACGAGCCCGAGCCGCTCGCGCCGCCCGGCCGCCGCCGGATCTACTCGAACGCGGGCTTCGAGCTCGCGGCCGCGCTCGTCGCCGAGCGGGCGGGGATGCCGTTCGCGACCTACTTCGAGGCGGTGTGGGGATTCCCGCTCGCGGGGTCGCCGGCGCACGGCGCGGAAGGCGACCTCGCGCGGCTGCTCGAGGTCGCACGCGAGCTGCTCGACCCGCGCCGGATCGCGCCGGAGACGCTCGCGGAGGCGGCGAGCGTCCAGTTCCCCGGGCTCGAGGGGGTGCTGCCCGGGTTCGGGCGGCTGGCGCCGAACGACTGGGGGCTCGGGCTCGAGCTGCGCGACGGCAAGGCGCCCCACTGGACGGGCACCCGCAACTCCGCGCGGACCTTCGGCCACTTCGGACGCAGCGGCACCTTCCTCTGGGTCGACCCCGACGCCGGGCTCGCGCTCGCGTGCCTGACCGACCTCGAGTTCGGCGAGTGGGCGAAGGAGGCCTGGCCCCGCCTCGCCGACGCCGTGCTGGCCGAGGCTCCGCCTCCGCGCGCGCCGAGCTGAGGCGCCGGCAGCAGGTCGAGGCCGTCCGGCTTCGAGAGGTAGCCGGGGGCGGAGGAGGCGACGCCCGTGTGGCCGTACTGCCAGACGATCCGCCGCCGGGCCGGGTCGATCACGATCACGCGGTCGCCGTAGTCGTCGGTCGCGGCGATCATGCCGTTCGGCCAGCGCACCGCGAGCGAGGGCTTGCGCAGCAGGTCGGGGCCCGTCGGCGTCCCGAACGACCACACGATCCGGCCGCGGCGCGTCAGCTCCACGATCCGGCCCGGCGTCGTGAACGAGGCGACGAGGATCCGCCCGCTCGGGAGGAGCTGGGCGTCCGACGGGTACGGCACGGGCGACCGGACCGACCACACGAGCCGTCCCCGTGCGTCGAGACGGTCGATCCACCCCCCGATCTCGGTGACCAGCAGGCCGCCGTCCGCGAGCGGGGTGTCGCCGTTCGGGCTCGCGAACCCCCGGGGCGGGTCGTGCGTGCAGCGGCCGCCGAGCACGCGCTCGACGGCGCCGCTCGGGGCGAGCCGCACGACGCGGCAGTTGCGGATGTCCGCGACCGTGGTCGAGCCGTCGCGCAGCCGGTAGGCGTCGTCGGGCGTGTTCAGGTAGCCGGGGGAGGAGCCGGCGACGCCGGCGTGGCCGTAGCGCCAGACCGGCCTGCGGCGGCGCAGCGAGACCTCGGTGATCGTGTCGTCGAACTCCTCGTTCGTGACGATCGTGCGCCACCCCGGCGTGAAGAAGGCGTCGTCGGGGCCGCGCAGGCCGTCGTACCGCCAGACCACGCGCCTGGCGGGCGAGACGAGGAGGACGCGGTTGTTGTCTCGATCGGCGACGAGGACGTAGCCGGGAACCGGCCCCGGGGGCACCGGCGGCAGCCGCAGCGCGCGCCCCGCCGGCCCCGAGGGGGCGTGCTGCAGCCCGAGGGCGGCGGCGATCGCCGCGGTCACGGCGGCGGCGGGACCCACGGCCGTATTCTGGCGCCGTGGGCGTCCTCGACGGCTGGCGCGTCTGTCCGCGCTGCGGGGCGGAGCTCGAGCTCGGGCCGGGGAGGGCGCACTGCCCCGCCTGCCGCTCGACGTACTACGCCGGCTCGGCGCCCGCGGTCGAAGGCCTTGTCGCGCGCGAGGGCAAGGTGCTGCTCGTGCGGCGGGGGATCGAGCCGCGGCGGGGCCACTGGGACCTTCCCGGCGGGTTCCTCGAGGAGGGCGAGGAGCCGCTCGCCGGCCTCCGCCGCGAGCTCCGCGAGGAGACCGGTCTCGAGGCCGAGCCGGTCGAGTTGCTCGGCACGCACGTCGAGCCCTACGACGACCACTTCGTGCTCGGGCTGACCTGGCGCGTGGAGGCCGCCGGCGAGCCAGAGCCTGCGGACGACGTCGCCGAGCTCGCGTGGTTCGGGCCGGAGGAGCTGCCGGCGGAGATGGCGTTCGCCCACCAGCGCGGGCTCCTCGCAGCCTGGGCCGCTCGGGAGCGGCGCGCCCCGGGCGCCCGCTCGGCCTAGGCGTGGGCTCGCCGAAAAATGGGCCGAACGGCTCATGACGCTCCCCCCGCCGGGGCCGATCATTGACGCCGTGGACGAGCGCGGCGTGCTCCACCTGATCGAGGACGACCTCGCCGAGTCGTGGGTCGAGGAGTGGGCGGCGACGGGCGTCGTCGCGATCGAGGAGTACCTCGAGAAGCACCTCGCCTTCCTCGACTTCCTCGAGGACGCGACGTCGTCCTGACCGCCGCCCCGGCGGCTACTCGTCGCTGAGCCCGAGCTGGCGCTCGAGCACGCCCTTCGGCATCGCGCCGACGGCGGAGGCCCGCGGCTCCCCGTTCTCGAACAGGATCATCATCGGGATCGACGCGACGCCGTAGCGCTGCGCCAGCCCCTGCTCCTCGTCGATGTTCACCTTGACGAGCTTGAGCGAGCGCTCGTCGGCGATGCGGTCGAGCACCGGCGCCACCGCGTGGCACGGCCCGCACCACTCCGCCCAGAAGTCGACGAGCACCTTGCCCTCCCCGGAGAGCACTTCCTGCTCGAACGTCGTCTCGGTCGCTTCGGTGGCCATGGGTTCCTTTCTCGTGGTGTCCTCCTCTCTAACGTACCGGGGCCGCCGGTTGTTCCGGCCTAGACTGGGAGCGATGTTCGACCCGCTGCCGCCCGTCCCCGACTCGAACGCGCTCGAGCTCGAAGTGCTCGAGCGATGGGAGCGGGAGCGGACGTTCGAGCGGCTCCGCGAGCGCAACCGCGGGGGCCCGCGGTGGTCGTTCATCGACGGCCCGGTCACCGCCAACAAGGCCCTCGCCGTGCACACGGCCTGGGGGCGGACGCTCAAGGACGTCTTCCAGCGCTACAAGGCGCTCCGCGGCTTCGACCAGCGCTACCAGAACGGGTTCGACTGCCAGGGGCTCTGGATCGAGGTGGGGGTGGAGCGGGAGCTCGGGCTCAACTCGAAGCGCGAGATCGAGGAGTTCGGGCTCGAGGAGTTCGCCCGCCGCTGCCGCGATGTCGTCGTCTGGTCGTCGCGCGAGCTCACCCGGGGGTCGAAGCGCCTCGGGCAGTGGATGGACTGGGGCAACGACTACTTCACCTTCAGCGACACGAACATCGAGTACATCTGGCGGTTCCTGAAGATCGTCCACGAGCGCGGCTGGCTCTACGTCGGCCACCGCTCGACCGAGTGGTGCCCCCGCTGCGGCACCTCGCTCTCGCAGCACGAGCTGACCCAGTCGGGCGTCTACCAGGAGAAGTCCGACCCGTCGCTTCTCGTCCGCTTCCCGCTCCTCGACCGGCCGGGGGAGTCGGTGGTCGTCTGGACGACGACGCCGTGGACGCTGCCGGCCAACGTCGCGGCCGCCGTCCACCCGGAGGCGGAGTACGGCCTCCGCGAGAACGGCGAGTGGGTCGCCGTCGCGCGCTACCCCGGCGAGCGCTTCCGGCGGCGGGCGCCGGGGTCCGAGCTCGTCGGCCTGCGCTACCGCGGCCCGTTCGACGACCTCGGCCCGGGGGGCTCGATCGAGCACCGCGTCGTCCCGTGGGAGGAGGTCTCCCTGGAGGAGGGAACCGGGATCGTGCACATCGCCACGGGCTGCGGGGGCGAGGACTTCGAGCTCGGCCGGGCGCTCGGCCTGCCGGTGCTGACGCCGGTCGACGAGGCGGGCCGCTTCTACGACGAGTACGGCTGGCTCCACGGGGTCTCGACCGTCGAGGCCGCCGACCAGATCGTCGGCAGGCTCGCCGAGACCGGCTTCCTCGTCGAGGCCGGCCACTACGAGCACCGCTACCCGCACTGCTGGCGCTGCGACACGCCGCTCATCTGGCGCATCTCCGACGACTGGTTCATCGCCGTCGACCCGCTGCGCGAGCGGCTGCTCGAGGCGAACGCGACCGTGCACTGGGTGCCGGCGTACATGGGCAAGCGCATGGACGACTGGCTTCGCAACATGGGCGACTGGAACATCTCCCGGCGCCGCTACTACGGGCTCCCGCTCCCCTTCTACCCGTGCGCGTGCGGGCACCTGAACGTGGTCGGGTCGAAGGAGGAGCTGCGCGAGCGGGCGCTCGAGGGCTTCGAGCAGCTCGAGGAGCTGCGGCGCCCCTGGATCGACCGCGTGCCGATCCGCTGCGAGTCGTGCGGCGGGCGGGTCGAGCGGATCGCCGAGGTGGGCGACGTCTGGCTCGACGCGGGGATCGTCCCCTTCTCGACGCTCGGCTGGGGCAACCCGGAGTGGGTGAAGGGCGGCTACGCGACCGGCGCCTCGCGCGGGCTCTCCGAGGCGGATCTCCCCGACCATGCCTACTGGGAGCGGTGGTTCCCCGCCGACTGGGTCTCGGAGATGCGCGAGCAGATCCGGCTCTGGTTCTACTCGCAGCTCTTCATGTCGGTCGCGCTCGACGGGCGGGCGCCGTTCAAGCGGGTGCTCGGCTACGAGAAGATGCTCGACGAGCGCGGCCGCGAGATGCACGGCTCGTGGGGGAACATGATCGACGCGGAGGACGCGTTCGCGCGCATGGGCGCGGACGTGATGCGCTGGCAGTACTGCGCGCAGCCTCCCGACCGCGACCTCTGGTTCGGGTTCGGCCCGGCCCACGAGGTCAAGCGCCGGCTGCTGACGCTCTGGAACTCGATCAAGTTCCTCGTCGACTACGCGAACATCGCGGGCTGGGAGCCGGCGCTCTCCGATCTCGAGACGGGCCCGCCGGCGGAGCGCGTGCTCGACCGCTGGCTCGTCGCACGGACGCACGAGCTCGTCCGCGAGGCGACGCGGGCGTACGAGGACACGCTCACGGTCGACGTGATCCGGGCGTTCGAGGCGTTCGTCGGGGATCTCTCCAACTGGTACATCCGCCGCTCGCGGCCGCGCTTCTGGAAGGAGGACCCCGACGCGTTCCGCACGCTCTGGTACGCGCTCGTGCAGGCCCTGCGCGTGGTGTCGCCCGTGACCCCGTTTTTGGCCGAGCACGTGTGGGCGAACCTCGTGCGCGGCGGCGAGCCGTCGGTGTTCCTGGCGGGCTGGCCGGAGGTCGGCGAGCCGGACCGGGGGCTGCTGGAAGAGATCGCCTCGGTGCGCCACGTGGTCGAGCTCGGGCGACAGGCGCGGTCGGCGTCGGGGCTGAAGCTGCGCCAGCCGCTCCGCCGGATGGTCGTCGCCGGCTCGACCCTCGCCCCGGCCCATGCCGACGAGATCGCCGACGAGCTGCGCGTGAAGGGCGTGGAGTTCGGCGAGCTCGAGGCGTCCGAGCTCCGCGTCAAGCCGAACCTGCCGGTGCTCGGGCCGAAGCTCGGCCCGGCCCTCCCCGCGGTGCGGGCCGCGCTCGCGGAGGGGCGGTTCGAGGAGCTCGAGGGCGGGCGCTTCCGCGTCGACGGCCACGTGCTCGAGCCGGAGGAGGTGCTCGTGGAGCGCGTCGGGCTCGAGGGGTGGGCGGTCGCGGCCGAGGACGGCGTGACGGTCGCGCTCGACACCCGTCTCGACGACGAGCTGCGGCTCGAGGCGCGCCTCTACGACCTCGTCCGCGCGATCCAGGTGCTCCGCAAGGACTCGGGCCTCGAGATCACGGACCGCATCCGCCTGCAGATCCCCGACCGCGACCTGCTCGCCTTCGCCGACCGGATCGCGGAGGAGACGCTCGCCGTCGCGGTCGAGCTCGGCCCCGAGCTCCGCCTCGAGAAGGCCTAGCCTCCCGCGCCCGCGCGGGGCACCGCGTCTAGGAGCGCTGCGCCTCGGCGAGGGAGAGCTCGCGGCGGAGCTCGACCGGGAGGCGGAACTCGATGTCCTCCTCGACGAAGCGGTGCGCGCGGATGTCCGTCACGCCGCGGGCGCGGAACCACTCGCACACGCGCTGCACGAGCTTCTCCGGCGCGGAGGCGCCCGAGGTGATCCCGACGATCGAGACGCCGTCGAGCCACGACTCGTCGATCTCGGTCTCGTCGTCGATCAGGTACGACGGAAGGCCGGCGGCGTGCGCGGTCTCGACGAGCCGGTTCGAGTTCGAGGAGTTCTTCGACCCGATCACGAGCAGGAGCTCGACCTCGGGGAGCATCTCCTTGACCGCCCACTGGCGGTTCGAGGTGGCGTAGCAGATGTCCTCGCGCTGGGGGGCGCGGATCGCCGGGAAGCGGCGGCGGAGCGCCGCGATCACGTCGGCGGTCTCGTCGACCGACAGCGTCGTCTGCGTCACGTACGCGAGCTTCGTCCCCTCGGGGAACGACAGCGACTCGACGTCCTCGATCGACTCGACCAGCACGATCGAGCCGGGGATCTCGCCCATCGTCCCGACGACCTCCTCGTGCCCGGCGTGGCCGATCAGGATCACGAAGTACCCCTCGGCGGCGTAGCGCCGCGCCTGCACGTGCACCTTCGTCACGAGCGGGCACGTCGCGTCGATCGTCCGGAGCCGGCGGGCGTCCGCGTTCGCGTGCACGGACGGCGCGACGCCGTGCGCGGAGAGCACCATCGTCGAGCCCTCGGGCACCTCGCTCTCGTCGTCGACGAAGATCGCGCCGCGCTCCTCGAGCTCGTGGACGACGTGGAGGTTGTGGACGATCTGCTTGCGGACGTAGACCGGGGTGCCGTAGAGCTCGAGCGCGCGCTCGACGGTCTCGACCGCCCGCTCGACGCCGGCGCAGTAGCCGCGGGGCGAGGCGAGGAGCACCTTCTCGACCATCCTCCGCCCAGTCTAGGGGAGAAAGCCCGTCGCTCGGGGGGTCGGCGCGACGGGCTCTCCCGATCGCTCCCCGCAGCCGTGGCGAGCACGGCGCGGTTCGCATCGCCCAGTGCGCCGTGACGGTAACCGCCGGGGGCGTCCTTGCCAATGGGCCGCCCGACCCATCTTTGCAACGCGGAAAACGCCCGGGCGTCCTGCCGCGGCGCCGCCCCAGCGCGCGTACGATTCCCGCGCCCGGTGAGCGTCGAGGAAGAGCGTGGGATCGAGCAGCGCGGCGCGCTCCTGCACGCGGCCCGGCTCGTCGCGGGCGAGCGCGGGCTCGACGAGGTCCTCGACGAGCTGCTCGGGGAGGCGATGCGCCTCCTCCGCGCCGACGCCGCCGACTGCTACCTGCTCGATCCGGCGCGGCGCGTCCTCCGCTGCGCCGCCGCCAGGGGGTTCGCCGACCCCCTCGTCGGCTTCGTTTACCCCGCCGACCGCGGCGTCGCGGCGCTCGCGCTGGAGCGCGGCGGGCCGGTCGCGGTCGAGACCTACGGGGAAGCGGTGCACGAGCTGCCGCACGCGGCCTACCGGGACTTCGACCGCGTGCTCGCGGCGCCCGTGTCGTGGGGCGGCGAGGTGCGCGGCGTGCTCGGCGCCGGCCTCCGCCGCGAGGGCGGCCGCACCTTCGAGCCCGGCGCGCTCGACCTGCTGGAGGCGCTCGCCGGGCTCGCGTCGCTCGCGCTCGCCGGCGAAGAGCGATCGGACGAGCGGGCACGGCAGGCTCGAATCGGGGCCGCGCTCGGGCGGATCGCCGCGCTCCTGTCCGAGCCGCTCTCGGCGGCGCAGACCCTCGACGCGGCCGCGCGGGCGGCGGCCGACGCGCTCGGCGGCGAGTTCGCGGCGGTCCTGCTGCCGGAGGCGGGGCGGCTGGTCGTCGCCGGCGCGCACCGCGTGCCGCGTGGCCTGCGGCGCCGCGAGCCGCCCGCGGTGCTCGTCGAGGCGGCCGCCGACGGACGCTCGGTCGCGGCCAGGCGGGTGCGCGAGGACGCGCGCTTCGCGGACGGATGGCGCCGCGCCGGGTTCGAGGCCCTGCTCGCGGTCCCGGTCGACGGCGGCGGGCGCGGCCTGCTCGCGGTCTTCTTCGCGGACGAGCGCGAGTTCGGGCGCGACGACCTCGAGGTCGCCGGCCTGGTCGCACGGGCCGCCCGGGCGGCGATCCTCCGCGACCGCGCGTTCGAGTCCGAGCGGATCGCGCGGGCGCTCTCGCAGCAGCTCGCCCGGAGCGGGAACGCGCTCGAGCCGGAGCTCGACCCGGTCGCCGTGCTCGCCCAGGTCGCCGAGCAGGCGCGGGCGCTGCTCGGCGCCGACGCGGCGTCGGTCGCGCTGCTCGAGGGCGACGAGCTCGTGCTCGGCGCCGCGTCCGGGCCCGACCTCGAGGGCGTGGTGGGGACCCGGGCGCCCTCGACCGGCTGGCTCGGCGGCGACGCGGTGCAGCTTCGCGCGCCCGTCTCCTCGGCCGACGTCTCCGCCGACGTCCTCCACGGCGGCGCCGACGCGGTGCTCGAGCGCGGCCACCGCGCGTATGCGGCGGCCCCCCTCGGCGGTCGCGAGGGCGTCGTCCGCGGCGTGCTCGCCGTGTACGCCGCGGAGCCGCGCGCGTGGCGCGAGGAGGAGATCGAGGCGCTCGCGGCGCTCGCCGGGAACGCGTCGGTCGCGCTCGCGAACGCCGAGCTGTACCGGCGGCTCGCGCTCGAGCACGCGCAGAGCAGCGCCATCCTCGCCAACGTCGCCGACGGGATCGTGGCCGTCGACCGCGACGGCCGCGTGGTCGTCTGGAACGCGGCCGCCGAGCGGATCACCGGCGTGCCCGCGTCGGAGGCGCTCGGCCGGACGCCGTTCGAGGTCCTGCGCCGCGAGCTCGAGTCCGGGCAGGGTGGCACGAACCGTCTCGTCCCGATCATGCGGGGCGAGGAGGAGGTCTGGCTCTCGCTCTCCGAGGCCGTCATGCGCGAGCCCTCGGGCGAGGTCGCCGGCCGCATCTTCGCCTTCCGCGACATCTCGGCCGAGCGCGTCCTCGAGCGCATGAAGTCGGACTTCGTGTCGACGGTGTCGCACGAGCTGCGGACGCCGCTCACGTCGATCTACGGCTTCGCGGAGACCCTCCTGCGCAGCGACATCGGCTTCAGCGACGACGAGCGGCAGACGTTCCTCGGCTACATCGCCTCGGAGTCGGAGCGGTTGACCCGGATCGTCGACGCCCTGCTCGACGTCGCGCGGCTCGACGCCGGCACGCTCGAGGTGCAGCCGGTCCCGATCGACCTGCGCACGTTCCTGAGCGAGGCGGTGGACGCGTCCTCCCAGCCCGCGCTCGGCAACGGCGGGCGGTTCGTCCTCGACCTCGACGAGGAGGTGCCGGAGGTCAGGGCAGACCCCGAGAAGCTGCGCCAGGTGGTCGACCAGCTCCTCGAGAACGCCGTCAAGTACTCGCCCGCGGGCTCGGTCGTCCGGGTCGAGGCGCGGGCGCGGCCGGAGGCGGTCGAGGTCACCGTCGAGGACGAGGGCAGCGGCATCGACGCGTCGCAGGCCGAGCGGATCTTCGACAAGTTCTACCGCGGCGACGAGACGCAGCCGGGGACCGGGCTCGGGCTCTTCATCGCCCAGGGGCTCGTCTCCGCGATGGGCGGCCGCATCTGGGTCCGGTCCGAGGAAGGCGGCGGATCGAGGTTCACGTTCTCGCTTCCGGTGGCAAACGAGGCCGAAGCGGCATGAACGGGGACGCCCAGGCCCGGACGAAGGTGCTCGTGATCGACGACGAAGCGCCGATCCGCCTGCTCTGCCGCGTCAACCTCGAGGCGGAGCGGATGGAGGTGATCGAGGCGTCGGACGGCCCGGCCGGGCTCGAGGCGGCGCAGGCGGGGCTGCCCGACGTGATCCTGCTCGACGTGATGATGCCGGGCCTCGACGGCTGGCAGGTCGCCGAGCTGCTGCTCGGGGACGAGCGCACGCGCAGCATCCCGATCGTGTTCCTGACCGCGCGCGCCGAGCTGCGCGACCGCGCCCGCGGGCTCGACCTCGGCGGCGTCGACTACGTGACGAAGCCGTTCAACCCGATCGACCTCGCGCCGCTCGTGCGCGGGCTCCTCGACCGCGTCGCGCGCGGCGAGCGCGAGGAGCTCCGGCAGGAGAAGCTCGCGGAGCTCCGCGCCTCGATGAGCCGCTGATCAGCGCGCGGTCTGCGCGAGGCCGATCGCGCCGAGCACGACGAGCGCGCCCGCGAGCTGCGCCGCGCCGAGCGACTCGTCGAGCCACGCCCAGGCGACGACGGTCGCGACCACCGGCTCGAGCATCGCGACGATCGCGACCCGGGTCGCGGACAGGTGCCGCAGCGCGCTCACGAGCAGGAAGAACGGCACGATCGTGCCCGCGACGACCATCACCGCCATCAGCCCCCACACCGGCGCGTGCCACGAGGCCAGGTGGCCGAGCAGCGACACGTCGGCGCCGGCGACGGCCGCCGGGAAGCTCCACCACGGCGCGAGCACCGACCAGAGGACGGTCGCGAACGCGAACCCCCAGGCGAGGAGCGAGACCGCGTCGCGGTCGCCGACGCCGCGCTCGGCGAGGAGGACGTAGAGGGTGTAGGCGACCGCCGACAGGAGCGCGAACACGAGGCCGGCGGTCGACACGGTCCCCCCGTGGCGGACGTCGACGATCAGGGCGAGGCCCAGGATCGCGAGCGCGAGCGCGAGCCAGATTCGCCGCCGGACGGGCTCGTGGAACGCGTAGCGCGCCCACAGGGCGACGAGGAGCGGCGCCAGGTACTCGATCAGGAGCGCGATCCCGATCGCGAGCCGGTGGATCGCGAGGAAGTAGAGCCACTGCACGAACGCGAGCCCGGCGACGCCGAACAGGGCGAGGAACGGCAGCTCGCGCGCGCGCACCCGGAGGCGGCGCGGGTCGACCGCGAGGAGCACGAGCACGAGCCCCGCGAGCGCCCCCGCCGTCCGTACCTCGGCGAGCCGGAGCGACGAGAGCCCCGACGCCAGGATCACCTTCGAGACCGTGCCGTTGATCCCCCAGAGCGTCGCCGCGCCGACGGCCATGGCGTAGCCGGCGCGCGGGTGGCGCCGCCGGGCCGGGGCGACGGGGAAGGAGGCCTCGGTCAATCGCTCTACACTTGCTCGGGCAGCGGGGCGTAGCTCAGCCTGGTAGAGCGTCGCGTTTGGGACGCGAAGGTCGGCAGTTCGAGTCTGCCCGCCCCGATCAGGAAAGGACCCAGTCGCCCGCGTGCAGGATCGGCGTCTCGCGCCCTCCTGCGTCGACGCCCCACACGTCGAGCTCTGCCGAGCCGATCATGAAGTCCGTGTGGATCGATGAGTGGTTGATTCCCCGTGCCTGCCGCTCCTCCGCGGAGAGCGACGACGCGCCCTCGACCGCGTGGAGGATCGACATGCCGAAGGCCACGTGCGACGACGCGTTCTCGTCGAAGAGCGTGTCGTAGAAGACGAGCCCGGTCCTGCCGACCCGCGACGACGCGTCGACGAGGGCGACCTCGCCGAGCCGGCAGGCCCCCTCGTCGGAGGCGACGTGGGTCCGCATCAGCTCCTGGCCCTCGTCCGCACGCACCTCGACGGCGCGCCCCGCCTCGAACCGAACCTCGAGCCCGCGCACGATCGTCCCCTGGATCTGGAGCGGGTAGCTCGCGCGGACGACGCCGTCGGCGCGGCGCGCGTCGGGCGTCGTGAACACCTCCTCCGTCGGCATGTTCGGGACGTGCTCGATCCCGTGCGCCACCTGGCGCGCGGCGAGCCAGCTCCCGCCCGGGTGGAGCCCGATCGTCAGGTCGGTGCCGGGCCCGCGGTAGCGCAGCGCGTCGAAGCCGCGGCTCGTCAGCGCCTCCGCGCGCCGCACGAGACCGTCGACGTGCCCGCGCCAGGCGGCGACCGGGTCCGGCTCGTCCAGGCGGACGGCGGTCGCGACCGCGTCCCACAGGCGCCCGACGTCCGGCTCCCCGAAGACCGTACGCGCCCAGCCCTCGTTCGGGTAGGCGACGATCGACCAGTTGCAGAGGCCGTCCGCGAGCCGCAGGTTGGCCTCGGCGACCTCGCGCATCCGCGCCTTGCCGACGCGCGCCCCGTCGAGGTCGGCGAAGATCTCCGGCTCGGGGTTGCCCGTGATCGAGAGCAGCGCGCCGCCCGTCTCGCCGAGCCGCACGGCGCGCTCGACGAGCCACGGCGGCGACCACCCGAGCGCGTCCTCGGACGCGTGCTCGATGTGCGCGCGCCGGACGTGCTGGTCGGTGTAGAGGACGTCGACGAAGGTCGCCCCCGCGGCGTAGGCCTCGGCGGCGACCGCCCGCACGAGGGGAGCGTGCTCGAGCAGCGCGTTGACGCCGAGCACCTGGCCCGGCTGGACGTTCAGCCCGACGCGGACGGCCAGCCGCGCGTAGTCGGGAAGGTGGTCGCGCGGGTCCGGCATGCCTGGAATCTAGACTCCGGGACGTGGTGCGGGTCGTGCTGCCGGTCGCGGCGATCGTGGTGCTGCTCGCCGCCGGGTGCGGCGGGAAGACTGAGTACACGGTCGGGAAGACGCGGTCGTGCCTGTCGACGCGGGGCGTCCAGATCGGCCACAACCTCGATTTCGTGGCCTCCACGGCGACCGGCGGGGCCTTCTCGGCCTCGCTCGGCGACAACAGCGTCAAGCTCGTCTTCGGCGAGACCGAGAGCGACGCCGAGCAGATCATGGCGGCGTACGAGCGCTTCGCGCTCCCGAACGTGAAGGCCGGGCTGCCGGACGTGCTCCGCCGCTACAACAACGTCGTCACGCTCTGGCACGCGCATCCGCAGGACGCCGACCTCTCGCTCGTCGTCGGCTGCCTGCGGTAGTCAGCGGGCGCCCTCCTCGACGAGGAAGCGGCGGAACCAGTAGGCGAAGACGGCGAAGAGCACGAGCGCCTGCTCGGCGGCCATCGTCGCGCCCGCGAGCTCCTGGTCAGCGAGCGGAGACAGGCCCCACAGGCGCGGTGCGTGCTCGTAGTACGAGTAGACGGCGCGCGGGAGCAGGGCGAGCAGCAGGCCGAGCGGCGCCGCGAGCACGAAGGCGGCGAAGGCGTAGCCGGCACGCAGGCTGCTCGGCAGGCGGCGGGGGGAGTCGTGCGCGAGCGGCCACCAGACGAGCGCGCCCGTGCCGAAGTAGCAGGCGTGCTCGAGGTGGATGAGGGTGCTCTGGTGGCGGAGCGCCGCGTCGTAGACGGCCGGAACGTGCCAGGCGTAGTAGCTCGAAAGCCAGAGCGGCAGGGCGACCGCCGGCAGCGTGAGGACGCGCCAGGCGCGGAAACGGGCGGCCGCGGCCGCCGCCGCGGGCGGGATGCCGAGCACGGCGAGGAGCGGCGCCCACTCGGCGAGGATCACGTTCTGGAGCAGGTGCGCCGAGAGGAGGTAGTGCAGGCCGAGGTGGTGGATCGGCGTCCAGAACGCGGCCGCGAGCAGGACGAGCGCGCCGGCGAACGCCGCGGCCCGGTCGCGCGTCGTCCCGAAGCGGCCGGCGACGAAGAGGTAGCAGAGGGCGAGCGCCGGCACGACGAGCGTCGTGTCCAGGTCCGCCTGCCACGCGTACGGGCTCGCCGCGAGCACCGGCGGCTACCTTATGCGGGTCGCCGCGGGTGTAGCTCAATGGTAGAGCCCCAGCCTTCCAAGCTGGTTACGCGGGTTCGATTCCCGCCACCCGCTTCCCCGGAGATGCGCGGCTGTCCCTCTCCGCCGCCTCGCGGACGCCGCCGGCGTCCCGTCAGCAGCGGCGACCGCGGTCGAGGCGGTAGACGAGCTCGCCGTCGACCTCCTCCGGCGGGGCGAGCGGCCTCAGGGCCTCGAGCCACGGCCCCTCCTGCCCGGCCTCGACGAGCACCGAGGTCACGCCCTTCTCGTGCGCGAACTCCTTCAGGTCGGGCCACGTGATCTGGCCGTAGGCGACGCGGCCCGCCACCGGGGAGGTGAGGAACGACGAGGGCGGGTCGGGGGCGACGTAGCCGTCGGCCATCCGGAACCGGAACCCGCTCACGGCCTGCTGGAGCATGCCGTTTCCGTGCTTGGCGAGCGGGAGGATCATCACCGTCTCGTTCCGGGCCAGGCAGCGCCGCACGCCGTCGCCCGTGAAGAAGGCGGGCACGTCGGTCGCGGTCCGCCAGAACGGCAGCTGGAGGCTCGGCACGAGCGAGGCGATCACGAGCGCGGGGAGCCCGTACCGAAGCCACCCCCGCCGCTCCCCCGCCGCCCAGAGCGCGAGCACCGCGGCGAGGCAGAGGAAGGCGAACACCATCAGCCGCGAGGGAAGGACGTTGTTGAAGAGCGGCCGGTAGCCGACGTGCTCCCACGGGAGCGTGAAGAGCTTCTCGCCGTCGGCCTCGAACCAGAAGCCGAACGACGCGATCACGGCCGCGAGCGTCGCCGCGAGCAGGAAGCGCGAGCCCGGCAGGCGGAGCCGGCGGGCGCCGAACCAGAGGAAGACGAGCGCGAGGGGGATGCCGACGTAGGCGTTGCGCTCGGAGTCGTTCCCGGCGAAGTGGTCCGCGAGCGTGCCGGTCCAGCTCCCGCCGAGGAGCGTGCGCCGCGTCGGCACGACGAGGTTCAGGAGGTCGGTGGTGTACCCGGCGGGGTCGTTGATCGACTCCGAGGTGTAGTGCGCGAGCGCGTAGTAGACGACCGGCGCCGTCAGCACCGCCGCGAAGGCGTAGCCCGCGAGAGCCGCCGGCACGAACGAGACGATCCGGTGCCGCGCGGCCGGGACGAGCAGCCATCCGAGCGCGAGCGCGGTCACGAGCGCGAGCGCGGCCGTGAACGACACCTCGTAGGAGAGCGCGAGCTGGACCGCGAGCAGCGGGCCGAGCCGGAGCGCGGCGCCGGTCCCGTCGAGCTGCCCCTGCACGTAGCGCAGCGTCACGAGCGCGACGAGCGGCAGCAGGAAGACCGAGGACATGTGGAGGTGGCCGTCGAGCTGCCCGACCATGTAGCTCGAGAAGCCGAACACGTACCCGCCTGCGAGCGACGGCCAGAAGCGCCCGGTGAGGTGGCGGCAGAGGAGGAACGCCGTCCACGCCGAGAGCGCCGGCATCAGGATCACGGCGACGTCGTAGGAGATCACCGGCCCCGCGAGCCACGTGAGCGGCGAGAACGCGAGCGCGAGCGCCGGGGTCGTCGTCCTCCAGGCGAGCGACTCGCCGGTCGGCGCCCAGATCAGGCTCGTGTGGAACGGGTCGAGCCCGTGCACGATCGCGTGCGGCCACCAGGCGAACGACCAGATGAAGATCTGCGGGTCGGCCGGGGTGCCGATGTAGTGACGGCCCGGGTGGGGGAGGAGCGGCGCGCCGAAGTACCCGAACGCGGTCAGCGCGTAGGCCGCGAACGCCGTCGCCGCAGGCCGTTCGCGCCAGGGGACGGAGCGCATCGGCGGATGGTAGTGCGGGCTCCGGCGCGGCGCCGCCGTCCGGCCCGGCGGCGATCCTCTCCTCGTGACCCCGGAGCGCGTGGTCGACCTGCGCACGCGCACGATTCTGCGCGTGCTCGGGATAGTGATCGCGGTTGCGATCGTGCTCGAGGTGATCTGGATCTCGCGCCAGGTGATCTCCTGGCTCCTGATCTCGCTCTTCCTCGCGCTCGCGCTCGATCCGCTCGTCACGTGGATCGAGCGCCGGGGCCACGTCGGGCGCGGTCCCGCGATCGCGATCGCCTACCTCGTCGTCGCGCTCGCGGTCGTCGCGATCGGCTGGACGTTCGTGCCGAAGCTCGTGGACGAGGTGAACGGGTTCGTCCAGGCCCTTCCGGGCTACGTCGAGGACCTGACGCACGGCCGCGGCCGCCTCGGCTTCCTCGAGCGCAAGTACCACGTGGTCGAGAAGGTGCGCGAGCAGGTCGAGCAGGGCGGGGCCTCCCGCATCCTCGGCCTCTCGGGCGCGGCGATCGCGGTCACGAAGAGCGTGATCACGATCATCGCCGCATCCGTCACGATCGTGTTCCTGACCTTCTTCATGCTGCTCGAGGGCAGGGCCTGGGTCGAGCGGTTCTACGGGCTGCTCCCGGAGCGCTCCCGGCCGCGCTGGCGCAGGGTCGGGAGCGACATCTACCGGACGGTCGGCGGCTACGTGACGGGGAACCTGCTGATCAGCGTGATCGCCGGGGTGTCGGCGACGATCGTGCTCCTCGTCATGGGCGTCCCCTACGCGGTCGCGCTCGGACTCCTCGTCGCCGTCCTCGACCTGATCCCGCTCGCCGGCGCGACCATCGCCGGGCTCGTTATCGTCGGCGTCTCGTTCCTGCACTCGATCCCGGCGGGCATCGTCGTCGCCGTCTTCGTGATCGTGTACCAGCAGGTCGAGAACCACTTCCTCCAACCCGTCATCTACGGGCGGACGGTGCAGCTCTCGCCGCTCGTCGTGCTCGTCGCGGTGCTGATCGGCGCCGCGCTCGCCGGCATCCTCGGGGCGCTCGCGGCGATTCCCGTCGCCGGGACGATCCAGGTGCTCGTGCGCGACCTGCTCGCCCACCGCGGCGCTCACGCCTCGCCGCCGGCCGCGCAGGTCGCCCCGGATCGGTGAGGCCGATGCGTCTTTCGGGGGATGCGTCGGGGCGCTGAAGCCGCGATGTAGAGGACGTGGAGGTTCGTCGCCGAATCGCCCTCCTCGCCCTGGCGGCGCTCGTCGCCTGCCCGGCGGCGCTGGCGCAGCGAACGGCGGCCACGCAGGCGGGCGTCGCGGCGCTCGACAGCGGCGTCCTCACCAGGCTGAACGCGATCCGGAGCTCCCACGGGCTCGTCCCCCTCCGCCCGAGTCCCGAGCTCGCCGCCGCGGCGCGCGCGCACTCCGTGGAGATGCTCGGCGACGGCTACTTCGCCCACGAGTCGTTCGACGGGGCGCCGTTCTGGAAGCGCCTCGGCTCCTACACGCACGCGTCGCACGGCGGCTGGTCGGTCGGCGAGAACCTGCTCTGGTCGTCCCCGACGGTCGACGCGGGACGCGCGCTCGAGCTCTGGATGGCGAGCCCCGAGCACCGGAGGAACATCCTCACCGCCCGCTGGCGCGAGATCGGGGTGGCGGCAGTCCACGCCGACGCTGCGCCGGGCGTCTACGGCGGCCGCCCCGTCACCGTCATCACGACCGACTTCGGCGTCCGCGACTAGCGACTCTCGCCGCGAGGACGGTCAGGCGCGCCGGGCAGGATTCGAACCTGCGACCCGCGGCTTAGAAGGCCGCCGCTCTTCCGCTGAGCTACCGGCGCGCGCCCGCCAAGGGTAGCGCCGGCCCCCGTCTCCCCCTCCGCGGCGCGCGGTCGGAGACGGAGGACGACCCCAGGCGGGGAGCGGCGGGGCGGGAGGCAGCGGCCCCGGGAGGAGTCGAACCTCCGCACGCAGCTTCGAAGGCTGCCGCTCTGTCCGCTGAGCTACGGGGCCGGGAGGCTCAGCGTAGCGGCGGGGCAGGGTGGCGGAGGGGACTCGAACCCCCGACCACCGGGACCACAACCCGGGGCTCTACCAGCTGAGCTACCGCCACCGCGCGCGCACATCGTAGCTACGTCCAGGCGAAGTGCTCCGCGATCGAGCGGAACACCTTCGCCTGGGCGAGCACCCTCGCGTCGATCTTGAACGAGAGGACGTAGAGGCGCTTGCCGTGGGCGAGGATGTACAGCTCGAGGCCCGTGCTGACGCCGCCCCCGTTCGGGACGGTGCCGACCACATACTGCGCGGGGCCCGCGGGGAGCTCGATCCGCTTCGGCGCCGAGATCCGGGCGCCCTTGTTCGCCGCGAGCGCCCGCGCGTACGTGCGGCCCGCCGTGCGCAGGTCGGCGGCGGTGTAGGCGCGCCGGGCGCGCACGATCTGGATCGAGAGCTCGATCGGGACCGGGTCGCTCGTCGGGCCGTTGAAGTAGAACGCTTGGAAGGAGTACGCCTCGAGCTCGCGCTTGCCGGCGGGCGTGAGGAAGAACCCGTAGGCCGCCGCGAGGTCGGCGCGCTTCGCCTTCCTCGCCGCGGCGATCGTCGCCTTGACCGCGGCCACGGTGCGCGGGACGGGGTACCACCTCGGCGGCAGGACGACGCTGAAGCCGTCCGGCTTGTCGATCCACTTCTGGGCCGGGGGCGGGGCGGCGCCCGCGCCGGCAGCGAGCGCGAGCGAGGCGGCGGCTGCGGCGGCGAGCATCGGTCGGAGCGCGCGCACGGAGACGTCGTAGCAGATCGCGCTCCTCTACGATGCGCCGCGTGAACGAGGAGCAGTACGAGTTCCAGTCGCTCGAGGAGCTCGCCGACGCGATCGAGGGGCAGGGCCAGGGCCCGCCCGCCGTCGAGGTGTGGCAGGACTACGACCCGTCGCAGCGCTTCGTCGCGGTGTTCCCCGTCACCGAGGCGCAGGGCGCGGCGAGCTCGACCGTCGCCTACTACATCTTCGAGCCGGGCCGCCACTCCGGCCTCCACGCCGACAGCGCCGAGGAGGTGCTGTACGTCGCCGACGGGGTCGGCGAGGTGTTCGTGAGCGGGCGCCAGGTCAAGCTCGAGCCCGGGGAGTTCGTCGTGATCAACCAGGGCGTCCAGCACGACGTCTACGCCTACGGCGACCGCGAGCTGCGGCTGCTCTCCTTCTTCCCCGCCGCGGTCGTCGAGAGCACCTTCCAGGACCCGATCCTGCCGATGGGCACGAACGTCCTCAGCTCGAGCCTGGGCGCGCCGGTGATCCGGGAGATCACGGCCGACGAGCTCCCGCCGGAGCTCCGGCACCTCGCCGGCGACGAGCCGCCGCCCGCGGGCGCGCAGCCCGAGGGCTGAGCTCGCGGCTCCCCGCCGCCTGCGGCGGGCTACCCTTTCGGGTCCCGCGGGTGTGGCGGAACTGGTAGACGCGCCGGGTTTAGGTCCCGGTGGGGCCCCGCGCCCCTTGGAGGTTCGATTCCTCTCGCCCGCATGACGCGCCCGCGGCCGGCCGCGGCGGCGCCGCCCCCACCGGGTCCCGGGTGCCGCCGGGCAGCTATAAAGCGTTCCTCCGATGGCGTCGGTTCGGATCATCTACTGCCCGACCTGAAGCGGGTACGACGAGCGGGCGGCGAGTCTCGTCGCCGAGGTCAACCGGCGCGACGGCCACTCGGCGGAGATGACGCCGGGGGCGTCGGGGCAGTTCGACGTCTACGTCGACGGCGCGCTCGTCTTCTCGAAGAAGGCCGAGGGCCGCTTCCCCGAGCAGGACGAGATCCTGGCCCGCCTCTGAGCCGTCAGTCGAGGAACGTCACGTAGCCGGCGACGGGGCGGCGCCCCTTCGCGCGCGGCTCCTCGACCCGCGGGCCCAGGTGGAGGAGGGCGACGAACTCCTCGTCCTCGCCCATCCCGATCGCCGCGCGGCCCTCGGGCGACTGCAGCACGCGCGGCGTGCGCCAGTAGGAGGCGAGCCCGCGGGCGTGAGCGCCGAGGAGGACGATGTAGGCGGCGCACGCGGTCGCGAGCACGTCCTCGCGGTTCTGGTGGTCGTCGCCGGTCAGCTTCGCGCTCGCGACGACGAGCGTCGGCGCGCGGGCGAGCTTCTCGAGCTCGCCGGGCCGTCCGGCCGCCGCCAGGCGCCCGAGGCTCTCCGGGCCGAGCACCCGGAAGCGCCACGGCTCGGTCAGGTGGTGGTTGGGCGCCCAGCGGGCGAGCTCGAGCAGCTCCTCCAGGACGGCGCGCGGCACCGGCTCCCGCCCGAAGCGCTTGTGCGTGCGCCGCTCCCGGATCGCGCGCTCGACGTCCACCGACCGGCACGCTACCGCGGGGGCGGGGGCGGTCCGGGCAGAATGGGCGAGTGGAGAGCCAGCTCGAGCAGCTCGACGGCGACCGCGTCCGCCTGACGGTCGAGGTCCCGGCGCACGACGTCCATCACGCCGTCGAGCACGCGACGAGCGACCTCGCCGGCCGGGTCAAGGTGCCCGGGTTCCGGCCCGGGAAGGTGCCGGCGCAGGTGCTCCTCTCGCGGGTCGGGAAGGAGCGCCTCTACACCGAGGCGGTCGACTCCCACATCGGCAACTGGTTCTGGAGCGCGGTGGCGCGCTCGCGTGTCCGCCCGGTCGAGGCGCCGCGGTACGACTACGAGCTGCCGCGCAGCGCCGACGAGGACTGGCGCTTCACCGCCGAGTTCGCGGTCGAGGCCAAGCCCGAGCCGGCGGACTGGAGCGCGCTCGAGGTGCCGCGGGCGGCCGTCGAGGTGCCCGCGGAGGCGGTGACGGAGGAGCTCGAGCGCCTCCAGCGCGTCGTCGCGGACCTCTCGCCGGTCGACTCGCGCCCCGCGCAGCCCGGCGACGTGGTCGTGGTCGACATCGTCTCCGAGGCGGGGTACGGGCAGCGCGACTACGTCTTCGAGCTCGGCGCGGAGCGTCTCGTCGACGAGATCGAGAACGGCGTGCGGGGGCTGCTCGCCGGGGAGAGCCGCGAGGTGGCCTGGGAGCTTGCCGACGGCTCGCGCCGGACCGGCACCGTCACGCTCAAGGAGCTGCACGAGAAGGTGCTCCCGCCGCTCGACGACGAGGTCGCGAAGGCGGTGTCCGAGTTCGACACCCTCGACGAGCTCCGCGGCGACATCGAGAGCCGCATCCGCGAGCGGCTCGAGGAGGAGGCGCAGGCGCGGTTCCGCCAGGCGGCGGTCGACGAGCTCGTGAAGGCGTCGCGCGTCGACCCCGAGGGCCTCACGGTCGAGATGCGCACGCGCGAGCTGCTCCAGGGCTTCGTGCGCACCCTGCAGCGGCGCGGGATCGACCCGAACGCGTACCTCCAGGTCACGAACACGACCGCGGCCGAGCTCGAGGGCCGGCTGCGCGCGGAGGCGAAGCAGTCGATCGCGCGCGAGCTCGTGCTCGAGGCGGTCGCCGACAAGCTCGGGCTCGACGTCACCGACGACGAGATCCGCGCGGAGCTGCGGGAGCAGGGGGAGGCCGACGAGGACATCGACGAGTTCTTCGAGCGCGGCGGCGCCGAGCGCGTCCGCCCCGACCTGCGCATGAGGAAGGCGCTCGACCGGATCGCGGCCGAGGTGAAGCCGATCGCACCCGAGCGCGCGGAGGCGCGCGAGAGCATCTGGACGCCCGAGAAGGAAGAGGAAAAGACGACGAAGCCGAAGAAGTTGTGGACACCCGGCAGCAAGGAGAGCTGAGATGCCTTTGATCCCGATGGTCGTTGAGCAGACCTCGCGCGGCGAGCGCGCGTTCGACATCTACTCGCGCCTGCTCGCCGAGCGCATCGTCTTCCTCGGGACGCCGGTCGACGACCAGATCGCGAACCTCGTGATCGCGCAGCTGCTCCACCTCGAGTCCGACGACCCGGACAAGGACATCTTCCTGTACATCAACTCGCCCGGCGGCTCGGTCTACGCCGGGCTCGCGATCTACGACACGATGCAGTTCATCAAGCCGGACGTGCAGACGATCTGCGTCGGGATCGCGATGAGCATGGGGTCGCTCCTGCTCGCGGGCGGGGCGAGAGGAAAGCGGATGGCCCTGCCGAACTCGCGCATCCTGATCCACCAGGTGTCGGGCGGGTTCCAGGGCCAGGGCACCGACATCGAGATCCAGGCCCGCGAGGTGATCGGCCTCAAGCGCCGCCTGGAGGAGATCTACGCGCAGCACACCGGCAAGAGCGTCGAGGAGGTGTCCCGGGACATGGAGCGAGATTTCTTCATGAGCCCCGGCGAGGCCAAGGAATACGGAATCATCGACACCGTGATCACCCACCGGGAGGTGGCCCGCCAGGAGGCCGCGGCGTGAGCCGCCGCCCGCCGGCGCCGGCTCCGGGAGGGACGGGCCCCGCCCGGACGTCCCTCGGCGCCGCCGGGCGGAAACAGGCCTCTTCCGAGGGCAGCGGCCTAGCCTTTTCGGCCGAATGGGGGTAAAAGGAGAAGCGTGGCGCGTGCAAGCGAGGGCAACGAGCAACTCCTCTGCAGCTTCTGCGGGAAGTCGCAGCGCCAGGTCAAGAAGCTGATCGCCGGGCCCGGCGTCTACATCTGCGACGAGTGCATCGATCTCTGCAACGAGATCATCGACGAGGAGCTCACGACCCCGTCGACGCTCGACCTCGACAACCTGCCGCGCCCGAAGGAGATCTACGCCGCCCTCAACGACTACGTCGTCTCGCAGGAGGAGGCGAAGCGCACCCTCTCGGTCGCCGTCTACAACCACTACAAGCGCGTCCAGATGGGCTCGGACGACGGCGACGTCGAGCTGCAGAAGTCGAACATCCTCCTGCTCGGGCCCACCGGGTGCGGCAAGACGCATCTCGCGCAGACGCTCGCGCGGATCCTCAACGTCCCGTTCGCGATCGCCGACGCGACCGCGCTCACCGAGGCCGGGTACGTCGGCGAGGACGTCGAGAACATCCTCCTCAAGCTGATCCAGGCGGCCGACTTCGACATCAAGAAGGCCGAGACCGGGATCATCTACATCGACGAGGTCGACAAGATCGCGCGCAAGGCGGACAACCCGTCGATCACGCGCGACGTCTCGGGCGAGGGCGTGCAGCAGGCGCTCCTGAAGATCCTCGAGGGCACCGTCGCGTCGGTGCCGCCGCAGGGCGGGCGCAAGCATCCGCATCAGGAGTTCCTCTCGATCGACACCACGAACGTGCTCTTCATCTGCGGCGGCGCGTTCGCCGGCCTCGACAAGATCGTCGGCAAGCGGATCGGCAAGAACGCCGTCGGCTTCGGGCGCGAGATCTCGTCGAAGCGCGACGCCGAGAGCGCGGAGCTCCTGTCCGAGGTGATGCCGGAGGACCTGCTCAACTTCGGCCTGATCCCCGAGTTCATCGGCCGCCTCCCCGTCGTCTCCGCGGTGCACCAGCTCAAGCGCGAGGACCTGGTGCAGATCCTGACCGAGCCGAAGAACGCGCTCGTCAAGCAGTACCAGCGCTTCTTCGCCTACGACCACATCGACCTCGTGTTCACCGACGACGCGCTCTGGTCGATCGCCGACCGCGCGCTCGCGCGCGAGACCGGCGCCCGCGGCCTGCGCTCGATCATCGAGAACGCGCTCCTCGACGTGATGTTCGAGCTGCCCTCGCGCAAGGACGTCTCCAAGTGCGTGATCACGAAGGAGACGATCGAGAAGGGCCTCAAGCCGACCCTCGTCACGAGCGCGGGCGCCGGCCTCGACGAGCCCGACGAGCTCGCCGAAGAGTCCGCCTAGCCCGGCGGCGCCTCCTCCCGTGTCGCTCGCGCCGTGACGGCGCGGTGACGGCCCGGTGATGGCCCTCCGCGACGATCGCCGTCCCCGTCGGACGGAACGAGAGGAGGGATGCCCTTGCCGTTCGAAGCACGCAACCTGCGCGTGCAGCTGCCGTGCGGGCCGGTCACGGTCTTTCCGTGCCGGTTCAACACGGTCTTCTGCGCCTACCCGACCTACATCACGTGCGGGTGGTGGTCGAACTGCCGCCTGTTCACGTGGCATTGCCCGTTCGGAAGCTGTCTCGACAGCCCGACGATTTGCCGGTTCGGGACGATCGTCGACTGCGGCCCAGGGTCGCCGATCGCCGATCCCGGCGGCGGGCTCTGCGCGGCCAGCGAGCCGATCCAGCAGGTGACGCACGTCTCGATCGAGGACCTCGCGACGCTCCGCGAGCAGCTGCAGCAGCAGCTCAAGGAGGTCGAGGCGGCCGAGAAGAAGGTCCAGCAGTACGAGAAGGAGCAGGGCTGAGATGGCCTCGCCGGCCCCGTCCGCCGCTTCCGTCCGGGCGGACGGGGCCGGGTTGCCCGACCTGCGCGGGGCCGTGCTCCGCGCGAACCCCGCCTACGAGCTCGTCCCGCTCGAGCGGCTCCCGGCCGGCGAGCGCGCGCTCGCGGGGGAGGCGTCGGCCGGCGAGGACCTCTACGGCCTGCTCCGGCCGGCGCCGGGCTCGGCGCTCGCGCCGCGCGCGGCCGGCGCCGACCTCGCGCTGCTCGTGCTGACGCTGCGGGAGCCGGGGCCGCTCCCGGCGTTCGCCGAGCGGCGGCTCGCGGGCGATCCGGCCCCGCTCGCCCGGCTCGTGCTCGACGGGGTGCTCGAGGTGGAGCGGGAGGGCGCGTTCGTGTCCGGCCCGGCCGCGCTCGGCGCCCCGGCGCGCGCGCCGGCGCCGTCGAGCCGGGTGGCGGAGCTCTCGCTCGCGGCGCTCCGGCACGGGGCCGCGCTCGAGGGCGTCCCGCTCGAGCTGCTCGCCTTCCGCCTCTACGCCTTCGGGCGGCGGCCGCTGACCCCGCGCCTCGCCGCCAGGCTTCCGGACGAGCGGGCCGTCGCGCGCTTCCTCGGCGTCGACGGCCCGGCGCTCGGCGCGTTCGCGGAGTCGGGCACGCGTCCCGGCGACGCCTGGCGGATGTGGCGCCGCCGCGCCCGCCGGGCCCGCGCGGGCCGCGGCGGCGCGTCGTTCAAGCTCTACGTCGCGCCGCGCCTCGAGCACGCGCCCGCCGCGCTCGCGGCGCTCGCGGAGGCCGCCGCCGACCTGCCGGGCTGCGAGGGGTTCAAGGCCGCGCGCGACGCGGCCGGCCTCTGCCGCCCCGACAAGCTCGTCGCCTACTTCGGGCGCGTCGAGGACCTCCACGCCGCGGCCGCCCGGCTCGGGCGCGCGCTCGGGGGCCTCGAGCCGCAGCCCGTGCCCTTCACCGGCGCGGTCGACCCGGCCGGCGTCCTCTCCTTCGGCGTCGACCCGGCCGGCGCGGGCGGCGAGGGGCGCAGCTGGCGGCTCTGGCTCGCCGGGCGCCTCGCGCTCTACCTCGAGGAGGGCCGCGCGGCCGGAGCCGACCCGTGCGCGTTCGCGCTCGAGCGGATCCGGCTCGACGGGATCGACGTCGACGCCTGGGCGCCGGCGAGCACCGGGTGGGACGGGACGCGGTGATCGCCGGGCCCGTCGTGCTGCCCGCGGACGTCGTGCTCGTCCCGGTCGAGGAGCTGCCGGCCGAGACGCGCGCCCGGCTCGAGCACGGACCCGGCGACTACGCGCTCACCCGGCCGCGCACGCGGACGACCTCGAGCATCGTCGACCGCGCGGGCGCGCTCCTGCTCGAGCGCTTCCGGGACCCGAAGACGATCGTCGCGGCCGTCGTCGAGCACTCCCGCAGCGAGGGGCTCGACCCCGGGGAGACGCTCGAGCAGGCGTTCCCGATGCTCGCCGGCCTGGTCAACGCGGGGATGCTGCTCCCGGCCGGGTCGGAGCTGGCCGAGCCGATCGACGCGACCCTCCGGCCCGGTGCGCGCGTCGGCGGGTTCACGGTCGTCGAGGCGGTGCACGTGATCGACGACACGGAGGTGCACCTCGCGCGCGGCGCCGACGGCTCGCCGGTCGCGCTCAAGCTCGCCCGCGCGCCGGGCGCGCGGGCCCTTCGCGGGGCCCTCGACCGCGAGGCGCAGGCGCTCGCGGCGCTCGGCGGCGGGCTCGCGCCGGCGCTGCTCGCTCGCGGGGCCGAGGACGGGCGGGACTTCCTCGCCGTCTCGTGGTGCGCCGGCGTCGACGCGCTCGAGGCCGCCGCCGGCCTCCGCGAGGCGGGCGACACGGCCGGCCTGCTCGCCCTCGCCGGGCGCGTGCTCGGGGCCTACGCGCGGCTGCACGCGCGCGGCTGGCTCCACGGCGACGTGCACCCGCGGAACGTCGTCGTCGGCGCCGGCGGGCGCGTGACGCTGATCGACTTCGGCCTGGCGGCGCCGGCCGCGTCGGCCGGGGGCGTCCCGCGCGGCGGGATCGACCTCTTCCTCGAGCCGGAGCTCGCGCGCGCACGCCTCGCGCGGTCGCCGGCGCCGCCGCTCACGGCGGCCGGCGAGCAGTACTCCGTCGCCGCGCTCGCGTACCTCCTGCTGACGGGCGGGCACACGCACGCCTTCGCGCTCGAGGAGGAGCGGATGCTGCGCCAGCTCGCGGCCGACCCGCCGCTGCCGTTCGCGGCGCACGGCGCCGGCGCGCTCGCATCCGCCGAGCCCGTGCTCGCACGCGCGCTCGCGAAGGATCCCGGCGCTCGCTTCCCCTCGGTCGCCGCGCTCGCAGCCGCGTTCGGCACCGCCTCACCCCCGGCGCGGCGCCGGGCGCGGCCGCGCGCCTCCGAGGGGCGGAGGCTCCTCTCCTCGGTCCTCGAGCGCCTGGCGGGCCCGCTGCTCGAGCAGGAGCTGGAGCCGCCGACCGCGTCGGTGAACCTCGGCGCCGCGGGCCTCGCCTACGGCGCCCTCCGGATCGCGGTCGCGCGCGACGACCCGGAGCTGCTCGCGCTCGCCGAGCGGTGGGCGGCGCGGGCCGCGGCCGCCGGGGGCGAGGCCGCGTTCGAGAACCCGGACCTGGGGATCACCCCGGACGCGTACGGGCGCGCGTCGCTCTTCCACAGCCCGGTCGGCGTCCACTGCGTCGACGCGCTCGCGGCGCACGCGCGCGGCGACCCCGTCGCGCGCGCGCTCGCGGAGGCGCGCTTCGCGGAGGCGGCGGGCGCGCCGGGGGAGCGGCTCGACGTCGCCTTCGGCGCCGCGGGCGCGCTGCTCGGCTGCGCGCTCCTGCTCGAGGCCGACCCGGGGTCGGGCCCGGTCCGGGCCGCGGGGGAGGCGCTCGCCGAGCGGCTCGCGCGTTCGCTCGAGCCGCTGCCGCCGGTCCCCGCCGGCGGGGAGGAGCGCTCGCTCGGCGCCGCGCACGGCTGGGCCGGGTTCCTCTACGCGCTCCTCCGCTTCGCTGAGGCGTCCGGCACGCCCTTCCCCGCCTCCGCCGGCGGGCGCCTCGACGAGCTCGCCGGGCTCGGGCTCCCGCTCGGGCGGGGGCTGCGCTGGCCGCGGGAGGCGGGCCTTCCGGCGGGCGAGAACGCGCTGGCCGCGAGCTGGTGCAACGGGGCCGCCGGGCTCGTGCCGCTCTGGCTCGCGGCCGAGCGGGTCCTCGGGGAGCCGCGCTTCGCCGCGCTCGCCGAGGCCTGCGCCTGGACGGCCTACGACGCGCCCGACGCCGGCGGCGACCTCTGTTGCGGCGCGGCCGGCCGCGCCTACGCGCTCCTCGCCGTCGCCCGCCAGGCGGGCGGACGCGCGTGGCGCGACCGCGCGCGGGCGCTCGCCGAGCGCGCCGCCGTCGCGGTGCGGCGCGAGGCGCTCCGCCGCGACAGCCTCTACAAGGGCGAGGTCGGCGTCGCCGTCCTCGCCGCGGAGCTCGACCGTCCCGAGTGGGCGGCGCTCCCGCTCTACGAGCGCGAGGGCTGGCCCCGGGCGGCGCCACCCAAGGAAAGGAGCGAGAAGTGAGCGAGCAACCGCTCGAGGCCGACCCTCTGCAGGAGCTCCGCGAGCTCGCCGCCGCCGCGGCCGCGCTCGCGAAGAACGAGGAGGCGTTCGACGCTGCCTTCGCCGGCTTCGCGGCGGGCGACGCCACCCGCTTCCAGGCGGCGCTCGACGCCGCCGGGCTCGGGCACGAGTGCCACCGCATCTGCGCCCTCTTCTGCGAGAAGCGCTGCGTCGGCCGCTGCCTGCGGCTCTGCCCGGAGCGGCCGGATCGCCCGGTGACGGCGGCCGAGGTGCGCGAGTTCGTCGAGGCGATCGCGCCGCTCGCGGCGAAGAAGACCGCGCTCGACAAGCTCGTCGCCGCCGCCGACCGCGACGACCTGAAGGCGTGGCAGGCGGAGCTGAAGCGGCTCGGGCTCGAGCGCTTCTGCCACCAGGTGTGCCACTTCCTCTGCCGCCAGCGCTGCCGGCTCGTCTGCCGCGGCCTCTGCGAGCGCCCGCTGATCACGCGCGTCAGCTCGATGATCGCCCC
Organism: Gaiellaceae bacterium; assembly: GCA_035650615.1. Taxonomy (GTDB): domain Bacteria; phylum Actinomycetota; class Thermoleophilia; order Gaiellales; family Gaiellaceae; genus PALSA-600. Next base: position 37,709 of record DASRHI010000052.1, on the reverse strand, counting down.
CGACAACTTCAACGCGCTCGGGTTCGGCACGGGGCCGAGCCTGCCCCCTTTCCAGGTGCCGCCCCCGCCGCCGGGCCCCTGGCCGCCCGCCCCGGGCCAGCTCCCGCCGCCTGACGCCGGCAACCACCCGATCGGGGGCTCCTCGTGGCTGATGGGCGTCTTCAACTTCCCGGCCGCGGTCAAGTACCGGATCGAGGTCTCCGACGCGCCGGGCGGTCCCTACGACCCGATCGCCGAGGACGTCCTGGGCTGGAACAACCCGGTGCCGCCGCACCTGCCGCTGCTCGAGCGGAAGGCGGACGCCGGCGGGTGGTTCAGCATCGTCGACGTGATCCCGCCGAGCCCGCCCACCGACCCGCTCAAGCGCGGGATCTTCGTCTCCGACGGCGGCCCGAACGCGGTCGGCGAGAAGACCCTCGTCTACTGGTCGACGGCGTCGGTCCCCGACGGCGTCCACTACCTGCGCCTGCTCGCGCGCGACGGCGGCGGCAACGTCCGCACGAGCAGCCCGCAGAAGGTCGTCGTCGACAACACGCCGCCGCCGACGCCCGTGATCAAGCTCCAGCTCCGCAAGAACGACGGCACGCTCGTCGACCTGAAGTGCGGCAAGGTGCGGCGCGGCGACGGCCTGATCCGGATCACGATCCAAGCGACCGACCCGAACTTCAGCCAGTGCTCGGGGGCCGCCGAGGGGAACACGAGCCTGACCGTGCCGGTGGTCGCGGTGCCCGACCCGCCCGGCGTCGGCCCGGCCGTCCCGCTCTCGAAGAACTACGGCTACAACCCCGCCGACACCGGCTACCCCGTGCCGGTGTCGTTCCTCTGGGACCCGTGGAGCGATCCGAGGGTCGTCTCGTGCTGCTACATCGTCCGCATCGACATCCGGGACCGCGCCGTCGTCGGCAACGTCTGGTCGGGCGGGCACGGGAGCTCGGGCTGGGAGGCGATCGAGATCGGCGTGTAGGCGGCGGGTCAGGGCTCGGCGGCGACCAGGTCGCGCAGCCACTCCCGCACGGTCGCGAGGACGTCCTCCTCGGTCGCCGCCACCGTCTCGGCCGTGCCCTCGTCGCCCGCCGAGGTCCGGGTGATGCGCGCGCGCAGCGCCCGGTCGCCGAAGCCCTCCTCGAGCCACGCCCGGATCACGAGGACCGCCGTCCGCCCGCCAGCAGGCACGAGGGCATCTTGACAAGTCGCGCGTCACCGCATCGTCTCGGCGAGGTCACCGCACCGGCTCTCGGGACTCCGCGCCGGCGAGCAGCTCCCGGATCAGCGGCGAGGGCTCGAGCCCGAGCTGCGCGCGCAGCAGCGCGGCGTAGAGCCGGTACTGGCGGAGCGCCTCGCCGGAGTTGCCGTTCGCGAGGTGCACGCGCACGATCGCCCGGTGCGCGCTCTCGCGCAGCGGCTCGGCCGCGGCCGCCGCCAGCCCGGAGGCCAGCGCCTCGTCGAGCCGGCCGGCGTCGGCTAGGCGCTCGCAGAGGCGCTCGAGCGCCCGCAGACGGAGCTGGCGGTAGCGCTCGCGCTCGAGCAGGACCCAGTCGTCGTACCAGTCGGGGAGCAGGTCGCTCGCGAACGCGGCCGCGTCGAGGGCGAGGTCGGGGCAGGCGCCCGAGACGACGTCGCGCGCGAGCTCCTCCGACTCGCGCAGGTCGACGTCGACGTCGCCGCCGAGGGCGAGCAGCGGCCCGGCCGCCTCGACGAGCTCGGAGCCGGTGCGGCGAAGGCGCCACAGCGCCGAGCGCAGGTTCGCCGCGGCCCGCTCCTCCGGCGAGTCGATCCAGAGCGTTCCCGCGACGAACGCCCGCCGGAGCGGCCGCTCGTGGAGGGCGACGAAGGCGAGCAGCCGCTGCGAGCTCGGCGGCACCCGCAGCGGCGCCCCGGCCCGCTCGAGCCGGAACGCGCCGAGCAGGCTCAGGCGGACCCGGGCCACGGCGGTGCCGGAGCTCCTTCCGGCGACCCGGTGCCGACGGGACGCAGCCACATTCGCCGCAGCGACGAGCGCGATCTCGCCACCGCACGACCCCCTCGTGTCTCCCTCGACGGACGCTAGACCGCCCGGCAGCCCGTGTCAATCTCCCGCCGCCTGGCTAGGCTGGCTCTCCCATGGAGACACGCTACGACCCGCACGGCGTCGAGGAGCGCTGGCAGCGCGTCTGGGAGGAGGAGGGGCTCTACCGGGCCGGCGCCGGCGCCCGCCGCGACGAGGCTTTCGTGATCTGCGTGCCGCCGCCCAACGTGACCGGCGAGCTCCACATGGGCCACGCCCTGAACGGGTCGATCCAGGACACGCTCGTGCGCTTCAACCGGATGCGCGGCTTCGACACGCTCTGGCAGCCGGGCTACGACCACGCCGGGATCTCGACGCAGAACGTCGTCGAGCGCCAGCTCCTCGCCGAGGGCACGTCTCGGCAGGAGCTCGGGCGCGAGGCGTTCCTCGAGCGCACGTGGGCATGGCTCGAGCAGACCGGGCGCACGATCATGGGCCAGTTCCGCCAGCTCGGCTGCTCGCTCGACTACTCGCGCGAGCGCTTCACGATGGACGACGGCTACGTCGACGCGGTGATGACGTTCTTCGTGCGGCTCTGGGAGGCGGGCTACGTCTACCGCGCGGACCGGATCGTCAACTGGTGCCCGTACCACCAGACGGCGATCTCCGACCTCGAGGTGGAGCACGTCGAGGTCGACGACGCCCTCACGTACGCGCGCTACCCGTTCGCGGACGGGGCCGGCGCGATCACGATCGCGACCGTGCGGCCGGCGACGATCCTCGCGGACGTCGCCGTCGCGGTGCATCCCGACGACCCGCGCTACCGCGACGCCGTCGGCAGGGAGGTCGTGGTGCCGGTGGTGGGGCGGCGCGTGCCGGTGATCGCGGACGCGCGCGTCCAGCCGGAGTTCGGGTCGGGGGCGCTCAAGGTCACGCCCGGCCACGACCCCACGGACTTCGAGATCGGCCGTGACCACGACCTGCCGGTGCTGACCGTGGTCGGCCTGGACGGACGGATGACCGCCGAGGGCTTCGAGGGGCTCGAGCAGCGCGAGGCCGACGAGCGGGTCGTCGCGTGGCTCCGTGAGCACGGGCAGCTCGAGAAGCGCGAGAGCTACCGCCACTCGGTCGGGACGTGCGAGCGCTGCCACACGAGGATCGAGCCGCTCGTCTCGCCGCAGTGGTGGTGCCGGATGGACGAGCTCGCGCGGCCGGCGCTCGAGGCGCTCGAGGCGCGGCGCGTGCGCTACCACCCGGAGAGCCAGCACCGCTTCGCGATCGAGTCGCTCCGGCAGGCCCCCGACTGGTGCCTCTCGCGGCAGCTCTGGTGGGGGCACCAGATCCCGATCTGGACGTGCCCCGACGGGCACCGGACGTGCGCCTGGCCGCCGCCGTCGGCGTGCGCCGAGTGCGGGTCCGGCGAGCTCGAGCGCGACCCTGACGTGCTCGACACCTGGTTCTCGTCGGCGCTGTGGCCGTTCGCGACGCTCGGGTGGCCGGCCGAGACGCCGGAGCTCGCGCGCTACTACCCGGGCGACGTGAACGTCACCGCGCGCGAGATCATCCGGCTCTGGGAGAACCGGATGATCTTCTCCGGGCTCTTCCTGCTCGGCGACGTCCCGTTCACGGACGTGATCATCACCTCGACGGTGATGGCGGTCGACGGGCGGCGGATGTCGAAGTCGCTCGGCACCGGGATCGACCCGCTCGAGGCCGTTCGCAAGCACGGCGCCGACGCGACCCGGTACGGCCTGCTGAAGATGTCGTCGGCGCAGGACCCGCGCTTCTCCTGGGGCACGATCGAGGAGGGGCAGAAGCTCGCGAACAAGCTCTGGAACGTCGCGCGGCTCGTCCTGCAGAACGCGGGCGGGGTGGAGCCGGCGCTGCGGCCGTCGGCGCTCGAGGAGCGCTGGATCGTGCGGCGGATCGAGCAGACGCGCGAGGAGATCGAGGCGGCGCTACCGGCGCCGGCGTTCGACTTCGCGCAGGTCGTGAACTCCCTCTACCACCTCGTCTTCGACGACTTCTGCGACTGGTACGCGGAGGCGGTGAAGCCGCGCCTGTACGCGCGCGAGGAGGCGGCGATCGCGACCGCGCTCGGCGCGCTCGAGCGGCTGCTCGCGCTGCTCCACCCGGTGATGCCGCACGTCACCGAGGAGATCTGGTCGCAGTTCCACGACTCGCGGCTGATCGTGGCGCCCTGGCCGGAGCCGGTCGCGGTCGACGCGTCGGCCGACGAGCCGCTCCGGCGGGTGCAGGAGGCGGCGGCGATCTTCCGGCGCTCCGGCGTGGCGCCCCCGCTCGCGGGCGACGAGAAGCGGATCTTCGACGCGGTCGTGAAGCCGGAGCGCGCGCGGGCGAACGGCGACGCCGAGGCCGAGCGGGAGCGCCTGCGCCGCGAGATCGCGCGCGCCGAGGGGATGCTCGCCAACGAGGGCTTCGTGAGCGGCGCGCCCGCGCACGTCGTCGAGGCCGAGCGCGAGAAGCTCGCCCGTTACCGCCGCGAGCTCGAGGCGATCGGCGGCTGACCCGTCCCGCGCGGCCGCGCCTCCCGCCGCCGGCTTCTGAGCGTCCGTCACACTTCGGTCGCAGCGGCCGCCGCCGCGCAGCCCGTTCGTCCCCGCCTGGAAGCCGAATTGCCCTCCACAGGTCAGAGCTCCATCGCAGCGGCTGCCGCTCGACATGGCCCGCGGGGACAGGTCGGGTGGCTCGAGTCGCTGAGCCCGTGGCCGGAGGAGTTCGGGCTCGGGCGGATGCGGCGGCTGCTCGCCGACCTCGGCGAGCCGCAGCGGCGCTACCCCGCCGTCCACGTCGTCGGCACGAACGGGAAGACGTCGACCGCGCTCCTCGCGGCGGAGCTCCTGCGCTCGGCCGGGCTGCGGACCGGCGCGTACGTCTCGCCGCACGTGCGCGCCTGGAGCGAGCGCATCCAGGTCGACGGCGCCGACGCCGACCTCGAAGGGGCGCTCGCGCGCGTGCGCCCGCACGCCGAGGGCGCCACCCAGTTCGAGGTGCTGACCGCCGCCGCGCTCGCCGAGTTCGCCGCCCGCGAGGTCGACGTCGCGGTCGTCGAGGCCGGGCTCGGCGGCCGGCTCGACGCGACCAACGTGCTCGCCGCGCCGGTGGCCGTGCTCACGAACGTCGCGCTCGACCACACCGAGGTGCTCGGCGGGACGCGCGACGCGATCGCCCGGGAGAAGCTCGCCGTCGTCGCGCCCGGCTCGACCGCGATCCTGGGCGACCCCGAGTGGGAGCCGCTCGCCCGCGAGGCGGGCGCCGGCCGCGTCGAGCTCCCCGGCAGCTCGAACCTCGCGCTCGCGGTCGCCGCCGCCGAGGCGCACCTCGGCCGCCCGGTCGACCCCCACGCCGCCGACGGCCTGCGCATCCCCGGCCGGCTCGAGCGCCGCGGCGAGGCCCCGCTCGAGCTCTGGGACGGCGCGCACAATCTCGCCGGGATCGGCTACCTGCTGCCGCGTCTGCCCGACCGGCGCTTCACGCTCGTCGTCTCGATCCTGGCCGACAAGAACGCCGACGGGATGCTGCGCGCCCTCACGGCCGTGGCCGGCACGCTCGTCGCCACCCGCTCGCGCAGCCCCCGCGCGCTCGCCGCCGAGGAGCTCGCGGGCCTCGCCGCGCCCCACTTCGCCCGGGTGGAGGCGGTTCCCGACCCGCACCGGGCGGTCGCGCTCGCCCGCCGCCTCGCGGGCCCCGGCGGCGCGGTGCTCGTGACGGGCTCGCTCTACCTCCTTGCGGACCTGTACAACCCGTACGATGCTTCGGGCACGTGACCGCGCCTCCGTCCTCGCCTTCGCGGCGCTCCTGCTCGCCCTCTGGGTCGGGCTTACCTTCGCGGCGGGCTGGGTACTAGGCCGGATGCTGCTGTGACCGGGAGCCTCTTCGGCGGGATGCACGACTTCTTCCACTCGTCCGCCTGGTCCGCGATCCGCGCCGCGGCGATCGTGTTCGCGATCCTGCTCTGGGCGGCGACCGTCTACTGGGTCCGGAAGGACGCCCGCCGGCGGGTCGCGCGGCCGTCGCTCGTCTGGCTCGCGACCCTCGTCGGCGCCGTGCCGCCCTTCCTCGGACCGCTCGTCTACATGCTCTTCCGCCCGCCGGAGTACCTCGAGGACGTGCGCGAGCGCCAGCTCGAGATCAGGGCGATCGAGAAGCGCCTCGACGAGCGCGAGCGGCAGTGCTCGGTCTGCGGCGCGGAGGTCGGCGCCGACTACCTCGTCTGCCCCGTCTGCACGACGCGCCTGCGCCGGGCGTGCGCGAAGTGCGGCCGCCCGGTCGAGCCGTCGTGGCAGGTCTGCCCCTACTGCGAGACCCCGGTCGGGAGCGAGCCCGTCCCGCTCCCGGCGAAACGCCAGCCCCGCCGCACCACGCGCTCCTCCGGCTAAGGTCTCCGCCCGATGGCGGTCGAGCGGACGCTGATCCTGGCGAAGCCGGACGCGGTCGCCCGCGGGCTCGCGGGCGAGATCCTCGCGCGCTTCGAGCGCCGGGGCTTCACGATCCGCGCCGCCCGCCTCGTCAGGGCCTCGCGCGAGCTCGGCGAGACCCACTACGCCGAGCACCGCGAGAAGCCGTTCTTCGGCGAGCTGGTCGACTTCATCACCTCCGCGCCCACGCTCGCCTTCGTGCTCGAGGGGGAGGGCGCGGTGGCGACGGCGCGCCGGACGATCGGCGCCACGAACCCCGCGGACGCGGACCCCGGCTCCCTGCGCGGCGAGCTCGCGCTCGCGATGCCGAACAACCTCGTCCACGGCTCCGACTCGCCCGAGTCGGCCGAGCGCGAGATCGCGCTCTGGTTCCCCGATGGGCTCGTCTGAGAGCGCGCCCGGGCGCTCGGACGCGGCGGCGGCGACCGGACGGGCCGAGCCGGACGCGGCCGGGAGCGGCGCCGCCCGGACCGGGGCGAACGACGAGCGCGACGATCCGTGAGCGCGGACCGGGCGCGGCGGTGGCCGGCGGAGGCGCTCCGGCTCGCCCGCCGGCGATGATCGTGCTCGCGTCGACCTCGCCGCAGCGCCGGGCGATCCTCGACCAGCTCCGGATCCCGTACGAGGCCGTCGCCCCGGCCTTCGACGAGGGCCCGGACGGCGACCCGGTCGAGCACGCGGCGGGGAAGGCCCGCTCGGTCGACGGCGGCGGCCGGCCGGTGCTCGGCGTGGACACGATCGTCTCGTGCGCGGGCGAGACGATCGGCAAGCCGCGCGACGCCGCCGACGCCGAGCGGATGCTCGAGCTCCTCGCGGGCCGCACGCACGAGGTCGTCTCCGGCCTCTGCCTGCGCACACCGGCGTGGGAGGAGCTCCGCCGCGAGACGACGCGCGTGACCTTCCGGCCGCTGACGCCGCGCGACCTCGGCCACTACCTCGGAAGCGGCGAGTGGGAGGGGCGCGCGGGGGCCTACGCGATCCAGGGCCTCGGCGGCAGCCTCGTGGAGCGGATCGAGGGCGACTACCTGAACGTCGTCGGCCTACCCGGCGCGCTCCTCGTGCGCATCCTCGCCGCGCGCTTCCCGGGGACGTACGGATTCGGCTGAGCGTCAGAGCGCGAGCAGCACGACGCCGCCGAACACGAGCAGCGAGCCCGCGACCCGCGACGGCGCGACGCGCTCGGCGAGCACGCGCCCGGCGAGCAGCGTCGCGAACACGATCGACGACGAGCGGACCGCGAGCACCGGCGCCGCCGCCGCGCGACGGAGCGCGAGCAGCGCGAGCGCGAACGAGCCGAGGTTGGCCGCCGCGGCGGCCACGGTCGCGAGCCCGAGCTCGCGCCTGATCGCGGCGAGGCCGGCGAGCGGCGGGTACACGACGCACGGGCCGGCGAGCACGAGCACGAAGTACGTGAGCGCGCCGGCGCGCTGGATCCCGGCCCGGTCGACGAGGGTGTAGGCGGCGATCGAGGCGGCGATCGCGGCCACGAGCAGGAGCGCGCGCGCGTCGCGCGGCCCGCCGGGCCCGCGCACGAGCACGACCCCGACCGCCACGAGCGCGACGCCCCCGAGCTCGGCCCCCGTCGCGCCGTGCCCGAGCAGCGCCACGGCCGCGGCCAGGGTCAGGACGGGGGCGAGCCCGCGGGTGAGGGGGTAGACGAAGGACACCTCCCCGGCCCGGTAGGCGGCCGCGAGGGCGGCGACGTAGACCGCCTCGCAGAGCGTCGAGGCGAGGGCGTAGGGCCAGACGGAGGGCTCCGCCCGCCACCAGGCGGCGGCGAACGGCGCGGCGAGCGCGACCGAGAGCAGGAAGGTCGCGGCCGCGGCCGCCTGGACGTCGCGCGCCCGTCCGAGCAGGAGGTTCCAGGCCGCGTGCAGCAGCGCCGACCCGAGGGCCAGCGCTAGGGCCGAGAGGACCACTGTAGAGTGAGGCGCCGGTCCACGATGGGCATCTTCAACTACCTCACGGGCTTCGGCGGCCGCGACATGGCCGTCGACCTCGGCACGGCGAACACGCTCGTGTACGTGCGCGGCCGCGGCATCGTGCTGAGCGAGCCGTCGGTCGTCGCGATCGACCAGGCGACGGGCGACGTGCACGCGGTCGGGCTCGAGGCCAAGCGGATGCTCGGCCGGACGCCGGGGACGATCAGCGCGATCCGCCCGCTGAAGGACGGCGTGATCGCGGACTTCGACGTCACCGAGCAGATGCTGCGCCACTTCATCCAGCGCGTGCACCAGCACCGGTTCGCGCACCCCCGCGTCGTCGTGTGCGTGCCGTCGGGCGTCACCGGCGTCGAGAAGCGCGCCGTCGAGGAGGCGACCCTGTCGGCCGGCGCGCGCCAGGCGTACCTGATCGAGGAGCCGATGGCGGCCGCGATCGGCGCGGGCCTTCCGGTCGCCGAGCCGACCGGGAACATGATCGTCGACATCGGCGGCGGCACGACGGAGGTCGCGGTGATCTCGCTCGGCGGCATCGTCGTGTCGCAGTCGCTGCGCGTCGGCGGCGACGAGATGGACGAGGCGATCATCAACCACATCAAGCGCGAGTACAAGCTGCTGATCGGGCAGCAGACCGCGGAGGAGATCAAGCTCGAGGTCGGCTCCGCGCACCCGATGAAGGAGGAGGTGCAGGCCGAGGTCCGCGGCCGCGACATGCTCACCGGCCTCCCGAAGACCGTGATCCTCACGAGCGAGGAGGTGCGGCACGCGCTCGAGGACCCGGTGATGCAGATCATCGACGCGATCAAGTCGACGCTCGACAAGACGCCGCCGGAGCTCGCCGCCGACATCATGGACCGCGGGATCGTGCTCGCCGGCGGCGGCGCGCTCCTGCAGGGCCTCGACCAGCGGCTGCGGCAGGAGACGCACATGCCGACCCACCTGGCCGAGTCGCCGCTCACGTGCGTCGCGGTCGGGTCGGGCCGCAGCCTCGAGGAGTTCGAGGCGATCCGGAACAGCGCCCGCGCCCGGGCGCGCTCCCGCCGCAACGGCCGGAGCAGGTAGCCGCCCGCGGGCGCCGCTAGACTGACCGCGCTCGTGCCTCGCAACCGGACCGCACGCGTCGCGGTTCTCGGCTCGCCAGTCCAGCGCTCCGCGACCTCCGGACCCGCCTCGACCCGCTCGAGCGCCGTCAGGCGCCGGGTCGTCGTCGGAGCGCTCGTGACCGCGTCGCTCGTGCTGCTGACGCTGAGCTTCCGCTCCTCGGCGCTCGACGGCGTGCAGGGGGCGGGCGTCTCGGCGCTGCGGCCGTTCGAGGTCGCCGCGACGCGGGTCGCGCAGCCCTTCCGCGACGCCGCGAGCTGGACGAACGGGCTCTTCCGGGCGAAGAGCGAGAACCGGCGCCTGAAGCGCGAGGTCGAGGAGCTCCGCCGCGAGGTGGCCGGCCTCGCCGCGGCGCGCCGCGCGAACGCCTACCTCGAGCGCCTGCTCAGGTACGAGCGGGCGCCGGCGTTCCCGGAGGACTACACCGCGGTCGCCGCGCAGGTGCTGACGAGCCCGACGGTCTTCGACCAGACGGTCACGATCGCGGCGGGGTCGAACCGCGGCATCCGCGTGCAGGACGTCGTCGTCACCGCCGACGGCCTCGTCGGGCAGGTGACGAAGGTGTTCGGGTCGGTGTCGCGCGTGATGCTGATCACCGCCGCCGACAGCGCGGTGCGCGCCGTCGACGAGCGCGACCAGGCGGCGGTCGGGATCCTGCAGCGCGGCAGCTCCGGCGACACGCTCTCGCTCACGCGCGTCGGCAAGGACAAGCGCGTCTCCGACGGCGACACGATCGTGACGGCCGGCTCGCCGGGCGAGGGCAGGCTGCCGTCGCTCTTCCCGGCGAACATCCCGATCGGCGTCGTCGCGAGCGTCGGCCAGAGCGAGACCGACATCTTCAAGCAGATCCAGGTCGAGCCGTTCGTCGACCTCTCGTCGCTCCAGTCGGTGCTCGTGCTCGTGCCCAAGGCGAAGCCCAGGCGGGCCGCGCGGTAGCCGCGGGGGACCGGTGGACGCCGCCAAGGCCGCAGCGCTCCTCTTCCTCGCGGTGCTCGTCCAGGTCTCGGTCCTGGGCGCCTACACCCCCCTCGGCGGCACCGCCGACCTGCTGCTCGTCGTCCTGCTCGGCGTGGCGCTCCTGCGCGGCGCGGTCTTCGGCGCCGTCGCCGGCTTCGGCACGGGGCTCCTCGTCGACACCGCGAACCTCGGCACGCTCGGCTTCACGTCGCTGCTCCTGACGGTCGCCGGCTTCTGGATCGGCCGCTACGGGGAGACGACCGCCCGCGACCGCGCCCACGCGCCGTACGTCTCGGTCGGCGTCGTGACCGTCCTCTACGCCTTCGGGGCGCTCGTGCTGCGCTTCGTCCTCGGCGACTCGGTGCCGGCCCACGCCGTCGTCACCGGCCTCCCGGCGGGCGTGCTCCTGAACCTGATCCTGACCTGGCCCGCGTACGCGCTCCTCCGGCGCCTCTTCCCGCCGGCCGACGCGGGCGACCGCGTCCGCGAGGTCCGCCTCCTTGCGTGAGCCCGGCCCCCGCGCGCGCCGCTTCCTCCCCGGCGACCCGCGCGTGGAGGAGCCCTACCGGCTGACGCCGCAGCTGGCGCTGCGCGTCGCCATCCTCGGCTTCCTGGCGCTCGGCGTCTTCGCCGTGCTCTTCCTGCGCCTGTGGGCGCTCCAGGTCCTGTCGGGCGACAAGTACCTCGAGCAGGCGAACTCGAACCGGGTGCGCACCCTCCCGATCGACGCGCCGCGCGGCCTCATCCTCGACCGCAACGGCCGCGCGCTCGTGCGCAACACGCTCGGCACCAGCATCGAGCTGTGGCCGGTGGACATGCCGAAGAACCCGAGCGTCCGCCTGCGCGAGCTCCGGCGGCTCTCCACCGTCACGAGCGTGCCGGTCGCCGAGCTGCAGCGCCGCATCCGCGAGTTCAGGCGCGACCCGCTCACGCCGATCGTGATCCGCCGCGGCATCCACGAGGACCAGATCAGCTACATGGAGGAGCACCAGCTCGACTTCCCCGGCGTCCAGCTCGCGACGAGCTACCTCCGCACGTACCCGCACCAGTCGCTCGCGGCGCATCTGCTCGGCTACGTCGGCGAGATCACGCAGGCGCAGCTCAGGGCGAAGCGCAAGCAGGGCTACGAGCTCGGCGACGTGATCGGCCAGGCCGGGGTCGAGGCGACGTACGACCGCTACCTGCGCGGCCGCGACGGCTCGGCGCAGCTCACGGTCGACGCGCGCGGGCGCCCGACGAGCGCGGTCGAGCCGAAGGTGACGCCGCGCCCGGGGAACACGATCCGCCTCACGATCGACCTGCGCCTGCAGCAGGCGGCCGAGCGCGCGCTCCGCTACGGGATCCAGGTCGCGCACGTGAACGGCCAGTGGGCCGCCGACGGAGGCGCGATCGTCGCGCTCGACCCCCGCGACGGCTCGGTGCTCGCGCTCGCGAGCTACCCGACCTACAAGCCGTCGATCTACGTGAGCCGCGACCCGAAGAAGCTCGCCCCCCTCGAGGACGCCGCCGTCGCCGAGCGCGAGAACTTCCCCGGGCTCGACCGCGCGATCGACGTCGGCTACCCGCCGGGGTCGACGTGGAAGCCGGTCACGGCGCTCGCGGCGATGCAGGAGCACCTGATCGGTCCGTACACCTCGCTCCTCTGCTCGCCGACGTTCACGGTGAACGGCCAGACCTTCGACAACTGGGACCCGTCGACGTACCAGTGGATCGACCTGCCGACGGCGATCGCCGAATCGTGCGACACGTACTTCTACCAGGTGGGCTACGACTTCTACGGGCTGCCGCCGAGCCGCGGCCACGCGCTCCAGCTGTGGGCGTCGCGGTTCGGGTTCGGCGCGAAGACGGGCATCGACGTCGGGCCGGAGGCGACCGGCCTCGTGCCCACGCCGGAGTGGCGCTGCGTCCACTACGGCGGGCCGCCGTGCAGCGGCTACATCGACCGGATCTGGAAGCCCGGGTACTCCGTGCAGATGGCGATCGGGCAGGGCGACCTGACGGTGACGCCGCTGCAGATGGCGCGCTTCTACGCGATGATCGCGAACGGCGGGCAGCTCGTGACGCCGCACGTCGTCGCGGACGTCGAGCAGCCGACGAACGACCCGCGGACGCCGACGATCCTGCAGCGGTTCGCGGCGCAGCCGCCCGCGCCGAGCGGCGTCGACGCCGCCGCCCTGCAGGTGGTGCGGCAGGGGCTCTTCGAGGCGACGCACTCGACGTTCGGCACCTCCTCCGGGGTGTTCGGCGCGTTCCCGGTCCCGATCGCGGGCAAGACCGGGACGGCGGAGAAGCTCGTGACCCGGCCCGGCTACCCGAACCCGCTCGAGCTGAACCAGTCCTGGTGGTGCGGCTACGGCCCGACCGACACCCCCACGATCGTCGTCTGCGCCGTGATCGAGAACGGCGGCCACGGCGGCACCGCGGCGGCCCCGGCCGCGCTCAAGGTCTTCGAGGCCTACTTCCACAAGCACGGGCAGACGACGAGCCACATCAGTGACTGAGCTCGTTCACGTCGAGGCGGTCGACGGGCGCGCCCGCGGGCTGCGGGGCGGACGCGCCGGCGACCGCGCGGGCCCGCTCGAGCTCGTCCGGCGGGTCGACCTGCTCCTGCTCGGAGCCGTCCTCGGCGCGGTCGCCTACGGCCTCTACGCGATCGACGGGATCACCAAGCTCGACCCGGGCGGCAGCGCGCTCGGCCGGCAGGCGCTCTACGCCGCGGTCGGCCTCGTGCTGATGGCGGCGGCCGTCTTCGTCGACCCGCGCCTCTACCGCCGCTTCGCGGGCGTGATCTACGTCGGCCTGCTCGCCGGGATGGGCCTCGTCCTCGCGACCGGGGCGGTGACGCGCGGCTCGCGGCGCTGGATCGACGTCGGCTTCTTCCGCTTCCAGCCGTCCGAGTTCGGGAAGCTCCTGATCGCGCTCTTCCTCGCCGCGTTCCTCGCCGACCGGGCGAAGCGCGTCCACGAGCTCAGGGTCGCGATCCAGGCGATCCTGCTCGCCGCCGGGCCGGTGCTGCTCGTCTTCGTACAGCCCGACATCGGCACGGCGCTCGTGTACGGGGCGGTCCTCGCGGCCGCGCTCTTCGTCGCCGGGGTGCGCTGGGCGCACCTCGCCGCGATCGGCGCGGTCGCGCTGCTCGCGACGCTCGCGGTGCTGTGGTGGCTCCCGGCGTCCGGCGTGAACGTGCTCAAGCCGTATCAGGCCCAGCGCCTCACCGGCGTCTTCCACCCGAGCGCGGACCCGCAGGGGGCGACCTACAACGTCAACCAGTCGATCACGACGGTCGGCGCGGGCGGGTTCCGCGGCCGCGGGATCCAGGGCGCGACGCAGACACGCCTCGACTACATCCCCGAGCACGGGACCGACTTCGCGTTCGCCTCGCTCGCCGAGCAGCGCGGGTTCGTCGGCGCGTCGCTGCTGCTCCTCCTCTACCTGCTCGTCGTCTGGCGCGGGCTGCGGGCCGTGACCGGCGCGGGCGACCTCTTCGGGGCGATCGTGGCCGGAGGGATCTCGTTCGCGTTCCTCTTCCAGGTCTACGTGAACGTCGGCATGACGATCGGAATCGCCCCGATCACGGGCATCCCGCTCCCGTTCGTCTCGGTCGGCGGGTCGTCGATGATCGCGAACCTCGCGGCGATGGGCATCCTGCAGGCGGTCCACGTCCGCGGCCGCCGGCGGCGGTGAAGCTCGGCGCCGGCGCGCTCCTCGGCGTCGCGCGCGAGGTGCGGGCGGGCGCCGGCGACCGCCGGCCGCTCGCGGTCGCGGGCGCGCGCGAGCTCGTGCCGCTGCTGGCGAAGGCGCTCCGCGAGGGAGGCGACCCCTCGGCGGTGCGGGAGGGAGGTCCGCCCGAGGGCGCGGCGGCGCTCGTGTGGCTCGGGAAGGCGGACGGGGACGTGCTGCGGCGCGCCTCGCTCGCCCACGTGCCGATCGTCGGCGTGACCGAGGGCGAGAGCCTCCCGTACGTCCTCGACACCGACCTCGTGGTGGTGCGCCCGGGCGAGGCGCTCCCCGTCGAGCGCGTCGCGCGGCGCCTGGCGGCGGCGCTCGGCGACCGCGGGACGGCGCTCGCGGCGCGCCTGCCGCTCCTCCGCGGGCCCGTCGTCGACGTGCTCGTCGAGACCTGCGCCCGGCGGAACGCGCTCGTCGCGGCGGCGGTGTTCGCGCCCGGCGTCGACCTGCCCGTGCTGACGCTGAACCAGGTGCGGCTCGTGCTCCGGATCGCGCTCGCGCACGGGCGCGAGGTCGACCGCGAGCGGCTGCCGGAGGTGCTCGCCGTCGTCGGGGCCGGCTTCGGCCTGCGGGCGGTCGCGCGCGAGCTGCTCGCGCTCGTCCCGGGCGCCGGCCTCGCCGCGAAGGCGGCCGTCGCCTACGCCGGGACGCGCGCGCTCGGCGAGGCCGCCCGCCGCCGCTTCCCCGCCGAGTCCGTCCGGTCCGGGTCCTAGTGTTCGCGGCGGCGATGGCTCCGGCCGGGAACCGCGAGGCCCACGAGCTCCTCCTGATCGAGGAGGCGGATGCCTGGTTCGAGTACGCCGACGCGACGAAGGGTCAGGCGGGCACCCGCTACGAGGAGGTCGAGCCGTGGGCGTGGTCGCGGCTGCAGGGCCGCCTGCGGGCGATCCGCGCCCGCCGCGCGCGGCTCGCGGTCGCCGAGGCGGCGTGAGAGGCCGCGCCGGCCGCTGGTACTCTAGGGGCAGGCCGATGCCAAGGCTTTCCCAGACCATCCGCGACGCGCGCCCGGACGCCGGGCTGCGCTCGCTCGCCCTCGAGGAGATTTCGCTTGCCGCTGAACTGGTTCCGCCGTCGCGCCGCGGCGGAGAAGCAGGCGCCTGCGGAGCCGCAGGCTCCCGTCGAAGCACCTGAGCCCCCGACCGTCGAGGCGCCCCCGCCGGAGGCGGGCGCCGACGCACAACCGACCACCGCCAGGAAGCGCCGCCGGGGAAGCCGGGGCGGCCGCGGCCGCAAGAAGACCGGCGCCGCCGCCGCCGAGAAGGCCGAGCAGCCGCCCGCCGAGCCCGCCGCGGCCGCCGAGAAGGCGGAGAAGCCCGAGAAGCCGGCGCGGGGCGAGCGGTCGCAGCGGCGTGCCCGCGAGCGCGCTCCGCGCGCGCGGACGGCCCCGCGGCGGGCGCCCCTGCCGAAGGCGAAGCGAGAGCTCGTCGTCTCCGTCGACCCGGGCGAGAAGCGCGTGGCCGTGCTCGAGGACGACGTCGTCGCCGAGGTCTACCTCGAGCGGCCCGAGCAGCGCTCGATCGCCGGCAACGTCTACCTCGGCACCGTCGACAACGTCCTCCCGGGCATGGAGGCGGCGTTCGTCGAGATCGGGCTCGAGAAGAACGGCTTCCTCTACGTCGACGAGATCGTCGGCCCGGAGCTCGAGGGCCGGCGGGGCGCCCGGAAGATCCAGGACCTGATCCAGCGCGGCCAGACGATCCTCGTCCAGGCGGTCAAGGACCCGATGAAGACGAAGGGCGCCCGGCTGACCACGGAGATCTCGCTGCCCGGCCGCTTCGTCGTCTTCGTCCCGCACGGCGAGGGGCTCGGCGTGTCCCGCCGGCTCGAGGACGAGGAGCGGAACCGCCTCAAGGCGATCGTCAAGGAGATCGCCCCGAAGCGCGGCGGCGTGATCGTCCGCACCGCGGCCGAGGGGGCCTCCGCGGAGGACGTCCAGCGCGACCTCGAGTTCCTCCAGCGGCTCTGGAAGACGATCGAGGCGCGCGCGAAGACCGCGACGGCGCCGAGCCTCATCTACCAGGAGGCCGAGCTGCCGCTGCGCGTGACGCGCGACCTCTTCACCGAGAGCTTCGAGCGCCTGTTCGTCGACCACGACCGCACCTACAAGCGCATCGTCGGCTACCTGAAGAAGACCTCGCCGCACATGGTCGACCGGGTCGTCCGCTACAAGGAGCGCGAGCCGCTGCTCGAGCGCTTCGGCGTCGAGCAGGAGATCCGCTCGACGCTCAACCGGCGCGTCGACCTGCCCTCCGGCGGCTACCTGATCTTCGACTACGCGGAGGCGTTCACGGTGATCGACGTGAACACCGGGCGGTTCGTCGGCTCGAGGTCGAAGCGGAACGGCGCCGGGAGGCTGGAGGACACGATCACGAAGAACAACCTCGAGGCGGTGAAGGAGGTCGTGCGCCAGCTCCGGCTGCGCGACGTGGGCGGGATCATCGTGATCGACTTCATCGACATGGCGAACCCGAAGAACCGGGCGCAGGTCGAGGACGCGCTCCGCCAGGAGCTCGAGCGCGACCGCACGAAGACGTACGTCGTCGAGATCTCGCCGCTCGGGCTCGTCGAGATGACGCGCCAGAACGTCACCGACGGCCCGCGCGAGGTGATGACCCGCAAGTGCCCGACCTGCGGCGGCGACGGGATCGTCGTCTCGGAGGGGACGACGGCGGTGGAGGTCGAGCGCAAGCTGCGCGCGCTCGTGACGCCGGGCTCGCGCGCGAAGGCGTTCAAGGTGGAGCTCAACGCCAGGATCGCGTCGATCGTCGCCGGCCCGGGCGGCTCGCGGCTGCGCGAGCTCGAGGAGGTCACGAAGCGGACCTTCTTCCTCGTCGGGCTCGAGGACGTCCACCTCGACCACTTCCGCCTGCTCGACCGCGGCGACGTCGCCCGCCTCGCGCCGGAGGCGCCGGTCGAGGCCGGCCAGGAGCTCGAGCTCAAGCTCGGCGAGGTCGGCCTCCACGACCCGCACGCCGGCGTCGGCAAGGTGAAGGGCTTCGACGTCGTCGTCGCGGGCGCCGCCCGCCTCGTCGGGAAGAAGGTCAAGGCGCGCGTCGGCGCGGTGCTCGAGGGCGTCGCGCTCGCCGAGCTCGTCGACGGGCAGGAGGCCGAGCGCCCGATCACGGCCGAGGCGGAGGCCGAGAAGCCGACACGGGCCCGGAAGGGCGCGGCCGAGAAGGCGGAGGAGCCGGCGAAGGAGGCGGCGCCGCGGAGGCGCAGGGCGGCGGCCGCGGAGGAGCCGGAGCGGCCCGCCGCCGAGGCCGGGGAGGAGGCGGAGGCCGGCGAGCCGGCCGAGGCCGCCGTGCCGAGGAAGCGCACCCGCCGCGGCACCCGCGGCGGCCGCGGCCGGAAGAAGAAGACGGCGGCGGCGTCCTCGCCCGCGGCGGAGGCCGTCCCGGAGGAGCCCGCGGCCGGGCCCGGGGGCGAGGAGGCCGAGCGCCCGGCGCCGGTCATCCACCTGCCGGACCGCGACCTCGGCGCCGAGCCGTCCGCGAACGGCGACGAGCCGGCGCCGAAGCGCAGGCCGACCCGCCGCGGAAGCCGCGGCGGGCGCGGGCGCCGGAAGAAGACGGCCGCGGCCGCCGCGCCCGAGGCCGTGGCGGCGGAGGCGCGGGAGGAGCCGCCCGCGGGCGGGGCCGGCGACTGGGAGTACACGCCCATGAGCCGGTGGGACGAGGTCGAGCCGTAGCTGAGGCTACACTGGGCGGCCGCCATGGACTACGCGATCGTGAGGTTCGGCAACAAGCAGCACCGCGTCCGCGACGGGGAGACGCTGGTCGTCGACCGCGTCCCGGCCGAGGAGGGCGCGAGCTTCGAGCCCGAGGTGCTGCTCGGCGAGGCGAAGGTGACCGCCACGGTGGTCGCGCACGAGCGCGGGCCGAAGGTCCGGATCGGCAAGTACCGGCGCCGCACGGGGTACCGCCGCCACAACGGCCACCGCTCGGCGACCTCGCGCGTGCTGATCGCGCTCGGCTCCGGCCGCCGCGCCGCGCCGCCGACGGCGGCCGCGGCCGCCGCCGGGGCGGGGGCGCCTCCCGCGGGCTACGCCGACCTGACGATCGCAGGCATCAAGGCCGCGGCGGAGGAGTGGAGCGGCGCCGAGCTCGAGGCGGCGCTCGCCTACGAGCGGGCGAACGCGGCGCGCAAGGGCGCGATCTCCGCGCTCGAGGCCGCGCTCGCGAAGGGAGGTGAGGGCTGATGGCCCACAAGAAGGGCATGGGCTCGTCGAAGAACGGGCGCGACTCGAACCCGCAGTACCTCGGCGTCAAGGTCTTCGCCGGCCAGGGCGTGCGCGCGGGACAGATCATCGTGCGCCAGCGCGGCACGCGGTTCCGGCCCGGCCCGGGCACGCAGATCGGCAAGGACGACACGATCTTCGCCGTGCGCGACGGCGTGGCGGAGTTCCGCTCGAGCGGCGAGCGCCGGACGGTCGCGGTCGTCGACGCCGGCTAGCCCGACGTTCTCCGACCGGGCGCAGCTCCACGTCGTGGCCGGCCGGGGCGGAGACGGCGGGCTCTCGTTCCGGCGCGAGAAGTACGTCCCGAAGGGCGGCCCCGACGGCGGCGACGGCGGGCGGGGCGGCGACGTCGCGCTGGTCGCCGACGCCGCGCTCCGCGACCTCTCCTCGCTCCGGCGCCGCCGCCGGGTCGCCGCGGGCGGGGGCGGGAACGGCCGCGGCGGCCGCCGCCACGGCGCCGACGGCGAGACGGTCGAGGTGCCCGTCCCCGTCGGGACGCAGGTCTTCGACGGAGGCGACCTCGTCGCCGACCTCGCGCACCCGGGCGCGCGCGTGGTGCTCGCCCGCGGCGGCGAGGGGGGCCGCGGGAACGCGCGCTTCGCCGGGCCCGCGCGCCAGGTGCCCCGCTTCGCCGAGGTGGGGCTGCCGGGTGAGGAGCGCGCGGTCGAGCTGCGGCTGAAGCTGCTCGCGGACGCCGCGCTCGTCGGGCTTCCGAACGCCGGCAAGTCGTCGCTCCTCGCGCGCATCTCGAACGCCCGGCCGAAGGTCGCCGCCTACCCGTTCACGACGGTCGCCCCCGTCCTCGGCACGGTGGAGTCGCCCGACGGGCGGCAGCTCGTCGTCGCCGACGTCCCGGGTCTCGTGGAGGGTGCGAGCGAGGGCGTCGGTCTCGGGCACGACTTCCTCGCGCACCTCGAGCGGGCGCGGACGCTCGTGCACGTGATCGACGCCTCGAAGCCGGCCGACGAGCAGTGGCGGGCGATCGACGCAGAGCTCGTCGCGTACGGCGCCGGGCTCGAGCGGCGGGAGCAGCTCGTCGTCCTGAACAAGATCGACCTCGCGCCGGACCCGCCGTTCGGGATCGCAGACGAGCGGATCGCCGGCGTCTTCCGGGTTTCCTGCGCGACCGGAGAGGGGATCGAGGCGCTCGTGCGCGGCCTCTTCGCGCTCGTCCCGGAGCCCGCGCCGGCGGCGCCGGACGAGCTGCCGGAGTTCCTCGTCTACCGGCCGGAGCCGAGGCGGCCGTGGCGGCTGCTGCGCACGGAGCGCGGGTTCCGCGTCGTCGGGACGCCGCCGGAGGGCGAGGAGCTCGAGCGCGCCCTGCGCGCCGCGGGCGCGCGCGCGGGCGCCGAGGTCGAGGTCGGCGGCGAGGCGCTGGAGCTCGCGTGAGGCTCGGCCTCTTCGGCGGCGCCTTCGACCCGCCCCACAACGGCCACGTGGCCCTCGTCAGCGCCGCGAAGCGCGCGCTCGGGCTCGACCGGGTGATCGTCGTGGTCACGGCCGCTCCGGGCCACAAGGACGTGTACGCGCCGGCCGAGGCGCGGCTCGCGCTCGCCCGCGCGGCCTTCCCGGACGACGAGGTCGTCCTCGACGAGCACCCGCGGACGGTCGACCTGCTGCGGGCGCACCCGGAGTGGCACGGCGCGGTGTTCCTGCTCGGCGCCGACGAGCTCGAGGGCTTCCGCTCGTGGAAGGAGCCGGACGAGGTGCTGCGGCTCGTGACGCTCGGCGTCGCCGCCCGTCCGGGCCACGCGCTGCCGCCGGTCGCCCCCGGGCGGACGGAGACGTTCGCGCTGGACGAGCCCGTCACCTCGCGCGGCCTGCGCGCACGGCTCCAGGCGGGCGAGAACGTGTCCGACGCGGTCCCCGCCGCGGTGTGGGAAGCGATCGAGCGGGAAGGACTCTACGGAGCCCGCCGCAGCTACACTCAGTCCGCTTGACGTCACTCGAACAGGCACGCCGCATCGCGGCGCTCGCGCAGGAGAAGCTCGCGAGAGACGTCGTCATCATGGACATGCAGCCGGTGTGCAGCTACACCGACTACTTCGTGATCTGCACCGGGAACAACCCGCGCCAGACCAAGGCGATCTGGGACGAGGTGCACGTGCGCATGAAGCGCGACGAGGGACTGCTGCCGCGCTCGGTCGCGGGCGAGGGCGAGGCGACGTGGATCGTCGCCGACTACCTGGACGTCGTGCTGCACGTCTTCACGCCCGAGACGCGCGACTTCTACCGGCTCGACGACCTCTGGGGCGACGTGCCCCAGGAGGCGGTCGAGGCGGCTTCGGCGTGAGTCTGTTGTCCGTTTAGGACACGGACAGTCCGAGGGCGCGGGTGGCGCCGGACGGTGCGCGAGCTGACGACGAGCCAGAAGGGCCTCCTGACAGAGGCGGCGATCATCGAGGAGGCGGTCGCGCGGGGGAGCGGGGGCTCCGAAGCCGCTCGGGGAAAACCGGCGGCTCGGGATCACCGGGCGAGGGACGGGCGAATTCGGCGCTAGACTGGGTGGCCTCGGGCCCATAGCTCAGTTGGGAGAGCGCTAGCGTGGCACGCTAGAGGCCGCCGGTTCGAGCCCGGCTGGGTCCACTCCCTCGAGCGGGGAGGCGAGCGGCCGACTCCCGGCCCGCCTCGCGAGCGACCCTGCGGACGGACCCACTAGTGTCCGGCCCGTGACCCCGGAGGCCGCCGCCCGCACCGGCATCCCCGCGGCCGAGCTCGAGGCGAGGCGGGAGCGGCTGCTCGAGCACGTGCGCCGCGCGGGCCTCGCCGGCTACGTCCTCTTCGACCCGGCCTACGTCCGCTATTTCACCGGCTTCAACTACCTCGCGACGGAGCGGCCGGTCGCGGTCGCGCAGAGCGCCCGCGGCGACCTGCTCGTGCTCGTGCCCGAGTTCGAGGTCGAGCGCGTCCGCGCGGAGACGAGCTTCGAGCGGATCGAGTCGTACCCGGAGTACCCGGGACTCGAGCATCCGCTGCGCGTCCTCGCGCGTGCGCTCGCCGACGCCGGGATCGGCGCCGCGATCGGCGCCGACCAGGACGGCTACCCCGGCATCCTCGGCTACCGGGGCCCGCCGCTCTCCGAGGCGACGGGGAGCTCCGTGACGCCGATCGCCGACGCGATCGAGACCATGCTCGCGCGGAAGAGCGAGACCGAGCTCGCGCTCATCCGCGAGAGCGCCCGCTGGTGCGGGCACGCGCACCGGCTCCTGCAGGAGTCCACGCGGCCCGGCGTCACCGAGGCGCAGGCGAGCCTGCGCGCGGGCCACGAGGCGACGCTCGCGATGCTCGAGGCGCTCGGGGAGGCGGGCGGGCAGGCGTCCTCCGACGGCGCCTCGGCCGGCTTCCGCGGCCAGATCGGACGCCGCAGCGCCTGGGCGCACGCCGTCGCGCACAACCTCGAGCTGCGCGCGGGCGACGTCCTCGTCACGGAGACGAGCGCGCCCGTCTTCGGCTACAACGCCGAGCTCGAGCGGACGCTCGTGATCGGCCCGCCGAGCGACGAGGTACGCCGCCTCTTCGGCCACGCGGTCGGCGCGCAGCAGGCGGCGCTCGCCGCGCTCCGCCCCGGCGTCACGTGCGCGGAGGTGGACGGCGCGGTCATGCGCTACCTCGAGGAGCACGGGCTGCTCCGCCACTGGCGCCAGCACACCGGCCACGCAATCGGCCTGCGCAACCACGAGGCGCCGTTCCTCGACCTCGGCGACCGCACCCGCGTCGAGCCGGGCATGGTCTTCACGATCGAGCCCGGCGTCTACGACCCGGCGGTGGGCGGCTTCCGCCACTCGGACACGGTCGCGGTCACCGGCGACGGCGTCGAGCTCCTGACCGAGTATCCGCGCGACATCGAGAGCCTGACCGTCCCGGTCTAGTGGCGGCGGCGTCCGAGCCCGAGCGCTGGTTCCTGCCGGGCGTCCGTGCGATCGGCGCCGCGAGCCTGCTCTCGGACCTCGGCCACGAGGTGCCGACCGCGCTCCTGCCGAGCTTCCTCGCGACGACGCTCGACCTCGGCGCGGCTCGCGCCGCGGCCGCGCTCGGCGTGATCGAGGGGGTGGCGGACGGCGCCGCCGGCGTCGCCCGCTTCGGCGGCGGGCCGCTCGCCGACGACCCGGCGCGGCGCCGCAGGACCGCGGTCGGCGGCTACGCGACGACGGCGGTCTTCTCCTCGGCGATCGGCCTCGCGACCGCGACCTGGCAGGTCGGCGTCCTGCGCTCGGTCGCGTGGGCCGCGCGCGGCGCGCGCGGGCCGTCGCGGAACGCGCTCCTGGCCGACATCGCGCCGCCGTCCGCGTACGGCAAGGCCTACGGGTTCGAGCGGGCGATGGACAACCTCGGCGCGATCGGCGGCCCGCTGCTCGCGCTCGCGCTCGTCGCGCTCGTGGGCGTCCGCGGCGCGATCCTCGTCTCGTTCGTGCCGGGCGCGCTCGCGGCCGTCGCGATCGTGGCCGCGGTCCGGCTCGCGCCGCGGCTGGCGGAGCGCGAGCGGCGGCCGCTGCGGCTCCGTGTGCGCCCCGTCCTGCGCAGCCCGCTCGGCGGGCTGCTCGCAGGGATCGCGGCGTTCGAGCTCGCGAACGTGGCCGCGACGCTCCTGATCCTGCGCACGACCGACCTGCTCGCTCCCGGCGAGTCGTACTCGCGGACGGCGGTGCTCCTCTACGCCGGCTACAACCTCGCCGCCACGCTGGTCGCGGTCCCGGCCGGCCATCTCGCCGACCGGCGCGGCCCCACCGTCGTCCTCGTGCTCGGGGCCGCCGCGTTCGCCGCCGCGTTCGCCGGCTTCGCGCTCGCCGGCGCCTCGGTCCCGCTCCTGGCCCTCCTGTTCGTGCTCGCGGGGCTCGGGATCGGGGTGGGGGAGACGGCGCAGAGCGCCGCTGTGGCGGCCTTCGCGCCGCCCGGCCTGCGCGGCTCGGCCTTCGGCCTCGTCGCGGCGCTGCAGGCGTTCGCGAACCTCGCCGCGAGCGCGGTCGCCGGGCTGCTCTGGCGGGCGGTCTCGCCGGAGGCCGCGTTCCTGTACCTGGCCGCCTGGGCGGGGCTCGCGGCGGTGGTCTTCGCGGGGGCGGCTACGCGCGGCCGCGGTGGAGGCTGAGGCGGGCGAGCACGCCGCGCCGGTCCGGCTCGGCGAGGGCGCGCCGGAGCTGCTCGGCGCGCAGGCGCAGGAGCGGCAGCAGGTGCGCGGTCGGCCGGAACGGGTCGGCGAGCGCGGCTCCTCCCCGGAGGGGCAGGGCGGCGACGACCTCGCCGTCGACCTCCGCGAGCACGAACCGCCCGCGCGGGAGCGGGCGCCCCTCGAGCAGGGCGAGCCGCTCGAGCGCGGGGTCGTCGTGGACGCAGCAGAGCCTGAGCGAGACCCGCTCCTCGACCGGCGCCGCGGGAGCGGCCGGCCGGGCGAGCAGCGCGGAGCGCCGGACGTCGCGCTCGAACTGGCGCGACCGCTCGCGGAGCACGTCGATCCTGAACTGCGGGTGCATCGTCGATCCGCCTCCCTCCGGCGCCTCTGCCTCCCTCCGGCGCTCTAACCGATGTTACCATGTTACCGGTTACGTGAACGCCCGGTCAAGCTCGATGGTCGACAGCCAGCTCATCTGCGACTTCGTCAACACGCTCCACAAGGACCCGGCCGGAGACGA
Organism: Gaiellaceae bacterium; assembly: GCA_035650615.1. Classification (GTDB taxonomy): domain Bacteria; phylum Actinomycetota; class Thermoleophilia; order Gaiellales; family Gaiellaceae; genus PALSA-600. Next base: position 13,698 of record DASRHI010000052.1, on the reverse strand, counting down.
GGAGCTGCTCCGGACGCCCGCCGCGCTCTCCTCCTGGCTCGCCGAGCACGGCCTCGCCGCCCCGCGGCGCGCGACCGCGGCCGACCTCGCGCGGGCGGTGGAGCTGCGCGAGGCTCTCAGGCGGCTGCTGCTCGCGAACAACGGGGTCGAGTCCGGCGCCGAGGGCGCGTACGCCGTGCTCGACGCCGCCGCGCGGCGCGGGCGGGTCGAGCTCCGGTTCGCGGACGGAGCGCCGCAGCTCGCGCCCGCCGCCTCCGGCGTCCCCGGCGCGCTCGGACGCATCGTCGCCGCCGTGCACGGCGCCGTCGCCGACGGAAGCTGGCCTCGTCTCAAGGCCTGCCGCGCGCGCGACTGCGAGTGGGCGTTCGTCGACCGTGCGCGGAACCAGTCGCGCGCGTGGTGCTCGATGCGCTCGTGCGGGAACCGCGAGAAGGCCCGCTCGTTCCGGCGGCGCCACCTCCACGCTCCCGAGACGCGCGGCGACCGCGGCTCGTGAGACGGCTCGGCACCGGAGCGCGAGCTCGAAGGAGCGCGCCCCCCGGCACGGGGTTGCACGTGCAGGGGTCGAGCTCGCGGAAGCCGAGCGACCGGTGGAGCGCCTGGGCGGCGGTCATCGCCGGCACGGTGCCGAGCGCGAGGCGCCGGTAGCCGGCCGCGCGGCCGCCCGCGTCCACCTTCTCCGCGAGCTCGGACCGTCGCCGAGGCGTGCCGGCAGTCTCGGCGGCACACCCTGCCGGGCGTCTCCGGCGCGGTCGCGGTGCGGGCGAGCCTCGCGCTCGCGTGGGCGATCCTCGCCGAGGCGAGCCTCAGCTTCCTCGGCCTCGGCCTCGGCCCGCCGCCGCCGACAGCGTCGCTCGGGCAGACGGTCGGCGAGGGCGGCAGCCTCGCGGGCATCGCCTGGTGGACGCTCGCCGGGCCGTCGATCGCGATCGTGATCGCCGTGATCGGCCTCGACTTCCTCGGCGGCGCGACCGTCCTCGTGCGCGCGGCGGACGACGGCCACGAGCGGGCGGTCGTCGAGCCGGCCGTGTCGGCGCTCCTCGAGGGCTTCGACGAGCGCGTGCGCCACTTCGAGGTGGCGGCGCGCGCCGGGCGCGCAGGCGGCGGGGCCGTGCGGCGAGCGCCTGGCGGGCCGGGGGCCCGTTACCGCGGACCGGATCCCGTTGCCTCGAGCGACGGCTCGCGGGAACCCGGGCGCGAGGTAGCGTCTGCCGGCAGGAAGCCCGAACCCCGCCCGCCGAGGCGATGCCGAGCGAGGAGCACGCGAGACGAGAACGCAGGGATCCCGAGGAGCGGCGCTCGCCGGAGCCGATGACCGCGCAGAGGATCCGGCGCCTCGCCTCGGTGGACGAGACGCAGATCGAGGCGCTCGCGGACCTCATCGTCGACTGCGTCGACGGCGACGCGTCGGTCAGCTTCATGCACCCGCTCTCGCCCGAGAAGGCGCGCGCGTTCTGGCGCCGCGTCGCCGCCTCGGTCGACGCGGGCGGGTGCGCCCTGATCGTCGCCGAGGACGAGCGCGGGATCGCCGGCACGGTCCAGCTCCGCCTCGACCTGCCCGAGAACCAGCCGCACCGCGCCGACCTCGCGAAGATGATGGTGCACCGGCGGGCGCGGCGGCGCGGGCTCGGCGAGGCGCTGATGCGGGCGGCGGAGGACGTCGCGCGCGACTGCGGCCGCACGCTCCTCGTCCTCGACACCGTCCCGGGAAGCGACGCCGAGCGCCTCTACGCGCGCCTCGGCTGGGTCCGCGTCGGCGAGATCCCCGACTACGCGCTCCTCCCCCGCGGCGGCCTCGCGCCCACGGCCGTCTACTACAAGCGGCTCTGAGGGCCGGCGGGCGACCCTGACCTCCCGCGCCGGCTCGGGCGTCGCGCGGGGCTCGGCCCGCGGCCCGGCGACGTCGCTCGGATGGTCGAGGCGCGCCGCGGGCGAAGGCCACGTGCGCGGCCGCCGCCGTCCCGGTCGCGAGCTCCGGCATGCTCCCGGTCGCGACCCCCGTGCCCGCGAGCGCGCAGGGGTCGATCGTCTGCCGCGCGCGCGTCGGTCCGCCCGACCCCGGCACGTAGACGTCGAGGATGTGGCCGCGCCGCGGCGCAGTCCGCACGGCGCGCCGCCCGTCGTTCCACTTTCGGTTCGCTCTTGTCACAGACACGTCGCACCTTGCTCGCTACGTTCGCGTGACCGACAACGAAGGAGGTTCGCGATGTTCTCCGAGCTCACGCGCGAGCTGCTCGACCTCACCGCGGAGGTGAAGGGTGAGACGAGGGCTCTGTTCGCCGCCGTCATCGACTGCTGCAGCTGCTCGTGCTGCGGCTGCGTCTTCTGGTGCGGCTGATGCTCTCCTCGCTCACCGCCGACCTGCTCGACCTCCGCGCCGAGGCGCGCGGGCCGGCGCGCGCGCTCTTCGCGGCTGTGATCGACTGCTGCTGTTGCTGCTGCTTCGGGTTCCGCGGCTGGTGACGCGGATCCCCCGCCTGCCACTGCTCGCCCCGTGGTGCCGCGTCGTCGGCGACGGCGAGCGGCTGCTGCTCGAGCACGCCCAGTCCCTCGTCGTCCTCGAGGGCGCGGCGGTGCGGACGCTGCTGCCCGCCCTGCTCCCGCTCCTCGACGGGACCCGCGACCTCGACGCGCTCGCGGCGCGCCTCGGGCAGCCCGCCCGGCCGGCGATCGCGGCGGCGCTCGAGCTGCTGGCCGGGCACGGCGTCGTCGTCGAGGGCCCGGACGCCCCGCCCGGGCGGCGCGCGGCGGCCCGGGCGGCGGCGGCGGCCTTCGGCCTCCCCCCGGCCGCCGCCGCCGCCCGCCTGGCCGCCTCGGCCGTCGGGATCGTCGGCGCGGGCGAGGCGCGCCTCGAGGTCGCCCGGCTGCTCGCGGCGGCCGGGGTGGGCGCGGTGCGGCGGCTCGGCTGGCGCGGGCGCGGCGGCGTCGACCTGGCCGTGGTCGCGCCCGCGCCCGACGAGCTCGACCGGCTGCCCGCCTGGAACCGGACCGCGCTGCGACGGGAGCTCCGCTGGCTCCTGCTGCGGCCGTTCGACGGACGCTCCTGCGCCGTCGGCCCCCTCGCCGTCCCCGGCCAGACGTGCTGCTACGAGTGCCTCCTCCTGCGCCGCGGCGCGAGCCTCGGCTATCCCGACCTGCTGCGCGAGCTCGAGGCCGCGCCGCTGGCAGCGCCGCCCGACCCCGCGGTGGCGGCGTTCGCGGCGGCGCTCGCGGCGCACGTCGCCGTCCGCTGGGTCGTCGGCGCCGACAGGACGCTCGCCGGGACGCTCTACACGTTCGAGCCGTATCCCGCGCCGAGGCTCGAGGAGCACGCCGTCCTGCGGGTGCCGCGCTGCCCGGCCTGCTCGGGCGCCGGTCGCGTCGCCCCGCCCCTGCCCTGGCACGCGGCGGCGTGATCGCGGCGACGCTCAGCCCGCGGCTGCGCCGCGCGGTCTCCGCGTACGCGGGCATCGTCGGCTCGCTCGAGGAGTGCCTCGCGCCCGCCGGAGAGCCGGCGCTCTTCCGCGCCGCGTGCGACGTCGCGCGGAGCGACGCGCTGCTCGGAGCGCCGATCCCTCACGTCGCCGGCGTCGGCGGCGCCGGGGCGACGCGCGCCGAGGCGGCGGCCGCGGCCGTCGGCGAGGCGCTCGAGCGCTACAGCCTGAGCTTCGTCCCGCGCGAGCGCCTCGTCGTGGCGACCGCCGCGGAGCTCGGCGCCGGCGCGGTCGATCCGGAGCGGTTCGCTCTCTTCTCCGAGCGCCAGCACGCCGCGCCGGGCTTCCCCTTCCGCCCGTTCACGCGCGCCGCCCGGGTGGCCTGGGTGCAGGGCCGCGCGCTCCCCGGCGGCGAGCCGGCGTGGCTGCCGGCCGAGCTCGTCTACCTCGCCGACGCCCGCGTGGAGGAAGCTCCGATCGCGTACGCGACGAGCAGCGGCGCGGCGTGCGGCGAGAGGGTCGAGGAGACGCTCGTCCGCGGCCTCTGCGAGCTGCTCGAGCGCGACGCCTTCATGGTCGCCTGGTCCGCGCGCCTGTCGCTGCCGCGGCTCGACCCGCGCGCCCGCGCCGACCTCGCGGCGATCGACGACCGCTTCTTCGCGCGCACCGGGCTCGCGTACGCCGCCGTCGACCTCTCGCCGTTCCACGCGCTCCCGAGCGTCCTCGGCGTCGTGCGTGCGCCGGCCGGCTGCCCCGGCGCGCTCGGCGTCGGGGCCGGCACGGCGCCCACGCTCGCCCGGGCCTTCTTCAAGGCGCTCGCGGAAGCCTTCGCCTCGCGGGCGGCGGGCGCGAAGCTCGCGCTGCTGGAGCCGAAGCGCTACGGCCCGCTCGGCGAGGGCGTCGCCTCGTTCGAGGACCACATCCGCTTCTACGCCGACCACGCCCGCGCCGCCCCGGCCGCCTTCCTCGACGCCGGCCCGGCGACCCGCACGCCGCCCGAGGAGCTCCGGGGCGAGCCCGTGGCCGCCCTGTGCGCGCGGGTCGCCGCCGCGGGCGCCTCCGCCTACGCGGTCGACGCGACCTCGCCCGACGTCGCCGAGCTCGGCCTCGTCGTCACGAAGGTCGTCGCCCCGGAGCTCTGCGCGCTCGACGTCGCCCACGCAGCCCGGTTCCTCGGCGGCCGCCGGCTGCGGACGGCGGCCGCCGAGCTCGGGCTGGCGCCCGGTCCGCTCGCGGAGGCGGACCTCAACCCCTACCCGCACCCGTTCCCGTGACCGCTCCCACCCCCACCGCCGAGTTCGCGTCGCTCGTCTACGGGCCGGCCGGCGTCCCGCTCGACGACCCGGCGGAGGCCTTCCACGAGGCGTCCCGCCTCTACCCCGACGTCGCGCCGGGGCGGCTCGCCGCGCTCGTCGAGCTCGCGCGCAGCCCCGAGCTGCAGCAGACCGTCGCGCGCTCGAGCCGCACGCACGAGCACCGGCCCGGCGTCGAGCTGCCCGACGCCGGGCTCGGGCGCGCGCGGCTCGCCCGGGCGCTGGCCTCGCGCCGCTCACGTCCCGGCCCCGCCGGCGCGGCGCTGCCGCAGCGCGCGCTCGCAGCGGTCCTCGCGGCGGCCCACCGCTCCGCGGGCGGGCGCCGTGCCGTCCCCTCCGCCGGCGCGCTCTATCCGCTCGAGCTCTACGTCGCGGCGCTCGCGGTCGAGGCCGTCGACCCGGCCGTCTACCACTACGACCCGTTCCGCCACCGGCTCGCCCGCCTCGCCCCGGTCGACCGCGACGCCGTCGCGGCGGCGCTCGTCGACGACGGGCTCGCGGCGAACGCCGCCGCACTCGTCGCCGTCACCGCCGTGTTCTGGCGCTCGCGCTTCAAGTACGGCCTGCGCGGCTACCGCTTCTCGCTGCTCGAGGCCGGGCACCTCGTGCAGAACGCCCTGCTCGCGGCCGCCGCGGTCGGCGTGCCTGCGCTTCCGCTCGGTGGCTTCTACGACCGTCGCCTCGACGCGCTCGTCGGCGCCGACGGGCTCGACGAGGCGAGCGTCTACGCCTTCCTGCTCGGGGGGAGGGCGTGACTCCGCGGAGCCTGTGGACGCGAATCGCGGCCGCGGCGGCGCTCGCGATCGCGCTCGGGCTCGCGCTCTCCCCGCCCCGACCCCCGGCGCGGCTCGGCCCGGCGCCGGGCGCGGCGATCGGGAGCGCGGCCGGGCTCGCGCTCTTCGCCGCCGCCGCTCGCCGGCGGCCGCGCCTCTCCGCAGCCGGTCCCTCCGCGGGGGCGCACCTCGTCCTCGGCGCCCTCGCGGCGAGCGAGGAGGTGGTCTGGCGGCGCATCCTCCTCGGGGAGCTGCTGCGGGCCGGTCCGGTCGCCGCGCTCGCGCTCAGCTCGCTCGCCTTCGCGCTCGCCCACCGCCGCGGGCGGCGGCTCCACGCCGTCACCGGCCTCGCCTTCGGCGGGCTCTACCTCGGGACGGGCGCGCTCGCGGCCAGCCTCGCGGCGCACTGGGTCTACAACGGGCTCGTCGCGTCCCTCGTCGCCCGGGTGCCGCCGTGAACGTCGCCGAGCTGCGCGGCGTGACCAAGCGCTTCGGCGCCGTCACCGCCCTCGAAGGCGTCGACCTCGACGTGCCGCAAGGCGAGGTGGTCGCCCTCCTCGGGCCGAACGGCGCCGGGAAGTCGACAGCGATCGCCGTCCTCCTCGGCCTGCGCGTCCCGGACGCCGGCGCCGCGCGGCTGCACGGCCTCGACCCGCGCGCGCCCCGCGCCCGCCGGGACGTGGGCGTCGTGCCGCAGGAGCTCGGCTTCCCGCCCACCCTGCGCGTGCGCGAGCTGCTCGAGCTCGTCCGCCGCCACTACCCGGCGCCCGGGCCGCCCGAGCGGCTGGCGGCGCGGCTCGGGCTCGGCCCGGTGCTGCACCGGCAGGCCGGCGGCCTCTCGGGAGGCTGGCGGCGCCTCGTGGCCGTCGCGCTCGCCTTCGCCGGGGCGCCGTCGCTCCTCGTCCTCGACGAGCCCACCGCCGCGCTCGACGCCGACGCCCGCCGGGCCGTCTGGGACGCGATCCGCGGCCACGCCGCCCGGGGCGGCACCGTCCTCCTCACGACGCACCACCTCGACGAGGCGGAGGCGCTCGCGACGCGCGTGACCGTCCTCGACCGCGGCCGCGTCGCGGCGAACGGCGGGGTCGCCGCGATCAAGGCGTCGGCCGGGCTCACGCGGGTCTCCTTCCGGGCCCCTGCCGGGCTCGAGCTCGAGGGGGCGGAGCGGGAGGGGGAGAGGCTGCGGCTGGCCGTGGCCGACGCGGGCGTCCTCGTCGCGGAGCTCGTCCGCCGGGGAGTGCGTCTCGACGGCCTCGAGGTGCGTCCGCTCACGCTCGAGGAGGCGCTCGCCGTCCGCGGGAGCCGCGCGTGAGGCTCGTCGCCGCCCACGCGCGCGCCGCCACCCTCGAGCTCGCGCGCCATCCCGCGTACGTCGTCCCGACGCTCTCGCTCCCGGCCGTCTTCTTCCTGCTGTTCGCGCTGCCGGTGACCGGGGGCGACCCGGCCGCCCGGATGGCGGGCTTCGCCGGGTTCGCCGCGATCGGGGTCGCGTTCTTCCAGTTCGGGGTCGGGATCGCGGCCGACCGGAGCTCGCCCTGGGAGTCGTACCTCCGCTCGCTTCCGCTCGCCGCGTGGGTGCGGCTGACGGCGCGCGCGCTCTCCGCGGCGGCGTTCGCCGCCGCGGCGGCCGGGATCCTGTGCGCCGTCGCGGTGCTGACGACGCCGGTCTCGCTGCCGCCCGCCGGCTGGGCCGGCCTCGCGGCGGCGCTCGCCGCCGGCACGGCTCCGTTCGCGCTGCTCGGGACGGCCCTCGGCTACTGGGCGCCGCCGCGGGCCGCGCTCCCGCTCGCGAACCTCCTCTACCTCCTCCTCTCCTACGCCGGCGGCCTCTGGCTCGAGCCGGCGCGACTGCCGGCCGCCGTCGCGCGCGTGTCGCCCTGGCTGCCGACGAGGGCGCTCTCGGACGCGCTGCGCGCCGGCGCCGCGGGAGCGTGGCCGTGGCGGCCGTGGGCCGCCCTCGCCGCCCACGGCGCGCTCTTCGCCCTGCTCGCGGCCCTCGGCTACCGGCGCGACGAGGGCAGGCGGTACCGGTGAGCCCGGCCCGGGGCGGGGGTTCTCCGCGGGCCGCGTCGTGTCGTAGACTTCGCGGCTTCGCCGATGTGGGAGCTGATCTTCATGGTGCTCGTCCTCAAGATCCCGGTGCTGTACGTGTGCTGGGTCGTCTGGTGGGCGATCAGGGCGGAGCCGGTCCCCGGCTCCGAGGGCGAGCCCGTGCACCAGCTCAACTGGAAGCCGTGGCGACGCCCCGAGGGCCCCCGGCCGCGGCGCGGCGGCCCCCACGGCGGGCGGGACCAGGCGGCGCGCCCGGCCCGCCGCGAGCGCGCCGCGCTCTGACCGCGCCCGCGCGGGCGGCAGGAACCGGCGCCCTGCTACAAAACAGGGGACTCATGCACGACGTCGACGGCGTCAATGCCGGTTACGCGCGTCTGCTCCTCGACGAGTATCTCGACAACCCCGAGTCCGTCCCCGCCGAGTGGCGCGCGCTCTTCGAGAGCGGCGAGACCGACCTCGTGCGCAGCCTGCCGGGTCTCGAGCGCCTGCTCGCACGGCTGCCCGAGGCCGGCGGCAACGGGCGGGCCGCGAACGGCGCGGCCGTCGCCGCCCCGCCGGCTCCCGTCCCGGCCGCGGCGGCGCCCGATCCGGAGCTGGTCGGCGCGGTGGCCGCCGCGATGGCGCTCGTCAAGGCCCACCGGATGCACGGCCACCTGGCGGCGCGGCTCGACCCGCTCGGGTCCGAGCCGCTCGGCGACCCGGCGCTCGACCCGCTCCGGCTCGAGCCGAGGCTGACGCCCGAGCTCCAGCGCCGCGTGCCCGCGTCGGTGCTGCGCGTGCACGTCGGAGGCGAGACGCTCGCCGAGGCGCTGCCGCGGCTCCGCGAGACCTACTGCGGCACGATGGCCTACGAGATCGAGCACATCAGCGACCACGCCCAGCGCGTCTGGCTCCGGCAGGCGGTCGAGTCGTGGCGCTACCGGCAGCCGCTCGGCGCGGACGAGCAGCGGCGCCTGTACGCACGGCTCTGCGAGGTCGAGGGGATGGAGCGCTACCTGCGCCGCTCGTTCCTCGGCCAGAAGCAGTTCTCGCTCGAGGGGATCGACGTCGTCATCCCGATGCTCGACGAGGCGCTCGAGCTCGCCGCCGCCGGCGGGGCGCGGGAGGTCGTGCTCGGCATGGCGCACCGCGGGCGCCTCAACGTCCTCGCGCACACCGTCGGGCTCCCCTACGAGAAGATCCTCCGCGAGTTCGAGGGCGAGCGGACGATCGAGGCGGTGGCGGCGGACGCCGAGGGCGGCACCGGCGACGTCAAGTACCACCTCGGCGCCGCGGGGGTCCGGGCGACGGCCGCGGGCAACGTGACGGTCACGCTCGCGGCGAACCCGAGCCACCTCGAGGCGGTCGACCCGGTGGTCGAGGGCCGCACGCGGGCGGTGCAGACCGACCGCTCCTCGGAGGCCGGGCTCCACGACCCGACCGTGGCGATGCCGATCCTCCTCCACGGCGACGCCGCCTTCGCCGGCCAGGGGATCGTCGCCGAGACGCTGAACCTCTACGCGCTCGAGGGGTACTCCACCGGCGGCACGCTCCACGTGATCACGAACAACCAGGTCGGGTTCACCACCGACCCGTCGGAGGGGCGCTCGACGCGGCACTCGTCCGACCTCGCGAAGGGCTTCGACGTCCCGATCATCCACGTGAACGCCGACGACCCGGAGGCCGCGGTCGCGGCCGTCCGGCTCGCGCTGGCCTACCGCGCCCGCTTCGGGCACGACGTCGTGATCGACCTCGTCGGCTACCGGCGCTTCGGTCACAACGAGCAGGACGAGCCGGCCTACACGCAGCCGCTGATGGTCGAGCAGATCGCGAGCCACCCGACCGTGCGGGAGCTGTACGCGCGCGAGCTGGTCGCGCGCGGCGTGCTCACTGCCGAGGAGGCGGAGGCGATCGCGGCCGGCGTGGAGGAGCGCCTGCGCGCCGCGCACGAGCGGCTCCGCGAGAGCTTCGGCCAGGTCGAGATCCCGGCGAAGGCGCCGGAGGAGAGCGTCCCGCGCGAGGCCGCCCGCGCGATCGACACCCGCGTCCCGGCCGAGGACCTCCGCGCGCTCAGCGCGGAGCTCTTGCGGGTCCCCGACGGGTTCACGGTCCACCCGAAGCTCGCGCGCCAGCTCGAGCGCAGGCTGACCGCGCTCGACGAGGGCGGGATCGACTGGGGCCACGCCGAGTCGCTCGCGTTCGCGTCTCTGCTCGTCGACGGCATCCCGATCCGCCTCACCGGCCAGGACACCGAGCGCGGCACCTTCTCGCAGCGGCACCTCGTGCTCCACGACGCGCGCACGGGGGAGCTGTACACCCCGATGCAGGAGCTCGACGACGCCCAGGCGTCGTTCGAGGTCTACAACTCGCCGCTCTCCGAGTACTCCTGCCTCGGGTTCGAGTACGGCTACTCGGTCGCCGCCCCCGAGGCGCTCGTCCTCTGGGAGGCGCAGTTCGGCGACTTCGCGAACGGCGCGCAGATCGTCGTCGACCAGTTCATCTCGAGCGGCCTCGCGAAGTGGAAGCAGACGTCGAGGCTGACGCTCCTCCTCCCGCACGGCTACGAGGGGAACGGCCCCGAGCACTCGAGCGCGAGGCTCGAGCGCTTCCTGCAGCTGGCTGCGCAGGAGAACCTGCGCATCGCCAACTGCACGACCGCGGCGCAGTACTTCCACCTGCTGCGCCGCCAGGCGCTCGACCCGAGCGCGCGTCCGCTCGTCGTGATGACGCCGAAGGGGCTGCTCCGGCTGAAGGAGGCGTCGTCGACGCTCGCGGAGCTCGCCGACGGTGCGTTCCGGCCGATCCTCGACGCGCCGGCGCCCGACAAGGAGCATGTCGGCCGGCTCGTCTTCTGCAGCGGCAAGGTCTACTACGACATCGTCGCCCACGAGGCCGCGGCCGGGGCCTCGAACGTCGCGGTGGCGCGGATCGAGCAGCTCTACCCGTTCCCGGTCGAGGCGGCGCGGAGCCTGATCGGGACGTACGGGCGGCTGGAGGAGATCGTGTGGGCGCAGGAGGAGCCGCAGAACATGGGCGCGTGGCGGACGATCCGGCACCGGCTCGAGGAGGCCGCCTCGGGGATTCCGGTGCGGTTCGTCGGCCGCCCCTGGCGCGCCAGCACGGCCGAGGGCTACCCGACCGCCCACCTCCGCGAGCAGGACCGGATCGCGCGCGCTGTGCTCGCCTGAGCCGGCCGGCCGGCGCGGCTCTAGCGGAGGCGGCGCTTCCGGCGCGCGGCGTAGACCGTCTTCACGAGCCGCGGCCCGTGCTTGCGCGCCTGCCGGAGCAGGCGCCTGCGGTGCTTCGGCGGGATCCGCTTCCACAGGTCCCACACCGCGAGGGCCGTGCCCCAGGCGCCGGCGCGCCGGCCGAGCCTTCGTCCGAACTTGGGCATGGCGGGATTGTCGCCGTTTCGGCGGCGCGGCGGGCGGGCAGGCGCGCGTCCGCGCCGCCCGGCCGGGACGGCTCCTGCCGGCGTCCGCCCGCCCCGGGAGGCGCTAGACTCCGTGCGCCGGGGGATCGAAGTGGCGTACGAGCAGGAGGAACACATGTCCATCGACACGCCCTCGCTCTTCGCGCGGGTGATCCAGGAGCACCTCGAGCTGAAGCGCCGGAACGCCGCGCTCGAGCACGAGATGCCGCTCGAGCGGTACCTGAGCGACGACCCCTTCGAGAACCACCCGCTCTTCAAGACCGAGGAGCAGGCGAGGGTCGAAGACACGATGGACGGCGTCCAGTCGATCGTGGACGAGCCGACCTCGCTCGACTGGCCGACCGTCGAGGACGCCTTCGTCGGCGTCTCGGCCGACGAGAAGGCGGCCAACGGGTCCGCCGACGAGCGCGCGGAGCCCGACGAGAACCTCTGGTCGCGCTCGCGCGACTTCGACTGGGGCGACTAGGCGAGGGGCCGGCGCGGCGCCGCGGCGCCCGCGCCCGGGACGCTCGCCGCGGCGTCGCCCGCCCCGGCGGCCCGGCAGGCCCGGCTCCGCGCGTCCGTACGAGGCGCCGTTACCCTGGACTCCGTGCCCGCCCTGCAGACCTCCGCCCTCTACGCGCCCACCGGCGACCAGCCGCAGGCGATCGAGACGCTCGCCGAGGGGCTGCTCGCGGGGGAGCGCTACCAGACCCTCCTCGGCGCCACCGGCACCGGGAAGACGGCGACGATGGCCTGGATCATCGAGAAGGTGGGGAGGCCCGCGCTCGTGATCGCGCACAACAAGACGCTCGCGGCGCAGCTCTGCAACGAGTTCCGCGAATTCTTCCCCGAGAACGCGGTCGAGTACTTCGTCTCCTACTACGACTACTACCAGCCCGAGGCGTACGTCCCGCAGGCCGACCTCTACATCGAGAAGGACAGCTCGCGCAACGACGACATCGACCGGCTGCGGCACGCCGCCACGTCGAGCCTCCTCTCGCGGCGCGACGTCGTCATCGTCGCGTCGGTGTCGTGCATCTACGGTCTCGGCTCCCCCGAGGAGTACGAGAAGCGCGTCGTCTTCCTCACCGTCGGCGAGGAGGCCGACCGCGACCTCGTGCTGCGGAAGCTCGTCGACATCCAGTACGTGCGCAACGACACGCTGCTCGGCCGGGGCCGCTTCCGGGTCAGGGGCGACGTGCTCGAGCTCCAGCCGGCCTACTCGGAGACCGCGTACCGCGTCTCGTTCTTCGGCGACGAGGTCGAGACGATCACGCACTTCGACCCGCTGACCGGCGAGGTGCTGTCCCGGCTCGACACGATCACCGTCTTCCCGGCGACGCAGTACGTCACGAGCAAGCCCACGATCGAGCGCGCCGTCGTCGAGATCAAGCAGGAGCTGGCCGAGCAGGTGAAGAGGTTCGAGGCGGAGGGGCGGATGCTCGAGGCCCACCGGATCCGGCAGCGCACCGAGTACGACCTCGAGATGATGCGGGAGCTCGGCTTCTGCAACGGGATCGAGAACTACTCGCGCATCCTCGACGGGCGGCCGCCCGGGTCGGCGCCGCACACCCTCCTCGACTACTTCCCGTCCGACTTCGTCGTCTTCGTGGACGAGTCGCACCAGACGATCCCGCAGATCGGCGGCATGTACGAGGGCGACCGCTCGCGCAAGCAGACGCTCGTCGACTTCGGCTTCCGCCTCCCGTCGGCGCTCGACAACCGGCCGCTCCGCTTCGACGAGTTCCTCGCGAAGGTGCCGCAGCTGGTCTTCGTCTCGGCGACGCCCGGAGCGTGGGAGCTGCGGCACTCCACCCGCGTCGCCGAGCAGCTGATCCGGCCGACCGGCATCGTCGACCCCGAGGTGGAGCTGCGCCCGACCCGCAACCAGATCGACGACCTCCTGAACGAGATCCGCCGCCGCGAGGAGCACGGCGAGCGCGTGCTCGTCACGACGCTGACGAAGAAGATGGCGGAGGACCTGACCGACTACCTGCTCGAGGCCGGCGTGAAGGCGCGCTACCTGCACTCCGAGATCGACACGCTCGAGCGTATCCAGATCATCCGCGAGCTCCGTCTCGGCGAGTACGACGTCCTCGTCGGCGTGAACCTGCTGCGCGAGGGGCTCGACCTCCCCGAGGTCTCGCTCGTCGCGATCCTCGACGCCGACAAGGAGGGCTTCCTCCGGGGCCAGACCGCGCTCGTCCAGACGATCGGGCGCGCCGCGCGCAACGTCAACGGCCGTGTCCTCATGTACGCGGACAAGTACACCGAGGCGATCAAGCACGCGATCGACGAGACGAGCCGGAGGCGCGAGAAGCAGCTCGCCTACAACGAGGAGCACGGCGTCACGCCGGAGTCGATCCAGAAGGGCGTGTCCGACATCGCCGAGTTCCTCTCGCTCGAGGCGCCGCACGTGCCGAAGCGCTCGCGCCGCGGCAAGCAGGTCGAGGGAATGGACCGCGACGAGCTCGAGAAGCTCGTGATCACGCTCGAGGAGGAGATGTTCGCCGCCGCCGAGGAGCTCCGGTTCGAGTACGCGGCGAAGCTGCGCGACGAGATCAAGGAGCTCCGGCGCGAGCTCTCCGCGCTCGCCGCCGGCGCCGCCTAGAGTGGACCGTCACCGAGATGTGCCGACAGTTGCGGCTCATCTCGTCTTCACCTTGTTGGCACCGTAGACGATGTCGGCGGGGATGCGGCCGCGGGTGAGGCGGCCGTTGTGGACGCGGCGGAAGTTGTAGTCGTCGAGGTAG
>DASRHI010000051.1:0-25044 GCA_035650615.1 Gaiellaceae bacterium | reverse complement strand
TGCTCATGCACCGATGATCCCAGACAGGCCGGACGGATAACTACTGACCACACAATCCAGCCAAGGAAAGGCCGCGACCCAAGCAACAAAGCCAGATCGCGGCCTCTCGACCCGCCGTTATCGCGGGGAACTTCGGGCTAGGTGCGCGTCCCGCCGCCCGCGGCCCCCGGCCCGGGCCGCGCAGCGCCGCCCAGGGCAGGGTCTACCGGATGGCGCGCCGGGCGAGCGCGACCGATTCTCCGGCGAGGCGTGCGCCGTGCGGCACGAGCCGGCGGGCGCATCGCGACGCGCCGGTCGCCCCGCTCCGCAGGATGCGCGCGCCCACGATCGACAGGCCGAGCAGGGCGGCGGCGGAGGCGCGCGCGGCGGCCGCGAGGCCGTGGCGCACCGCGGGCCAGCGCCGGCGCGCGCCGGCCGCCGCCGCGCGCACGGCCGCGGCGGCGACCGGCGCGGCGATCCGCCAGAGCGCCGCGAGCCGGAGCCCGGCGAGCACCGCGGCGCGCCCGACCCACGCGCCGGCCGCCGCGGCGAGCGCCGCGGCCGCGGCGGCCCGCGCGGCCGCGGTCGCCGGCCTGCGCACGTAGATCACGCGGTCCCGCGGGCACATCGCCTCGACGTCGTCGGTCGGGACCAGCACGCTGCGGCCGACGCTCCGCCGCACGCGGAGGGCGACCGGACGCAGAGGGTCGTCGTCGAAGAGCGGCCGCTCGACGCTCGCGCGCCCCCGCACGCCGACGACGCGGAAGCCGTCGCAGCGCGTCAGCCAGTGCGCCGTGACGGGACTGGTCCTGCCGAAGGTCGGCGGGCGCAGCGGCTCGGGCGCGATCTCGCTCTCCTCCTTTCCTCGGGAGCCCACCGAGCCCTTGCCCGCAGCGCGCGCGGGCGAAACTACGCGCCGAGCTCGAGCTCGTCGACCGCGTCGCGGCTGATGCGCCAGGCGCGGAGCTCGTCGAGCTTCACGCCGTAGATGAGGAACGTCCGCCCGCCCCACAGCCCGGAGAGCTCCTGGTCGGTGCGCGAGGGCCTCGGCTCGGTCTCGGGGTGCGAGTGGAAGACCGCGAGCTCGTAGCCGTCGTCCTCGAGGAACCAGACCTCCGGGTCGACCTCGAGCTCGTAGCGGTAGGGCGAGGCGAGGCGGTTGTGCCCGCGGACGTAGCGCTCCGCGACGCCGTCCCGGAAGACGATCAGGCCGCAGCACTCGTTCGGCGACTCCTCGCGGGCGTGCGCGCGCAGCTCCGCGCGCACGGCCTCGGGCACTACCACCACAGCGTGCGCTCCATCGACTCCTCGACGTCGGCGGCGCGCCAGAACTCGGCGGAGACGTACTTCCAGCCGCCGTCGGCGAGCACCGCGACGACGGCCGACCCGTGGGGCAGCTCCTCGGCGATCTTCCGCGCCACGTGGACGACCGCGCCCGAGGAGACCCCGGCGAAGATCCCCTCGCGGTCGAGCAGCGCGCGCACCGCGGCGACGGACTCGGCGTTCGACACGAGCAGCTTGCGGTCGAGCTTCGAGACGTCGAGGATCGGCGGCACGTAGCCGTCCTCGAGCGAGCGCAGGCCCATGACCGGGTCGCCGGGAAGCGGCTCGGCCGCCGCCACGACGACGTCCGGGTTCGCCTCGCGGACGCGGGCGCCGGTGCCCATCAGCGTCCCGCCCGTCCCGAGGCCGGCGACGAGCGCGTCCACGCGCGGGAGGTCGCGGACGATCTCGGCGCCCGTGCCCTCGTAGTGGGCGCGCGGGTTCGCCTCGTTCGCGTACTGGAAGAGCATGACGTAGCGGCCGTCGGCGGCCGCGAGCTCCTGGGCGAGCCGGACGGCGCCGTTCGAGCCCTCGTTCGCGGGCGAGTCGACGATCGCGGCGCCGTAGAGCTCGAGCAGCAGGCGGCGCTCCGGCGTCGCGTTCGCCGGCATCACGCAGGTGAGCCTGTGACCGCGCAGCTTCGCGACGAGCGCAAGCGAGATCCCCGTGTTCCCGCTCGTCGGCTCGAGCAGCTCCTGCCCCGGCTCGAGCTCGGCCGCCTCCACCATCGACAACGCCACCCGGTCCTTGATCGACCCGGTCGGGTTCTGGCCCTCGAGCTTGGCGTAGATCGTCCGCCCCGGCGGCGACAGCCGGTGGAGCGCGACGAGCGGGGTGTTGCCGATCAGGTCGAGCAGGCTGTCCGCGACACGGGTAGCAGGCGCCAGAGCTGTCCCTCTGGCACCCGGCACGTCAGCGCTCGCCGCCCGCCATCGCGGGCAGGAGGACGACGGTCGCGTTCTCGCGCACCGGCGCGTCGAGGCCCCCGCTCGTGCGCACGTCCTCGCCGTCCACGTAGACGTTCACGTAGGGACGGATGTCGGAGCCGTCGTAGACCTTGTTGCCGAGCGCGGGGAGCCGGCCGACGATGTCCTCGAGGAGCTCGCGGACGGTGGAGCCGCTGGCCTCGACCTGGCGGGCGCCTCCCGCCTCCTCGCGCAGGACCGGCGGAACCCTGATCACCGTCATCGCGCGCAGAACTCGACGTAGTCGACGTACTCGGTGATCGTCGGGTGCTCGCCGCAGACGGGGCAGCTCGGGTTGCGGTTCACGCGCACCTCGTGGAAGTCGGTCGCGAGCGCGTCGAAGAGCAGCAGCCGGCCGACCAGCGGGTCGCCGATGCCGAGCGCGAGCTTGAGCGCCTCGTTCGTCTGCAGCGACCCGACGATCCCGGGCAGGACGCCCAGGACGCCGCCCTCGGAGCACGACGGCGCCAGCTCGAGCGGCGGCGGCTCGGGGAAGAGGCAGCGGTAGCACGGGCCGTCGCCCGGCTTGAAGACGGTCACCTGGCCCTCGAAGCGGTAGATCGAGCCGTGCACGACGGGAACCCCTCGCCACACGGAGGCGTCGTTCAGCAGGTAGCGCGTCGGGAAGTTGTCGGCGCCGTCGACGACGACGTCCCAGCCGTCGTCGAGGATCGAGTCGATGTTCTCGGACGTGAGCCGCTCCCGGTACGTCGTCACCTGGACGTCGGGGTTGAGCGCCTCGATCGTGCGCTTCGCGCTGTCGACCTTCGGCGTGCCGAGGGTGTTCAGCGAGTGCACGATCTGGCGCTGCAGGTTCGACTCGTCGACGATGTCGGCGTCGACGATCCCGATGTGGCCGACGCCGGCCGCGGCGAGGTAGAGCGCGGCAGGCGAGCCCAGCCCGCCGGCGCCGAGGAGGAGGATCTTCGCGTCGAGCAGCTTCAGCTGCCCCTCCTCGCCGATCTCCGGGATCAGGAGGTGGCGCGAGTAGCGCGCCCGCCGCTCGGGGGAGAGCGTCTTCGGGACCTCGATCTCGTACCCGTTGCGCTTCCAGTCGACGATCCCGCCGACGAGCGACACCGGCCGCTCGTAGCCGAGCTCTGCGAGCGTCTTCGCCGCGAACGCGGACCGCTCGCCGGAGGCGCAGTAGAGGACGACCGGCGTCGACCGGTCGGGCACCCGGCTCTCGATCCGCGACTCGAGGCTCCCGCGCGGGATGTGGATCGCGCCCGGGATGTAGCCCTCGTCCCACTCGTCGTGGCGGCGGACGTCGACCCAGACCGCGCCGGCCAGCTCGCGGGCCCCGCGGGCGTCGACCTCCTCGACCTCGGCCTTCGTCTGCTGGAGAAGTTCCCTGTAGCTCGGCATTCCTTCAAAAACGATAGTAGCGCCAGATCGTATTCCCGCTAGGTTGGGGGCGCACGTGTCGTACCGGCTCCAGCTTGCCTTGACCGTCGCGGCCGTGGCCGTCGCGGCCGCGGGCGCCGTGGTCGGGATCACGCTCGCGACCCGTGACTCGCCGCCGAAGCTGCACCCGCAGCCGGGCAAGCCGCCGGTGCCGGACGCGCTCCCGGGGCCGGCGGGCGCGGCCGTGCGGCAGGCGTTCGCCGGCTGGCCCGACGGCAGCCTGGTCGCCCTCGAGCGGCTCGGCCGCGACTACCCGAAGGACCCGGTGGTGCAGCTCTACCGCGGGATCGGCCTGCTCTGGGCGGGCTACACGGGCGAGGCGGAGGCCGTGCTCGAGCGGGCCAAGCGGGTCGGCCGGGACACCCCGTGGGAGGTGGCCGCCGACAACGTCCTGCACCCGCAGTTCTTCACGGGCTACCCGGTGTTCACGCCGGTCCGCCCGAACCCGCTGCTCGAGCGCGGGTCCCGGCTGCAGGCCCGGGGCCGGCAGCACTCGGCCGAGCGCCTCTACGCGCGGGCGGCGCGCCTTGCCCCCGGGGACGACGAGGCGCAGGTCGCGGCGGCCGTCGGGCGCTTCGACAAGGACGACCTGAACGCGTCGTTCTCCCGCCTCGGGCCGCTCACGCGGCGCTTCCCGCACAGCCAGGTCGTCCGCTTCTACCTGGGCCTCCTCCTCGCCTGGACCGGGCAGCGCGACCAGGCGCTCGTCGAGTTCCGGCGCGCCGTCGGGCTCGGGCCGCGCACCGAGCTCGGCCGCAGCGCGAAGCAGTTCATCGACCGCGTGGGCGGTGGGACCGGCGGGACCGGAAAATGAGCCGAGAGGCCTACACCTTCCGTCCGATCCGCCTGTAACAGTTCCGCATCCGCCGAAAGCCCGCGCCGCGGGAGAGGCGAGCTGGGGGAGAGGTGAACGTGAGCGAGGACGACGCCGGGGGGCCGTTCGACGAGGTCGAGCCGCTCGTGGTCGAGGAGCTCGAGCACGACGACGGGCTCGACGCGTACGGCGTCCCGGCGTTCGACGAGGAGGAGCCGGTCGAGCTCGAGATCACGACCGACTCGCTCCAGCTCTTCCTCAAGGACATCGGCCGCGTCGACCTGCTGACGGCGGCCCAGGAGGTCGAGCTCGCGAAGCGCATCGAGCGCGGCGACCATCGGGCGAAGCAGGAGATGGTCGAGGCGAACCTCCGCCTCGTCGTCTCGATCGCGAAGCGCTACCGCAACCAGGGTCTGCCGTTCCTCGACCTGATCCAGGAGGGGACGATCGGGCTCGTCCGCGCGGCGGAGAAGTTCGACTACCGCAAGGGCTTCAAGTTCTCGACGTACGCGACCTGGTGGATCCGCCAGGCGGTCGCGCGCGCGCTCGCGGACAAGGGCCGGACGATCCGGATGCCGGTGCACGTGGTCGAGAAGCTGAACCGGATCCTCCGCGCCGAGCGCAAGCTGCGCGCCGAGCGCGGGCACGAGCCGACGTCCGCGGAGATCGCGGCCGAGCTCGAGCTCTCGGTCGAGGAGGTCGAGCAGATCCGCCGCACGTCGCAGACGCCGGTGTCGCTCGAGAAGCCGGTGGGGGACGAGGAGGAGTCGGAGTTCGGCCACTTCATCGAGGACGACTCGGAGCCGCAGCCCGACGAGCGGGCCGAGCTCACGCTCCGGAACGAGTCGCTCGCCCGCGCGCTCGGGATGCTCGGCGAGCGCGAGCGGCGCGTCCTCGAGATGCGCTTCGGCCTGAACGGCGAAGCGCCGCGCACGCTCGACGAGGTCGGGCGCGCGTTCAGCGTCACGCGCGAGCGGATCCGGCAGATCGAGAACCAGTCGCTCAAGAAGCTGCGCTCGCTCGCCGAGGCGCAGAAGCTGCGCGAGGTGGCCTGAGCGCGGCGGCCCTCCGCCCCGGGTCGGGCGGAGGGCCGGCCGGCGCGTCCTACGCCGTGAAGCGACTCGGGAACTGGTCGACGATCCCCTGGCTGAGCGTGTGCGACATCATCAGGATCTCGGCCTCGACCCGGTCGTAGTCGGCCGCCGACGCCGCATAGTGCCCGGCGAGCTCGTCGACCGCCTCCTTCGTCGTCAGGTCGAGGTGCTCGTCCATCATCTTCGTGGTCGTACGGAGCGGCCAGCTCTTCGGGTTCGCCTTCGCGAGGAACGCCGCGATCGCGTGCGCGTTGGCGTGCCAGGCGTCGAGCGCCCGGCCGACGCGCGCCTTGTCGCCGGCCTTCGCGGCTTCGAGCACCGTGACCGCCTGGAGGATGTGCGTCCTCAGCAGGCTCGTCAGCCGGCTGCCGGCGGCGGCGCCGTAGAACGGCTTCACGGCGTTGCCGATGTCGACCTGGTTGCGCAGGAGCCTCGCCTCGGTGGCCTTCAGGTTCGGGAGCCCGGCGGCGAAGCTGACGATCGCCATCCGCGTCCAGGCGACGTGCTCCTCCCAGAGCCGGTCCATCGCGCTGCGGAACGCCTGCTCGCTCGTCGTGCGGTGGCCCGCCGCGGGACCCGCCGTGGCCGCGGGCGCGGCCGCCGGCAGCGCGAGCGCGCCCGTCACGACGAGGAGCGCGAGCGTCCTCCCGGGGAATGTGCTCATCTCTCTCGACCTCCTCTTCTATAAACAATAGAAATTGGTGATTGCCGCGAGAGTTTAAACAAAACATGTTGGTGCTAGAGTGGGCGGATGAGCCCTCCGCGGGACGCGCCGGCGCTCCAGGACCTGGGCGCGCTGAGCGCGCTCACCGATCCGGCGCGACGGCGCCTGTACGACGTCGTGTGCGCGGCCGAGGGGCCCGTCGGCCGGGACGACGCGGCCGCCGCGGCCGGCGTCAGCCGCTCGCTCGCCGCCTACCACCTCGACCGGCTCGCCCGGGACGGCCTGCTCGCGGTCAGCTACGGCCGCCGGTCGGGTCGCGGCGGGCCCGGAGGCGGCCGGCCGGCCAAGCTCTACCGCCGGGCCGACCACGAGTTCGTCCTCCAGGCGCCCCCGCGCGACTACGCGCTCCTCGCCGAGATCTTCCTCCGGGCGGACGAGGGCGACGGCGCCGCGCGCGGCGCGGTCGAGCGTGCGGCCCGCGAGTTCGGCGAGGAAGCGGCGCGGAGCGCGCTGCCCGCCGCGGTCGAGGAGATCCTGCGGCTCCGGGGCTACGAGCCCTACGACGACGGGGGCACGATCCGCTTCCGCAACTGCCCGTTCCACGCCCTCGCCGTCGCGCACAGGCAGTCGGTGTGCGGGCTCAACCTCGCGCTCGTCGAGGGCCTGCTCGCCGGGGCGGGCGCGCGCGGGCTCCGCGCCTCGCTCGAGCCGGACCGCGCCGGCTGCTGCGTCGCCGTCGGCCCGCCCGCGCGAACGCGCTAGGGTCCGGCGCGCGATGGGCGCCTGGTTCGACGAGCTCGCGGAGTTCCTCCGCATCCCGTCGATCAGCGCCGACCCCGCACACGCCGGCCACGTCGCCGAGGCCGGCGAGTGGGTCTGCGACTTCGTCCGGGCGGCGGGCGGCGAGGCGGAGCTCGTCGACTGGGACGGCCAGCCGCTCGCGACCGGGGAGATCCGCGCGTCCGGCGGCGGCGACGCGCCGACCGTCCTCTGCTACGGGCACTTCGACGTGCAGCCCGCGGACCCGCTCGAGCTCTGGGAGAGCGACCCCTTCGAGCCGGAGCTCCGCGACGGCTACCTCTACGGGCGCGGCGCCGCGGACGACAAGGGTCAGCTCTACATGCTGCTCGCCGCGGCGCGCGATCTCGCGCGTGCCGGCGAGCTGCCGGTCAACCTCCGCTTCGCCTGCGACGGCGAGGAGGAGACGGGCGGGCACTCGATCGTCGACTACCTGGAGGCGGACGAGCGCGGGGCCGCCGCCGCCGTCGTCTTCGACGGCGGCATGATCAGGCGCGACGTGCCCGCGTTCAACGTCGCGACGCGCGGGCTCGTCTACTTCCACGCGGCCGTCCGCACGGGGGCCCGCGACCTCCACTCCGGGCTCTACGGCGGCGCGGCCCTCAACGCGGCGCACGCGCTGGCGGCGGCGCTCGCGTCGGTGACCGCGCGCGACGGGCGGCTCGCGGAGCCGCTCCGCGGCGGGCTCGTGCCGCCGACGGAGGAGGAGCTCGCCGGCTGGCGCGAGCTGCCCGCGGGAGCCGACGAGCTCGCCGCCCAGGGGGCCCGCCCGGCCGACGCGCGCGCGGCCGAGGAGTTCTACCTCCGCACCTTCGCCGAGCCGGCGCTCGACGTGAACGGCTTCCAGAGCGGCTCGCCGCACCTGCAGAAGACCGTGCTCCCGGTGGAGGCGGTCGCGAACCTCTCGATCCGCCTCGCTCCCGGCCAGGACCCGGACGCCGTCGCCGGCGAGCTGGAGCGCCTGCTGCGCGAGGCGCTGCCGCCCGGCGCCGACCTCGACCTGCAGCGGCTCTCCGCGTCGCCGCCCGGGCTCGTGCCGCCCGACGCGCCGGCGATCAGGCTGGCCCAGGACGCGTTCGAGCGCGTCGTCGGGCGGCGGCCCGCCCTGATCAGGAGCGGCGGGACGATCCCGATCGTGCCGGCCCTGGCCGGCAAGGGCATCCCGGCCGTCGTCACCGGGTTCAGCCTCCCGGACGCGAACATGCACTCGCCGAACGAGCGCCTCGTGGCCGACTACGTGCCGCTCGGGACGGAGACGGCCCGCGAGCTCTTCCGCGGGCTGGCGGCGCTGTAGGCGCGCCGCCGGCCCGCGGGCTCGAGCGAGGGAGGCCCGTCACTCCTGCGGCGGCGGAGGCGGCTCGTGGTCGCCGACGCGCGCCGCGGGCGTCGCCTCGACCTGGGCGAGGGAGTACGACCGCGGCGCGCGGATCCGGATCGTGATGCGGTCGCCGGCGCGGAGCTGCGAGGCGTCGATCACGGTGGGCACGCGTCCCTGCCAGAGCAGGAAGACGGTGCCGTCGTCGTAGGCGAACGACTGGTCGAGCGGCTGCCCGAGCAGCGCGTGGAGGGCCTTCCAGTTGCCGCTCTCGACGTGGAGCGCGACGCGGCCGCCGGACTGCGGGCCGGCGACGGCGCCGACGAAGAGCCAGAGCGGCAGGCCGCCGTTCGGGGCGGCGTGGGCGGCGACGGTCGCGGCGGGCGTGCTCTCGACCTGCCGGAGCGTCGAGCCCCGCGGCGCGCGGATGCGCACGGTGACGTAGTCGCCCCGCCGGAGCTCGCCCGTCCCGCCGGCGTGGGGGACGCCGTGCGACCAGAGCAGGATCTCGGTGCCCGGCCCGAGCGCGAAGACCTGGTTCTGGCTCGAGCCGAGGAGGGCGTGGAGCGCGGCGCGGTTCCCCCTCTCGACCCGCACCGAGACGCTCGTGGCGCCCGGTCCGGGCGCGGCGAGGAGCTCGCCGCTGAACGCGAAGAGCCGGCCGTGGTCGTGCGGGCGCCCGGCGGCGGCACCGGCGACCGCGACGGCGGAGGCTGCGGAGGCTGCGAGGAGCGCGAGGGCGAGGCGGAGCTTCATCGGACCCCCTTCGTGAGTTGACGCCTCCCGTTCTGCCCGAGCGAGGTGATGAATCGGTGCGGCGGAGGTCAGGCGCACGCAAAATCGCGGGCGTCGCGCCGGCGGGCGTGCCGCCGGCGCCGTCGCAGCTCTGGTGCCGGATCGGCTCGAAGTCGTCACCATCTCCGCGCGCCGCGCCGGTATCGTCGGCAGCGAGGGCGGAGGGAGGCGACCCCACCCTTTGGGCGGGGGCGTCGCGCGCGCGTGATCGAATTCCCTGGTCCCGCGCCGGCCGCCTCCCGCGCGGCGCTAGTCCCAGGGCGGCGGGTTGTGCACCCAGCGCCCGGCGACCATCGTCGCGACCACCTCGGCGTCGAGGTCCTCCCACGGGTCGCGGTCGAGCACGACGAGGTCGGCCGCGTAGCCCGGCAGCAGCTTCCCGCGCCGCCGCTCGTCGCCCGCGAGCCAGGCCGGCGCGAGCGTGGTCGCCTCGACTGCCTGCTGCACCGTCAGCGCCTGCTCGGGGTGCCAGGGCGGCCGCTCGCCGACCGTCCGCCGCACGGCCGCGCGCACGCCAGCGAGCGGGTCGAGCTCCTCGATCGGCGCGTCCGAGCCGTTCGCGACGACGGCGCCGGTGTCGAGGAGGGAGCGGTAGGCGTAGGCGCCCTCGAGCCGCCCGGCCCAGAAGCGGTCGGCGAGGTCGCGGTCCGACGGCGCGTGCGAGAACTGGACCGACGCCGCGACCCCGAGCCGCGCGAAGCGCGGGAGGTCGTCGGGCGCGAGCAGCTGCGCGTGCTCGATGCGCGGGCGCAGCCCGAGCGGCGCCCAGGCGTCGCGCGTCGCCTCGAACGCGTCGAGCGCGTCGCGGTTCGCGGCGTCGCCGATCGCGTGCGCGGCCACCGGGAAGCCCGCGGCCGCCGCCTCGCGGACGATCTCCTCGAGCTCGCCACGGCTCGTGATCCGCACGCCGGAGCCGTCGAGCAGCGACGCCGTCCGGGAGCCGAGCGTGCCGTCCATGAACACCTTGAGGTAGCCGACGCGGACGAGCGGGCTGCCGAACCCCGACCGGAGGCCGAGCGTGCGGAGCTCGCCGACCCGCTCGGCCGGGAGCGACTGCCAGACCCTCAGCGTCAGCGACCCCGCCGCCTCGAGCCGCTGCCACAGGCGCAGCGCTCCGAGCCAGCCGTCCTTGTCGTGGACGGCCGTGACGCCGCGCGCCGCCGCGACCCGGAGCCCGAGCCGCATCGCCTCGACGTACTCGTCGTCCCCGACTGCGAGATGGCGCTCCTTGAAGCGCCACGCCGCCTCCTCGCGCAGGATCCCCGTCGCCTCGCCGCCGGCGTCCCGTTCCACGACGCCGCCTTCGACCTCGAGGTCCCCGCGCGCGAGCGCGAGCGCCGCGGAGTTGAGCCAGAGCGAGTGGTAGTCCTTCGCGAGCAGCGCGGCCGGCGTCTCGCCGGTCACCTCGTCGAGCCGCCGGGCCGTCGGCTGCTCCGCCCACTCGGCGCTGCGCCAGCCGAAGCCGCGGAGGATGCGGCCCGGCCGCCGCTCGCCGTCGCGAACGCGGGCGAGGGCCTCGTCGAGCGACGCGCAGCCCTCGAGCGAGAGCTGCGTCCGGGCGAGCGCCCACGTCGGGAAGTGGACGTGCGCGTCGTTGAGCCCGGGGAGGACCACCCGGCCGCCGAGGTCGACCACCTCGGGGGAGGCGAGCGCCGTCTCGTGCACGCCGACCCCGCCCGCGATCCGCTCGCCGGCGATCGCGAGCGCGCGCTGCCTGGGCACCTGCGGGTCGAGCGTGCGGATGAGGCCGTTCTCGAGGATCACCGGCGGGGCAGTATCGCCCGCCGGGGCGAGGCCGGCGAAGCGCAGCCGGCCGGTCGCCGGGCCCGCGGGCCTGCGAGACTTCGCGGCCGTGTTCCGCGAGCCGCTGACCCCAGAGCAGCGCGAGATCCGGGAGCTCGTCCGCACGCTCGCCCGCGAGCGGATCGCCCCGCGCGCCGCCGAGATCGACAGGACGGCGGAGTTCCCGTGGGACGTCGTCGAGCTCTACCGGGAGAACGGCCTCTTCGGCCTCATGTTCGACGAGGAGCACGGGGGTGTGGGCGCGAGCGCGCTGATGACGCTCGTCGCGATCGAGGAGGTCTCGAAGGTCTGCGCGACGAGCGGCCTGATCCTGGCGGTGCAGGAGCTCGGCTCGCTCGCGATCAAGCTGGCGGGGTCGGACGAGCAGAAGCGGCGCTTCCTGCCGCGGCTCGCGTCGGGGGAGTGGCTCGCCGCCTACGCGCTCAGCGAGGCCGGCTCGGGCTCCGACAGCGCCGCGCTCGCGACCGAGGCGCGGCGCGAGGGGAGCGAGTACGTCCTCAACGGCTCGAAGCGCTTCATCACGAACGCGGGTGTCGCCCGGCTGTACGTCTGCTTCGCGAAGACCGACCCGTCGGCAGGGCACGACGGGATCAGCGCGTTCGTCGTCGAGGCGGACGCGCCCGGCTTCCAGGTCGGGCGCATCGAGCCGAAGATGGGGATCAAGGGGTCGACGACGGGCGAGCTCTTCTTCGACGACTGCCGCGTCCCGGCCGAGAACCGGCTCGGCGAGGAGGGCGAGGGCTTCGCGCTCGCGATGCGCGTCCTCGACCGCTCGCGTCCGGGCATCGCGGCGCAGGGGGTCGGGCTCGCCGAGGGCGCGACCGAGTACGCGCTCGAGTACGCGCGCACGCGGGAGACCTTCGGCGAGCCGATCGGGAGGCACCAGCTCGTGGCGGGGATGCTGGCCGACATGGCGACGCGCTGCGAGGCCGCGCGCGGCCTGCTCTACCGCTGCGGCGCCGCGATCGACGAGGGCGCCGACGGGCCCGACCTGACGAAGCTCTCGGCGATGACCAAGCTCTTCTGCACCGACGTCGCGATGACCGTGACGACCGACGCGGTGCAGGTGCTCGGCGGCTACGGCTACATCCAGGAGCACCCGGTGGAGCGGATGATGCGCGACGCCAAGATCACGCAGATCTACGAGGGCACGAACCAGATCCAGCGCCTCGTCGTCGCGCGCGAGCTCCTGCGCCGTTGAGCAGGGTCGAGCTCACCAACGCCGACCGCGTCCTCTTCCCGGAGGACGGCATCACGAAGGGCGAGCTCTTCGCGTACTACCGGAGCGTCGCTCCCGTGCTCGTGCCGCACCTGCGCAACCGGCCCTTCACGATGAAGCGCTGGCGCGAGGGGCTCGCCGGGCCGAGCTTCTTCCAGAAGCAGGCGCCGAAGGGGATGCCGTCGTGGATTCCGACGCGCCGCTTCCAGACCTGGCCCCGGGAGGGCGGCACGCGGATGGTCGACTTCCCGCTCGTGAACTCGCGGGACGCGCTCCTCTGGATGGTGCAGATGCACTGCATCGACATGAACGCCTGGTACTCGCGCGTCGACCGGCCCGACCGTCCCGACTTCGTCCTCTTCGACCTCGACCCGCCCGAAGGCGGGTTCGCCCTCGCCGTCCGGGTCGCCCACCTGATCCGGGAGGCGCTCCGGTCGCTCGAGCTCGAGTCGCACGTGAAGACGAGCGGCGCCGACGGCATCCACGTGCTCGTGCCGATCGCCCGCAGGCACGGCTTCGACGAGACGTACGAGTTCGCCGAGCTCCTCTCCCGCCGGCTCGAGGCCGAGCATCCCGGGGAGTTGACCACCGAGTGGCTCAAGCGCAAGCGCAGCGGCGTGCTCGTCGACCACCGCCAGAACGGCTGGGGCAAGACGATCGCCTCGGTCTACTCGGTCCGTCCCAGGCCCGGCGCACCGGTTTCCACGCCGCTCGCCTGGGAGGAGCTGACCGAGCGAAGCCGGCCGCGCGACTTCGGGATGGCGGAGGCGCTCGAGCGGGTCGAGCGCCGCGGCGACCTGTTCGAGCCGGTGCTCCACGGGCGCCAGGCGCTCGGCCCGGCGCTCCGCGAGCTGCGGCGCGCGTCGGCCCGCGGCCGGTGAGCCGCGCCGGGCCTCCGGTCGGCGCGGCTCAGGCGCGCGCCGCGCGCAGCGCGGCCTTGTGCGCGCGCTTCGCCGCCTGGTAGTCGAGGAGCGCCCGGGGCGAGTCGACGTCGCCGAGGGTCGGGTGCGACGGCGCGAGCGGCGCCGCCTTCGCGACGCCGAGGCGCTTCGAGAGCACCGCCGCGAGCGTCGCCACCTTCATCGGCCCGAAGCCGGGGAGGGCGGCGAGGCGGCGGCGGAGGTCGTCCGCGTCGGCCGCGTCGCGCCAGATGCGGGCGGCGTCGCCGCCGTACTCCTCGGCGACGACCGCGGCCAGCTCCCGCACGCGTCCGGCCATCGCGCCGGGGAAGCGGTGGATCGCCGGCTTCTCGCGGAAGGCCGGCTCGAGGTCGAGCGCGGCGAGCCGCGCGGGGTCGAGCGTCCCGACGCGCTCCTTCAGGACGTGGGGCCCGGCGAAGGCCTTCTGCACCGGCACCTGCTGGTCGATCGCGAGGCCGACGAGGAGCGCGAACGGGTCGCGCGCGAGCAGCTCGCACGCGGCCGGGTCGTCGGTGAACCAGAGCGCCTTCGGCATCGCGCCTACTCTGCCAGCCGCCCGGCGCCCGCCGCAACGGCCGGGTTCGTGCTCGCCCGGGGGATCGACGGGACGACGGACGCGTCCACGTCCCCAGGATCCGGGGCGTCCGGGACGCGCCCGCCGCAAGCGCGAAGTACCCTGGGCGGGTGGACCCGCTCGCCTCGTTCTCGCCTGCGACGCGGGCCTGGTTCGAGCGCACCTTCGACGCCCCGACGCCGCCGCAGGCCCTCGGCTGGCCGGCGATCGCGAGCGGCGAGCACGTGCTCGTCCAGGCCCCGACCGGCTCCGGGAAGACGCTCGCCGCGTTCCTCTCGGCGATCGACCGGCTGACCGCCCGGCCCGGCGAGGGTCTCCGCGTCCTCTACGTGTCCCCGCTCAAGGCCCTCAACTACGACGTGGAGCGCAACCTGCGGGGGCCGCTGGCCGGGCTCGGGTCGCCGCTCCGGGTCGGCGTCCGGACGGGCGACACGCCGGCCGCCGAGCGGCGCGAGCTCGCGAAGAGCCCGCCCGACGTCCTGATCACGACCCCCGAGTCGCTCTTCCTGCTCCTCACGTCGGCCGCGCGCGAGTCGCTGCGCGCGGTCGAGACGCTGATCCTCGACGAGGTGCACGCGCTCGCCGGGACGAAGCGCGGCGCGCACCTCGCCCTCTCGGTCGAGCGGCTCGAGCGCCTCGCGGGCGCGCCGTTCCAGCGGATCGGCCTCTCGGCGACCCAGCGCCCGCTCGAGGAGATCGGCCGCTTCGTCTCCGGCGGCCGCCCGATCCGGCTCGTCGACGCGGGCACGCGCAAGCCGCTCGACCTGCAGGTGGTCGTGCCCGTCGACGACATGCGCGAGCTGCCCGAGGGGAGCTCGATCTGGCCCTCGATCTACCCGGAGCTCCTCCGCCTCGTCGAGGCGCACCGCTCGACGATCGTCTTCGTCAACAACCGCCGCCTCGCCGAGCGGCTCGCGCTGCGGCTGAACGAGCTGGCCCAGCGTGAGCTCGCGCGCGCCCACCACGGCAGCCTCGCGCGCGAGCAGCGCGTCCTCGTCGAGGAGGACCTCAAGGCCGGCCGCATCCCGTGCCTCGTCGCGACGTCGTCGCTCGAGCTCGGGATCGACATGGGCGCCGTCGACCTCGTCGTGCAGGTCGAGTCGCCGAAGTCGGTCGCCCGCGGCCTCCAGCGCGTCGGGCGCGCCGGCCACGAGCTGCACGCGGTCTCGAAGGGCCGGATCTTCCCGAAGTTCCGGGCCGACCTGCTCGAGGCGGCGGTCGTCGCGCGCGCGATGCGTGCGGGGGAGATCGAGGAGACGCGCGTCCCGCGCAACCCGCTCGACGTGCTCGCGCAGCAGGTCGTGGCGATCGCCGCGGACGAGGAGATCGCGGTCGCCGAGCTGCACGAGCTCGTTCGCCGCGCGTACCCGTTCGCCGGGCTCTCGCGCCCGCAGCTCGAGAACGTCCTCGACATGCTCGCGGGCCGGTACCCGTCCGACGAGTTCGCGGAGCTGCGGCCGCGGATCGTCTGGGACCGCACGGGCGGCGTCGTCCGCGGCCGAGACGGCGCGCGCCGCCTCGCGGTGGTGAACGCGGGCACCATCCCCGACCGGGGGCTCTTCGGCGTCTTCCTCGCCGACGGCGGCGGCCGTGTCGGCGAGCTGGACGAGGAGATGGTGTACGAGGCGCGGGCCGGGCAGACGTTCCTGCTCGGGGCCTCGACGTGGAGGATCGAGGAGATCACCCGCGACCGCGTGCTCGT
This sequence comes from Gaiellaceae bacterium, assembly GCA_035650615.1. Classification (GTDB taxonomy): domain Bacteria; phylum Actinomycetota; class Thermoleophilia; order Gaiellales; family Gaiellaceae; genus PALSA-600. Next base: position 9,672 of record DASRHI010000051.1, on the reverse strand, counting down.
GTCGCCCGCGCCCGGGCTGCCCGGGGCGGTGCCGTTCTGGAAGGGGGAGGGGATCGGGAGGCCGTTCGAGCTGGGCGAGAAGATCGGCGCCGCGAGCCGTGAGCTCGGCGCGCTCGGCGACGCCGCCGCCGTGGCGCGGCTGCGCGACGAGTACCTGCTCGACGACGCCGCGGCGCGGAACCTGCTCGCGTTCCTGCGCGACCAGGCGGCCGCGACCGGGGCCGTGCCCTCCGACCGGACGATCGTCGTCGAGCGCTTCCGCGACGAGATCGGCGACTGGCGCGTGTGCATCCTCACGCCGTTCGGCGCGCGCGTCCACGCGCCGTGGGCGATGGCGATCGCCGCCCGCCTGCGCGGCGCGCTCGGGCTCCACGTGCAGTCGATCTGGTCAGACGACGGCATCGCGCTCCACTTCCCCGACGCGGACGTGCCCCCCTCGGCCGGCGACCTGCGCGTCGGGCCCGCCGAGGTCGAGGACCTCGTCGTCGCCGAGCTCGGCGACACGGCGCTCTTCGGCGCGCGCTTCCGCGAGAACGCGGCGCGCGCGCTGCTGATCCCGCGGCGCCGGCCCGACCGGCGGACGCCGCTCTGGCAGCAGCGGCTGAAGGCCCAGTCGCTGCTCCAGGTCGCACGCCGCTACGCCTCGTTCCCGATCGTGCTCGAGACCTTCCGCGAATGCCTGCAGGACGTCTTCGACCTGCCCGCGCTCCGTGCTCTGCTCGCGAAGATCGAGACGCGCGCGCTCGACGTCGTCGAGGTCGAGACCGCGACCGCCTCGCCGTTCTCGAGCTCGCTGCTCTTCGACTACGTCGCGACCTACATGTACGAGGACGACACGCCGCCGGCGGAGCGGCGCGCGCAGGCGCTCTCGCTCGACCGCGAGCTGCTGCGCGAGCTGCTCGGCCAGGAGGAGCTGCGAGACCTGCTCGACCGCGACGCGGTCGCGGAGGTGGAGGCTCAGCTGCGCGGGCGTCCGTCCACGCCCGACCAGCTCCACGACGTGCTCCGGCTGCGCGGCGACCTGCGGCCGGGCGAGTACGAGGAGGCGCTCGCCGCGCCGCTGCTCGCGGAGCGACGGGCCGTCCGCGTGCGCGTCGGAGGCGAGGAGCGGCTGATCGCGGCCGAGGACGCGGGCCGCTACCGCGACGCGCTCGGCGCGATGCCGCCGTCCGGGCTCCCCGAGGCGTTCCTCGAGGGCGGGCCCGACTCGCTCCGCCAGCTCGTGCTCCGCTACGCGCGCGGCCGCGGCCCGTTCACGACCGCGGAGGCCGGCGCGCGCTTCGGCCGCGACGTCGGCGCGCTCCTCGCCGAGCTCGAGCGGGAGGAGCTGCTCGTCCGCGGCGAGCTGCGGCCCGGCGGGAGCGAGCGCGAGTGGTGCGACCCGGACGTCCTGCGCCGCCTGCGCCGCGCGTCCCTCGCGGCGCTGCGGAAGGAGGTCGAGCCGGTGGAGCAGGGGGCGCTCGCGCGGTTCCTCCCCGGCTGGCACGGGATCGGCCGGCGCGCGAGCCTGCGCGAGGCCCTCGTCCCGCTCCAGGCGCTCCCCCTCCCGGCGGCGCTCTGGGAGGCGGAGGTGCTGCCGCGGCGCGTCCCCGGCTACCGGCCCGAGCAGCTCGACGCGCTCTGCGCGACCGGCGAGGTCGTCTGGGTCGGCGCCGGCGCCGACCGCGTCGCGCTCTACTTCCGCGAGGACGCGGCCGCGCTCGGCCGCGTCGCGGCGGCGCCGTCGCCGGAGGGCGAGCCGCACGACCGCCTCCGTGCGGCGCTCGGGCGCGGCGCCCTCTTCTGGCCCGACCTGCTCGAGGAGGCCTGCCTCGCCGACGAGGAGGCCCTGCCCGCGCTCTGGGACCTCGTCTGGGCGGGCGAGGTGACGAACGACGCCTGGACGCCGCTGCGGGCAGGCCGCCGCTACGGCGTCCCGAAGCCGGAGCGCCGCCCGCGGCGGTTCTCGCGCGCGCGGTCGGCCGCCGTCACCTCGACCCAGGGGCGCTGGTCGCGGACGGAGCGGCTCTTCGCCGGCACGCCCGACCGGAGGGCGCTCGCGGAGCTCCTGCTCGAGCGGCACGGGGTGGTCACGCGCGACGCCGTCCGCGCCGAGGGCATCCCGGGCGGCTACGGCGCCGTCTACGGCGAGCTGCGCGCGCTCGAGACGCTCGGGCTCTGCCGCCGCGGCTACTTCGTCGAGGGACTCGGCGGCGCGCAGTTCGCGCTCGGGGGAGCGGTCGAGCGCCTGCGCGAGGCGCGCGACCCCGGCGAGGAGCAAGAGCCTCGCGTCCTCGCCGCGGCCGATCCGGCTCAGCCCTACGGCGCCGCGCTCCCGTGGCCGCGGCGCGCCGGGGCGCGCGCGGCCCGCGTCGCCGGCGCCTGGGTCGTGCTCCTCGGCGGCGAGGCTGCGCTCTACGTCGAGCGCGGCGGCCGCTCGCTCGTCCCGCTGCGCGAGCCGGAGGAGTCGTGGCTTCGCCCGGCGCTCGCGGCGCTCGTGTCGCACGTGCGCTCGGGCGGGGCGAGGCGGCTGGCCGTGGAGCGCTTCGACGGCGCCGCGGTCGGCGACAGCGACGCGCTTCCGCTCCTCGTCGAGGCGGGCTTCCTCGCCGGGCCGCGCCGGGCGGTGCTGCGGCCGTAGGCCGTGCCCGAGGGCGACACCGCCCACCGCGCCGCCCGCCGCCTCCAGGCGCTCGTCGGCGAGCGGCTCGAGGTCGAGCTCCCGCACCCGCGCGCCCGCGCCGCGGTCGACCCGGCGCTGCTCGACGGGCGGCGGCTCGAGCGGGTGGAGGCGATCGGCAAGAGCCTCCTGCTCCGGTTCGAGGGCGGCCGGGTGCTCCGCTCCCACCTGCGCCTGAGCGGGCGCTGGGTCGTGCGCCCGCGCGGCGCCCCGGTGCGGGGCCGTCCGTGGCTCGTGCTCCGCGGCGCGAGCGCGGAGGCGCTCCTCTGGAACGGTCCCGTGCTGGAGCTCCACGCGCGCGCGCTCGAGCGGCTCGGGCCGGACATCCTCGCGACCCCGCTCGACCTGACCGGCGCGCTCGAGCGCCTGCGGGCGCTGCCGGCGGAGACGCGGCTCGGCGAGGCGCTCCAGGACCAGCGTGCCGTCGCCGGGATCGGCAACATGTGGGCGGCCGAGGCGTTGTGGCGCGCCCGCCTCTCTCCCCGGCTGCCGCTCCGGGAGGCAGGCGACGGGGAGCTCGCCCGTGTGCTCGAGGCCGCGGCGGAGCTGATGCACGCGGCGCTCGCCGCGTCCCGGCCGCCGGCGAAGCAGGTCCACGGCCGCGCCGGCCGGCCCTGCCGCCGCTGCGGCACGCCGATCAGGGCGCGCGGCCAGGGGCTCGCGAGCCGGACCGCCTTCTGGTGCCCCGGCTGCCAGCCGGGTCCCGCCTCCGGGTAGGAGACCGGACGCGCGCCGCGTAACTAGGGGCCCGTGCCGGTGCGGGCGCCCCACCTCTACCAGTCGCTGCGCGCGTTCTGCCTCGGCGCGTTCGCGGTCGAGCGCGGGGTCGAGCTGCCGTTCGCGTTCGAGGAGCACCCCACCCGCGGTGGGCCGTCGCTCTACGAGTACCGGCCGCTCGTGCGGAGCTTCGTCGAGGAGCAGGCGCCGACGCTGCGGCGGCTCCCCGACACGCGCAACGCCCTCGCCGACCTCCTCCGCGAGCCCGCCGCGGCGATCTTCGCCCGCGCGCACTCCGGCCTCGCGGCGAGCGAGGAGGAGGCGCTCTTCCGCTCGATCCTGCTGCCGCTCCTCGCGGCCGTCGCCGAGCGGTCGGGCGGCTTCGACTGGCACGACGACGCGTTCGACGCCGCCTACGGCGAGATCGAGCGCTCGCTCTTCGGCAGCGTGCGCGCATACTCCGCGGTCGCCCCCGCCGTCGGGATCTCCGCCCGCGCCCCCGTCCAGCTCGGCGGCGGCATCCGGCTGCGACCCCTCGTGGCCGGCGAGGTCTCGTCGCTCTGGCCCGAGGCGCTCGGGCTGATGCCGCCGGACTTCGGGCGCGAGGTCGACCGGTTGCTCGTGCTGGAGCTCGCGCGCGAGCTCGACGCGGCGGAGGCCGAGCCGCCCGACGCCGCCGGCGAGCTCGCCGACGCGGTCAGCGCGCTCCGGCTCGCGACCGCGGGGGCCGTCGCCGCCGGTCCGGTCGTGTTCGAGCGGCTCGACTTCCGCCCGCTGCGGATCTCGCCGCTGCTCCCGATCGCGGCGACGCAGCCGCGCGGCGAGCCGACGCGGCTCGACGCGGTGCGCGCGCGGCTCGCGAGCGACCTCCGCGAGCGGCTGCCGCTCGCCGACACGGACCGCGACCTCGCGGAGGCGCTCGACCGCTGGGAGCTGTCGCTCTTCGCGGACGAGCCGTTCCGCAGCGGCCAGGTTCGAGACGCGCTCGCCTCGCTCCTCGGCGGCGAGGACGGGACGTGGGCGGCGGCGATGCGGGCGGCCGTGCTCCTCGGCGGCTCGACGAAGGAGCGCGCGACGCTGCTCGGCGAGCTGCGCGCCGAACGCCTCGGCCGCGGCGCGCGCGACGCGCTCCGGCGCGCGCTCGTCGAGACGCTGCTCTACGGCAACCGCTCCGAGCTCCTCCGGACGCTCGACGAGACGCTCCTCGGCCTGCGGCCGCGTCCGGTCACGGCCGCGGCGGCCGCCGCGTGAGCGGAGGCGGCCGTTTCGACGTCCGCGTTCTGCGGTAGACCTCTCCCGTGCGCTTCGGCAGGCTCCTCGCCGCGTGCGCGCTCGGCTCGCTCTTCGCGGCCGCGGGCGCGGCGGCCGACCGCGAGCGCGTGCAGATCGTCGAGGCCGACCAGCAGCTCGCGCGGGCGGCGGTCGTCCGCCTCGCCGACCTCGGCGACCCGGCCGGCTGGAGCGGCGGGCCGACCAGGCCGCCTCCGCCTGCCGCCTTCACCTGCGGCACCTACGAGGCGAAGCAGTCGGACCTCGTCCTCACCGGCTCGGCGGCCGCGAACTGGAGGCACGCGGGGCTCGAGTTCGACAGCGAGGCGCAGGTGCTCCGCAGCGCCGAGATGGTGCGGCTCGACTGGCTGCGCACGGTCACGCATCCCGGCGTGACCGCCTGCCTCCGCAGGAAGCTCGGCACGGGCCTCCCGAAGGGCGAGAAGCTCGTCGCGTTCGCGCCGCGCGCGCTGCCGAAGCTCGCTGCCTACACCGCGGGGTTCAGGGGGGTGATCGACGTGACGCAGGGAGGGTCGACCGTGCGCGTCCTCGTCGACATCGTCGTCTTCGGCGCCGGCCGCGTCGAGCTCTCGCTGATCACGACGGCTCCGTACGCCGCGCGGTCGCAGGTGGGGCCCGCGGAGCTGCGGCTCGCCCGGATCATGCTCGCGCGGGCGCAGCCCGGCGCCGCGTAGCCGGCGATCCCGGCGGAAGGAATGCGCTGAGCGAACCCGAAGATGCGGGCTGTGATGGCCCTCGCGCGCCTCGTCCCGCGGCCGAGCGCCCGTCCGGGCTCCGCTCGGCGGAAGGCGCTCGCGCGGACGCACGTGGTCGCGCTCGCGAACCAGAAGGGGGGCGTCGCGAAGACGACGACGACCGTCAACCTCGGGGCCGCCCTCGCCGAGCGGGGGCAGCGCGTCCTCTGCGTCGACCTCGACCCGCAGGGCAACCTGACGATGTCGCAGGGCCTCAACCCGGACGCGATCGAGCGCTCGATGTTCGACGTGCTCGTCCACCGTCTCCCGATCGAGGAGGTGATCGTGCGCCGCGAGATCGAGATCGCGGTCGCCTCGATCGACCTCGCCGGCGCCGAGCTCGCACTGTCGAGCCAGATCGGACGCGAGCGCGCGCTCGAGAAGGCGCTCGAGCCGATCAAGGGACGCTACGACTACATCCTGGTCGACACGCCGCCGTCGCTCGGGCTCCTGACGATCAACGCGTTCGTCGCGGCGAACGGGGTGATCGTGCCGGTACAGACGGAGTACCTGTCGCTCCGCGGGCTCGCGCAACTCGAGCACACCCTGGAGATGGTGCGCGAGAACCTGAACCCGAACGTGACGATCACCGGCATCCTGCCGACGATGTACGACAAGCGCGTGACGCACTCGCGCGAGGCGGACGAGATCCTGCGCGAGCACTTCGGCGACCTCGTCTACCAGACGCGCATCCGCAAGACCGTCCGCTACGCGGAGGCGCCGGTGAGGGGGACGTCGGTGCTGGCGTACGAGCCCGGCGGCGAGGCCGCCGAGCTCTACCGTGACCTGGCGAAGGAGGTGCTCCGTGGCGCGCAATCGCGCAAGCATGCGTGAGGGGCCGCTGGCGGAGCTGTTCCGGAAGACGGAGGCCGCCCGGCGCGGCGAGGAGCCGCACCGCGCGCCCGAGCCCGCGCGCGCGGTCGAGGCGGTCGAGGCGGTCGAGGTCCTCGACCCCGAGCCGCCGATCACCCGCTGGCTCGAGCCGATCCCCGACAACCCGGCTCGCCTCGAGCGCACCCGCGACGGGTCGTCGTACCTCGCCGTGATCCGGGTCGTGGGAGTCGGCGGCGCCGGGCTGAACGCGCTCGACCGGATGATCGACGCCGGCATCACGCAGGTCGACTTCGTCGCCGTCAACACCGACATCCAGCAGCTTCAGGGCAGCGACGCCCCGGTGAAGGTGCACATCGGCAGCGAGCTCACCGAGGGGCTCGGCTCCGGCGCCGACCCCGAGGTCGGGCGCCGCGCCGCCGAGGACGGGCAGGACCAGGTCAAGCGGGCGCTGCGCGGCTCCGACATGGTCTTCGTCACCGCGGGCGAGGGCGGCGGCACGGGCTCCGGCGCCGCTCCCGTCGTCGCGCGCATCACGCGCGAGCTCGGCGCGCTCACCGTCGGCATCGTCACGATGCCGTTCGGGTTCGAGGGCAGCCGGCGGATGAAGCAGGCGGAGGTTGGCGTCGAGCAGCTCCGGCAGGCGTGCGACACGCTGATCGTGATCCCGAACGACCGACTCCTCGAGGTGCTCGACCGCTCGACGTCGATGCTCGACGCGTTCCGGATCGCCGACGACGTGCTGCGTCAGGGGGTCCAGGGGATCTGCGACCTGATCACGAACCCGGGCCTGATCAACCTCGACTTCGCCGACGTGCGGACGATCATGAAGCACGCCGGCTCCGCGCTGATGGGGATCGGCTACGCGACGGGCGAGAACCGGGCGCGCGAGGCGGCCGAGCGGGCGCTCCGGAGCCCGCTCATCGACACCGAGCTCGTCGCCGCGCGCGGCATCCTCCTCTCGATCGCGGGAGGCGACGACCTCTCGCTGTACGAGGTCAACGAGGCCGCAGAGGCGATCCGCGCCGCGGCGACCGACGACACGAACATCATCTTCGGCGCGACGATCGACGAGCGGCTCACCGGCCAGATCTGGATCACGGTGGTCGCGACCGGGCTCGGCGGCGCGAGGAGACGGGGCATCGTCGGGGCGGGGGCCCGCGCCGACGTGTTCGCGCCGCCGTCGTTCCTCGACGCCTAGCCGGCCCGGTTACCCTCACGTCCATGAGAGGGGCGGTCGCCGCGGGGCATCCCCTGTCGGCGGAGGCGGGAGCGCGCGTGCTGGCCGAGGGCGGCAACGCGGTCGACGCCTGCGTCGCGGCGGCGTTCGCGGCGATGGTCGCCGAGAGCCCGCTCACGAGCCCGGGCGCGGGCGGCTTCATGCTGGTCCACCGCGCCTCCGACCGCACGACGCGGCTGCTCGACTTCTTCGTCGCCGCGCCCGGCCTCGGGCTCCGGCGGGCGCGCCGCGGCGAGATGCAGCTCGTGGACGTCGGCTTCGGCGAGACGACGACGCAGCCGTTCCGGATCGGGCCGGCCTCCTGCGCGGTGCCCGGCGCGGTGGCCGGCCTCGGCGCGGCGCACCGGGCGTTCGGGCGGCTGCCGTGGCCGGAGCTGGTGGCGCCGGCGATCGAGCTGGCGCGCGCCGGCGTCCGCCTGACCCGGCCGCAGGCCCACCTGCACGCGCTGCTCGACCCGATCCTGCGCGCCGCGCCGGAGGGTCGCCGCCTCTACAGCCGGCCGACGGGCGAGCGGCTCGTCGCCGGGGACACGCTGCGCCTCCCGGAGCTCGCCGACACGCTCGAGGCGGTCGCGCGCCGGGGCCCCGCCGCGCTCTACCGCGGCGAGCGGGCGCGGGCGCTCGCGGCCGCCGCGAGGGAGGGCGGCGGGGACCTCACGCTCGAGGACCTCGCCCGCTACCGGGTCATCTGGCGCCGCCCGGTCCGCACCCGCTTCCGCGGCCACGAGGTCGTCTCGAACCCGCCGCCGTCGTCGGGCGGCGTCCTGATCGCCTTCGGCCTGGCGCTGCTCGACGGCCTCCCGACCGGGCGGTGCGGGAGCGCGGAGGCGATCGCGGCGCTCGCCGAGGTGATGCGGGCGCAGCTCGACGCGCGGAGCGGGAGCTTCTCGCGCGACCTGCACCGGGGCGGGCTCGCGCGGCGCCTGCTCGACCCCGCGCACGTCCGCCGGGTCCGGGCGCGGCTCGCGCAGCAGCTCCACGCGCCGCTCCCCGAGGCCGTCTCGGCCGGCGGCACCACGCACGTCTCCGTCACGGACGGCGAGGGGAACGCCGCGTCGGCGTCGACGTCGACCGGCTCGGGGTCCGGGGTCGTCGTCCCCGGGACGGGCGTCTACATGAACAACATGCTCGGCGAGTACGACCTCGTCGGAGGCCGGAGCGTGCCCGCCGGCCGCCGGCTGACGAGCATGATGGCGCCCACGCTCGCGCTCGGGCGGGGCGGGCGGCCGGCGCTCGTCGTCGGCAGCGCCGGGTCGGCGAGGCTCCGCGGCGCGATCATGCAGATCGTCGTGAACGTGCTCGGGCACGGGCTCGGCGTCGAGGAGGCGATCGCGGCGCCGCGCGTCCACCTCGACGAGCCGCACCTGCACTGCGAGGGCGGCCACGCGGAACGCGAGCTGGAGCGGCTCGAGCGGCGGGGGTACGACGTGGTGCGCTGGCGGCGGCGCAACCTCTTCTTCGGCGGCGCCGCCGCGGTGCAGGTGAGGCCGGACGGGTCGCTCGCCGCCGCCGGCGACCCGCGCCGGGGCGGGGCCGGCGTCGTCGTCGAATGAGCCTGCACGTCAGGCGTGCCGAGCCGGGCGACGCGGAGGAGCTCGTCGCGCTCGCGAGCGCCGTGAGCGCGGAGCCCGAAGGCTGGCTGCTCGCCGACTCGCGCTGGCGGACCGTCGCCGAGGAGCGCCGTTACATCCGCGCCCTCCGGCGCCATCCCGACGGCGCGCTGATCGTGGCGGAGCTGGAGGGAACGCTCGTGGGGCGCCTGTCGATCGCCCGCGACACGCATCCGGCGAGCCCGCACGTGGCCGACCTCGGCCTGATGGTCGCGGCGCCGTACCGCCGCCGCGGCGTCGCCACCGCGCTGCTCGAGGCGGCGGAGGCGTGGGCGCGCTCGGCGGGCGTCTCGAAGCTCGAGCTGCACGTGTTCCCGTTCAACACCCCGGCGCTCGCGCTCTACGAGAAGTGCGGCTTCGAGCGCGAGGGCTACCGGCGGCGCCACTACGTCCGCGGCGACGGCACCTACGTCGACGCGGTGCTGATGGCGAAGCGGCTCCCGCCCTAGTCTGGACCGTCACCGAGATGTGCCGACAGTTGCGGCTCATCTCGTCTTCACCTTGTTGGCACCGTAGACGATGTCGGCGGGGATGCGGCCGCGGGTGAGGCGGCCGTTGTGGACGCGGCGGAAGTTGTAGTCGTCGAGGTAG
>DASRHI010000050.1:0-42254 GCA_035650615.1 Gaiellaceae bacterium | reverse complement strand
GGTGATCGACGAGGAAGCGGTCAAGAAGGTCGTCAAGTACCTGACGAGCGGCGGCACCGAGATGCCGAAGAACTGGAACCGCCGCTTCAAGCACAACCGCGACAAGATGAAGACCGGCGACATCTTCGAGCTCGCCGAGGTGGTGCGGAACCTCTCGCTGCGCGACGGCGAGAAGGGGCTCTCGACGGGCGAGAAGCAGATGTACGTCAGGGCGAAGAAGATCCTCGCGTCGGAGCTCCGGTTCGCGAAGAACCTCTCCGAGGAGGACGCGATCGCCTGGCTCGAGGGCGTGCTGGCCGGGCAGGAGCGCCCGGCGGCCGCGAAGGCGAAGCGCCCGCCGGCGACGACGCCGGCGAAGAAGAAGAGCGCCGCGAGCAAGGCCCCGGCAGCCGCATAGGGTGCAGCCGTCCGGCGTCTTCGCCGTGCTCGTCGCCGCAGGCCGGGGCGAGCGGCTCGGCGACGACCGGCCGAAGGCCTTCGCGAGGCTCGGCGAGCTTCCGCTGCTCGCCGAGCCTCTGCGCCGTCTCGACGAGAACGGGTGGGTCGACGGCGTCGTCGTCGTCTGCCCGCCGGGGTGGGAGGAGCCGTCGATCCTGCTCGCCGAGCAGCTCGGCGCGTCGAAGGTGAGCGCCTGCGTCCCGGGCGGCGCGACGCGCGCCGACTCGGTGCGGCTCGGGCTCGAGGAGGTGCCCGGGGAAGCGGCCGTCGTGCTCGTGCACGACGCGGCCCGCCCCCTGCTGCCGGCGGAGGTCGTCGACCGGCTGCTCGAGGCGCTCGGCCAGGGCTTCGACGGCGCCGTCCCCGGCCTGCCCGTCGTCGACACGGTCAAGCGGCTCGCGGACGGCGTCGTCGCGGAGACCCTCGACCGCGACGCGCTCGTCGCGGTGCAGACGCCGCAGGCGTTCGTCGCGTCCGTACTGCGCGCCGCCTTCGCCGCGAGCGACGACGTGTCGCGTGCGACGGATTGCGCCCAGCTCGTCGAGGCGGCCGGGGGCCGCGTCACGGTGGTCGCAGGCGACGAACGGCTGCGGAAGGTGACGACGGCGGCGGACCTCGAGCGCGTGGCGGGGCTCCTCGGTGGCTGACGTGCGGGTCGGCGTCGGCGTCGACGCGCACGCGCTCGTCGAGGGCGTGCCGCTCGTCCTCGGCGGCGTCGAGCTCGCCCACCCGCGCGGGCTGGCCGGCCACTCCGACGGTGACGTGATCGCGCACGCGCTCGTCGACGCGCTCCTCGGCGCCGCCGGGCTCGGCGACATCGGCTCGCTCTTCCCCTCGTGGGAGAAGCGCTTCCGCGGCGTCTCCTCGCTCGTCCTGCTCAGAGAGGCCTACTCCCAGGTGCGCGCCGCCGGGTGGCGGCTCGTGAACGCCGACTGCGTCCTCGTCGGCGAGGAGCCGCGAATCGCGGAGAGCCGGGACGAGATGCGGCGCCGGCTGACCGAGGCGGTCGGCGAGGGCGAGGTGAACGTGCGCGCGACGACCACGGACGGGCTCGGCTTCACCGGCCGCGGCGAGGGCCTCGCCGCCTACGCCGTCGCGCTGCTCGAGCTCCGCTAGTGGTCCGCACCTACCGGACGGGCCACTAGCGCGGCAGGGCGGGGCCTCCGGCTCCGAGCTCGACGAGCCCGTCGCGGGCGAGCGCCTCGACCGCCTCGCGGTCGAGCGGGGCCTGGCCGGCGGCAACCGCGCGCAGCGCGCGGGCGCGGCGCTGCCGGAACGACCCCTCGAAGCGAGACTGCTTCCTGAGCGGCTCGTAGCGCCGCCCGCGCGAGGGGCAGGCCGCGGCGAGCGGGCAGGCGCCGCAGCGCGGCACGCGCGCGAGGCAGACCGTCGCGCCGAGGTCGAAGAGCGCCTGCGCGCACGACGCGTCGAACGGCTCGCGCGTCCGCTCCTGCACGCGGCGTACGTTCGTATCGACCGGCAGCACGTCGCGACCGAACGCGAAGCTCGCGAGCGCGGCCGCCGTGTACGGCCCGACGCCGGGCAGCGCCGTCAGGTCGTCCGGCCAGCCGCGCTCGGCGACGACGCGCGCCGCGCGGTGGAGGTTGAGCGCGCGGCGGTTGTAGCCGAGTCCCTGCCACTCGACGATCACGTCGGCGGCGGAGGCGGCGGCGAGCGCCTCCACGGTCGGCCACCGCTCGAGGAAGCGCAGGTAGCGCGGGACGACGCGCTCCACCTGCGTCTGCTGCAGCATCACCTCGCTGACGAGGATCGCGTAGGGATCGCGCGTGCGCCGCCAGGGCAGGTCGCGCCGGTGCTCGCGGAACCAGGCAAGGAGCGGCTCCTTCACGGCACGGACCCTAGCTTCGGGCCGCGCTCTCCGGCCGCCCTCGGCGGACGCGGCCGAGTAGTCGTGCGGCGTCGCGACAGCGCGGGTCTCGGGTGAGACGTTCTCGAGACGCCCTGGGCTGTGTCTACTCGGAGAGCTGCGGGCGCAGCGGGGGCGGCGCCGGAGCGCCGCCCCCGCGGGGACGGCCTCAGCGCTGGGTCCGGGGCCCGCGGAAGACCGCCTCGGCCGCGTGCGCGCGGGCGGCGGCCGCGCTCAGCGGCTTCGTCTTCGCCGGCTTGCTCTCGCCGAGGGTGACGAGAGCGGTCGCGGCGGCGTCGGCCATCTGGTCGAACGCCGTGTCGCTCAGGTTGCTGGCGGTGTCGCACGCCTGGTGGTAGCAGCGGTCGTACGCCTCGCCGGCGACCCCGCCGTACACGCCCGCCTGCTCCTCCGTCTTGACGCCCTCCGCGCCGGTGAAGAGCCCGCCCGCCGGGGCGCCCCGCGCGATGAACGGGCCGTAGTCGGAGCGCCCGTCGAAGGCCGTCGGGGCGCTCGCGAGCCCGGCGGACGCGAACCAGTCGAGGAAGATCTGCTCGATCTCGGCCGAGCCGGGCGGCCCCGCCGTCGGCGTGTCGGAGCCGTCGCCGTCGTACACGAATCGGACGAAGTTCGGCGACGCGATCATGTCGAAGTTGAGGTTGCCCGCGATCGTCGCGAACTCGTCGTCGGAGAGGCTGTCGACGTAGAACTGCGACCCGAGCAGGCCCTCCTCCTCGGCGCCCCACCACGCGAAGCGGATCTTGTTGCGCGTCTTGACGTTGTTCTCGGCGATCTGGATCGCCGACTCGAGGTTGTAGGACGAGCCGGAGCCGTTGTCGTTGATGCCGGGGCCGGTGGTGACCGAGTCGAGGTGCGATCCCTGGACGACGACGTGGTCCGGGTCTCCGCCCGGCGCGTCCGCCAGCACGTTGGCGGCCGTGCGCGTCTCCGAGATCGTGGACGTCGCGACGTGCACGGACACGGGGCCCGAGACCAGCAGGTCGTGCAGCTCCTGCCCCAGCGCGAACGTGGTGCCGAGGACCGGGATGGTGAAGTCCGGGCTCCCGAGGGTCCCGTTGATCACCGCGGTGCGTCCCGGCTGCCCCTCGTTGAAGATGAGCACTGCAGACGCCCCGGCGTTCTGGGCGTTCAGCGCCTTGTCGTGGAAGGTGCAGGTGCCGCGCTGGATCAGCGCGACGTTGCCGGCCGTGAAGCCGGCGAAGTCCGAGGCCTCGCAGCCGGCGCTCGAGCCCGGGGTCGGGGGCGGCGGGAACAGGTTGCCGGCCGTCTCCTCGACCGCCCCGGTCACGTCGTCGCCGCCCGAGTACGTCATCGTCGCGAAGTCCGTGCCGGCGGCGTACGTCTTCGCGGCCGGCGCGGTCAGCGCGAGCGTGGGTGGGGCGAGCTCCTGGAAGAACGGGAACTCGAACGACTGGACGACCGGGTCGTAGCCGGCGTCCTCTAGCTGCGCGACGACGTACGCGACGGACGCGTCGAAGCCGGGGGTGCCGGCCGCCCGGATACCGCCGTTCGCGTTCGCGATCGCCTGCAACGCTTGCTCGTGCCGCTTCATCCCCTGCAGCGTGATCGCCTTCCGCAACTTGAGCGCGGACCCGCTCGCCGTGTCTCCCGACGCCGTCCCCGCGAGCACGGACGCTGCGAGCAACCCGGCCGCGAGCAGACGAATCGTTCCTGCCATGACGATCCTCCTCCTCCGGCGTGGCCGCAGGAAGGCCGGATAGACGCCTTTTCCGGCGGCTTGACCGGGATCGGCCAATCCGAAACCGGTCCGGGGCTCCGAGGAGCCCCGGACCGGCCGCGCGGCCTCGGTTCCGGTACTAACAGCCCCCTAACCGGCGTCGTGCAGGATCGGGCGCGCAATCCGACCAAGGGGGGTCACATCGTGAGAGTCCTCGCCGCGCCGCTCGCGCCGCTCGCCGCCGCCGCTGTCCTCGCCGCGCCCGCCGGGGCCGCCCCGAGCGCCCGCTGCCCCGGCAACCTGCTGCCGCTCGGGCGCAACGCGATCGGGCCGGCCGCCGCGGCCGCCCTGCGCGCCGACCCGCCGAGGAACCGCCCGCAGGTGCGGGGCGCGATGCTCGCGCCGGCGGACGCCGCCCGCGGGCCGCAGGCGAAGGCGCAGTGCGGCAGGACGGTGTGGGAGCGCACCGTCGTCGTTTACCTGCTCGACCGCGCCTTCCTGCCGAGCCAGAGCGCGTCGCAGCGGGTCGTCTTCGTCGGGCGGACGCCGGCGGGCTACCGCGTCTGGGCGCGGGCCCACTGAGCGCCGCTCAGTAGAGCGGCTGCGTGAACCCCGCCGCGACCGCGGCCCCGGCGAGCGCGCCGAGCGCGAGCATCCCCGCGGCCGGCGCGACGAACCGGCGGTCGCCAGTCAGCTTCGCCGCCACGAGCAGGAAGAGGAGCCCGATCGGCGCGAGCAGGAAGGGGCGCGTCGCGATCGCCGCGATGCCGAGCGCGGCGGCGACGAGCGCGAGGGCGGAGCCGACCGTGTCGCGGTTCACGGCCGGGACTCTACCCGCCCGGCGGGCGCGACGGCGCGGGAGGCGGAACCTAGACTCACGCGGGTGAAGGTCCGCTTCGCTCCCAGCCCGACCGGCTCCCTGCACGTGGGGAACGCGCTCGGCGCGGTCGCGAACCGGAACTTCGGCGGCACCCTCCTGCTCCGGATCGACGACACTGACCCGGCGCGCAACGTGCCGGGCGGGGAGGAGGCGATCCTCGAGGACCTGCGCTGGCTCGGCGTCGAGTGGGACGAGGGCCCGGTGCGCCAGAGCGAGCGGCAGGAGCGCTACCGCGAGGCGGCCGCCGGCCTGCCGGAACGGTTCCACGGCGTGCAGCTCCTGCGACCGGACGGGACGGCGACCTACCACCTCGCGAGCGTCGTCGACGACGTCGACTTCGGGATCACGCACGTGATCCGCGGCAACGACCACCGCCCCAACGAGGGGCTCCACCGCGCCCTCGCCGAGGCGCTCGGCGCCGTCCCGCCCGAGTACGTCCACCACGGGCTCGTGCTCGGCCCGGACGGGAAGAAGCTCTCGAAGCGCTCGGAGGGGGCCTCGATCGCCTCCCTGCGCGAGGCCGGCATCCCGGCGGAGGCGGTACGGCGCTACCTCGACGAGCTCGGGATCCCCCGCCACGACGTCCGCCTCGACCTCGCGCGCATCCGCTCGCTCGCGGTCGAGGTGCTGGCCGGGCTCCCCGACGAGGAGCTGGCGGCCCGGGCGGGGGTCCCCGTCTCGGTCGCACCCGCGCTCCGCGGCGCCCGCGACCTCGGCGAGGCCCGCGCGCTCGCGGCGTCGATCCTCGAGCCTCCGGCGCCGGGCGGCGGGCCGGCGCTCGCGCAGGGGGACGCCGAGACGCTCGCGCGCTTCCGCGAGCTGCGCGCGGCGGCGAACGGCGCCCTCGACGAGCGGGCGGCGCGCGCGGTCGTCCGCGAGCTGAAGGCGGCCGGCGGCAACCTGCGCGCCGTGCGGCGGGCGCTCACCGGCCGCGACAGCGGCCCCGAGCTCTGGGCGGTGCTCGCCGCGTTGCCTCTGGAGGAGACGTTGCGGAGAGTCGATGCGGCTCTTTGACACCTACACGAAGTCGCTCGTCGAGCTGCCGCCGCCGCCCGGACCGGTGCGGATGTACTTCTGCGGCCCCACCGTCTACGCCCGTGCCCACGTCGGCAACGCGCGCCCGTTCGTCGTCGGGATGTGGCTGCGGTCGTGGCTGCGGATGCGCGGCTACCAGGCGACGCTCGTCCACAACATCACCGACGTCAACGACAAGATCTACGACGCGGCTCCCGGCGCGAGCGCCGCGCTCGCCGAGCGCGCGACGGCCTGGTACCTCGAGGACACGGGTGACCTCGGCCTCGGGATGCCGGACGCGCTGCCGAAGGTGACCGAGCACGTCCCCGAGATCGTGCGCTTCGTCGAGGAGCTCGTGCGCACGGGTCACGCCTACCCGGTCGACGGCGACGTCTACTTCCGCGTCGCGAGCTTCCCGGAGTACGGCCGGCTCTCGGGCCAGCGGCCCGACCAGGTCGCAGAGCAGGAGCCGAACCCGCGCAAGGAGGACCCGCGCGACTTCGCGCTCTGGAAGGCCAACAAGGAGGGCGAGGACACGGCCTGGGACTCGCCCTGGGGCCGAGGCCGGCCGGGCTGGCACATCGAGTGCTCCGTCCTCGCCGAGGAGCTCCTCGGGCCGAGCTTCGAGATCCACGGCGGCGGCCTCGACCTCGTCTTCCCCCACCACGAGAACGAGCTCGCCCAGTCGCGTGCGCTCGGGCATCCGTTCGCCCGGATCTGGGCGCACAACGGGATGCTCCGCTTCACCGGCGAGAAGATGTCGAAGTCGGTCGGCAACATCGCCACGCTCCGCGAGACCCTCGACGAGTGGGGCCGCGAGACGCTGCTCGTCTTCTTCCTCTCGGGCCACTGGCGCAAGCCGATCGACTTCTCGCCCGAGACGATGGCGCAGGCGGCGGCCCAGGCCGAGACGCTCCGCAACGTCTTCCGCGGCCCCGGCGAGCCGGGCGGCGACTGGGAGGCGTTCGCCGCCGCGCTCGACGACGACTTCTCGACGCCGGAGGCGCTCGCGGTGCTCCACGGGTGGCGCGACCACGACCTGCTGCGGCGCGCGCTCGCCGTCTTCGGGCTCGAGTCGCTCGCGGCGGCGGAGGCGCCGCCGGACGAGGTGGTCGAGCTCGCGCGGCGGCGGCACGGGGCCCGCGCGGAGCGGGAGTGGGCGGAGGCCGACCGGCTGCGGGAGGCGATCGAGGCGGCCGGCTGGGAGGTGCGCGACGCCGGCGACGGCTTCCGGCTCGTCCGCAGGAGGCGGTGAGCGGCGACCTCGTCTACGGCCGCCGGGCGGTCCGGGAGGCGCTGCGCGGCCGCCGGGAGGTGCTCGAGCTGTTCGCGACGGAGCGCGCGGCGAAGGCGGAGCCGTGGCTCGCCGAGGCGAAGCCCCGCCTGCGGGCCGAGCGCGAGCTCTCCGAGCTCGCCGGCACCCGCGACCACCAGGGCGCGCTCGCCCGCGTCGAGCCCTTCCGCTACGCGGACGCCTACGAGCTCGCGGCGGCCGAGCGGCCCCTCCTCGCCGTCCTCGACCGCGTCACCGACCCGCGCAACCTCGGCGCCGTCTGCCGGAGCGCCGAGGGGGCGGGGGCGACCGGCGTCGTCGTCCCGGCGCACGGGTCGGCCGTCGTCACGCCCGCCGTCGCCCGCGCCTCCGCGGGCGCCGTCGAGCACCTCCCGGTCGCGGTCGTCACGAACCTCGCCCGCTTCCTCGAGGAGGTGAAGGGGCCGGAGCTCTGGGTCTACGGCGCGGCCGGGGACGCGCCGACCTCGATGTGGGACGCCGACCTCTCCGGAGGCGTCGCGCTCGTCCTCGGCGCCGAGGGCAGGGGCCTGCGGCCCCTCGTCCGCCGCACCTGCGACGCGCTCGTGTCGATCCCGCTCGCCGGCCGCGTCGAGTCGCTCAACGTCAGCGTCGCCGCCGCCCTCCTCCTCTACGAGGCGCGGCGCCAGCGCGGGTGAGCCGAGTCGTGGCGGACGCGTCGCTCTACCTGTTCGACGGCTACAACCTCCTCCACGCCGGGCCGTTTTCCGACGCGCGCCAGCTCGCGGACGCGCTCGCGAGCTTCGTGGCCTCGCGCGGCGCGCGCGGGGTGCTCGTCTTCGACGGCTCGGGCGACGACGCCGAGCTCGGCCCGCTCTCGGTGCGCTACGCGCCCGACGCCGACGCGCTGCTCGAGCGGCTCGCCGCCGAGCACCGCGGGCGGGAGCGCGTGCTGCTCGTCTCGTCCGACCGCGCCGTGCTCGAGACCGCCGGCCGGCAGGTCGCGCAGCTCTCGTCGCAGACCTTCTTCCGCGACCTCGAGCCCCCGGCGCAGCCGCCGGCGCCGCCGGGCGGGCTCGGCGACAGGCTCGACCCCGAGCTGCGCGCGCGGCTCGAGCGACTTCGCCGAGGCGAGTAACCGGGTCCACTGCAAAAGGGGCTTGTGTTCTCTGCGAGACCCTGCTAGATTCACCTCGACCTCAGGGTGAGGGTTCTGTCGCGAGACGGTGCTCCAGCCCGCGCGGAAAGGGAGAAAGGCCATCGCAGTCCAGCACGCAACCGCCGTTCGCAGCCCCCAGAAGGCTCAACGAGAGCTTGAGGATCTGCAACTCGTGCTCAAGGCACGCAACGGCGACCAGGGCGCGCTCGACGCCCTCATCCGCCGCTACACGTCGTTCGTCCGGCTGAAGGCGAGCTCGTACTTCCTCGTCGGCGGCGACAGCGACGACCTGATCCAGGAGGGGCTGATCGGCCTCTACAAGGCGGTGCGCGACTTCCGGCCCGACAAGGAGACCTCGTTCCGCTCCTTCGCCGAGCTCTGCGTCACGCGCCAGATCATCACCGCGATCAAGACCGCGACGCGCTTCAAGCACGCCCCGCTCAACACGTACGTCTCCTTCAGCCACACCCCGTCCGGACAGGAGGCGGAGGGCGAGGTGACGCTCGGCGACGCGCTCCCCGGCTCGCACGTCCACGACCCGGCCGTGCGCGTGATCTCGACCGAGGAGCTGCAGTCGCTCGTCGGCTGCCTCGGCACGACGCTCTCCTCGCTCGAGTCGAACGCGCTCCGGCTCTACCTGGAGGGCAGCTCGTACGAGCAGATGGCCGCCGAGCTCGGGTGCGACACGAAGACGATCGACAACGCGCTCCAGCGCGTCAAGCGGAAGATCCTGAACCACCAGCGGGAGCGCCGGGTCCTCCAGTAACGGCGGCGGCGTACGATGGGTGCGCGCCGGAGTAGCTCAGCTGGAAGAGCGAGCGCCTTGTAAGCGCTAGGTCGTGGGTTCGAGTCCCACCTCCGGCTTGCGGACGTTCGCCTCGAGATCTCTACGATCCGTCCGCGGCCGCCTCGCGCGGCAGCCGGCGGCGGAGGGCCGCTCGGCGAGCTGATCGAGCCCTGAATGCACGAAGGCCGCCCATGATCGGCTCGCCTGCCAGCCGCTTGCGGATCTGCTCGACCACCCTCTCTCTGCGCTCGCCGAGCGTCTCCTGCCGCTCTGCGGCAGCCAAGATCCGCGTCGCCTCCCGCCGCGCCTTGCCCAGCGGCGGAGCGCCCGCACTCGTGTCCGCGTGCGGCGGCAACATCGAGGGAACATGTGTTCGTGTACGATTGGCGCACTTTCGTGACGCGGAAACAGCATGCCGGGTGCGGCGCGCCTACGGTCGCACGAGACTCGGCCGCTCAGGCCCGCGTCGTCGCGGTCGCGAGGTCTGAGGCGTATCCCACGGCGGTCGAGGTTTGATGCGAGAAGTGATACCCCCTGCCATGACAGGGTTTATCATTCCGCAAGCTCATTCGGCACTTGAAGCGGCATCGCCGGATTTCCAACGAGAACGTCCGCGACTACCTCGACTGCGACGTGCCGACCGCCCGCAACCGCCTGACACGGATGCGGAAGCTCGGATGGATCGACTTCGCCCCGGATTCCCCGCGACGCGGCCCGAACGTCGAGTACGTCGCGCTGGACGCAATCGACGCCCTCGAGTAGCGGGGCGCAGCACGAGGACGAGCCCGACTTCGCCCATGACGGTCTGGGTGCGCCTACCCTCGAGCCCGGGATCGGCCACCGAACCCCGTCGAGCTTGGAAGTCGCGAGGTCTGCTTGTCCGGCGGATCTGGCTCAACCAGGCCGTTCACGGGGAGCTTCGTCGACGGAGCTCCTCGCCTTTCCGTGGGTCTTGTGTACGGCGAGCGCGCCTACCGGGCGAGGGGCGCTCGCTCGCCGGCGCGCACGGCCGCCGGGAGCCGGTTCGCGGGCGGGGCGAGCGGGCAGGCCCACTTGGGGTCGTAGGCGCAGGAGGGGTTGTAGGCGAAGTTGAAGTCGAGCACGAGCCCGCCGCCCGCGGCGCCCAGGTCGGCGCCCTTGACGGTGTCGAGCAGGTAGCGGCCGGCGCCGTAGGTCTCGGCGCCGCTCGTCGCGTCGCGGAAGGGGAGGAAGAGCCCGCCGCCGTAGGCCTCGAGCCAGAAGAGCTCGAGCTCGTGGCCGGCGAAGCGCGCGAGCGCGAAGCGCGTGCAGGCGACCGGCTCGGGCCCGCTTCCGGCGACGAGCCGCGCCTCCGGCGGCGCGGGCACGACCTCGGCGACGTGGCGCCAGGCGGGGTCGTAGGGGAAGTAGGCGAGCGCGTCGTGGCCCGGGCGAGGCGACTGCGGGTGGTCGCGGAAGAGCTTCGCGCGCACGGCGCGCCAGCGCTCGTGGGCTGCGGCCGGGTCGGGCGACGCGCGCACCTCGGCGTAGAGCGCGAAGACCCTTCGCTTCCAGTCGAGCAGGTCGAGCACGTCGCTCGCGGACTCTTCACGGAACGCCAACCTGCCCAGCCTAGAGTGGCGGCGCGATGCGCCTGCTCCTCGCCGCCCTCGCCGTCGCCGCCGGCTCCGCGCCGATCCCGCCGGCGGCCGTGCGCGCGATCGACGGCCGCGTCGCCTTCCGCAACTACCTGCCGGCACGCGTCCCCGCCGGCTTCGCCTACCGGGGCTGGTCGTACCGCGGCGGCGTCCTGCGCGTCGAGTTCCGGAGCGGGTCGGGGCCTCCGCTCGAGTGGCGGGTCGAGCCGATGCACGGCGCCTGCGACGCGGGGGCCGAGCGGAGCTTCCAGCTCGGCGGCAACAAGGTCTGGTGGGCGCGCCGCGCGCGGCGGCAGCGGGCGTGGCGCTGCGTCTTCGACCTGGCCGGCAAGCCGCTCCGCCTCGTCGCCGCCTCGGCCGCCCCGCCGGCCCGCCTCGCCCCGGCCGGCCTCGGCGCCGTCGCCGCCCACGCCGGGCGCCGCTGAGGACACGGCCCGCCGGGGCCCGCCCGGCGGCAGCCGCCGTCCCCGTCGTCCCGCCTTCGCGCGCGCTTTCCTGCACCGGCGGCCGTGGACGAGGTCGCAGCCCCCGTCACGCGAGCGAGACGGACGACCCACGGGCTGCGGGTCGCTGCGGGTCGGGCGCTACTCGCCGATCGCCTTCAGCAGCACGCGCTTGCGGCGGCGGCCGTCGAACTCGGCGTAGAAGACCTGCTCCCACGGGCCCAGGTCGAGCTTGCCGTCGGTGATCGCGAGCACGACCTGGTGCGCCATCAGCTGCCGCTTCAGGTGCGCGTCCGCGTTGTCCTCGCCGACGTTGTGGCGGTAGCCGGAGACGGGCTCGTGCGGGGCGAGGCGCTCGAGCCAGTCGTCGATGTCGGCGATCAGCCCGCCCTCGTCGTCGTTCACGTACACCGCCGCCGTGATGTGCATCGGGTTCACGAGGCAGAGCCCGTGCCGGATCCCCGACGCGCGCACGAAGGCCTCGACGCGGTCGGTGATGTTGACGTAGTCGCGCCGGTGCGGCGTCTCGAAGGTCAGGTACTCGGTCGCGTGCTTCATGCGAGCGCTTGCTCGAGATCCTTCCAGAGCTCGTCCACGTCCTCGAGCCCGACCGACAGGCGCAGCAGCCCGCGCGGGATCCGGTCGCCCTCCCAGCGGTGGCGGCTCTCCATCGTCGAGCGCTCGCCGCCGAGGCTCGTCGCGTTCAGGACGAGCCGCGTCCGCGTCTCGACGCGCCGCGGGTCGGCGACGTCGAACGACACGAGCCCCGAGAACCCCGGGTAGCGGACGCGCTCGACCGCCGGATGCGCCTCGAGGCGGCGCGCGAGCTCGGCCGCGCTCGCGGTGATGCGGCGCATCCGCTCGCCGAGCGAGCCCAGGCCGCGCAGCAGCGACGCCGCCGCGGCCGGCGCCGACTGGAGGCCCGCGCGGCCGCGCAGCTCGAGCAGTCGCGCCGTCCGCTCCGGGTCGCGCGTCACCGTCGCGCCGAGGAGCGCGTCATGCCGGCCGCAGAGGTACTTCGTGGCGGAGTGCACGACGACGTCTGCGCCCTCGTCGAGCGCCCGCAGGTAGACCGGCGTCGAGACGGTCGCGTCGCAGACGACGAGGCCGGGGTGCGCCCGCAGCGCCTCCCAGTCCGGCAGGGTGAGCACCGGGTTCGCCGGCGCCTCGACCCAGACGACGTCGGCCTCCGGCGGCGGCCCCGTCTGGTCGTACTCGACGAGCTCGAGCCCCCACCGGCCGAGGTCGCGCATGAGGACGGCGCTGCCCCAGTACGCCCCCTCGGCGAGGGCCACGCGCGTACCGGGGCCGGCGAACGCGAGCAGCACCGCCGTCTCGGCGGCCATCCCGGAGGCGTAGAGGAGGGCGTCGCCGCCCTCGAGCGCGCCCAGCCGCTCCTCGGCCGCCACCCCGGCCGGATGGGCGTAGCGGGAGTACGAGAAGCGCCCCGGCTCCCCGCGCTCGTCGTAGGGCCAGATGGTGCTGTGGTCAGGTTCGATGCGGCGACTGTAGCCTCACGCTCACCGTGGCCCACGAGACGACCCGAGCGAGGCTCGAGTGGCTGCGCGAGCAGCGCGACCGTGCCGCCCACGCGGGCAACCAGGCGGCGGTGGAGAAGCACCGCGCCGCCGGCAAGCTGCTCGCCCACGAGCGGGCCGAGCGCCTCTGCGACCCCGGCACGTTCGTCGAGCTCGACCGCTTCGTCCGCCACCGCGAGTCGAACTTCGGGATGCTCGAGCGCAGGCCGCCCGGCGACGCCGTCGTCACGGGCTACGGGCAGGTCTTCGGCCGCCGCGTGTTCGTCTTCAGCCAGGACTTCACCGTCTTCGGCGGCTCGCTCTCCGAGGTCGTCGCCGAGAAGATCTGCAAGGTGCTCGACCTCGCGGGCAAGTACGGCTGCCCCGTGATCGGCATCAACGACTCCGGCGGCGCGCGGATCCAGGAGGGCGTCGTCTCGCTCGCGGGCTACGCCGAGATCTTCTGGCGGAACGTCCAGCTCTCCGGCGTCGTCCCGCAGCTCTCGCTCGTGATGGGGCCGTGCGCGGGCGGCGCCGTCTACTCGCCTGCGATGACGGACTTCGTGCTGATGGTCGAGGGCTCCTCGTACATGTTCATCACCGGCCCCGACGTCGTGAAGGCGGTCACGGGCGAGAAGGTCAGCTCCGAGGAGCTCGGAGGCGCCGACGCCCACGCGACCAAGTCGGGCGTCGCGCACCTGACCGCCCCCGGCGAGGAGGCCGCGCTCGAGGACGCGCGCTACCTGCTCAGCTTCCTGCCGCAGAACAACCGCGCGCCGACGCCCTGGGACGAGCCGTCCGACCCGGTCGACCGGGAGGCGCCCGAGCTCGACGAGCTCGTCCCGGACGAGCCGACCAAGCCGTACGACATCAAGCGCGTGATCGAGGCGGTCGTCGACGAGGGGTCGTTCCTCGAGCTGCAGCCGCGCTTCGCCGAGAACATCGTCACGGGCTTCGCGCGGCTCGGCGGGTACTCGGTCGGCGTCGTCGCGAACCAGCCGCACTCGCTCGCCGGCGTGCTCGACATCGACTCGGCCTCGAAGGCGGCCCGCTTCGTGCGCACCTGCGACGCCTTCAACGTCCCGCTCGTCACCTTCGTCGACGTCCCCGGCTTCCTCCCCGGGACGGCCCAGGAGTGGGGCGGCGTCATCCGCCACGGCGCCAAGCTCCTCTACGCCTACTGCGAGGCGACCGTGCCGAAGCTCGCCGTGATCACCCGCAAGGCCTACGGCGGCGCCTACGACGTCATGAGCTCGAAGCACATCAGGGCCGACTTCAACTTCGCCTGGCCGACCGCGGAGGTGGCGGTGATGGGGCCCGAGGGCGCGGTCAACATCGTCTTTCGCCGCGAGCTCGCGGACGCGGCCGACGGCGAGACGCGCCGCGCCGAGCTGATCGCCGACTACCGCGAGACCTTCGCGAACCCGTACGTGGCCGCCGAGCGCGGGTACCTCGACGACGTGATCGAGCCCCGGCGGACGCGTCCGGTGCTCGTCGACGCGCTGCGCACCGCGATCACCAAGCACGAGCCGCGCCCGCCGCGCAAGCACGGCAACATCCCGCTGTAGCCGCCGCGGCCGCTACGCGGCCGCGATGCTCGTCAGGACGCCGTTCGTGCAGTGGGCGTGGACGCGGTCGCCTCGGCGGAACGCCCCCACGCCCGGCGAGCCCGGGCCGATGCGGCAGGAGTAGGAGCCGAACGCGATCGACGAGGCCGAGAGCTCCGCGACCGGGCCGACGAAGTCGAACGCGCTCTCGCCGCTCGACGACGCGCTCGCGCTCGCGCTGGAGCTCGAGCTGGAGCTCGAGGCCGTGGCCCCGCGCGCGATACGGACGAGGACGCCGCCGTCGCAGGTGATCTCGACGCGCACCCCCGCCGCGTAGCCGAGCCTCTGCGGCACGAGCCGCCGGAGCCGGCAGGTCAGGTCGCGATGCTTGCCGTGGACCGTGATCGTGAGCGGGCGCAGGACCGCGATCCGGCCGCTCGCCCTCTGGCGGCCGCTCGAGGACGCCCCGGCGGCTGGGGCCGCTACGGCGACGACGGCCGCGGCGGCGACGGCGGTGCGCGCTCCGCGTCCCATGGCGAATTCCTACCCAAAGTCGCGCCTCCCCAGCCGGGCGCGGGGCGCTACCGTCTCGGCGTGCCGGTCGAGCTCGACCCGTCCCAGCCTGCGCCCGTGACCGAGGCGATCGAGCGCCTGCTCGCGGGTCCGCCCGACGGGCCGGACGCGTGGTGGGCGGCGGGGCTCGCGCAGCGGCTAGGGAGCGACGGCGGGGCGTCCGCGCAGGACTCGGGGAGCCGACCGCGCGTAGTCGAGCCCTGAGACCCAGGTCAGCGCGACCGCGAGCAGCAGGAACCACCACGAGACCGTGTGGCTCCAGACGCCCGCGGCCGCGAGCCCGCCGACCCCGCCCGCGACCGCCTGCGACCAGGTCTTGAGCTTGCCGAGGTCGCGGGCGGCGATCACCACCCCGCGCTCGAGCGCGGCGAGGCGGAGGCCGCTCACGAGCAGCTCGCGGCCGACGATCGCGGCGACCATCCAGGCCGGGAAGACGTCCTGGTCGAGCAGCACGACGAGCGTCCCCAGCACGAGGACCTTGTCGGCGACCGGGTCGAGCAGCGAGCCGAACGAGGACGTCCGCCCGCTCCGGCGGGCGATCCGCCCGTCGAACCAGTCGGTCGCCATCGCGACGCAGAAGACGGCCGTCCCCCAGTAGTCGTGGCCGTCGAAGTGGACCGCGAACAGGAACACGACGACGGGCGCGGCGACGGCACGCGCGACGGTCAGGCGGTCGGCCAGGGTCATCGCCCCGGAGAGAATACGCGCCGTGTTCGCCAAGGTCCTCGTCGCCAACCGCGGAGAGATCGCGATCCGCGTCTGCCGGACGCTGCGCGAGCTCGGGGTCGCCTCGGTGGCCGTCTACTCCGACGCCGACCGCGGCGCGCTCCACGCGACCTACGCCGACGAGGCCTACGCCCTCGGCGGCCGCGCCGCCGCCGAGAGCTACCTCGCCGCCGACCGGCTGCTCGAGATCGCGGCGCGCGCCGGGGCGGAAGCGGTCCATCCGGGGTACGGCTTCCTCGCCGAGAACGCCGCCTTCGCCCGGGCGGTCGAGGCGGCGGGGCTCGTCTGGATCGGGCCGCCGCCCGACGCGATCGAGCTCATGGGCACGAAGACGCGCGCCCGCGCGCGCATGCGCGAGGCCGGCGTCCCGATCGTCCCCGGCACGACCGAGCCCCTCGAGGACGAGGAGGCGCTGCTCGCGCTCGGCGAGGAGCTCGGCTACCCGCTCCTCGTCAAGGCCGCGGCGGGGGGCGGCGGCAAGGGCATGCGCGTCGTGCGCGCGCCCGAGGAGGCCCGGGCCGCGCTCGAGTCGGCCCGCCGCGAGGGCGAGGCGTACTTCGGCGAGCGCGCGGTCTACGCCGAGCGCTACCTCGAGGATCCGCGGCATGTCGAGGTGCAGGTGCTCGCCGACGCGCACGGGAACGTCGTCCACCTCGGGGAGCGCGACTGCACGATCCAGCGCCGCCACCAGAAGCTGGTGGAGGAGACGCCCTCGCCCGCCGTGACGCCTGAGCTGCGCGAGCACATCGGGCGGATCGCCGTCGACGCCGCGCGGGCCGCCGGGTACCGCTCGGCCGGCACGGTCGAGGGGCTGCTCGGCCCGGACGGCGCCTACTACTTCATGGAGATGAACACGCGCATCCAGGTCGAGCACACCGTGACGGAACTCGTCACGGGCCTCGATCTCGTCCGCGAGCAGCTGCTGATCGCGGCCGGAGAGCCGCTATCGCTGCGCCAGGAGGACGTGGCGCTCCGCGGGCACGCGATCGAGTGCCGCATCAACGCGGAGGACCCGTCCGCCGGCTTCCTGCCGGCGCCCGGGCGGATCACGAGCTACCGGGAGCCTGCGGGGCCGGGCGTCCGCGTCGACTCGGGCGTCGCGGCCGGGTCGGAGGTGAGCGGGCTCTACGACCCGCTCGTCGCGAAGCTGATCGTGCACGACACGGACCGCGAGCGGGCGCGCCTGCGGATGCTGCGCGCGCTCGGGGAGCTCGAGATCGGCGGAGTGAAGACGCTCGTCGGGTTCCATCGCGCGCTCCTCTCGCACCCCCGCTTCGCCGCGGGCGAGACGTGCCGCGACCTGCTCGACTCGCAGGAGCTGCTGGAGGCGGCGGAGGAGCTGTCGCGTGCGACCCATCCCGCGGCCAGCGTACCGGCGGCCGCGGACGGAGTGTTGTCTGTCCAGACAGCCATGGCCGAAGTGGACGGGCGTCGCGTCGAGGTGCGCGTGCTGCGGCCGGAGCCCGCCTACCGCGCGCTCGCCCGCCGGCGCCGCGGGCGCGCCGCCGGCGCCGTGCGGGGCCGCGCGGCGGACGTCGTCGTGAGCCCGATGCAGGGCACGGTGCTCGAGGTCCGCGTCGCGGACGGGGACGAGGTCGAGACCGGCGCGGTGATCTGCGTCGTCGAGGCGATGAAGATGGAGAACGAGGTCGTCGCGCACCGGCCCGGCGTCGTCTCCGGGCTCTCGGTCGCCGCCGGCGGGACGGTCGTGAGCGGCCAGGTCGTCTGCGTCGTCGCCGACCCCGCCTGACGCGGGGGGCGTCCGCGCCCGAGCGAGCGCTCCCGGGTCTCGGCCCGGGCCGGGAAGCTACGCTCCGCCGCCGTGGACCTCTACGAGCACCAGGGCAAGGAGCTCTTCCGGCGCTTCGGGATCCCGGTCTCGGAGGGGCGCCTCGCCGAGACGCCGGCCGAGGCGCGGGCCGCCGCCGAGGAGCTCGGCGGCGAGGTGGTCGTGAAGGCGCAGGTGCTGACGGGCGGCCGCGGGAAGGCCGGCGGCGTGAGGCTCGCCGCGGGGCCCGACGAGGCCGAGCGGGCGGCGGCGTCGATCCTCGGCCTCGACATCCGCGGCCACGTCGTCAGGCGCCTGCTGGTCGAGCGGGCGACGGCGATCGCCGCCGAGCACTACCTCTCGGTGACGCTCGACCGCGGCGCCAAGAAGCCGCTCGTCATGTTCACGACGGAGGGTGGAGTCGAGATCGAGCAGGTGGCGGCGGAGCGGCCGGAGGCGCTCCGGCGCGTCCACGTCGACCCGCTCGACGGCTACGACCAGGAGGTGGGTCGGGAGGCGGTGGGCGACGACGCCCGCGCGCTCGACCTGCTCGAGCGCCTCTACCGCTGCTTCGTCGAGAGCGACGCGACCCTGTGCGAGATCAACCCGCTCGTCGTGAAGCCCGACGGTGCGCTCCACGCGCTCGACGCGAAGGTGACGATCGACGACTCCGCGCTCTTCCGCCATCCCGACCTCGCCGGGTGGCGCGACGCGTCGGCGGCCGACCCGCTCGAGGCGCTCGCGCGCGAGAAGGGCGTCACGTACGTGAAGCTCGACGGGTCGGTCGGCATCCTCGGAAACGGCGCGGGGCTGACGATGGCCACCGTCGACGTCGTCGTCGTCGCCGGCGGGCGGCCCGCGAACTTCTGCGACCTCGGCGGCGGCGGCTCGGCCGAGGGCGTCGTCGACGCGCTCGAGGTGATCGCGCGCGACGTCCAGGTCCGCTCGATCCTCTTCAACATCTTCGGCGGGATCACGCGCTGCGACGAGGTCGCGCGCGGCATCCTCGCCGCGCTCGAGCGGGTCGCGATCGGGGTGCCGATCGTCGTCCGGCTCGACGGCACGAACGCCGGCGAGGGCCGGCGCATCCTCGCCGAGGCGGCCCCGCCCGGCCTCCACGTCGAGCCGACCATGCTCGAGGCCGCCCGCCGCGCCGTGGAGCTCGCGACGTGAGCGACGTCTGGAGCCGGCGCGCCGAGCTCTACCGGCAGAGCCCCGCGCACAGCCGGGGCCCCGACCTCGACCTCCTCGTCGAGTGGGCCGAGGGCTGCGCGACGGCGATCGACGTCGCGACCGGGGGCGGCCACGTCGCGCGAAGGCTGCGCGAGGCGGGGCTCGCGGTCGTGACCTGCGACCCCGCGCCGGGGATGCGGCCGGACGTCGTCTGCTACGCCGAGGAGCTGCCGTTCGCGGACGCGAGCTTCGACCTGGCGGCGACCCGGGTCGCGGCTCACCACTTCCGCGACGTCGCCGCGGCGAGCAGGGAGCTCGCGCGCGTGGCGGCGAAGCGGGTGATCGTCGTGGACAACCTCAACATGGGCGAGCGCGTCGAGGAGGCCGAGCGCATCCGCGATCCCTCGCACGTGCGCAACTACACCGAGGACGAGTGGCGGCGCTTCCTCGAGGACGCGGGCCTCGCGGTCGAGGAGGTGCGGAGGCTCGACTTCCCGATCGAGCTGGAGCCGTGGCTCGAGCGCACGGGCTGCGCCGGCGCGGAGGCGGCGCGCGTCCGCTCGCTCCTCGCCCCCCACGTCGCCGGCGGCTGGGTCGCGCTCGAGCGGATCGCCCTGCGGGCGGCGCCCGGATGAGCATCCTCGTCGGCCGCGAGACCCGCCTGCTCGTCCAGGGGCTGACCGGGAGCGAGGGCCGCTTCCACGGCCTGCGCAACCGCGACTACGGCACGAACGTCGTCGCAGGCGTCACGCCGGGGAAGGGCGGGCAGGACGTCGAGGGGATCCCGGTGTTCGGCACGGTCGCCGAGGCCGTCGAGGCGACCGGAGCCGACACGAGCCTCGTCTTCGTCCCGGCCCGGTTCGCCGCCGACGCCGTCTACGAGGCGGCGGAGGCCGGGATCGGCACGATCGTCTGCATCACCGAGCACGTCCCGGTCCACGACATGCTGCGGCTGTACGCGTGGCTCCGGCGGCGGGGCGTCACGCTCGTCGGCCCGAACTGCCCCGGCGTGCTCTCGCCGGGCGAGGCGAACGTCGGGATCATCCCGGCGGAGGTGTTCAGGGCGGGGGGCGTCGGCCTCGTGTCGCGCTCCGGCACCCTCACCTACCAGATCGGCTACGAGCTCGCCCAGCTCGGGCTCGGCAACTCGACCATCGTGGGCATCGGCGGCGACCCGATCGTCGGCTCGTCCTTCGTCGACGTGCTCGAGCGGTTCGAGGCGGACGCCGAGACGGAGGTCGTCGTGCTCGTCGGCGAGATCGGCGGCGACGAGGAGGAGCGGGCCGCCCGGTTCGTCGCGGAGCGGATGACGAAGCCCGTCTTCGCCTACGTCGCGGGCTTCTCCGCCCCGCCCGGGAAGACGATGGGCCACGCCGGGGCGATCATCTCCGGCTCGTCCGGGACCGCGCAGGCGAAGAAGGAGGCGCTCGAGGCGGCCGGGATCGCGGTCGGGACGACGCCGACCGAGGTCGCGCGCCTCGTCGCCGGGTCCGCCTAGACTGGGGGACGTGGCGGTCACGACCCAGGTGATCTCGTTCGCGCGCGGCGTTCCGGCGCCGGAGTGCCTTCCGGTCGAGGAGCTCGCGGAGTGCGCGCGCGCCGTGCTCGAGCGCGACGGGCGGACGATCCTCTCGTACGGGTCAGGGGCGGGGTACACGCCGCTCCGGTCGCTGATCGGGGAGTGGTTCGGCGTCCACCCGAGCCGGGTCGTGCTCACGAACGGCTCGCTCAACGGGTTCCTCCTGCTCGCGCAGCGGCTCGCGCGCGGCCAGAACGCGTTCATCGAGTACCCGACGTACGACCGCGCGATCAAGATCCTGCTCTCGTCGGGCGCCACGATCCCGGCGGTCGCGGTCGACGACGAGGGCATCGTCCCCGAGGACCTCGAGAACCAGCTCCGGCAGACCCCGTCGCCGGCGTTCCTGTACACGATCCCGACGTTCCAGAACCCGACCGGCCGGACGATGAGCGCGGCGCGGCGCGAGCGCGTCGTCGCGATCGCGCAGGCGATGAACGTGCCGATCTTCGAGGACGACCCCTACAGCCTGATCCGGTTCGAGGGCGAGCCGCTCCCGGCGCTGTTCGACCTGACCGGGAAGCAGTCGATCTACAGCTCGTCGTTCTCGAAGACGATCTCGCCGGGCCTGCGCGTGGGCTTCTTCGTCCTCCCGGAGGCACTCGCCGAGGAGATCACCGAGGCCGCGACCTCGACCTACATCACGCCGGTGCTGCTCGCGCAGGCGACGGTCCACGAGTTCATCACGCGCGGGCTCTTCGAGCCGAACCTCCGGCGCGTGAACGAGCTGATCAAGGCCCGGCGCGACGCCATGCTCGGGGCGCTCGAGAAGCACTTCTCCGGCGCGACCTGGACGAGGCCGGAGGGCGGCTACTTCGTCTGGCTCGAGCTGCCGGTCGGGACGAACGCGAAGGAGGTGATCGACCGGGCCGAGGGCGTCACGGCCGTCCCGGGCCCGGAGTTCGGCGGCGCGGCGCACGCGCTGCGCCTCGCCTACAGCTTCGCCTCGCCCGAGGAGATCGAGGTGGGGATCGAGCGGCTCGCCGCCGCGGTCTGAGCGCGCTCGCGGCGCCGGGCGCGCGGGGAGGCACGGGATCGGGTTCGCGCCCGGACGGGCCGCCGGCCCGCAGGCGGCTCTCTCGGACGCGATCGAGGCCGAGCCCGTGGCGCCGACCGGGGCGGGCGCCGGGCGGCTAGGCCGCCGCGTAGGCGGGCGGGGCGGCCCCGAGCGTGGGCCGCGCCACGAGCGGAGGCTGCGGAGGGGGCTCGAGCCGGTAGCCGGCCGCGCGGAACGTCGGGCACGGCCGCTCCAGCGCGAGCGCGCAGAGTCCGTGGCGGCGGAAGTAGCAGTCCTGGCAGGTCGGGCGATGCTTGCTCATCTGGGCGTTGGTCTCAGGGCGTGTGAGTCCGGGCGAGGGTCCTCGGAGAGGTCGAAGCCGTGTGCAGGAAGATGCGCTGACCAGCCGTCGATCCTACGACTGCGCCCTCCGCTTGCAAGTGCTTGCCCGGAGAGAAAACGCGCAGTTTCCGCGCCTTTCGAGCCGGCCGAAAGTGAGCGTTCCTACTCCGTGCCGGACAATGTTGCCAGCGCGCGCAACGCCTGTTGAAAACTCTTCACAGGGATGATGCGCAGCCCGCGCGCGTACTTCCTGGCGTCGCGGGCGTTCTGGCCGGCGGGGACGAGGAAGGCGTCCACACCCGCCTCGCGCGCTCCGATCGTCTTCTGCTTGATCGCGCCGATCGGGCCGACGTCGCCGTTCAGGAAGAGCTCCCCGGTGGCGGCGATCCGGTGCCCGTGGTCGACGTTCCGGCCGAGCTCCTCGAGCACGTCGAGCGCGAACGCGAGCCCGGCGGAGGGGCCCCCGACGCCGCGCGAGTCGATCGAGACCCGCACCGGGAGGTCGATCCGCTCGGACTGGGCGAGGAAGATCCCGACGACGGCGCGCCGGCCGTCGCCCGCGGCCGCGACCGTCCGCAGCTCGACCGTGACCCGCCGGCGGCCGCGCCGGACGGTGAAGCGCACGCGGTCGCCCGGCTCGCGTCCGCGCATCGAGCGGGTGACGTCGTCGGGCGAGCTGACGGTCCGCCCGTCGACGGCGGTGATCACGTCCGTCGGGAGCAGCCGCCCCTCGGCGGGGAGCCCCGGCTGGACGCCCGTGACGAGCGCGCCGTCGGGCACCGCCGCGACCTTGCGGCCGAGCGCCCGCAGGGCGACGGCCGCCGCGACGCGCTGCGACGTCCGCATCTCCGCCGCGTCCACGTCCGACTGCTGCGAGCCGCTCACCCCGGGCGGCACGACGCGCGAGGCCGGGTAGAGGTCGGCGCCGTCGTGGAGCCCGCCGAAGATCCGCTCGAGCAGGGAGGCCTTGCGGACGACGACGTCGACGAAGTAGATCCCGCCCCCGTCCTTCGGGTCGTGGCCGCCGGCCACCTCGACGAGCGGCGCCACGGGGTGCGCCCGGTCGGGGAGGAAGATGTACTGGCGCGACGGGATCAGCCAGAGCGCCGCCGCGACCGCGAGCAGCAGGAGGCCGAGCGCGAGCACGCGGCCGGCGGTGACGACCCGTCGCGGCGCCCGGAGCAGCGTTCGGAGCGTGGAAGCCGTCCCGGCCCCGCAGGTCTACCCGGCGAGGACGCCCACGACGTCGCGGACGGCGGCGGCCGAGCGCTCGAGCGCGGCGCGCTCCCCGTCCTCGAGGTCGAGCTCCACGATCGCCTCGACGCCGCCCGCGCCGAGCCGCACCGGGACGCCCAGGTAGAGGTCGTCGATCCCGTACTCCCCCTGGAGGTACGCCGTGCAGGGCAGGACGCGCTTCTCGTCGAGGACGATCGCGTCGACCATCTGCGCCGCCGCGGCGCCCGGCGCGTACCAGGCGGACGTGCCGAGCAGCTCCACGATCTCGCCGCCGCCCTTCGCCGTCCGCTCGACGAGCTGCGCGATGCGCTCCTCGGAGACGAGGCGGCGCAGCGGGACGCCGCCCACGGTGGTCGCGCTCACGACGGGCACCATCTGGTCGCCGTGGCCGCCGAGCACGAGCGCGGTCACGTCCTTCACCGACGAGCCGGTCTCCCACGCGACGAAGGTCGCGAAGCGGGCGGTGTCGAGGATGCCCGCCATCCCGACGACGCGCTCCCGCGGCCAGCCGGACGCCCGCTTCGCGACGTGGCACATCGCGTCCAGCGGGTTCGAGACGACGATCAGAACCGCGTCCGGCGAGCCGTCGACGACACGCCCGGTCACCTCGCCGACGATCTTCTCGTTCGTCGTCACGAGGTCGTCGCGGCTCATCCCCGGGCTGCGGGGCAGGCCCGCGGTGATCACGACGACGGACGAGCCCGCCGTCTCCTCGTAGCCGTTCGAGCCGACGACGCTCGGCTCGTACCCGAGCAGCTTCCCCATCTGGTCGATGTCGAGCGCCTTCCCCTGCGGGAGGCCCTCCTTGATGTCGACGAGCACGACGTCGGCGTAGTCCCGCGTCGCCAGCACCTGGGCGCACGTCGCGCCGACGTTGCCGGCGCCCACCACCGTGATCTTCGTCCTGCTCACGACCGTAGTTTGGCGATCAGGGCGTCCGCCACGTCGCTCGTCCCGACCGCCGTCGGGTCGTTGCGGGTCGGCTTCATGTCGTAGGTGACGCTCCTGCCCTCGCGGATGAGCTCCGCGATCGCCCCCTCGAGCCGGTCGGCGGCGTCGCCCTCGCCGATGTGGTGCAGCATCATCACCCCCGACAGCATCTGCGCGATCGGGTTCGCCCGGTTCTGGCCGGCGTACTTCGGGGCGGAGCCGTGCGTCGGCTCGAAGACGGCCACGCCCTCGCCGTAGTTCGCCCCCGGCGCGACGCCGAGCCCGCCGATCAGCCCGGCGGCGAGGTCGGAGATGATGTCGCCGTAGAGGTTCGGGAGCACGAGCACGTCGTAGTCCTCGGGGTGCTGGACGAGCTGCATGCACATGTTGTCGGCGATCCGGTCGTCGAACTCGACGTCGGTGTTCTCGGCCGCGACCTCCCGGGCCGTCCGCAGCCAGAGCCCGTCGGTGAACTTCATGATGTTCGCCTTGTGCACGCACGTCACCTTGCGGCGGCCGAGACGGCGGGCGTAGTCGAAGGCGAACTCGAAGACGCGCCTGCTCCCGGTGATCGAGATCGGCTTCAGCGAGAGCCCTGAGTCCGGCTGCGGGAGGCGCTGCCCGTGCGCGGCGAGCCAGCCGGCGAGCTCGCGCGCCTCCGGGGTCCCCTCCTCGAACTCGATCCCGGCGTAGATGTCCTCCGTCGTCTCGCGCACGATCACGAGGTCGACGTCCGAGTAGCGCGTGCGCACGCCGGGGTAGGTCTTGCACGGCCGCACCTGGGCGTAGAGGTCGAGCAGGACGCGCATCCCGACGTTCACGGAGCGGAAGCCCTCGCCGATCGGCGTCGTGATCGGGCCCTTGAGCGCGACCCCGTTCCGCCGGACCGACTCGAGCGTCTCCTCCGGGAGTGGGTTGCCGCCGTGCGCCTCCATCACGTCGGCGCCCGCCTCCTGCACGTCCCAGTCGAACTCCACCCCGGTCGCCTCGAGCACCCGCCGCGTCGCCTCGGTGAGCTCCGGCCCGATGCCGTCGCCGGGGATGAGCGTGACACGGTGAGCCATCGGCCCGGCGATTCTACGTTCGACCCGGGTGCTCGCTTCGGTTCGATACGTTGTAGAGCGTGGAGGAGATCCGGCCCGGGCTCGAGGGCGTCGTCGCGTTCGAGACGACGATCGCGGAGCCCGACAAGGAGGGATCCGCGCTCCGCTACCGCGGCGTCGACATCGAGGAGCTCGTCGGCCGCCACGCGTTCGAGCAGGTGTGGGGCCTGCTCGTGGACGAGAGCCTCGAGCCGGGGATGCCGCGGGCGGAGCACATCGAGCTCCAGGATCCGAGCGGATCGGTCATGGCCGACCTCCAGGCCGGCCTCGCGACGCTCGGCCCGAAGTGGGGCCTGCGCCAGCTCGTCGACATCGGGCCCGAGCAGGCGCGGGACGACCTGGCGCGGCTCTCGGCGGCCGCGCTCTCGATCGTGGCCCAGGCGGCGCGCGGGAACGCGCCCTCGGTGCCGGAGTCGGAGGTCGCGCAGGGCGAGAACGCCGCGGCCCAGTTCCTGATCCGCTGGCGCGGCGAGGCCGACCCGAGCCACGTGAAGGCGGTCGACACGTACTGGGTCTCGGCTGCCGAGCACGGCCTCAACGCGTCGACCTTCACCGCGCGAATCGCGGCGTCGACCGGCGCCGACTGCGCGGCGGCGATGAGCGCGGCGGTGGGCGCGCTCTCCGGGCCCCTGCACGGGGGGGCCCCGACGCGCGTGCTCAGGATGCTCGACGAGGTCGAGGCGCGCGGCGACGCCGAGGCGTACGTGCGCGAGCTGCTCGCGCGCGGGGAGCGGATCATGGGCTTCGGCCACCGGGTCTACCGCGCCGAGGACCCCCGGGCGCGAGTGCTCCGGCGCACGGCCCGCGAGCTCGGCTCGGCCCGGGTCGAGGTCGCGGAGACGCTCGAGCGCGCGGCGATCGAGGCCCTGCGCGAGGCGCATCCCGAGCGCCCGCTCGAGACCAACGTCGAGTTCTGGGCCGCGGTCGTGCTCGAGGTCGCGCGGATCCCGCCGGACATGTACCCGGCGATGTTCGGGTGCGCCCGCGTCGCCGGCTGGTCGGCGCACATCCTCGAGCAGAAGCGGACCGGGCGGCTGATCCGGCCGTCCGCGCGCTACGTCGGGCCCCCGGCGCACTCGCTCGCCGAGGCGTGACCCTCGCCGAGGCCGCGGCGGAGGCTGAGGCGCTCGTCGAGCGGGGCGACGAGCGGGCGCTCGCCGAGCTGCGCACCCGCTGGGACGACGAGGTCGAGCACGCGGCGCGCTCGCGGGACTACCGCGAGCGGGCGGTCGCCTACCGCGCGATCGCCCAGTTCCGCTACCGGCAGAAGACCGAGCTCCTGCGGCGCGGCCTCGAGGACGAGAGCCCGGCCTGCCGGGGGTCGGCGCTGCTCGCGCTCGAGAGCCTCTCGCGCGAGCACCCGGGCGTCGTCAACGGGGTGCGCGCCCTCCTCCACGAGCTCGCCGCGCGCGACGGCAACGAGGCGGTGCGCCGGCTGGCGCTCGTCGCGCTCCGCAACGGCTCGCCCGACCGGGCGACGATCCAGCTCCTCGAGGGGCTCGCCGGCGACGACGAGCAGGCTCGCGAGCTGCGGGACACGGCCGCCAAGGTCGCGCAGCTGCTCAGGCGCAAGGGCGACCGGCGCCGGTGAGGCGGCGAGCCGGGCCGGCTCCCCTCAGCAACGTCCGGCGTGGATCCGGCCGCAGGAGGGGCAGGCGCGGCGCCTACGCCTCTCCTCGAGCCCGCGCTTCGCGAGACCCACCCGCATCATCAGCAAGCCGATTCCCGCCACGACCGCGATCGAGATCGTCTGGTGCAGCGGGTCCGGTGTCATCTGGCTGGCCTCCTGTCCGGCGACGGGCGTGGGGGTGGGCGCGGTAGTACAACTCCCGCCGCCGGCGGTCGGTTACGTGGGTGTAGAGCTCGGTCGTTCCTAGATCGGCATGTCCGAGCAACTCTTGAACGGTTCTGAGGTCGGCGCCCCCCTCGAGCAGGTGCGTCGCGAACGAGTGCCGGAGCAGGTGGGGGTGCACGCGCTCCGGCTCGAGCCCGGCCGCGCCGGCAAGGCGGCGCAGGACGAGGAACGCGCCGGCGCGGGTGAGCGCGCCTCCCTTCGCGTTCAGGAAGAGCTCGGGCCGGCGCCGGCGGTCGAGGAAGGGGCGGCCGCGCGCGAGGTAGCGCCGGAGCGCCTCGACGGCGGGGCGCCCGATCGGGACGATCCGCTCCCTGCCGCCCTTGCCCGTGACGCGGACGAGCCGGTCGTCGAGGTCGACCGCCCCCCTGGCGAGCCCGACCGCCTCGGAGACGCGCAGCCCGCCGCCGTAGAGGAGCTCCACGAGCGCGCGGTCGCGCAGCGCCCGCGGGGCGCTTCCCGACGCGGCGGCGATCAGGCGCTCGGCCTCGCCGGCCGAGAGCGTCCGCGGCAGGCGCCGCGGCCGCCGCGGCAGCGCCACCTCGGCGGCCGGGTTGTCGTCCCTGACGCCGAGCAGCTGCAGGTGGCGGAAGAAGCTGCGCGCGGCGGCCGCCCGGCGGGCGATCGTCGCCGCGGCGAGCCCCTCGGCGCGGAGCTCCGCCCCGTGGCGCTCGAGGTCGGCGACGGTCGCCTCCCGGAGCGGCTTCCCGGCGGACGCCGCGAGCCTCAGGAGGTCGCGGCGGTAGGCGTCGACCGTCCGGGGCGAGCGCCGGGCCGCGAGCAGCGCCAGGAACGCCTCCAGCTCAGGATCGCGGATGGGCGCGGTCATAGACGCGGCGCAGCCGCCGGACGTCGACGTGGCTGTAGACCTGCGTGGTGGAGAGGGACGCGTGGCCGAGCAGCTCCTGGATCGTCCGCAGGTCGGCGCCCCCCTCGAGCAGGTGGGTGGCGAACGCGTGCCGGAGCCGGTGCGGGTTCGCGAGCAGCCGCCGCAGCGTCGACGTGTCGAGCCGCCGCCCCCGGCCCGAGAGGAAGAGCGCGCGTTCCGGCCTCCGCACGAGCTCCGGCCGCGCCTCGCGCAGGTAGCGCGCGACCCAGTGGCCGGCCTCCTCGCCGAGCGGGACGACGCGGTCCTTCGCTCCCTTGCCCCGGCGCACGTGCACGAGCTCCTGCTCGAAGTCGACGTCTCCGAGGTCGAGCCCGACCGCCTCGGAGCTCCGCAGCCCGGCGGAGTAGACGAGCTCGAGCAGGGCGCGGTTGCGGAGGGCGAGCGCGCCGCCGCCGGCGCCGGCGGCGGCGATCAGGGCGTCCACCTCGGCCGGCTTGGGCGCGTCGGGGAGCCGGCGGGCGCGCCTCGGCGCGAGCGGCGCGTCCGGCACGTGCCCGGGCCCGAGCGCGAAGCGGAGCAGGGAGCGGACGGCGGCAAGCCGGCGGCCGACGGTCGAGGGGGCGAGCTTGCCGCCCGGGCGCGCCCGGCCGAGGTGCGCCGTGTACTCGGCGAGCACGCGCACGTCGACCTCCTCGAGCGGCCGCGCCCCGTACCAGGCCGCGAAGTGGCGGAGGTCGGAGCGGTACGCCCTCCTCGTCGCCTCCGACACCACGGCGCCCGCCAGGAACCGCTCGATCGCCTCGTCCGCGCCCACGCCTCCACGATTCGCGCCGCGGCTACGATCGCCTCCCGGTGGACGACCGCTTCCACGCCCTCGCCGAGCTCGCCGTCCACGGCGCGAACGTGCAGCCGGGCCAGGTGGTCGCCGTCGGGGCCGACCTCGGGCACCGGGAGCTCGCCCGCGCGATCGCGGCCGCGGCGTACCGCCGCGGCGCGCACTACGTCGACGTCCACTACTTCGACCCGCTCGTGAAGCGGGCCCGGATCGAGCACGCCGACCCCGCCACCCTCGACTACGTGCCGCCGTGGCTCGTCGGCCGGCTCGAGACGCTCGCGGCGCGCGGCGACGCCCGGATCGGGATCACCGGCGTCGTCAGCCCGAACGCGCTCGCCGGCGTCGACCCCGCCCGCTCGGGCCGCGACCGCCTGCCGTGGCTCAAGGAGAGCGGCCGAGTGGTCAGCGAGCGCTCGACCAACTGGACGATCGTCCCCTGCCCGCATCCGGCCTGGGCGAGGCTCGTCTACCCGGAGCTCGGCGAGGAGGAGGCCTACGAGCGGCTCTGGGCGGTGCTCTGGCACGTCCTGCGCCTCGACGAGCCCGACCCGGCCGCCGCCTGGGACGAGCGCACGGCCGCGCTCGAGCGCACGGCGGCGGCGCTGACCGCGCGCCGCTTCGAGGCGCTCGAGCTCACCGGGCCGGGCACGAAGCTGCGGGTCGGGCTGCTCCCGACGAGCCGGTGGTGCGCGGGCTCGTTCACGACGCGGGCCGGCCTGCGCCACCTGCCGAACCTGCCGACCGAGGAGGTGTTCACGACGCCCGACCCCGCCGGCACCGAGGGCACCGTCACCTCGACGCGGCCGCTCGTGCTCCGGGACGGCACGATCGTCGCCGGCCTGCGCGTGCGCTTCGAGCGGGGGCGGGCGGTGGCGGTCGAGGCCGACGAGAACGGCGGCGCGATCCGCACCCAGACGGAGTCCGACGCCGGCGCCGCGCGCCTCGGCGAGGTCGCGCTCGTCGACCGGCAGGGCCGCGTCGGCCCGACCGGCACCGTCTTCTACGACACGCTCCTCGACGAGAACGCCGCCAGCCACGTCGCCTTCGGCCACGGCTTCGCGTTCGCGGTCGGGGAGGCCGACGCGGGCCGCGTGAACGCGAGCGGCATCCACGTCGACTTCATGCTCGGCTCGCCGGAGCTCGAGGTCACGGGCGTGACGGGCGCGGGCGAGCGGATACCCGTGCTGCGGCACGGCGACTGGCAGCTCTAGGAGGGACGGCGGCGCCGCTTCCGGCGCGCCGGCGCGGCCGGGCCGGGCGCGCCGACGCCGCACCGGGCCAGGGGTAGCCGCACCCCGCTCGCAGACCGCCGCGATGCGGTAGCGTCAGTCCCGGTGGAAGGGCCCCACGACGTCCTGGTCATCGGCGCAGGCTGTGCCGGGATGCGCGCCGCGATCCAGGCGTTCGACGCGGGCGCGGACGTCGCGCTGCTCTCGAAGATCCACCCGACGCGGAGCCACTCGGGGGCGGCGGAGGGCGGCATCAACGCCGCGCTCGGGAACGCCTCCGAGGACAACCCGGAGCTGCACGCCTTCGACACCGTGAAGGGGTCGGACTACCTGGGCGACCAGGACGCGATCGAGGTCCTCTGCACCGAGGGCCCCGGCGACGTCTACGAGCTCGAGAACTGGGGCGCCGTCTTCTCGCGCACCGAGGACGGGCGGATCGCGCAGCGGCCGTTCGGCGCGGCCGGGGCGCCGCGGACGGCGTACGCGGCCGACATCACGGGGCACGTCCTGATCCAGGTGCTCTACGAGCAGGTCGTGAAGCGGAACATCCCGGTCTACGAGGAGTACTTCGCGTGGAAGCTCGTCGAGGACGGCGGCCGGTGCGTCGGGGTGCTCGCGTGGGACCTCCTGCGCGGCGGACTGAAGGCGATCTCGGCGAAGACGACCATCCTCGCGACCGGCGGCGCCGGCCGCCTCTACGTCGGCACGACCAACGCGTACGCGTGCACCGGCGACGGGATGGCGATGGCGCTCCGCGCCGGCGTCCCGCTCAAGGACATGGAGATGATGCAGTTCCACCCGACCACGCTCGCGCCGACGGGCGTGCTGATCACGGAGGGCTGCCGCGGCGAGGGCGCGTACCTGCTGAACGCCGACGGCGAGCGCTTCCTCAAGCGCTACGCGCCGAACGCGATGGAGCTCGCCTCGCGCGACGTCATCTCGCGCGCCGAGCAGACCGAGATCGACGAGGGGCGCGGCGTCGACGGCAACGTCATGCTCGACATGCGCCACCTCGGCGCGGCCAAGATCCTCGAGCGGCTGCACGGCACGCGGGAGCTCTCGCTGGTGTTCGCGGGCGTCGACCCGATCTACGAGCCGATCCCCGTCAGGCCCGGCGCCCACTACCACATGGGCGGCGTCGACACCGACGTCTGGGGCCGCACCGTGCTCGACGGCCTCTACGCCGCCGGTGAGGTCGCGTGCATCTCCGTCCACGGCGCGAACCGGCTCGGCGGGAACGCGCTGCTCGAGACGATCACGTTCGGCCGGCGCTCCGGCGCCGACGCCTCCGACCTCGCCTTCCGCACGCAGGAGGCGCGGATCCCGGAGTCCGCGCTCCGCGACGGGGAGGCGGAGCTGCGGAGGCTGCTCGACCGCTCCGACGGCGAGCGGCCGTGGCAGATCCGGGACGAGCTGGCCGAGTCGATGCACCGGAACTTCGGCGTCTTCCGCCGCGAGAGCCAGATGGTCGAGCAGGGCCAGATCATCGACGGGCTCCGGGAGCGGTACGAGCGCGTCGTCGTCGAGGACAAGGGCGACGTCTTCAACAACGACCTCACGCAGGCGCTCGAGCTCGGCTTCCTGCTCGAGCTCGCCGCGTGCATGGTCGTCGCCGGGATCGCCCGCAAGGAGAGCCGCGGCGCGCACGCCCGGCCGCACGACCACCCGGAGCGCGACGACGAGAACTTCCTGCGCCACACGATGGTGAGCTGGAACGGCGACGGGCCGGTGCTCGACTGGCGGCCGGTGACGATCACGAAGTGGCAGCCCGCCGTGAGGACGTACTGATGCGGCGCGGGCTCGCGCTCGTGGCGCCGCTCGCGCTCGCCGCCTGCGGCGGCGGCGGCGGGCAGTCGACGACGACCGCGGCGAACCCGCTCGCGGCCGCGGCCGACGCGACGCTCGCGCAGCCGAGCGAGAGCGTCACCGTCGACGGGAAGGTCGACCTCTCGGGGCAGAAGGTGACGCTGAAGGGAGACGGCGCGTTCGACAACGGCACCGAGGAGGGCGAGCTCCACCTGCGCGTCTCGCTCGGCTCGCTCGGCTCGACCGACGTCGACGAGGTGTTCGACGGGAACGTCGTGTGGCTCCGCTCGGCGCTCCTCTCGGCCACGCTCGGAGGGAAGACCTGGGTGAGGCTCGACCTCTCGAAGGAGGCGCGGGTCATGGGCTTCGACCTGAGGGCGCTCACGGGGCAGACGCCGTCGGCGGCCCTCGCGACGCTGCGCCTCGCGGGCGACTCGACCCGGGTCGGGACGGAGGAGGTCGGCGGCGTCGAGACGACGCACTACCGCAAGGCGCTCGGGCAGACGGTCCGCGGCACCGTCTACACCTCCGTGGACGCCTGGGTCGACGCCGACCAGCTCGTGCGCAAGCTCGAGCTCGACTACACGCCCAAGGTGGATCCCTCGAGCACCACCGGCGCGCATACGCTTCTGACGATGACGTTCTCGGACTTCGGCACCGACGTCTCCGTGGAGAAGCCGCCGGCGGACGAGGTGGCCGACGCCTCGAAGGTGGCCGGGTGAAGGTCGCGCTCAGGATCTGGCGCGTCGGCGCGGGCGGCGGCGAGCGCGAGCTGCGCGAGTACGAGGTGGACGCGCCCGAGTGGGCGACGCTCCTCGACGTGCTCGACATCGTCAAGGACCGCCACGACGGGACGCTCGCCTACCGCAAGAGCTGCCGGATGATGATCTGCGGCTCGTGCGCCATGCGCATGGACGGCGCGGCCGTGCTCGCGTGCAAGACGCGCATGTACGACATCGCGCAGTCGGGGCACGTGCCGGTGGTCTCGGCGATGGGGAACCTCCCGATCCTCAAGGACCTCGTCGTCGACATGGAGCCGTTCTGGGCCAAGTTCAGGGCGGTCAACCCCCACCTGCAGCCGGGGTACGAGGAGCCGCCGGGCGGGAAGGAGCACCGCATCTCGCAGGAGC
Organism: Gaiellaceae bacterium; assembly: GCA_035650615.1. GTDB lineage: Bacteria > Actinomycetota > Thermoleophilia > Gaiellales > Gaiellaceae > PALSA-600. The sequence continues at coordinate 9,930 of DASRHI010000050.1, read as the reverse complement.
GGATGAACGTGATCGGCAAGGAGGCCCTCTGCATCAACTGCGGGTGCTGCGTGTCGGAGTGCAACGCGATGGAGTCGGACCCCGACTTCCTCGGGCCGCAGGCGCTCGCGAAGGCGATGCGGTTCGTCGGCGACCCGCGCGACGCGGGCAAGATCGAGCGGCTCGAGCGGCTGAACGGCAAGAACGGGATCTGGCAGTGCACCCGCTGCTACTTCTGCAACGAGCGTTGCCCGAAGGGCGTCGACCCGCGCGACGCGATCGCGAAGCTCGGCGCCGAGTCGATCAAGGAGGGGATCGACCGCGACATGGGCGCCCGCCACGCGAAGTGGTTCGTGCGCTCGGCCAAGACGACGGGCTGGCTGCGCGAGACGGAGCTCGTCCCGTATACGCAGGGGATCGTCGAGACGATCCGGCAGACGCGCTTCGCGCTCAAGCTCGCGCGGGTCGGCAAGGTGCCGCCGCCCTTCCCGCCGCACGTGGCGAAGGACGTGAAGGAGGCGCGGCGCCTGCACGAGCTCGTCTCGCAGCAGGGTCTCGACGGGTACGCCGGGATCGTGCAGGGCGAGCCGGCGCTCGCGAAGCTCGCCCACGGCCACCACGAGGGCGAGCGCGACCCCTACGGCCCCGGCTCGTTCCCTCGCCCCTACGTGCCGGGCGAGGACGGGAAGCCCGCGGACGAGGGCGGACGGTGAAGAAGGTCGCCTACTACAAGGGCTGCCTGGCGTCGCTCTCGGCCAAGGAGCTCGACACCTCGACGAAGGCGCTCGCGCCGAAGGTCGGCCTCGAGCTCGAGGAGCTCGAGTCGGTCACCTGCTGCGGCGCCGGCGACATCCACGAGGCGGAGCCCGACTTCTACCTCCACCTGAACGCGCGCATCTTGAGCTACGCCGCCCAGACCGGCTCCGACACCCTGCTCACCGTCTGCAACGTCTGCACGCTCAACCTGCGCCAGGCGAACTGGCAGCTCGTCAACGACCCCGACCTCCGCGCGCGCGTGAACGAGAACCTCGTGTCGGTCGGCGTGCCGGCGTACGAGCGCGACGTCGACGTCCGCCACCTGCTCTGGGAGATCGCCGGCGACGCCGGCTTCGAGCGGCTCAAGCTGGCCGCGCACAAGGGGCTCAAGGGGCTCAAGATCGCGCCCTTCTACGGCTGCCAGATCCTGCGCCCGTCGCGCGTCCTCGGATTCGAGAACCCGGACCATCCGTCGTCGCTCGAGCGCATCATCGAGGCCTGCGGGGGCGTCGCGGTCGACTACCCGGCGAAGCTCAAGTGCTGCGGGTTCCCGATCATCCAGGCGCGCGAGGAGACCGCCCTGGGCGAGCTCGTGCAGCCGATCGAGCAGGCGGTCGACGCGGGCGCCGACGCGATGGTGACGCCGTGCCCGCTCTGCCACCTCTCGCTCGACGCCTGGCAGTCGAAGCTGAAGGCGACGACCGGCCGCGACTTCCGCATGCCGATCCTGCACCTCGCGCAGCTGATCGGGGTCGCCGCCGGGGTGCCCGAGTCCGAGCTCAGGTTCCGGCGGCACGTCGTGAGCGTGCGGCCGGTGCTCGAGAAGCTCGACGCGTAGCGCCCCCGATGGCGCCGCCCCGGCTCGCGGGTCTCACGAAGCTCACGCTCGAGACCGCCCCGGCGGTCTGCCACGAGTGCGTGTGGTGGCAGTCGAGCGGACGGCGGACGGCGGACAAGGACCGCTGGATGGAGAAGGTCGAGCTCGAGTTCGGCTCGTTCGGAACCGTCTACTACGACGGCGACGGCCGCGTGCTCGGCTCGATGCAGTACGGGCCGGCGCCGGCGTTCCCGCGCGCGGAGGAGCTTCCCGGCGGGCCGCCGTCCGGCGACGCGATGCTGATCACGTGCGCGTACCTCCAGGACGAGTCGAGCCCGTGGGTGCTCCAGTCGCTCTTCCTGGCGGCGATCGGCGAGGCGCGCGAGCGCGGCGCCGGCGCCGTCGAGACGTTCGCGTACCGCTACCCGGGCGGCGAGTCCGCCTTCGAGCGCTTCCGCGTCCACAAGACCGTCTTCCCCGCCGACTTCCTCGAGGACTTCGGCTTCCGCGTCGTCCGCTCCGCCGGCCGCGTCGGGCTGGCGCGCCTCGAGCTCGGCGGCCTCGTCCCCGCGACGGAGAGCCGGCGCCAGCGGCTCGTGCGCGCGGCGAAGCACGTCCTGCTGCCCGAGCCCGTCCCGCAGCCCCGCCGGCCCTGAGCCCTACTCGCCGGCGAGCTCGCGCTCGACCTCGTCGAGCCAGGCGTCGTAGGCGTCGACGACGCGGCGCGCGAGCCGGTGGTTCAGCCGCAGGTACTTCTCCCGGTGCGGGAGCGTCGCGGCGACCTCCTCGGCGGCGTCGAGGCGCGCGCGGAGGTCGGCGAGCTCCTCGCGCAGCGAGAGCAGGCTCGCCTTCGCCGCCGGCTCGCCGACGAGGTCGCTCGCGAGCAGGCGCAGGATCGGGTCGGCCCCGACGCGCGGGTGCTGCGGCCGCCCCGCGATCCACTCGCGGAGCGCCTCGAGCCCGCGGTCGGTCAGCTCGTAGTGCGTCCGTGCGTGCGTGCGCCCGGGGAGCTTGCTCGCGCGCAGGTAGCCGAGCCGCTCGAGCCGCTTCGGCTCGGCGTAGTACTGGCTCTCGGCGGCCGACTCGTAGACGCGGCCCTGGCGCATCATCCGGACGAGGTCGTGCGGGCCGGCGCCGCCGCGCCCGACGAGCACGAGCACGGCGTACGAGGTGGGGGTGAGGCGGTCGCTTGCCAAGCTCCGGTTCGGAGGTTAACATAAGCTCCGAAACGGAGCTATGGAAAGGAGAGACGATGACGACCACGCTCGACGCGCAGCGCCTCCGGCCCCTCTGGTTCATCGACGACCTCGCGACGGTCCAGCTCGACGGGGCCGCCACCGGCGGCGCCTTCGACGTCGTCGAGCTCGAGGGGCGGCGGGGCGACATGCCGCCGCTCCACGTGCACCTCGAGGTCGACGAGGCCTTCTACGTGCTCGAGGGGGAGCTGTCGCTCCACCTCCCCGGCCGTTCGGTGCGGCTCGAGGCGGGACGCGCGCTCCTCGCGCCGCACGGGGTGCCGCACGTCTACCGCGTGGAGTCCGACCGTGCCCGCTGGCTCGCGCTCGGGACGCCGGCGGGCTTCGCGGACTTCGTGCGGGAGGCCGGCGACGAGCCCGAGGCGCCGGGGCTGCCCCCTGCCGGCCGGGTGCACGACCAGGCGCGGCTCGCGGAGGTCGCGGCCCGGCACGGGATCGAGCTCCTCGGGCCTCCCGGGACGCTCCCGTCCCCCTGACGGGCGCGCCTCCAGGGGGAGGCTCGAGCGCGCCTACGCGGCGGCCGCGCGGGCGCCTTCGAGCAGGAGCTGCGCGATCTGGATCGCGTTCAGCGCCGCGCCCTTGCGGAGGTTGTCGCTCGCGAGGAAGAGCGCGAGCCCGTTCTCGACCGTCGGGTCGCGGCGGATCCGGCCGACGAGCACCTCGTCGATCCCGGCCGCCCTGCCGGGGGAGGGGAACTGCTCGACCCGGACGGACGGGGCGGCCGCGAGCAGCTCTGCGGCGCGCTCGGGCGCGAGCGCGTGCTCGGTCTCGACCCAGACGGCCTCGGCGTGGCCGACCATGACGGGGACGCGCACGCACGTCGCCTGGATCGGGAGGTCGGGGAGCTCCATGATCTTCCGCGTCTCGGCGCGCAGCTTCGACTCCTCGTCGAACTCCTCGCCGTCGAAGTCCCAGTCCATGCGCAGGTCGTGCGCCTCCTGGGGCTCGTTCCGCAGCCGCTCCATCGCCTGCGCGCCCGCACCGGAGACGGACTGGTAGGTGGCGACGCGCACCCGCGCCAGGCCGGCCTCCTCGTGCAGCGGCTTGAGCACGCAGGTGAGCGGGATCGTGCAGCAGTTCGGGTTCGCGACGACGCCGTCGTGCTCGAGCGCGCGGCCGCCGTTCACCTCGGGCACCACGAGCGGCACCCCGTCCTGCAGCCGGTACGCCGACGACTTGTCGACGGCGATCGCGCCGCCGGCGACCGCGTGCGGGACGAGCTCGCGCGAGGCGCTCGTGCCGACGGAGAAGAGGAAGACGTCGACCCCCGCGTGCTCGAGCGCCTCGGGGGTGGCCTCCTCGACCGTCAGGCCGGCCACCTCGCGGCCCGCCGAGCGGGACGACGCGAACACGCGCACGCGGTCGAAGCCGTGCTCTCGCAGCAGGCCGAGCGTGACCGTGCCGACGGCGCCGGTGCCTCCGACCACGCCGATCCTCGCCTTCCGGGCCTCGACCATCGCCGTCACAGTGTAGGCGCCGCGCCGCCGCCGGCGGCCGCCGCGTCCCGGGCCGCGCCGGTCACAGCTCGCGCCGGCCCGCGAGGGCCCGGCCGAGGGTGACCTCGTCGGCGTACTCGAGGTCGCCGCCCACCGGAAGGCCGCTCGCGAGGCGGGTCACGCGCACGCGGCCGCGCAGGCGGTCGGCGAGGTACGCGGCCGTCGCCTCGCCCGTCAGCGTCGGGTTCGTGGCCAGGACGACCTCCCGCACGCCGTCGGCCCCGACGCGGCGGAGCAGCTCGTCGATCCGCAGGTCGCCCGGCTCGACGCCGTCGATCGGGCTGAGCGCGCCCCCGAGCACGTGGTAGAGGCCGCGGTACTCGTGGGTGCGCTCGAGCGAGACCACGTCGACGGGCTGCTCGACGACGCAGATCGTCGTGCGGTCCCGCCGTCCGTCCTCGCAGATCGCGCAGGTCTCCTCCTCGGTCAGGTTGCCGCACTCGCGGCAGAAGCGGACGCGCTCCTTCACCTCCGCGAGCGCCGCGGCGAGCGCGAGCGCCTCGTCGGCCGGGCGCTGGAGGATGTGGAAGGCGAGCCGCTGCGCGGTGCGCTGCCCGATCCCGGGCAGGCGCGTGAGCTGCGCGACGAGGTTCTCGACGGCCGGGCTGAGCACCCGTGCATTGTGCCCCGCGGCTCCGGCCGGACCGTCTCGGGCGGACTGCTCCGGCGGCTGCCGCCGGAGGAGTCCGCGGGGGGCGGGGAGGGGTTCCCGGAAACCGCTCGGGGGCACGGCCCGTAGGGATCACCATGCCCAGCCTGCGTCTCCTGGCGGCTCTCGCGGTGCTCGTCCTGCTGCCGCTCGCGCTCGCGGCGTGCGGCGGCGGGGGCGGCGGCTACTGATCGCGGCCGCCGCGCGATAGCATCACGCGATGGATCCGGCCCGCCTCCGCGGCCTCGGCCCGTTCGCTCAGCTTGGCGCGAAGGAGCGCGAGCGCGTCGCGCGCTGGGCCGACGAGGTCGACGTCCCCGCGGGCGGGCGGCTGGCGGAGGAGGGCTCGTTCGCGCACGAGTTCTTCGTGATCGAGGAGGGCGTCGCGGTCGTCGAGCGCGACGGCAAGGAGCTCGCCGAGCTCGGGCCCGGCGACTTCTTCGGCGAGATCGGCCTGCTCGAGACCGAGCGCCGGACCGCCTCCGTCGTCGCCCGGACGCCGCTCCGGGCGGTCGTGATGTTCCAGCGCGAGTTCAAGCAGATGGAGCGGGAGCTGCCGGCGGTGGCGGCTCAGCTCCGCGCCGCGATCGCCGAGCGGCTCGCCCGCTCCTGACCGGCCGGGCCGCGGCCCTCGCCCGGCTCGGCCTCTCAGTCGACCTCGCGCGCGTCGAACGTGCTCTTGACGAGCTCGACGATCTCCTCCTCGGTCGCCGGCCGCTCCGGCTCGGCCGCGTCCGGCCGGTGCTCGGCGCCGATCGCGAAGACGAGCCCGAGCCGCCGTCCGGTCACCTCGTAGAGCGCCTCGGCGAGCAGCGCCGCGTTCTTCGGCTCCTCCGCGCGCTCGCGGTGGAACGACGCGGGGGGCGGGAACTCGAGCGTGAGCGTGTCGCCCTCGAGCCGCGCCGGGTGGGCCTCCGAGAGCACGGTCGCGGCGGGGATCGACCGCTCCTCGACCGCCGGCAGGACGGCCCGCCGCCACGCCTCCTGGAGCTGCTCGAGCTCGAGCGACGGCGCCGCGGCCGCCGCCGAGGCCTCCGGCTCCCGCGCCGCCCTGCCCCGCGCGCCCTCGCCGCCCGCCGCCTCCGGGGCCGCCTCGCGGCCGCCGGCCGGTCGCGGCGCCGGGACGCCCGCCGGCGGGTGCGCGCCCTGCTCGAGCCGCTCCAGCCTGAAGGCGATCGACTCGCGGGAGAGGTCGGCGCCCGGGCGGGTCACCTTGACGAGCGCGAGCTCGAGCGGCAGGCGCGGGTCGCCGCCCTGGCGCATGTCCTCGACGGCGAGCGCGAGCAGGTCGATCAGGCGGACGACCGTGGCCGGGCCGAGCTGGTTCGCCTGCTCGCGGAGCCGGTCGCGCGTCTCGTCGGTGACGGGCAGGCTCTCCGGCGCCTCGCCCATGTGCTGCACGAGCATCAGGTGGCGCAGGTGCTCGAGCAGGTCGAGGACGAGCCGGCCGAGGTCCTGGCCGCGCTCGGAGAGCTCCTCGAGGAAGACGAGCGCGCCCGCGGTGTCGCCGTCGACGACGAGGTCGCAGAGGCGGAAGAGCACCTCCTCCTCGACCGCGCCGAGGAGCTGGAGCACGTCCTGCACCGAGACCCTGCCCGCCGTCGCGGCGGCGAGCTGGTCGAGCGTCGACACCGCGTCCCTGAACGAGCCGCGGGCCGAGCGGGCGACGAGGCCGAGCGCGGCGTCGGGGGCGTCCATGCCCTCCCCGTCGGCGACGCGCCGCAGCAGCCGGATCAGGTCGGGCAGCCGCGGCCGCTGGAACACGAACGTCTGGCAGCGCGAGCGCACCGTCGGGAGCACCTTCGCGAGCTCGGTCGTGCAGAAGACGAAGAGCAGGTGCGGAGGCGGCTCCTCGATCAGCTTCAGGAGCGCGTTCCAGGCCGCGTCCGTGAGCTGGTGGGCCTCGTCGAGGATGTACACCTTGGAGCGCCCCTCGACCGGCTGCAGGACGACGCGCTCGCGGATCTCGCGGATGTCGTCGATCCCGCGCTGGGAGGCGGCGTCCATCTCGATCACGTCGAGCGAGGTGCCGCCCGAGATCGTGACGCAGGAGTGGCAGACGTTGCAGGGCTCCGCCGTCGGCCCGCGCTCGCAGTTCACCCCCTTGGCGAGGATCCGTGCGAGCGACGTCTTCCCCGTGCCGCGCGGGCCGGCGAAGAGGTAGGCCTGGCGGACGCGGCCCGTCTCGATCGCGTTCGTGAGCGTCCGGACGACCGCCTCCTGGCCGACCACCTCCGAGAAGGTCTGTGGGCGGTAGGTGCGGTAGAGAGCGGCCACGAGACGACCCGACGATTGAAGCAGATCGCCTCGCCGCCTTCCGCGGGCCCGGCCGAGCGATCATCTCTTATCTATCGAAAAGCCGAAAACTCTTATTTGAACTCTATCAATCGGCGCGCTACCGTCTCGTCAGCCACCGACGCGGGAGAAGAGCAGCCATGAGCCCCACACCGACACCGTCCGGCCTCCAGCGCAAGGACCGCTGGTCGGCCGGCGTCACCCCGTACGCGGAGATGGGGTACTACGACGCCGACTACGTTCCGAGGGACACGGACGTCCTCGCGGCCTTCCGGATCGTGCCGCAGCCGGGCGTCGACCCGATCGAGGCCGCCGCCGCGGTCGCCGGCGAGTCCTCGACCGCGACCTGGACGGTCGTCTGGACCGACCGCCTCACCGACCACCGCCACTACCAGGCGAAGGCGTACCGCGTCGACCCCGTGCCCGGGACCGACCAGTTCATCGCGCGGATCGCGTACGACATCGACCTCTTCGAGGAGGGGTCGATCGCGAACATGAGCTCGTCCATCATCGGCAACGTCTTCGGCTTCAAGGCGCTCAGGTCGCTCCGGCTCGAGGACCTGCGGATCCCGCCGCACTACGTGAAGACGTTCCAGGGGCCCGCGCACGGGATCGTGATGGAGCGCGAGCTGCTCGACAAGTTCGGGCGCCCGCTCCTCGGCGCCACCGTCAAGCCGAAGCTCGGCCTCTCCGCCAAGAACTACGGCCGCGTCGTCTACGAGGCGCTCCGCGGCGGCCTCGACTTCACGAAGGACGACGAGAACATCAACTCGCAGCCGTTCATGCGCTGGCGCGACCGCTTCGGCTACGCGATCGAGGCGGTCGAGAAGGCCTCCGCCGCGTCGGGCGAGATCAAGGGCCACTACATGAACGTGACCGCCGGGACGATGGAGGAGATGTACGAGCGCGCCGAGTACGCGAAGGAGCTCGGCTCGATCATCGTCATGATCGACCTCACGATCGGCTTCACCGCCATGCAGTCGATGGCGAAGTGGGCGCGCCGGAACGGCGTCATCCTCCACCTCCACCGCGCCGGCCACAGCACCTACACGCGGCAGAAGACGCACGGCGTCAGCTTCCGGGTGATCTCGAAGTGGTGCCGCCTGATCGGCGTCGACCACATCCACGCCGGCACGGTCGTGGGCAAGCTCGAGGGCGACCCCTCGACCACGAAGGGCTTCTACGACACGCTCCGCGAGAACCGCATCCCGGAGGACCCCCGCTACGGCATCTTCTTCGACCAGGACTGGGCGTCGATGCCGGGCGTGATGCCCGTCGCCTCCGGCGGGATCCACGCGGGCCAGATGCACCAGCTCCTGCACTACCTCGGGGAGGACGTCGTGCTCCAGTTCGGCGGGGGCACGATCGGCCATCCGATGGGCATCGCCGCCGGCGCGACCGCGAACCGGGTCGCCGTCGAGGCGATGATCCAGGCCCGCAACGAGGGCAGGGACTACTTCCAGGAGGGGCCCGACATCCTCGAGAGGGCGGCGAAGGGCTGCCCCGAGCTCGACGCGGCGCTGCAGGTCTGGAAGGACATCACGTTCGACTTCGAGTCCACCGACACGCCCGACGTGACGCTCGTCCCGTCGGTCGGCTACTAGCTCGAGAGGGAGGGAGTTGTGAGGATCACCCAGGGCACCTTCTCGTTCCTGCCGGACCTGACCGACGAGCAGATCGAGGCGCAGCTCCGGTACGCGCTCTCGCACGGGTGGGCGATCTCGATCGAGCACACCGACGACCCGCATCCGCGCAACTCCTACTGGGAGCTGTGGGGGCTGCCCGTCTTCGACACGAAGGTCGAGGACGTCGACAACGTCATGCGCGAGGTGCGGGCCGCGCGCGAGGCCTTCCCCGAGCACTACGTCAAGGTGATCGCCTACGACCCGTCCTACACGCGGCAGACGACCGCGCTCGCGTTCATCGTCAACCGGCCCTCCGTCGAGCGCCCGTTCACGCTCGACCGGATCCAGGGGCCGGGCCGCGTCCACCGCCACCGGCTCGTGCAGCCGGCGCCGCAGGCGAACGGCCGCGTCGACGCGCGCGGCGTCCACGTCGACGGGAAGGCGGCCGACGGGGCGTGAGCTTCGAGTTCGGCATGAGGCGGCCGGCCCCGGCCGCGGCGGTCGACGAGCCCGAGGAGGCGGACGTCGACGAGGAGGAGGCGGACGCTCCGGCTCCCGCGGCGCGCGAGCGCGCCGACCTCGGCGCCGTCCTCGACGAGACGAACGTCGTGGAGGTGCTCGACGAGCTCGACCGCGAGCTGGTCGCGCTCAGGCCGGTCAAGACGCGCATCCGCGAGATCGCCGCCCTCCTGCTCGTGGACAAGCTCCGCCGCGACGTCGGCCTCTCCTCCGAGCGGCCGTCGCTGCACATGTCCTTCACCGGCAACCCGGGCACGGGCAAGACCACGGTCGCGCTCAAGATGGCGCAGATCCTGCACCGGCTCGGCTACATCGACGAGCCGCGCGTGGTCGCCTGCACGCGCGACGACCTCGTCGGGCAGTACGTCGGGCACACGGCGCCGAAGACGAAGGAGGTGCTCCGGCGCGCCTACGGCGGCGTCCTCTTCGTCGACGAGGCCTACTACCTCTACCGCCCCGAGAACGAGCGCGACTACGGCCAGGAGGCGATCGAGATCCTGCTCCAGGTGATGGAGGCCGAGCGCGACAAGCTCGTCGT
>DASRHI010000049.1:0-22652 GCA_035650615.1 Gaiellaceae bacterium | reverse complement strand
TCCTGCTCATGCACCGATGATCCCAGACAGGCCGGACGGATAACTACTGACCACACAATCCAGCCAAGAACAGGCCGCGACCCAAGCAACAAAGCCAGATCGCGGCCTCTCGACCCGCCGTTATCGCGGGGAACTTCGGTCTAGGCACCACCCCCACCGGTGAGGGCGAGCGCCTCCGCGAGCGCCGGCGCGGACGCCAGGCGCGCGCGGAGGTGCTCGAGGTCGCGCGCGCGGAGGGTGACGGGGCCGCGGCGCGCGACGCCGTCGGTCGTGTACGCGAAGCGGACGAGCGTCTCGCCTCCCCGTCCCTCGAGCAGCTGGCAGAGCGAGGCGAAGGACCTCCCGCCGGCGCGCTGCGGCACCTTCACCTCCTCGACCACCTGCGCGGTTCCCCACGGAGTCGCGACCTTCGTCATGGGAACGACGGTAGCGGGGAAAGCGAGACGCGTGTGAGACGACTTCGAGACAACTTCGTGACGAACCGTCCACAGGCGCATGCACGACGACTCGTACGCCCCGGCGGAGCGCGGGCACCCGGCCGACTCGCGCCCGGATCGACGCGCGCAACCACCCATCCCAGGGCGCGCATGCCCAACCGAGGGGGCGCGGCACGCGAGGGCGCGCGCGCCAAACGGAGCGGGCGCCGCACGCGAGCGCGCGCTCGAGCCCTTCGCGTCAGGCGTCGATCGGAACGTGGCCCGGCACGGCCGCGACACGGTCGAGCCAGGCGCGGACCGCGGGGAAGCGCCCCAGGTCGAAGCCGCCCTCGTGTGCGACGTGCGTGTAGGCGTAGAGCGCGATGTCGGCGAGCGAGAACGCGTCCGCGACGAGGAACGCGCGGCCGTCGAGGTGGCGTTCCATCGCCTCGAGCGCGCGGTAGCCGGCGGTCCGCCGCTCCTCGACCCGGTCGGCGAACGCCTCGGGACGGCCCGAGTAGGCGAGCCAGAAGCGCACGACGGCGATCGCCGGCTCGTGGTCGTACTGCTCGAAGAACATCCACTGCAGGGTCTGCGCGCGCTCGTAGGCGCCGGCCGGGACGAACCTGGTGCCCTCGCCGAAGTACCAGAGGATCGCGTTCGACTCCGCGAGCGGGCGGCCGTCGTCGAGCACGAGCGTCGGCACCCGCAGCGCGGGGTTCAGGCCGCCGAGCAGCTCGGAGCGGTTCGAGCGGTCGGCGACGTCGACGGTCCGCCGCTCGTAGGCGAGTCCGAGGTGCGCGAGGAGGAGACGCACCTTGTAGCAGTTGCCCGAGACCGGGCTGTCGTAGAGGAGCACCGCGGCGTGGGTCTAGGTCGTGGCGGCGGCCCGCTCGGCCCGGTCGCGCCGGCGAGGAGCGCCGGCCTGAGGTCCGCCACGCCGCGTCATTCCGCGGGAGGCCGGTGGCAGACGGCCTCGACGTTGTTCGAGTCCGGGTCGCGGACGAACGCCGCGAAGTAGGTCGGATGGTAGTGCGGGCGCAGGCCGGGGCCGCCGTTGTCGACGCCGCCCGCGGCGAGCGCGGCCTCGTGGAAGCGCTCGACCGAGGAGCGGTCCTCGCACGTGAAGGCGACGTGGACCGGCGCGACCGGCTCCTGCACGCGGATCCAGGAGAACGGCTTGGCCTCGACACCGAAGCCGCATGCCGTGCCGAGCTCCATCTGCACGGTGATCCCGAGCGGTGCCAGCGCTCGCTCGTAGAAGGCCTTCGCCCGCGCGTAGTCCGACACGTTCACGCCGACGTGGTCGATCACGATCCGCCACCCGCGGCGGGACGCACCGTGCGCCTCGATCGGCTCGAGCCGGTAGCCATGCGGCAAGAGGCTCTCACAGATACGGTCGCCAAGGAGCGAGGTCGCGATCGGCCGCGGCGATCTGCCCCGACACGCCGTGGCAATCCGTGGCCCAGCCGAGGTACGAGCTGAACCCGTGGTCGCCCACGGGCAGCTTCACGTCGCCGCCGGAGGCGATCCGGCCGAAGAGAGGGGGCGGACCTCCTCCTCGTCCTCGCAACGCACGAAGACCGGCATCGAGGGCTGAAGTCGGAGTCGTGGCGTACCGGGCTGTCGAGCGCGATGGAGCCCCGGCCGGCCGGGGTGAAGATGCGGTCGCGCCGGCCGCGCCGTTCTCGACCACCGGCTCGATCCGCGCTCCGGGCACGAGCGAGACGTACCACTCGGCCGCCTCGCGCGCCGGGCCGTCCTGGGACACGAGGTGCGCGAGCAGGTCCATGCCGGCCTGTCTCAGCTCCGCTCGATCAGCTCGATCCGGTAGCCGTCCGGGTCGCGGACGAAGCACAGCCGCGAGCCGCCCTCGCGGACGCGGTACGGCTCCCGCTCGGGCTCGATCCCCTGCTCCTTCAGGCCGGCGAGCGTTCCGTCGAGGTCGTCGACGCCGATCGCGATGTGCCCGTACCCGGTGCCGAGCTCGTACGTGCGTCCGTCGTGGTTGAAGGTGAGCTCGAGCTCCTCGTCCTGGCCCGGCACGCCGAAGAAGTAGTTCGTCGCCTCGAGCCGGCCGTCGCGGACGATGTCCATGTCGCGGCGGAGCTCCATCCCGAGCGCCTCGTAGAAGACCCGGCTCCGCTCCGGGTCGGTGATCCGGTACATCGTGTGGAGGAAGCGCGCCACGGGCCTATCCTACGAACGCCGCCGCAGCAGGCGCGGAAGGCCCGGCGGGCGCGGGTCTGCCGCAGGGGCCCCGGTTGCGCGGCGCGGCACACGGTACGCCGACCTCGACCGGCCCGACTGAGGAGGAGCGCTCCTGCCGCGGGCGGATCGCGGCGCCCTCGGGACCGGGCGCCGGCGCCCGCCTGCCGCCCGAGCTGCTCGAGCACGTCGGCCCCCGGGTGGAGCCGCGGCTCGCGCTCGACGGCGCCAGGCGGGCGCTCCGGCGGCTCACACGTTGACCAGGTAGAAGCCCGACGGCGGGTCGCCGACCGGGAAGACGAGGTCGCCCTCCCGGACGGCCGGGTCGGCGCGCAGCGACGCCTCGTCGGCCGCGTGCGCGACGACGGCCCCGTCGCGGACCGCCACCCAGCGGCCGTCGTACGGCTCCAGCTCCGGCGACGGGCGCTGCTCCGTGCTCATGCCAGGATCCCTCCCTTCTTGTGGTAGGCGAGGATGCCCTCGGCGGCCCGGTAGGCGAGCGCGCCGACGGTGCCGGTCGGGTTGAAGCCGGCGTTCTGCGGGAAGTTGCAGGCCCCGACGACGAAGACGTTGGGGGCGTCCCACATCTGCAGCCAGCTGTTCACGACCGACGTCCCGGGGTCGGCGCCCATGATCGCGCCGCCCGTGTTGTGGGTCGACTGGTACGGCACGGTGTCGTAGTGCGCCGGCAGCGAGCCGGGACCGCCCGCGATGTGGTCGGGCCCGATCGCCTTCATCAGCTCGAGCGTCTTCTGGCCGGCGAACGCGACCATCGCGCGCTCGTTCGGCTCCCAGTCGAAGGTGATCCGCACGAGCGGCTGGCCGAACCGGTCGCGGTAGTTCGGGTCGAGGTCGAGGAAGTGGTAGCGGTACGCCGGCGACTCGCCCTGGAAGCCGATCGAGATCGCGCTGTTGTAGTACTGGCGGATCGCGACCTTCCAGTCGCGGCCGAAGGACGGCGTCCCCGGCGGCACGCTCAGGCTCTGGATCGGGCGCGCCCCGCTCTGGCCGCAGCTGATCGAGCCGCCGCCGATGAAGCCGAGACCGGAGTGGTCGAAGTTGTCGGCGTTCCATTCGTCGATCACGTACGAGTTCGCGCCCGATCCCATGTAGCGCTTGAACCGGCGGCCGGTGAACCAGCCGGACGCGCCGCCGCCGCCGGTCTGGTAGCAGTAGTTCTTCCCGACGACGCCGGTGTTCGTGACCGGGTCGTACGGCTTCCCGAGCTTCGAGACGAGCAGGATGCGGACGTTGTTGAAGACGTACGCGCCGAGCACGATCACGTCGGCCGGCTGCTCCTGCACGCGCCCCATCCCGTCGTAGTAGAGGACGCTCCGCCCCATCTTGCCGTCGTTGCGGATCGCGAAGGCGCTCGCGTAGTCGATGATCTTGAACTTGCCCGTCTTGAGCGCGACGGGGATCACGGTCACGATCGGGTCGGCCTTGGCGCCGACCTCGCAGCCGAAGCGCTCGCAGAAGCCGCAGTAGGTGCACGGCCCGCGCTCGATCCCGTCCGGGTTCTTGTACGCCTTCGGCAGGTTCGCGGTCGGGCCGGGGAACGGGTGGTAGCCGAGCTCCTTCGCCGCGTCCACGAACAGGCCGGTGATCTCGGTCGGAGGCGGCGCCTCCAGCGGGAACTCGCGCGAGCGAGGCCCCTCGAACGGGTTGCCGCCCGGCCTGATCTGGCCCTTGAGGTTGCCGGCCTTCCCAGCGATCCCGGCCATGTACTCGAACTTGTCGTAGTACGGCTCGAGCTCGTCGTAGGTGATCCCCCAGTCCTGGATCGACATCCCCTCGGGGATCGCGGAGGCGCCGTACCGGTCGACCGTGCTCGTGTACATCGTGAAGTCGCGCGGATGGAAGCGCCAGGTCTGGCCGTTCCAGTGCACGCCCGCGCCGCCGAGCCCGGTGCCCGGCAGGAACGACCCGAGCTGCCGGATCGGCAGCGCGTTCTCGCCCATGTGGTGGCGGAGCGTCCAGGTCTCGTTCGCGGAGTTCTGGAAGAGCTCGTAGCGGATCGCGTAGCGGAGCTCGTCGTGGTCGTCGATCCAGTTCTTCACGCCGCGGTCGTGCCCGCGCTCGAGCCCGACCACGTCGAGGCCGGCCTTCGTGAGCTCGGCGGCGATGATCCCGCCGACCCAGCCGACGCCGACGATGGCGACGTCCGCCTTCCTGTTCGCCACGTCACATCCCCCCCATCGAGGAGTGCGAGCCGCCCATCGAGGAGTGCGAGCCTCCCATCGAGGCGTTCGAGCCCGCGTTCGCGGGCGCCTTCGACCCGGTCGCGCCGGCGCCGGACGCGACGCCGGACTTCGCCGCCGCCGGCTGGAGCGGCATCGGCCGGTCCTCGAACGGGTAGCGCTTGGTCGTGAACACGTACTTCTCGTACGGGTCGCCGCGGCGCATCGGGTCGCCCGGGAAGCCGACCCACTTCCAGCCGACCATGTCGCGGTTCCCGCCGTAGGCCGGGTCGGAGAGCATCCCCTCGATCACGTTCTGGCGGAACATCGAGAAGAAGCTCGCGCTCGTGAACGCGGTCGAGCCGCCGATCTGGATCACCGCCTTGCCGCTCTGCAGGTCGCCGAGGGCGAGCGCCTGCTTGTCCTTCGGCAGCTGCGGGTACGCGTCGCCGTAGGTCGT
The DNA here is from genome assembly GCA_035650615.1 of Gaiellaceae bacterium. Classification (GTDB taxonomy): domain Bacteria; phylum Actinomycetota; class Thermoleophilia; order Gaiellales; family Gaiellaceae; genus PALSA-600. Next base: position 17,388 of record DASRHI010000049.1, on the reverse strand, counting down.
CTTGCAGTAGACGTCGAAGCCGGGCAGGAAGGCCCGGTACACGTCCGCCGGCGTCATCGGGACCTGCCAGCCGTGGCCCGAGTCGGCGGGCTGGAAGAACGGCCCGTTCAGGTAGAGCCGATGGCCCTGGCCCCAGCTGCCCGCGAGCTGGCCGTCGATGTAGTACCCGACGCCGGCGACGCTCGCGCCGGGGCCCAGGTCGTCGGTCGGCCAGATCGTCTCGGCCATCGCGGTCACGTAGTCGAACTCCCACTCGGTGAGGAAGCGGAGCGTGGGCGGCGCGGGCGCCTCCCCGCGCGCCTGCGCGTCGCCCGCGAGCATCGTCTTCGCCGCCGTCGTGGCGGCGACTCCCGCGGCGCCTGCCTTGAGGAGCATGCGGCGCGTCATGCGCCGGTTGACGAAGCCCGAGCCGCCGTCCGGCCCGGTGCGGCCTTCTTCGCTCATCTCTATGTGAACCCCCAATCGGAACTGGACTGATGGGCGGGCGCGAGGCGCGAACTCGGCTCGCGCCCGCAGCGAAATTCTGTAGCCGGCCGGGGCCAAGCTCAAACGAGGCAGAGCGTGGAACGACCGGGCCGTCCGGAGCTCCCCGGTACACTGGCCCTCTGACGGCGGTCGCAGCGCAGCCTCTCCACCGCGCCCTCGGTCTCACCGACTGGGAGTCCGGCCGTATCCGCGAGCTGCTTGGCCGCGACCCGAACGCGTTCGAGCTCGCGGTCTTCTCGGTGCTCTGGTCGGAGCACTGCGGCTACAAGCATTCGGCGCTCCTGCTGCGCCGGCTCCCCTCGGCGGGGGCGCGGGTGCTGCAGGGCCCAGGCGAGAACGCGGGCGTCGTCGACCTCGGCGGCGGGCTCGCGGTCGCCTTCAAGGTCGAGTCCCACAACCACCCGACCGCGGTCGAGCCCTTCCAGGGCGCCGCGACCGGGGTCGGCGGGATCATCCGCGACGTCGTCGCGATGGGCGCCCGCCCGGTCGCGCTCCTCGACGGCCTGCGCTTCGGCGCGCCCGACTGGCACTTCCGCCGGGCGGTCGCCGGGATCGCGCACTACGGCAACTGCGTCGGGATCCCGACCGTGGGCGGCGAGACCGTCTTCGACGAGGCGTACGCGGCGAACCCGCTCGTGAACGCGATGTGCGTCGGCCTGCTCCCGACCGAGCGCGTCCTCCGCGCCCGGGCGACCGGGCCCGGGAACCTCGTCGTCCTCTTCGGCGCCTCCACCGGCCGCGACGGGATCGGGGGCGCGTCGGTGCTCGCGAGCCAGGACCTCGAGGGCTCCGGCGAGAAGCGCCCGTCCGTCCAGATCGGCGACCCGTTCCGGGGGAAGGCGCTCGTCGAGGTCTCGCTGGAGCTCGTCGAGCGGGAGCTCGTGCTCGGGCTGCAGGACTGCGGCGCCGCCGGGCTCGCCTCCTCGCTCGCCGAGATGGCCCGCGGGGTCGGCGTCGACGTGCACCTCGACCGGGTGCCGCTGCGCGAGCCCGGCCTCGAGCCGTGGGAGGTGATGATCTCGGAGTCGCAGGAGCGGATGGTCGCGGTGGTCGCGCCCGAGCGCCTCGGCGAGGTGCGCGCGGTCTGCGGGCGCTGGGAGCTTCCCTGCGCCGCGATCGGCGAGGTGGCCGGGCACGGCGAGCTGCGGGCGTACGCCGGCGGCGAGCTCTGCGGCGCGATCCCGGCGCGGCTCCTCACCGACGAGTGCCCGCGCTACGAGGTCGGGCAGACGCCGCGCCCCGCCCGCACGTGGGCGCCGGACCCCGCCAACGCCGAGCCGAAGGCCTGGGTCTACGAGCAGTACGACCAGCTCGTCGGCTCGCGGACGGTGCGCCGCCCCGGGCTCGGCGCCGCCGTGCTCCGCGTCGACGGCGTGCGCGGGATCGCCGTCTCGCTCGACGGGCCGCCGCCCGGCGCCGACGAGCCCTTCCGGGCGGGCTACGACGCCACGATGAAGGCCGCGCTCGAGGTCGCCTGCGCCGGCGGCGAGCCGCTCGCGCTCACGGACTGCCTGAACTTCGGCAACCCCGAGCGCGCCGAGATCGGGTGGGAGCTCGCGCGCGCGATCGACGGGATCGCGCAGGCGGCCGGCGAGCTCGGGATCCCGGTCGTCTCGGGCAACGTCTCCCTCTACAACGAGACGGGCGGCCGGCCGATCCCGCCCACGCCGGTCGTCGGCTGCGTCGGGCTCGTCCCGGACGTGACGAAGCTCGCGCGGGCGCCGGAGCCGGGAGCGTCGAGGCGGCGCGTCGAGGGCGAGGGCGCCGGGCTCGTGCGCACCGCGACCGCGCTCGCCCGCGGCGGCGCCTTCGTCGCGCGCGTCGCCGGCGGGCTGGAGGTGGTCGACCGCTGATGTGCGGCGTCTTCGGCATCCGGGCGCCCGGGCGCGACGTCGCCCGCCTCGCCTACTTCGGCCTCCACGCGCTCCAGCACCGCGGCCAGGAGTCGGCGGGGATCGCGGTCTCCGAGGGCGGCCGGCTGACCGCGCTCCGCGACCTCGGCCTCGTCGCGCAGGTCTTCGACGAGCGCAAGCTCTCGGGCCTCCGCGGCGAGCTCGCGATCGGGCACACCCGCTACTCCACCACCGGCTCGAACGCGTGGGCGAACGCGCAGCCGCTGCTCCGGCACGGCCGCGCGCGCACGGTCGCGCTCGGGCACAACGGCAACCTGATCAACGCCGGCGAGCTCCGGGCGGAGGCGGGCGGCCGCTTCGCCTCGAGCTCCGACAGCGAGGTGATCGCCGCGCTCGTCGCGAACGACGAGCGGCCGCTCGAGGACGCCGTCGCGGCGGCGATGGCGCGCCTCGAGGGCGCGGCCACCGTGGTCGGGCTCGCCGGCGGCGCGCTCTTCGGCTTCCGCGACCCGCACGGCTTCCGGCCGCTCGTGCTCGGCCGCCTCGACGGCGACCCCGTGCTCGCGTCGGAGAGCTGCGCGCTCGACCTCGTCGGCGCCGAGCTCGAGCGCGAGGTGCGGCCGGGCGAGCTCGTCGTCGCGGACGCGGCCGGCGTCCGGACGGAGCAGGTGCTCCCGCCCGCCGACCGCGGCGCCCTCTGCATCTTCGAGTTCTTCTACCTCGCGCGGCCCGACAGCCGGCTCGCGGGCGTCGAGGTGCACGGCGCGCGCGTGCGGATGGGCGAGCGGCTCGCCGAGGAGGCGCCCGCCGACGCCGACCTCGTGCTCCCGATCCCCGACTCCGGGACGCCGGCGGCGATCGGGTTCTCGCGCGCGACCGGGATCCCGTTCAGCGAGGGTCTGATCAAGAACCGCTACGTGCACCGCACGTTCATCCAGCCGGAGCAGGGGATGCGCGACCAGGGGATCCGGATGAAGTTCAACCCGCTCGCCGAGGTCGCGGGCAAGCGGCTCGTCGTCGTCGACGACTCGATCGTGCGCGGCTCGACGACGCGGCAGATCGTCCAGATGCTCTTCGACGCCGGGGCGGCCGAGGTGCACGTGCGCATCTCCTCGCCGCCGGTCGTCTCGCCGTGCTTCTACGGGATCGACCTCGCGAGCGTGGACGAGATGATCGCCGCAGGGAACACGGTGGAGGGGGTGCGCGAGGCGATCGGCGCCACCTCGCTCGCCTACCTCTCGCTCGACGGGCTGCAGGCGGCGACGCGGCGCCCGGAGTCGGCCCTCTGCCGCGCCTGCCTCACGCGCAGCTACCCGACCCGTCTCCCGGCCGAGTCGGGCAAGCTGCGCTTCGAGGCCGCTCGCGCGTGACCGCTACTGCTCGAGCACCTTGCCGGCCTTGGCGATGCCGCGGGAGATGAGGTAGCCGAGCGTCACGATCGCGGTCATCGCCATGAAGATGACGCCGTTCACCGACGGGCTCGCCGCCCAGATGATCGCGAAGAGGATCTCGACGGCGAGCCACAGCAGCCACTCCGCGTTGCCGGGCACCGGCGCGCGGGCTCCCTGCCAGCCCATCATCCCGCTGCCGTAGCCGGGCGGCGGCGACGAGGGGGGCGGCGGCATGTGCTGGGTCGGGCCTTCTTCCATGTGGTGGTCTCCTTTGCTCAGGCGGCCTGGCCTGGGATGTGGACGATCTCGAGCTTGATCCCGTCCGGGTCGTAGAAGAAAACGGCGTAGTACCCCGGCATGTACCCGTATTCCTCGGGCCCGCTCTCGATCTCCGCGCCGTGCTCGACGAGCCAGCCGGCCCGCTCGTCGACGAGCGCGCGCGACCAGGCCTCGAAGGCGAGGTGGGGCAGGCCGACGCGGTAGCGGTCGTGGGCGCCCTCGACCTGCGCCTTGCGGAGGCCGACCGAGACGTCGGGGCCGCCGAGGTACCAGATCGTCTCGCCGCGCTCGCCCTCCACCTCGGTGATCCGGTGGTAGCCGAGCGGCGCGAGCAGCTCGCGGTAGAACGGCAGGCTGCGCTCGATCGACGAGACGACGAGGTCGACGTGGTTGACGCCGGCGCGCGAGAGCATGTGACAGCGGTTACGAGTTCCGCGGCTCCGGCGAAGTTCCTTCGCCGAAGACGTGCGCGCGGCCGTAGCGGACGGCGCGCCGCACCTGCGCCGGGTCGTAGCCCTCCTCGAGGAGGCGCTGCCGCAGCTCGCCCTCCTCGGCGAGCCGCAGGAAGAGCCAGGCGAGCGCGGCGAGCGTGACGAGGCCGCCCTCGGCCATCATCACGACGCCGGCGAGGTTCTGGTCGTGGACGGCGCCGATGCCCCACAGCGGCTCGGCGTTCCGGTAGACGGAGTAGAAGGCCGAGCTCGACCAGATGAAGACGTTGCCGAGGATCGTCTCGAGCATGCGCACCGCCGCGATGTAGCCGAGCTTCCAGCCGGTGCCGAACCACGCCGGCGCCGGGAGCGTCTCGAGCACCGGCGACCACATCAGCCCCCCGCAGGCGAAGAAGAGCAGGTGCTCGAGGGCGTGGACCGAGTCGTGGCGGAGCGCGGCGTCGTAGAGGAAGGGCACGTGCCAGACGTAGAGGTCGACGGCCCAGAGCGGGAGCGCGACGAGCGGGTGGGTGAGGAACCGGAGGCGCTCGACGGCGCGCAGCGCGAGCACGGGCCGCAGGACGGGGCCGGTCAGGCCCGCGACGAAGCAGAGCGGCGCGAGGTCGCCGAGCAGCACGTGCTGGGTCATGTGCACGAAGAAGAAGTGCTCCTCGGCGAGCGCGTCGAGCGGGGAGTTGAGGGCGGCGACGACGAGACCGATCCCGAGCCAGAACAGGAACCGGCGCCAGCCGGCCACCGGCTGCCCCCGCCGCGCGAGCGTCCGCGTGCGGCGCAGGTAGCCGAGCGACACGAGCAGGGTCGGCGCGAGCTGGAGCGGCTCGAGGTTCCAGTCGGCGGCGATCGAGGCGGCGAGCACCCCCACAGTCTCGCGACGGGAAGAATGTGGCGGTGCACCTCTTCCACTACCACCTCGTCACGAGCGAGCTCCGCGACGTCGAGGCCAGGTACGTGGGGAAGCTCGGGTTCGACCTCGTCGCTCGCTACGGCCGGATCGGCGAGGAGCACGTGAGCGCCGAGGCGGGCGCCTCCTGGGAGCAGCTCGACCGCGAGGGCTTCCGGCTGCGCCTGACCGAGGTGCAGCGGGGGGCGGTCAACGTCGTCGTGCAGCCCGGCCACTGGCGCCTCCCCCGCGTCGACCACCTCGGGCTCGCCCTCGACGAGGACGACTTCCAGGCGGTGCTCTCGCGGGCGACGCACTGGAACCTGCCGGTCCAGGAGCGCGGCAGCCGCCGCACCTTCGTCTCCACGAACGCCGGCTACCGGCTCGAGGTGCATCCGCCGCGCGAGTGGATCGACGACCTGCTCGCGGCCGGGCCGGCCTTCCGGCTGGACGAGCTGCAGCTCAAGGCCGACCGGCCCGACGAGAAGGCGAGCGCGCTCGCCGACATCCTCGGCCTGCACCAGCTCGGCGACGCGGTCGACGTGGGCGACACGCTCGTCCGCTTCCTCCCGGGCGGCCCCGAGGGCCGGCCCGAGCTCTACGCTGAGCGCTTCGGGTGACGGGGGCGAGGAGCTACGAGCAGGCCGGGGTGTCGCTCGCGACGGCGGAGGCCGTCGTCGAGCGCCTGCGCGCCGCGGTCGAGTCGACCGGCGCCGCGGGCTTCGGCGCGTTCGCCGGGCTCCACCCGCTCGGCGACGGCCGCTTCCTCGCGGCGTCGACGGACTCGATCGGCACGAAGCCGATGGTCGCGAAGCCCCGCGGCGCGCTGCGCAGCTGCGGCGCCGACATGGCGGCGCACTGCATCAACGACGTCGTCACCTGCGGCGCCGACCCGCTGATCCTGCTCGACTACGTCGCCGCGAGCCGGATCGAGCTCGGCGCGGTGGCCGAGCTGATCGAAGGCGCCGCGGAGGTCTGCCGCGAGGCCGGCGTGGCGCTCGTCGGCGGCGAGACCGCCGAGCTCCCCGGCGTCTACCGCGAGGGCGAGCTCGACTTCGCCGCGACCTGCGTCGGCGTCGTCGCCGCGGCCGACGTGGTCGACGGGTCGGCCGTCGAGGCCGGCGACGCGGTGATCGGCTTCCCGTCGGCCGGCGTCCACGCGAACGGCTTCACGCTCGTCCGCAGCGTGCTCGCGGAGGAGGACTACGACGGCCCCGACCTGCTCGCGCCGACCCGGCTCTACCTCGCGGAGGCGCGGGCGCTGCGGGGGCGGGCGCGGGCGCTCGCCCACGTCACCGGCGGCGGCATCGCCGGGAACCTCGGCCGCGTGCTGCCGGCCGGGCTGCGCGCCGAGATCGACTGGGACGCGTGGGAGCGGCCGCCGGTCTTCCGGTGGCTCGCGCGCCACGTGGCCGAGGAGGAGCTGCGCCGCGTCTTCAACCTCGGGATCGGGTTCTGCGCCGTCGTCGCGGAGCCGCGGCCGGGCGAGCTCGCGATCGGCCGGATCGCCGCGTGATCGGCGTCCTCGTCTCGGGCCGGGGGACGAACCTGCAGGCGCTCCTCGACGAGGGCCTGCCCGTGGCCGCGGTGGCGTCGAACCGGGACGACGCCTACGCGCTCGTGCGGGCGCGCGCCGCCGGGGTGCCGGTCGCGACGTTCGCGCTCGACTGCTTCGCCTCGCGCGAGGAGCGCGACCTCGTGATGGCGACGTGGCTCGAGGAGCGCGGCGTCGACCTGGTCGTGACGGCGGGCTACATGCACCTGCTGACGAGGCCCTTCCTCGACCGCTTCCCGGAGCGGATCGTGAACGTCCACCCCTCGCTCCTCCCGGCCTTCCCCGGCGCCCGCGCGATCGCGGACGCCCTCGCCGCCGGCGTCGAGACGACCGGCGTCACCGTGCACCTCGTGGACGAGGGGCTCGACACGGGCCCGGTGCTCGCGCAGGAGCGGGTGCCGGTCGAGCCGCGGGAGACGCTCGAGGAGCGGATCCACGCCGTCGAGCACCGCCTCCTCCCCGCCGTCGTGCGCGAGATGATGTACGCGTGAGAGCCCTCGTCTCCGTCTACGACAAGACCGGCGTCGACACCTTCGCCGCCGGGCTCGCCGAGCTCGGCTGGGAGATCGTCTCGTCCGGCGGCACGGCCGGCTACCTCGAGGAGTGCGGCGTCGCGGTCACCCGCGTGGAGGAGGTGACCTCGGCGCCGGAGATGCTGGGAGGCAGGGTGAAGACGCTCCACCCGCGCATCCACGCCGGCATCCTCGCCAGGCGGGACGTCGACGAGGACGTCGCCACGCTCGCGGAGCAGGGGATCGAGCCGATCGGCCTCGTCTGCGTCAACCTCTACCCGTTCTCGTCGGTCGTCGCGAGGCTCGGCGTGCCCGACGCGGAGGCGGTCGAGATGATCGACGTGGGCGGCCCGTCGATGCTGCGCGCCGCCGCGAAGAACTTCGAGCACGTGATCGCGGTGTGCCGGCCGGAGCAGTACGAGCCCGTGCTCGACGAGCTGCGCACGCAGGGGTCGATCACGCGCGAGCTGAGGCGCTCGCTCGCGAACGAGGCGTTCGCGACGACCGCCTCGTACGACGCGGCGATCGCGAACTGGTTCGGCGAGACGGAGGAGTTCCCGGAGCAGCTCACGCTCGCCTTCCAGAAGGTGATGGACCTGGCCTACGGCGAGAACCCGCACCAGCGCGCGGCGTACTACCGCGAGGTCGGCGCGCGCCGCCACCTGCTCTCCTACGTCGACCTGCTGGGCGGGCGCGAGCTCTCGTACAACAACCTCGCCGACCTCGAGGGCGCCCGCCGCGTGGCCCGCCAGTTCGCCGAGCCGGCCGCGGTGATCGTGAAGCACGCGAACCCCTGCGGCGTCGCGACCGCGGACACGATCGAGGAGGCGTACGAGCGGGCGCTCGCCGCCGACCCGGTCTCGGCGTTCGGCTGCGTGATGATCCTGAACCGGCCGGTGGGGGCGGCGCTCGGAGCGCGGATCGCGGAGCACTTCGTCGAGGTGATCCAGGCGCCGGAGTACGAGGAGGGGGCCCTCGAGGCGCTGCGCGCGAAGCCGGCGCTGCGGATCCTGCGCGAGCGCGAGCGGCGCGCGGACACGCCGGGCGAGCTCGACTACAAGCGCGTGCTCGGCGGGCTCCTCGTCCAGGAGCGCGACGCCCAGTTCGGCAGGCCCGACACGCTCTCGACGCCGGTCGGCTCGCCGACCGAGGAGCAGCTCGCCGACCTGCTCTTCGCCTGGCAGGTCTGCCGTCACGTCTCCTCGAACGCGATCGTGATCGCGAAGGGCAGGCGGACGATCGGCATCGGGGCCGGGCAGATGAGCCGCGTCGACGCGGTCAGGATCGCGCTCGAGAAGGCGCGCGAGCACGGCCACGACGTCCGCGGCGCCGTGCTCGCGAGCGACGCCTTCTTCCCCTTCGCGGACGGGCCGCAGCTCGCGCTCGAGGCCGGGGTCGCCGCGATCATCCAGCCCGGCGGCTCGAAGCGCGACGCCGAGGTCGTGGCGGCGGTCGAGGCGGCGGGCGCGTGCATGCTCTTCACCGAGCGCCGCCACTTCAGGCACTGAGGCGTGCGCGCCTGCAACAACCCGGGGTCAGACCCCGGAGCGTTGCGCGCCTGCAACGAACCGGGGTCTGACCCCGGAGCGTTGCGCGCCTGCTCGGCTAGGCTCGCACCGTGCCGGAGGCGGTCAGCATCGAGGAGCTCCAGCTCGCCGCTCGCAACCACGGCATGCCGCTCGAGGCGCTCCGCTGGGAGATCACCCCGGTCGGCCTCCACTACCTGCTGACGCACTACGACGTCCCGGTCGTCGACGCGGGCGCCTGGCGGCTCGAGCTGGACGGGCTCGTGGAGCGGCCGCAGGCGCTCTCGCTCGCCGAGCTCCGCGCCGAGCCCGCCGTCGAGCTCGCGGTCACGATGGAGTGCGCCGGCAACGGGCGCGCGCAGCTCGACCCGCACGTCGTCAGCCAGCCGTGGCTCCTCGAGGCGGTCGGGACGGCGCGCTGGCGGGGGGCGCGGGTCGGGCCGCTGCTCGAGCGCGCGGGCCTCCGCGACGGGGCGAGCGAGGTCGTCTTCACCGGGCTCGACCGCGGCGTCGAGGGCGGCGAGGAGCAGGACTACGCCCGCAGCCTCCCGCTCGCCGAGCTCCTCGGCTCCGACGCCCTCCTCGCCTACGAGGTGAACGGCGTGCCGCTGCCGCCGCAGCACGGCTTCCCGCTGCGCCTCGTCGTCCCCGGGTGGTACGGGATGACGAGCGTGAAGTGGCTCGCGCGGATCACCGTCCTCGGCGCGCCCTTCGACGGCTACCAGATGCGGCGCGGCTACCGGCTCCGCGAGCACGAGGACGACGAGGGCGAGCCCGTCACCCGCATCCTCCCGCGGGCGCTCATGGCCCCGCCCGGCATCCCGGAGTTCATGACCCGTGCGCGCCTCGTCCGCCCCGGCCCGTGCGAGCTGGAGGGGCGGGCGTGGTCGGGCCTCGCGGAGGTCACGGCCGTCGACGTCTCGACCGACGGCGACGAGACGTGGGCGCCCGCGCGGCTCGACCACGCCGGCCTCGGCCGCTGGGCCTGGCGCGGCTGGCGCTTCGGGTGGGAGGCGGCGCCCGGCGAGCACGTGCTCTGCTGCCGCGCCCGCGACGCAGCCGGCAACGTGCAGCCGCCCGAGCCGCACTGGAACCTCGGCGGCTACGCGAACAACGCGGTGCAGCGGGTCGCCGTCACCGTGACGCCCGCCTGACGGCCGCCCGGGCCGGGCCCGGTCCGGGCGTTGGGTCCTCGCCTCCCCGTGCCGATACCGGAGGGCAGATGACGGTCGACCTCAGGCTCCTCCCCCACTTCCTCGAGAGCCGCCGGCGCCACGAGGCGGCGCGCCGGGCGCTGCCGGAACGGTGGCGCGCCGACCCCCGCCCCGAGGTCCAGGAGGCGAACGAGACCTGGGTGAGCGCCGTGGTCCGGGCCCGCGAGCTCGCGGCCCGGCTGGCGGAGAGCCCGGCGGGCGGCACGCTCCCGTGGACGGGCGACGACCGCTAGCTCCGCCCCGATTACGCTTCCGTCATGGCGCGCGAGTACCCGAGCGTCCTCGAGCTCGTGGGCGGGACGCCGATCGTCCGCCTCGACCGGATCTCGCGCGACGTGCCGGGCACGATCCTCGCGAAGCTCGAGTACCTGAACCCGGGCGGCTCGGTGAAGGACCGGATCGGCCTCGCGATGATCGAGGCCGCCGAGCGCGACGGCCTGCTCGAGCCCGGCGGCACGATCGTCGAGCCGACCTCCGGCAACACGGGCGTCGGCCTCGCGGTCGCAGCCGCGATCAAGGGCTACCGCTGCATCTTCGTCATGCCCGACAAGATGAGCCAGGAGAAGATCTCGACGCTCCGCGCCTACGGCGCCGAGGTCGTGATCACGCCGACGGCCGTCGAGCCGGACTCGCCGGAGTCGTACTACTCGGTCTCGTCGCGCCTCGCCGAGGAGATCCCCGGCGGCTTCAAGCCCGACCAGTACTCGAACATGGCCAACCCGGAGGCGCACTACCGCACGACCGGGCCCGAGATCTGGGAGCAGACCGGCGGCGAGCTCGACGCGATCGTCGTCTCGGTGGGGACGGGCGGGACGATCAGCGGCATCGGCCGGTACTTCAAGGAGCGCGCCCCGAACGTGCTCGTCGTTGGCGCCGACCCCGAGGGCTCGGTCTACACCGCCGCCGACGCCCGCGACGTCCACCCGTACTTCGTCGAGGGCATCGGCAAGGACAGCTGGCCGGAGACGATGGACGCGGGCGTGGTCGACGAGTGGGTGCGCGTCTCCGACCGCGACTCGTTCCTGACGGCGCGGCGCCTCGCGCGCGAGGAGGGGCTGCTCGCCGGCGGCTCGTCCGGGACGACCGTGTGGGCCGCACTCGAGGTCGGCCGGCGCCTGGGGCCGGAAGCGCGGATCCTCGCGCTGCTGCCCGACTCGGGCCGCTCGTACCTGTCGAAGTTCCTCGACGACAACTGGATGATCGAGCACGGGTTCCTCGAGCGCGCCGCCCCGGTGCCGACGGTGGCGGAGATCCTGCGCTCGAAGGGGCTCGAGGAGCGCGAGGTGCCGGCGCTCGTCACGATCGCCGCGCACCAGAAGGTCGGCGAGGCGATCGACACGATGCAGCGCTACTCGATCTCGCAGCTCCCGGTGATCCGGGGAACCGGCGACGGCACGGTCGAGTCGCTCGCCGACGTGATCGGCTCGCTCCAGGACCGCAACCTGCTCGACCGCGTCTTCAAGAACGCGGACGCGCTCCACGAGGACGTCGCCGCCGCGATGCAGCCTCCGCTGGCCGCGGTCGACGAGGGCGCGTCGATCGACGCCGTCTTCGCGGCGCTCACGGACCGCTCGAACGCCGTGCTGGTCGCGCGCGAGGGCCGCCCGGTGGGCGTGGTCACCCGCTCCGACCTGCTCGAGTACCTCGCGCACAGGACGTGAGGGCGTCGGTCGCGGCGCTGCGCCGCTACGTCGTCGCCCACCAGGGCTACGCGGCGCGCTTCCGGCGCGCGGGCGCGGGCGCAGTCGGGACCGAGGTGCGGCGCCTGCAGGCGGTGCAGCTCGACTCGATCGCGACGGTCGACCGCGCGCACCGCCTCACGCTCGTCTCGCGGATCGGGGCGTACGACGAGGCGGAGGTCTCGCGCCTGCTCAGCGAGGGACGCATCTTCGAGTACTGGGCCCATGAGGCCTGCCTGCTCGCGATCGAGGACTACCCGCTGTTCAAGCGGCGGATGCTCGAGCTGCGCGACCGCCACTGGTGGGGGCGCGAGCGGACCGCCGAGGGCCGCGCCGTCGAGCAGCGCGTGCTCGCGCGGATCCGGGAGGAGGGCGCGCTGCCGGTGCGCGCGTTCGAGGGCCGGAGCGGCCCGATGTGGAGCTGGAAGCCGGAGAAGCGCGCGCTCGAGCACCTGTTCGCCGCGGGCGAGGTGGCGATCGCCGGACGGCAGGGGTTCCAGCGCGTCTACGACCTGCCCGAGCGCGTGATCCCGGAGCGCTTCCTCGGCGCCCCCGTCCCGTCGGAGGCGGCGTTCCGGCGCGGGTACGCGCTCCGGGCGGTGGAGGGCCGCGGCGCGCTGACCGAGGCGGGGATCGCCGAGCACTGCCGCTTCGCCGGGGGCGGGCGTGCGGTCAGGCCGCACGTCGACGCGCTCGTCGCGGAGGGACGGCTGCGGCGGCTCGAGGTGGAGGACGGCGGCCCGCCGGTGCTCGTTCCCGCGGCCGCGGAGCTCGACGGCGCCCCGGCCGCGCCGGTGCTGCTGTCGCCGTTCGACAACCTCATGTGGGACCGCGCCTTCCTCCGCCGCCTCTTCGGCTTCGACCACCTGATCGAGGTCTACAAGCGCGCGCACGAGCGCGTCTACGGCTACTACGTGCTGCCGCTCCTGCTCGGCGAGCGGTTCGTCGGCCGCGCGGACGTGAAGGCCGACCGAGCGCGCGGGGTGCTCCAGGTGAAGCGCTTCACGCCCGAGCCCGGCGTGCGCCGCCGGCTCGACGAGCCGCTCGAACGCGCCGCGACGCGGCTCGCGCGCGCGCTCGGGCTCGAAGCCGTCGAGCGGTAACCTCCGCCCGTGGACTTCGAGACCCGCGCAATCCACGCCGGCCAGGAGCCGGATCCGGCCACCGGCGCGGTGATCACGCCGATCTACCAGACCTCGACGTACGTGCAGGAGGCCGTGGGCAAGCACAAGGGCTACGACTACTCGCGCGTCGCGAACCCGACGCGCACGGCCCTCGAGACCGCGCTCGCGAGCCTCGAGGGCGCCGAGCACGGGATCGCGTTCGCGTCGGGCCTGGGGGCGACGACGACGATCATGCACCTCGTCGACCCGGGCGAGCGCGTCGTCCTGATCGCCGACGTCTACGGCGGCGTCTACCGGATGACGTCGCAGGTGTACGAGCCGAAGGGCTACCGGTTCACCTACGTGCCCGCGGAGGAGTTCGACGAGAACCTCGCCGCGCACTTGGGCGACGACGTGCGCCTCGTCTGGGTCGAGACGCCGTCGAATCCGCTCCTGAACGTCGTCGACGTCCGCCGCGCCGCCGCGGCTGCGCACGCCGCAGGCGCGCTCCTCGCGGTCGACAACACGTTCGCGACGCCGTACCTGCAGCAGCCGCTCGCGCTCGGCGCCGACCTCGTCGTCCACTCGACGACGAAGTACCTCGGCGGGCACTCGGACGTGGTGGGCGGGTTCGTCGCCACGAGCGACCCCGTCCTCGCCGAGCGCCTCCGCTTCCTGCAGAAGTCGCTGGGCGCGGTCCCCGGCCCGTTCGACTCGTGGCTCGTCCTGCGCGGGATCAAGACGCTCGCGGTGCGCATGCGCCAGCACTGCGACAACGCCCGGCGCGTGGCCGAGTTCCTCGACGGCCACCCGGCTGTCGAGCGCGTCCTCTACCCGGGCCTCGCCGGTCACCCCGGGCACGAGACGGCCCGGACGCAGATGCGGGACTTCGGCGGGATGGTCTCGGTGCTGCTCGGCTCGGAGCGGGAGGCCGTCGAGCTCTGCGCGCGCACGAGGCTGTTCGCGCTGGCCGAGTCGCTCGGCGGCGTCGAGAGCCTGATCGAGCACCCGGCGCGGATGACGCACGCCTCGACCGCGGGCGCGCCGTTCGCCCCGCCGGGGAGCCTCGTGCGGCTCTCGGTCGGCATCGAGGCCGCCGACGACCTGGTCGCCGACCTCGAGGCGGCGCTCGCGCGCTCGGCCGCGCCCGTCGCGTAGCGTGGAGGGGCCGCACCTCCTCGACCTGCGCTTCCTCGACGAGGACCAGGCGATCGCCGCCTACCTCGTCGAGACCTCCGACGGCCCCGGCCTCTTCGACTGCGGGCCGGCGACGACGCTCGACGCGCTCCGCGCCGGGCTCGGCGCGCACGGGCTTCGCGTCGGGGACCTCCGCCATCTCCTGCTCTCCCACATCCACCTCGACCACGCCGGCGCCGCGGGCGCGCTCGTCGCGGAGCACCCGGACCTGACGGTGTGGGTGTCCGAGCTCGGCGCGCCCCACCTCGCCGACCCGTCGCGCCTCGTCGCCTCCGCGCGCCGCCTCTTCGGCGAAGCCTTCGACCGGCTCTGGGGCGAGCCCGAGCCGGTCCCCGAGCGCAACCTCCGGGTCGCGACCGGGGACGCCGCCGGCTGGGACGCGTTCCCGACGCCCGGCCACGCCTCGCACCACGTCTCCTACCTGCGCGAGGGGACGCTCCTCGCGGGCGACGCCTGCGGCGTCCGGATCCCGCCGAGCACGCACGTGCAGCCGGTCTCGCCGCCGCCCGACGTCGACCTCGACGCCTGGCGCCGCACGGTGGACGAGCTCGAGCGGCGCGGCCCCGACCGGCTCGCGCTCGTCCACTTCGGGCTCTTCGACGACACCGCCGGCCACCTGCGGCGGCTGCGCGAGGGGATCGAGCTCTGGAGCGAGCGCGTCCGCGGCGGCATGGCGGTGGACGAGTTCGTCGCCGCCGCGAACGCCGACGCCGGCGAGCACGCGTCCCGCTACTCGTCGGTCTTCTCGGTCGCCATGTCCTACGACGGGCTGCGGCGCTACTGGGACAAGCGGGAGGCGGCCTAGTTGCCGGCCGTCGCGCGGTGGACGCGGAAGCCGTTCGACTGGTCGATCGACATCAGCACGACCTCGTCGACGACCACGTGCGGCGGGCGCGTGACCGCGTACAGGATCGCGTCGGCGACGTCCTCGCCGGAGAGCGGCCGCGTCCCCTCGTAGACCCCCTTCGCCTTCTCCTCGTCGCCGCGGAAGCGCACGATCGAGAACTCCGTCTCGACGAGCCCGGCG
The DNA here is from genome assembly GCA_035650615.1 of Gaiellaceae bacterium. Classification (GTDB taxonomy): domain Bacteria; phylum Actinomycetota; class Thermoleophilia; order Gaiellales; family Gaiellaceae; genus PALSA-600. The sequence continues at coordinate 2,234 of DASRHI010000049.1, read as the reverse complement.
TCGACGGTGGTCACGCGCACGTCGCGGCCGAGCAGGTCCTCGCGTAGCGCGCGCGTGAAGCCGCGTACGGCGAACTTCGACGTGACGTACGTGGCTCCGTTCGGGTAGGCCCAGCGGCCCGCGACCGACCCGATGTTCACGACGTGGCCGGGCTCGCGCAGCGAGCGCTGCAGCACGAGCCGCGTCATCCGGACGAGCCCGTTCACGTTCGTCTCGAAGACGCGCCGCTCGTCCTCCTCGCTCGACTCCCAGAACGGCTCGCGTCCGAGCGCGAGGCCGGCCGCGTTCACGAGCACGTCGCACGGCCCCGCGGCGTCGACGAAGCGCTCGCAGCTCTCGGGGTCGCGCACGTCCAGGGCGAGCGCGACCTCGGTCTCGAGCCGCTCCACGCGCCGTGCCCCGCCGACGACGCGCGCGCCCTCGGCCGCGAGCGCGCGCGCCGTCGCGGCGCCGATCCCGCTCGAGGCGCCGGTGACGATCGCGGTCTTGCCGTCGAGGCGGCCCACCCGCGGGGACTCTAGGGCGAGACGAGCGCGACCGTGCGCTTCGCGTGCAGGCCGTGCCTGTCGTTCACGTCGACCGTCATCACGTAGTAGCTGTGCTTCGCCGGCTTGAACCGGACCTTGAAGCTCACGGTCTGGTCGGCGGCGATCACCGACCGCGGCTGCCCGAGCGCGGCCACCGCCTTGCCGAGGAAGATGCGGTAGGTGACGCCGACCGGCGTGCCGGAGAAGTCGTGGTAGGCGAGGAACGGCACGTCGACCTTGACCGTGAACGAGCTCGCGCGCGGGTTGACGACCTGCGTCTGCCCGTCGATCCGCTTGGCGGCGGCGGCGAACGCCGCGTACCCCGGCTTCTTCGTCCCCGAGGCCGACTGCAGCCCGCTGTACCACGTCTTGCTCGTCGAGTCGCGCAGGATGAACCACACGAACATCTCGACGTACGGGTTCGCCTCGGCGAGCTCGAGCGCCGTCTTCACGTCCTCCGCCTGCTGATGGTGACTGACGCCTCCGCCCTCGGCGCAGCGGACGCTGCACTCGGGCGAGGTCTGCTCGGCCCACTCGGTGATCCAGATCGGCACGCGCCGGTGGAACCACTGGCGCAGGGAGTCTCCGAACTTCGAGATGTTCGTCAGGCCGACGTTCGGATAGGCGACGCGCTGCGTGGGGCCGAGGCGGTACTGGCTCGGGTAGGGGTGGGTCGACCAGGCGGCGAACGGCAGCTTCGGGTTCGCGACGGCGACGGCGTGCGCGAACGTCGCCGGAGCGACCGAGTCGCTGACCCCGCCGGTCGGCCGGTTGTGCCCGCGGTTCGACGTCTCGCCGGCCGCGACGAGCGCCCGCGGGTTCCCGGCCTTGATGCCCTTGTACGCGGCCATGAAGAGCTTCGCGTACGTCGCGCCGCTCACGATCCTGCCGCGGGAGTCGAACTGCGGGGTGAGGAAGAGGGCGAGGTTGGGCTCGTTCCAGACGGCCCAGCGGGTGACCGCGCCGAAGCCGAGATGCCGGCCGTTGTAGCGCGCCGCCAGCATGTGCGCGAAGGCGGTGAGGTCGGACAGATGCGTCGGCGGATGGTTCGTCGTCTTCCCGCCGTTCGCCCACGCCGGCGTCCCCGAGATGGTGACGAAGACCTGCATGTTGTACCGCGGCGCCGTGCGCACGAGCGCGTCGAGGTCGGTGAGCTTGTAGGCGGGGTCGTCGCCGTTCAGCGGGTTCTTCGGCCGCTCGGGCGCGATCTGCCGCCAGTCGGCGAGCGCGTGGATGATCGACGCGTGGGCGCGCTTCGCGGAGAGGAGGTTCTTCGTGATCTGCGAGGCCGTGGCCCAGCGGAAGCTGGGGTCGTCGAAGAAGCCGATCGGCATCTTCGGCGCGGCCTTCACGGCGGCGGCGGGCACCGCGAGCAGAACGACGAGCGAGAGCAGGGCAAGGCGGAACGGACGAGCTGAACGCATGGAACCTCCTCGAGAGGACGTGCAGAGCCTAGTGATTCGGTCGGTCGGAAGGCCAGCCGCCGACGGTAACGGAGTCGCTGTGAGGGTTGTGTAAAAACCGGTTCCGCCGCCCGCGGCCCTCGAAACCCGATGCGGCGAGGCCTGGGGCCTCCCAGGTTCCGCGGAGACTGGTTTGATTGGTTTCCTCTTTTCGATCTATCGGGGTTGGCGTACGCCTAGTGTCGTGAGTGGACCTCCTCATACTCGGCTGGGGGCACGCCTCCGAGCGCGGTGTGGAGGCGCT
>DASRHI010000048.1:0-46688 GCA_035650615.1 Gaiellaceae bacterium | reverse complement strand
GAAGTGCAGCTTGCCGAGCCGCTCGCTGTACATGCGGCCGGTCATCTTCGGGAACCAGTAGTAGATGCCGGCGAAGATCGTGAACACCGAGCCGCCGAACAGCACGTAGTGGATGTGCGCGACGATGAAGTACGTGTCGCTTGCGTGAATGTCGATCGGCACCGACGCGAGGTAGATGCCGGAGAGCCCGCCGATCACGAACATCGACAGGAAGCCGAGCGCGAACAACATTGGCGTCGTGAAATGGATTCGCCCTTCCCACATCGTCGCGAGCCACGAGAAGATCTTGATCCCGGTCGGGACGGCGATCACCATCGACGTCACCATCATCGGGACGCGCAGCCAGCCCGCCATGCCGGCGACGAACATGTGGTGCGCCCACACCGAGAAGCCGAGCACGAGGATCGCCATCAGGCTGAGCGCCATCAGGCGGTAACCGAAGATCGGCTTGCGGCTCATCACCGAGATGACCTCGCTGATGATCCCGAAGCCGGGCAGCATCATGATGTACACGGCCGGGTGCGAGTAGAACCAGAAGATGTGCTGGTACCCGAGCACGTAGCCGCCGTTCTGGTACTCGAAGAAGTTCGTGTGCAGCACGCGGTCGAACATCACGAAGAACTGCGAGCCGGCGATGAACGGCGTCGCGATGACGACGAGGAGCGACGTGGTGAAGTTCGCCCACACGAGCAGCGGCATGCGCCAGAACGTCATGCCCGGCGCACGCATGGTGATGATCGTGACCAGGAAGTTGAGCGCGGTCATGATCGAGCTCGCGCCCGCCCACTGCACGCCCATGTTGAAGAACACCTGGCCGAACGGCTGATGCGAGCAGAGCGGCGCGTAGCACGTCCACCCCGCCGACGGCCCGCCGCCGGGAACGACCATGCCGGCGACGATCATCGTGCCGGCGATCGGCAGCAGCCAGAACGACAGCGCGTTCAGGCGCGGGAACGCCATGTCGGCTGCGCCGAGCATCAGCGGGATGACGTAGTTCCCGAGCCCCGCGAACGCCGGGATGATGAACAGGAAGATCATCAGCGCCGCGTGCTCCGAGACCAGCACGTTGAACGTCTGCGGGTTGAAGAACTGGTCGCCCGGCCGCGCGAGCTCCGCGCGGAAGAGCATCGCCATCAGGCCGCCGATGCAGAAGAAGATGATCGTTGTGACGACGTACTGGACGCCGATCACCTTGTGGTCGGTGTTCACGCGGAAGTAGTCGCGCCACGACTTTGCGCCGTGACCCGAGTGGTCCTCGGGACGCGTCGCGCGACCGGACGCGTAGTGCGCCCAGTAGTCGAACCCGCCGATGCCGACGAGGAAGCCGAGCGGCGTCGTGACGAGCTCGACCGTCGTGATGACGGTGCCCTTCCAGATCGGGTTCCAGCTGACGCCCCAGCGCAGCAGCACCGGGATGGCGATGCCGATGCCGAAGAAGATCGGCGTCACCCACAGCACGCGGAGCCAGCCGGGCGCGGTCAAGCGCCGGAAGCCCGTCACCGGCGGCGTGGGGCGGTGGTCGTGCTCGTGGGCGACGTTATGAGCGGTGGTCGTCACGCGTCACTTCGCATTCTGCGCCAGATACTGCACGAGTTGCGTCAGCTGGCTCGCCGGGATCTGCTGTCCGAACGTATGCGGCATCTGGTCCTGGTAGCCGGGCTGGATGTACACGCCCGGGTTGACGATCGATTCCTTGATGAACGCCTCGAGTGTGCCGCGATGCGCCTGCGCCGCGTACTGCTTGAGCTTGTCGAGGTCGGGCCCGATCGTCCCGGTCGCGTTCGCCGCGGACAGCGTGTGGCAGCTGTTACAACCGAAGTGGTCGAACGCCGCCTCGCCCGGTGACTGCTTCACCGGCTTGCCGGCGTTCTTCATGAACGACGCGAACTCGGTGGGCGACACGACCTTCGCGTAGCTCCGCATCAGCGAGTGGCCGAGACCGCACAGCTCGGTGCAGATGACCGGGTACGTCCCCAGCCTCGTCGGCGTGATGACGATCTTGTTGTGCGCGCCCGGGACGGCGTCCTGCTTCTGCGAGAACTGCGGCACCCAGAACGAGTGGATGACGTCCGTCGAGGTGATGTCGAGCTGCACGTGACGGTTGATCGGGATCTCGAGGTAGCCGAGCTTCTGGCCGTTCGGGTACGTGAACTCCCATGCGAACTGTCGCGCGAGCACGCCGACCTTCAGCGGGTTCGAGCCGGCGTGCGAGTTCTGCGCCAGGACGATCGCGCTGACGATCGAGATCGCGGTGACGAGCACCGCCGGGATCGCCGTCCACCAGATCTCGAGCTTCGTGTGCCCATGGATCGGCGGCCCGTCGGAGTCGTCGTCGGGGCGCGCGCGGAACTTCCAGACCGAGTACGCGATCGCCGACGCAACCACCGAGAAGACGCCGATCGCGATGACGGTCGTGAACCAGTAGACGAAGTGGATCCGCGTCGCTTCCTTGCTCGCCGACATCGGGAGCCACGGGATCGCAAGCGCGACGACGGTGCAGATGGCCGCCGCGATGATCGCGAACACCGCGAGCTGAATGACCGCACCCCTGCGCACCGACAGCCAAGACTAGTTCAAAAACAGGAGGCCCTCGGGCCGTACCCGATCCCGCCGGAATCTCGTTGTACCTGCGCACTCCAGTACGTCGGGGACGCATCACTAAGGAGGTTCAGGAGAACGATGGGTATCGGAGTCAGCCTTATCCTCATTGCCGCAGGAGCGATCCTGACCTGGGCGGTGAACACCACCGTCTCCGGGGTCAGCATCCACACGATCGGCGTCATCCTCATGGTCGTGGGGATCGTCGGCCTGCTGCTCTCGCTGATGTTCTGGTCGAGCTGGGGCGGCGTCGGTGGCGCCCGCCGGCGGACGACCTACGTCGACGAGGGTCCCCCGCCCGGCTACTAGGCCGCCGGGGATACGCGTACACCTCGGGCGGCGGCTCTTCGGAGCCGCCGCCCCTTTTGTTTGCAGGGATTTCCTGCGATGCACGTTTGACGCTTGACAGACATCGGTAGTGATGTCATAGTGATGTCACGATGAATCTGACAATCGTGCTGGAAGGGCTCAGGGAAGACCTGCAGGGGATCGCCGAGCTCGGCGACGACCGCTCCGCGCAGATCGCGCGGCGGCTCGGCGACGCACTCGGCTCGAGCCTCCGCCTCAAGGTGCTCGACCTCCTCGGGCAGGCCGCCCTCGAGCTCTCGTCCAAGCTCCCGTCCGGGCACGTCGAGGTCCGCCTCGCCGGCCAGGAGCCGGAGCTCGTCTGGGTCGACGACGCACCCGCCGAGTCCGCCTCGGGCCCGGGCGAGGAGCTGTCGGCCCGCATCACCCTCCGCCTCCCCGACTCGCTCAAGGGCTCCGTCGAGCGCGCGGCCGAGCGGGAGGGCATCTCGACCAACGCCTGGCTGATCCGGGCGATCGCGCGGGCCACCGAGTCACGGCCCGCGCAGGTAACCGGCAAGCGTCTGACGGGCTACGCCCAGAGCTAGGAGGAACGCGAATGAACAAGACCTTCGACGTGAGCGGCCCCGTCAACGTGGACGTGCAGCTCTCGAGCGGCGACATCCGGCTCGAGCGCAGCGACAACGACACCGCCGAGGTATCGCTCGAAGCGCACGACGCCGAGGCGCAGGAGTTGATCGACTCGGCGCGCGTGGAGCTGCGCGGCCGCGACCTGATCATCGACGTCCCGGGCAAGCAGCGCGGCTTCAACCTCGCGAACTTCTTCGGCGGCCGCGGGATCATCTGCCGCGTCCGCTGTGCCGACCACTCGTCGCTGCGGGCGCGCACGAAGTCGGCTGACATCGTGGTCGCGATCGACCTCGCCGAGGCCGACATCGCGACCGCCTCGGGCGACGCCCGGCTGCAGAACGTCGACGGCGACCTCGCGTTCAAGGGCGCGAGCGGCGACCTCCGCGCAGGGCACGTCGGCGGACGCGCCTCGATCAACACCGCGTCGGGCGACATCGAGCTCCGCGACGTCGGCGGCTCGTTCCACGCCAACACCGCGAGCGGCGACATCTCCGTCGAAGCGGCGCACGACGACGTGAAGGCGAACACCGCCAGCGGCGACGTCTCGGTGGACGTCGTCACCCAGGGCGAGATCGTCGTCAACTCCGCGTCGGGCGACGTCACCGTCGGCGTCCGCCGCGGCTCACAGGTCTATCTCGACTGCTCGACCGTCAGCGGCGACGCCCGCTCCGACCTCGGGCCGACCGGCAGCGAGCCGGCCGGCGACGGGCCGCTCGTCCACCTGAAGGCGCGGACGGTGAGCGGCGACATCCAGATCACGCGGGCCGTCGCGCCCGCCGGGCATCCAGAGGAGGTGCAGGCATGAACCGTCTCTCGTGGGACACCACCGCTCCGCGGCGGCTGGCGGCGAAGCGGCTTGGCCCGCCGCAGCCCCGCTCGGAGGACGGGATCGTCGAAGCCGCGGCCGACCTGATCCGCGACGCGTGGCGAACGCCCTACCGCTCCGGCTACTAGCGCGAAGGCCCGCTCCGGCGGGCCTTCTCTCTTCCAGTGGGCCGTGAAGGATTCGAACCTTCGACCTTGGGATTAAGAGTCCCCTGCTCTACCAGCTGAGCTAACGGCCCCGAAAGCGCCGCGTATCGTAGCTCGCCGTGAAGGTCTTCTCTGTCGTAGGGAACCGCCCCCAGTTCATCAAGTCGGCGCCGCTCTCGGTCGCGCTCCGGGAACGCGGGATCGACGAGGTGGTGCTCCACACGGGGCAGCACTGGGATCCGGCGATGTCGCAGGTCTTCTTCGACGAGCTCGAGATCGCGCCGCCGAAGTACCCGCTCGACCTGCGGACGAGCGACCCCGAGCCGATGGCGGCGCCGATCGCCGACGCCCTCGCCGCGGAGGAGCCGGACTGGGTGCTCGTCTACGGCGACACCAACTCGACGCTCGCCGGGGCGCTCGCGGCGGGCGACCGGCCGGTCGCGCACGTCGAGGCGGGGCTGCGCAGCTTCGACCTGTCGATGCCCGAGGAGCACAACCGCATCGCCGTCGACCGGATGTCGACGCTGCTCTTCTGCCCGGACGAGCGCTCCTCGGATCAGCTTGCTCAGGAGGGCGTGCCCGGCGACCGCGTCGTCGTCGGCGACGTGATGGCGGACGCAACGCGTCTCTTCGCACCCCATGCGCCCGAGCTCGACTTCGCGCTTCCCTACGTCGCGCTCACGATCCACCGCGCTGCGAACACCGAGGCCGCGCGGCTGCGCGCGATCGTCGCCGCCCTCGGCGAGACGGACGCACGGTTCGTCTTCCCGGTCCATCCGCGCACACGGCACGCGCTCGCCGCGTTCGGGCTCGAGCTGCCGCCGAACGTCGAGGCGGTCGAGCCGCTCGGCTACCTGGAGATGCTGTCGCTCGTGCGCAGTGCCGCAGCGGTCGTGACCGACTCCGGCGGCCTGCAGAAGGAGGCGTACTGGCTGGGCGTGCCGTGCGTGACCGTGCGGCCGTCGACCGAGTGGGTCGACACGGTCGCGGCGGGCGCGAACCGGCTCGCCGAGCCGGGCGATGTCCCTACCGCGCTCGCAGCGGCGTCGTTCCCCGAGGATCCGCCGCCCCTGTACGGGGACGGCCGCGCCAGCGGACGCATCGCCGACGCTCTGTACGCTTGGACGCCGAAATGACGAGGGACATCGCGCTCATCGGCGCCGGCTACGTCGGCATGCCGCATGCACAGACCTTCGCCGAGGGCGGCAAGACCGTCGTCCTGATCGACCTCCGCCAGGACGTGGTCGACATGATCAACCGCGGCGAGAGCCACATCCAGGACGTCCCGTCCGAGGTCCTGAAGCCGCTCGTCGACGACGGCCGCATCAGCGCGACCACCGACTACGCGGCGGCGGCGGACTGCGACGCGATCGTGATCGCCGTCGGCACGCCGCTCACGCGGCAGCGCGAGCCCGACCTCGGGCAGATCCGCAGCGCCACCACGTCCGTCGCGCCGTACGTCCGCAAGGGCCACGTGGTCGTTCTCGAGTCGACGACGTACCCCGGCACGACGCGGGAGGTCGTGCAGCCGATCCTCGAGCAGATCAGCGGCCTGAAGGCCGGTTCGGACTTCCACCTCGGCTACGCGCCCGAGCGCGTCGATCCCGGCCGGGTCGACTGGACGACCAAGACGACGCCCAAGGTCGTCGGCGGCATCAACCCGGAGTCGTCGAAGGCGGCAGCCGACCTGTATCGCGCCGTGCTCGACAACGTCCACGAGGTCTCCAGCACGGAGGCGGCCGAGCTCACGAAGCTGCTCGAGAACATCTTCCGCTCGGTGAACATCGCGCTCGTCAACGAGCTCGCGCAGCTCTGCGACCGGATGGGCATCGACACCTGGGAGGTCATCGAGGCCGCCGGGACGAAGCCGTTCGGCTTCATGTCGTTCCAGCCGGGCCCGGGGCTCGGCGGGCACTGCATCCCGCTCGACCCGTACTACCTCGCGTGGAAGGCGCGTGAGTTCGACTTCAACACGCGATTCGTCGAGCTCGCCGGCGAGATCAACAACAACATGCCGTACTTCTGCCGCTCGGTCATCTCGCAGGCGCTGAACCACGGCGCGCGGAAGCCGCTCAGCGGCTCGAAGGTGCTGATGATCGGCGTCGCGTACAAGGCCGACATCGACGACTGCCGCGAGTCCCCGGCCGAGAAGCTGCTCGAGCTGCTGCGCACCGCGGGCGCCGACGTCTCGTACCACGACCCGTACGTGCCGGAGTTCGACGGGCTCACGTCCGTGCCGCTCGAGCCGGAGCAGTACGACTGCGTCGCGATCGTCACCGCGCACTCGAACATCGACTACGCCGACGTGGTGCGGCGCGGCAAGGTGATCGTCGACTTCCGCAACGCCACCAAGGGCGCCGAGGTCGACGGCAAGGTCTGGAAGCTCTAGTGGCTTCCGTCGGCGTCGCGGGGCTCAACTACTGGGGCCCGAACCTCGTCCGGAACTTCGACGACCTGGCCGAGCTTCGCTGGCTCTGCGACCTCGACGAGGAGCGCCTCGCGTCGCTCGGCGCCCGCTACCCGAACGCGCGCACGACGACGAGCTTCGAGGAGATGCTGGGCGACGAGACGCTCGACGCCGTCGTCGTCGCCACCCCGGTGCCGACGCACCATGCGCTCGCCAAGCAGGCGCTCGAGGCGGGCAAGCACGTGTTCGTCGAGAAGCCGCCGGCGATGCGCGCCGCCGAGATGGACGAGCTCGTCGCGCTCGCCGCGCAGCGCGACCTCGTGCTGATGCCCGGTCATCTGCTGCTCTACCACCCCGGCGTGCTGAAGCTGAAGGAGCTCGTCGACAGCGGCGAGCTCGGCGAGGTGCTGTGCGTGTACGGGAACCGCCAGAACCTCGGCATCGTGCGCACGAACGAGAACGCGCTGTGGTCGCTCGGCGTGCACGACCTGAGCGTCATCCTCTATCTCCTCGACGAGGACCCGGAGATCGCGACCGCGCAGGGCCGCGACTTCCTGACGCCCGGTGTCGAGGACGTCGTCTTCTGCTTCCTGCGCTTCCCGAGCGGCAAGATCGCGCACATGCACCTGTCGTGGCTCGACCCGCACAAGATGCGGAAGATGACCGTCGTCGGCCGCGACAAGATGGCGGTGTTCGACGACATGGAGCTGGAGCGCAAGGTGACGGTGTACGACAAGTCGCCGTGGAAGCGCGCCGAGACCTACGGCGAATGGCAGACGCGCTCCGGCGACATCTACATCCCGAAGATCTCGACCGCCGAGCCGCTGCGGCTCGAGTGCCAGCACTTCCTCTCGCTCGTCGGCGGCGAGGGCGACCGCGCGAAGGTCGCGCGTGACGGCGCCCGCGTCGTGCGCGCGCTCGAGATGCTGACGGAGTCGCTCGATGGCTGAGATTCACCCGAGCGCGATCGTCTATCCCGGCACGGTGCTCGGCGAGGGCGTGAAGGTGCTCGAGAACGCGGTCGTCGGCAAGCAGCCGTCGCTGTCGCCGCGCTCGACGGCAAAGCGCGAGCCGCTGCCGCCGACGACGATCGGCGACGGCACGATCGTCTCCACCGGCGCGATCGTGTTCGCAGGCTCGCAGATCGGCGCGCGGGTGATCCTCGGCGACCAGTCGTGCATCCGCGAGCGCGTGACGATCGGCGACGACGTCGTCGTCGGGCGCGGCTCGCTGGTCGAGAACGACACCACGATCGGCGACATGACGAAGATCCAGGCCGAGGCGTACATCACCGCCTACTCGACGCTCGAGGACAACGTCTTCATCGCGCCGTGCGTCGTCACGACGAACGACAACTTCATGGGCCGAACCGAGAAGCGGCACGAGCTGATCAAGGGCCCGACGATCCGCCGCGGGGCGCGCGTCGGCGGCGGCGCCGTCCTCTGCCCCGGGGTCGAGATCGGCGAGGAGGCGTTCGTCGGCGCGGGAGCGGTCGTGACGAAGGACGTGCCGCCACGGACGGTCGTGGTCGGGAACCCGGCGCGGGTCCTGCGCGAGGTGCCGGAGGAGGAGCTGCTCTAGGCGGTCGCGAGCGCGAGCGTGTACGAGATCCGCATGCGCGCGTGCGAGAGCTTGACCGCGACGAAGTAGCGCCCGCTCGCCGGCGCGAGGAACGCGAGCCGCTCCTGCGCGCCGACGGACGCGCCGGACGCGGCCCGGTCGGCGACCCGGAGCTCCGGGCCCCAGACGTGGGCCGTACCCGGCCGCCAGAGCGTGAGCGCGGCCGCCCCGCGCACGGACGCCGAGAGGCGCGCGTAGAGCCGGCGCCCCTTCACGAGCCGGACGGCGTAGACGTCGACCGGGTCGTCCCAGGCGTCGAGCGACGCGGCGATCGTCCGCGGCGGCGCGACGGCCGGGGCGGCGCCGCCGGCGTCGTCGTTCGGCTCGAGCGGGTCGGGCCTCGGCAGCTCGCCTCCCCGCAGGAGCGCGAGCGCGCCCGCGACGTCGAGGCGGCCCCAGCCGGTGAGGGCGTCTCGGCCGGCGGCGCAGCCGCCGCAGCCGGTCGACTGGTTGACGTCGCGGGCCGAGCGCTCGAGCAGCCAGACGACCTGGTCGGGCGTGAGGCTCGGGTCGGCGCCGAGGAGGAGCGCCGCCGCGGCCGCCACCTGCGGCGCCGCGAAGGAGGTGCCGATCGCGTCCCGGAACTCCGACGGGCCGCAGGTCGAGTACGGCGTGTCGGCGCAGTTCGGCTGGGTCACGTCGACGAGGTTCCGCGGCACGGTCGAGACGATCGCGTCGCCCGGCGCGGCGACGTCGACGAAGACCGGGTCGCGGTTCGAGTACGCGGGCACCGACCCGTTCTGGCGCAGCGCGCCGACGCCGAGGACGTGCGGGAGCGCCGCCGGGTAGTCGGCGTAGATCCACGGCGTCGACGGCGACTCGGTTCCGTTCCCGACGGCGGCGATCACGACGACGCCCTTCGCCACCGCGTACGCGATCGCGTCGCGCTCGTCGGGGGAGAAGCTGTCGAGGCTCGGGTCGACCGGGTCGCGGACGCCGCCGAGCGAGAGGTTGATCACCTGCGCGCCCGCGTCCACCGCCCACCGGATCGCCTTCACCTCGCCGGCGAGGTTGACGCCCGAGTCGTCGGGGGCGACGACCTTCGCGATCAGGAGCTGCGCGTTGAACGCGAGCCCGGCGATCCCCTGGCCGTTCCCGGGGTCGGCCGCGATCAGCCCCGCGACGAAGGTGCCGTGGCCGTCGGTGTCGCGCCGCCACGTCCCGCCGACGAACGAGCGCCCGCCGAGGATCCGTCCTGCGAACTCGGGGTGGCCGAAGTCGATGCCGGAGTCGATCACGGCGACCTTCACCGGCCGGAGCTGCGGCTGCTCCTGCCAGAAGCTCCACGCCCGGTCCTGGTCGAGGTACCACTGCTCCGCCGCGAACGGCTCGGTGTTGCCGAAGGCGAGCGCCAGCGCCGGCACCGCGAGGGCGGCGGCGAGGACGCAGAGGAGCTTCCTGGTCACGTCTGGATCGGCGGCGAGACCCCGGGCGAGAGCCCGTGTCCCGGTGCGCAGCGTACGCGGTACGAGCCCGGCGAGAGCTGCGCGGCGACGGCGAACGCGCCGCTGACGTCGGTCGTCCCCGTCGCGACGGTCGTCCAGCCGGAGCCGTCCTGGCGCTGGAGCTGGACGGCGGCCCCGGGTAGCGGCGGCCGGACGCTCCCCTGCACCGCGCCCGCACCGACGCTCGCCGAGACGGCCGGCGTGACCGCGACCTTCACGAGGCCCGCGTGCACGGCGCCGGCCGCGAGCCGGTACTCGGTCGTCGCGGTCGGGTTCACCGCCACCGCGAACGACCCGTCGGAGCCCGGCGAGACCGCCAGCACCGGCGTCCACGCGCCCTTGCCGGCGCGCCCCTCGAGCGTGACGCCGGCGACCCCCTGGACCGACCCGGTGAGGGTCGCGCTCGCCCCGTAGGCGAGCGGCTGCGACGGCGCCTGGAGGGCGAGGCGGCCCGCCGTGAACCAGGTCGAGCGCAGGCCGAGGGCGGCCCGCACGGCCGCGCCGGTGAGCTCGACGGTGCCCCGCGTGCCGACCGCCTCCACGCGGACGGCGTGCCCGGACGGGCCGGGCTGCGGCTCGAGCGCGAGCAGCTCGCCCGGCACCCGGAGCGCCTTCGCGGCCTTGCGCGCGTCGAGCAGGACCGGGCCCCAGTCGTGGTAGGGGGAGAGCGTGTCGTACGGGTCGGGCACCGAGACGAGGTACGGCACGGGCTTGCCGAACGCCTCCTCGGCCGAGACCGTCCGCCCCCCCGAGCTCGAGGAGAAGTACGTCGTCGCGACCTTGCCCGCGTACACGACGACCTGGCGCGCGGTCGCGCGCACGGCGGCGGTCACCTGCGGCGACTCGGCCGCGATGCCGAGGTAGACCTGGCTGCGCGTGTCCGCGTACAGGTCGAAGGCGCGGGCGGTGACGACGTTCTCGAGCTCGGCGAGCGCGTAGGAGCGCGCGGCGACCGCCTGCGCCTCGAGCGCGGCCGCCGGCCACGTGGAGGGAACCTCGCCGCCGACGACGCCCAGCACGTACGACTCGAGCGGGAGCGCGTTCACGACCTGGAGCCGCTTGCCGTTCGAGACGAGCTGGAGCGTCCCCCGGTAGGACGACTTCCCGAACGCGAGCGGCGTCGCGCCCGGCGAGAACGTCACCGGCGAGACGAGCCGGCGGCCGGAGACCGCGAGGCCGGGCCCGACCGCCAGCGGGCCGGGCGGGAGCTCGAGCGATGCGCCGGTCGCGTCGGTGAGCTTCCACGGCGAGTCGGAGCGGAGCGTGACGCGCTTCCGCCCGTCCGCGAGGAGGACGTGGACGGTCGGCGCCGGGCGCGCCTCGAGGGACGTGCCCGGGTAGTAGTGGGCGAGGATGCGGCGGTAGTCCCAGCCGTGCCGCGCGTAGCCGTTCGCGCCCCACTGGGAGAGGCCGATGCCGTGGCCGAAGCCGTGGCCGCTGACGACGAGCGCGGCCGCCCCCGGGGCGGGCGCGGCGGCGGCCGTCGCGGCACCTGTCGACGCCGCGGTCGCCGCGGCGGTCGTCGCCGCGGCGGTCGTCGCCGCGGCGGTCGCCGCCGGCACGGCCGGAGCGGTCGCCGGCGCGGTCGTGGGCGCCGGCGGCGGGAGGCCCGAGGCGGTCGTCTGCGCCGTCGTGACCGGATCGGCGGCGAGCGTCGCCGAGGCCAGTCCTGCGAATCCGAGCAGCGCGAGCGCGATCGTGGCCGGGGCGCGCCGGAGCACCGGCCCACGGTAGCAACCGCCCCTGCGGCACCTACTCCTCGAGCCGGCCGCCGTACTGCCGCTCGTAGTAGGAGCGGAACTCCTCCGACTGCTTGATCGCCTCCCACCAGTGCCGGTTCTCGCGGTACCACTCGACCGTCTCCGGCAGCCCGTCCGCGAGCGTCCGGCTCCGGCGCCAGCCGAGCGCCTCGAGCTTGCCGGTCGCGAGCGAGTAGCGGCGGTCGTGGCCGGGTCGGTCCTCCACCTGACGCACGAGCGACTCGTCCGCGCCCGTCAGCTCGAGCACCCGGCGGGTGATCTCGACGTTCTCGACCTCCTCGCCGCCGCCGACGTTGTAGACCTCGCCCGCGGCGCCCTCTCGGAGGGCGAGCTCGATCGCGGCGCAGTGGTCGTCGACGTGGAGCCAGTCGCGCACCTGGCGGCCGTCGCCGTAGAGAGGCAGCGGCCGGCCGTCGAGGGCGTTCGTCACGAAGAGCGGAAGGAGCTTCTCCGGGTACTGGTACGGGCCGTAGGTGTTCGACCCGCGCGTGACGAGCGCGTCGACGCCGTAGGTGCGGACGTGCGCGAGCACGAGCAGGTCGCCGGCCGCCTTCGCGGCCGAGTACGGGCTCGACGGGCGCAGCGCGTCGTCCTCCCTCGACGAGCGGCCCGGCGGGAGGTCGCCGTAGACCTCGTCGGTCGAGACGTGGACGAGCCGGAGCTCCGACGCGCGCGCCTCCTCGAGCAGCACGTGGACGCCGACCACGTTCGTGCGCAGGAAGTCGGCGCCCTGGAGGATCGAGCGGTCGACGTGGGTCTCGGCGGCGAAGTTGACGATCGCGTCGCAGCCGCGGGCCGCGGCCGCGACGGTGGTGGGGTCGGCGACGTCGCCGTGGCGGAAGTCGTGCTCGACCCCCTGCAGGTTCGCGAGGTTGCCGGCGTACGTGAGCTTGTCGAGCACGACGACGTCGGCGCCGGCGGCGGCCATGCGCCGGACGAAGTGCGAGCCGATGAAGCCGGCGCCGCCGGTGACGAGGATCCGCATCGGCCCGGAACGCTAACGGCTCATCGCGGCCAGGCACTCGCGCAACCCCTCCCGCCAGTGCGGCAGCTCCGGCGCGCCCTTCTCCGAGCGCAGCACCGAGTACGCGGGCCGGACGGCGCGTGTCGGGTACTCGGCGGTCGAGATCCGGCGCACGCGGCAGCGGACGCCGGCGTCCTCGAAGACGGCCTCGGCGAAGTCGGCCCACGAGCACTCCCCGGCCGCCGCGACGTGGTAGACGCCGTGCGGCAGCTCGGTCACCCGCGGCACCGCCCCGGCGAGGTGGCCGACGTAGGTCGGGCAGCCGACCTGGTCATCGACGACGGCGACCTCGCCGCGCTCGCCCGCGAGCCGGAGCATCGTCCGCACGAAGTTGTGACCGGTCTCGCCGAAGAGCCAGGACGTCCGCACCACCCACGCCCGCTCGCCCGCGGCAGCCTCGGAGTGGAGCTTCGTCCGGCCGTAGACGCCGAGCGGGTTGGGCGGGTCGGACTCGACGTACGGCTCCCCCTTGCGCCCGTCGAAGACGTAGTCGGTCGAGAAGTGGACGATCGGGGCGCCGAGCGCGGCGGCGTGCTGCGTCCCGCCGACGTTCACGGCGGCGGCGCCCTGCGGGTCGTCCTCCGCGCCGTCGACGTTCGTCCACGCCGCCGCGTGCAGGACGAGCCGGAAGGGGCGGCGCGTCAGCGGCTCGGGGGCGGGGAGGCGCACGTCCCACTCGTCGAGGTCGACGGCGAGGGCGCCCGGGTAGACGCGCGCGAGGGCGGTGCCGAGCTGGCCGGCCCCGCCGGTGATCAGGACGCCGCCGTCCGGTCCCGTGCCGAGAGAAGCGGCGATCGCGTGCTCCAGAGGTCGACGACGCGGGGGTCGTCCCAGGGGATGCCGTGCTCGTCCGGGTCGGCGGGGTCGTACTCCTCGGTGACGAGGTAGGCGAAGAGCGCGTCGGTGAGCGCCTCGAAGCCGTGCGCGCAGCGGCCCGGCACGTAGAGCGCGACCGGGTTCTCGTCGCCGATGTCCTCGGAGTAGCGCTCGCCGGTCTCGAGGTCGAGCACGACCACGCGCACCGTCCCCTGCAGGCAGACGAAGAGGTCGTCCTGCCCCCGCTCGTGGTAGTGGAGGCCGCGGATCACGCCCCGGCGCGACCAGGAGAGGTTCGCCTGCCGGATCGGCTTCGGGAGCGCGCTCGCGCGGGCGAGCTCCGCGAACCAGCCCCGCTCGTCCTCGCGGCGCTCGAGCGGGAAGCGCCGGATCACTTGTTCACCCCGGTCTCCTCGACGCGCCGGCCCACCTCGGCGAGGTCGGCCCAGTGCTTGCCCCCGTCGTGCCACCAGCCCTCGACGCGGCAGACGGCGAGACGGCCCTGCCGCGCGTACTCGCGGTTCACGTCGGTGATCTCGAGCTCGCCGCGGCTCGACGGCTCGAGCCCGCCGATCACGTCGAAGACGTCAGGCGGGTAGCAGTAGAGGCCGACGACCGCGTCGTTCGAGGGCGGGCGCTCGTAGCGCCTGTCGACGACGCCCGCCTTCTCGACGACGTCGACGACGCGGCCGTCGCCGTCGTAGGCGACCACGCCGAACGCCTCCGGGTCGGACACCTCCTTCACGAACACGAGCGCGCCCTCGCGCCACGCGCGGATCGCCTCGGCCTGGGCGTACTCGAAGATGTTGTCGCCGAGGCAGACGACGAGCGGCGAGTCGCCGGCGAAGTCGCGGGCCATGCCCACCACCTGCGCGATCCCGCCCGGCTCCACCTGCACCTTGTAGGTGAGGTCGAGGTCGAAGAGGAGCTCGTCGCCGCCGCGCGAGCGCACGCGCCCGTCGCCGAGCAGGTCGATGAAGTCGCCGGCGTGCTGCTGCCCGGTCACGAGCAGGACCTCGCGGACGCCGACCCGCTGCAGGAGCTGGAGCGGGTAGTAGACCATCGGCCAGCGCCCGACCGGGAGCAGGTGCTTGTTCGTGACCCGCGTCAGCTCCTCGAGGCGCGTCGCCGTCCCGCCGGCGCAGATGAGACCCTTCATGCAGGCGCCGATGCTACGCGCCCGGGCGCGCGAGCGCCGACGGCTGCACGCGCACGATCCGGGCGAACGGCGGCGGCAGCCACCAGTTCCAGCGGCCGAAGATCGCCATCAGGCTCGGGACGAGGAGCGACCGGACGACGGTGGCGTCGACGAAGACGGCGACCGCGAGCCCGAGCCCGAACTGCTGCAGGCCGACGATCCGGCCCGCGACGAAGCCCGAGAACGCCGCGCACATGATCACCGCGGCGGCGGTGATGATCCGCCCCGTGCGCTCGAGCCCGTGCGCGACCGCCGTGACGTTGTCGGCGCCGCCGTCCCAGGTCTCGCGCATGCGCGTCACGAGGAACACCTCGTAGTCCATCGAGAGGCCGAAGAGCATGGCGAAGAGGAAGATCGGGATCCAGCCCTCGACCTGGCCGAACTGGTACAGGCCGAAGAGCTCGCGTCCGGCGCCCCACTTGAAGACGACCACGAGCATCCCGTAGGCGGCGCCGACAGAGAGCAGGTTGAGCAGGATCGCCTTGAGCGGGAGGAGCAGCGACCGGAACGCGCGCAGGAGCAGCAGGTACGTCAGCAGCAGCACCGCGGCGATCAGGGGCGGGAAGTAGGTGTAGGCCTCGTGGAGGAAGTCGACGCCCTGCGCCGGCGCGCCGCCGACGCGCACGTCCGCCTCGCGCGGGAAGCCGGCCGCCGGGATCAGCTCGTGGCGCAGGCGCCTCACGAACGACTGCGCCTCAGGGAAGCCGTAGTCGTGGCGGCCTGCGAGGATCACCTGCTCGTAGCGCCTCGACGGGTCGACGTAGCGGCCGGCCCTGCCGGAGTAGACCGCGGCCACCTCCGGGTCGCGGCGGGCCGACGCGACGAGCCGGCCCACGGCGGCCTGCACGCGCGGCTCGAGCACGGAGCCCTCGCGGGTGTGGACGAGGACCTGCGCCGGCGCGACCGCGCCCGGGCCGACGGCGTCGCGGAGGAGGTCGAAGCCGCGGATCGCCTGCGGCGAGCGCGGGATCCCGAACGTCGAGCCGGGCGTCAGCTCGAGGAAGAACGCCGGCACGGCCGCGGCGACGAGGAGCGCCGTGCCCGCGGCGAGGTAGGCGGCCGGACGCGCCATGATCGAGCGCGCGAGCCGGGCCCACCCGCCGCGCTCGGGGTCGAGCGGCTCGCCGGGGAGGATCCGCCTCCGCGCCGTCCCGCGACGGCCGTAGAAGGAGAGCAGGGCGGGCTGGAGCGTCGCCGCTGCGAGGATCGACACGCACGGGATCAGGAAGCCGGCGACGCCCATCATCCGCATGAACGGCAGCGGCATCGCGAGCAGGAGGGCGAGCCCGAGCGCGACGGCGGCGCCGGAGAAGATCACCGCCCGCCCGGCCGTCTGCATCGTGCGGACGACGGCGTCGTCGCGGTCGAGCCCGCGGGCGAGCTCCTCGCGGAACCGGTAGACGACGAGGAGCGAGTAGTCGACCGCGATGCCGAGCCCGATCAGCTGGATCAGGTTGGTCGTGTACGTCGGCGTCTCGGCCAGGTGCGCGACGCCGTAGAGGATCCCGAGCGAGCCGGTGATCGTGCACGCCGCGAAGACGAACGGGATCGTCACCGCGAGCGAGATGCCGAAGACGGCGACCAGGATCACGAGCGCGATCGGGATCGCGATCCCCTCGCCCTT
Organism: Gaiellaceae bacterium; assembly: GCA_035650615.1. Taxonomy (GTDB): domain Bacteria; phylum Actinomycetota; class Thermoleophilia; order Gaiellales; family Gaiellaceae; genus PALSA-600. The sequence continues at coordinate 30,288 of DASRHI010000048.1, read as the reverse complement.
CTTCAGGTCGCCGGAGAAGATCGGGTCGAGGTCGTGCTGGATCGGGCCTGCGCCGGTGACGTAGGCGTGCTCCACCCCGGGCGGGCGGCCGAGCGCGCGCAGGAGCGGCTCGGTGTAGCCCTTCGCGTCGGCGACGCTCAGCGTCGAGACGACGTCGCCGAAGACGACGTTCCGGCCGGCGGTGAGCAGCGCGGTCGGGCGGCCGCCCTCGACGGCGCCGGCGGCGCGGTCGACGACGCGCTGCAGCCGCGCGACGTCGGCCGCCGTCGAGGGGTGCGAGAGCTCGAACACGACGGTGAACGAGCCGTCGGGGCGGTCGCCGAAGCGCTCCTGGAGCGCCGCCCGCACCCGCTCGGAGTCGGTGCCGGGGACCCGGAAGGTGTTCGAGAGGAGCGGCGAGAGCCTCGCGCTGGCGAGACCGCCGGCGAGGAAGACCGCGACCCAGGCGACCAGGACGGCCCGCCGGTGCCGCAGCACGAGACGCGTCCAGGCGGCCACGACTGCAAGGCTACTCGGCTCGGTACCTTTCAAACCTGTGGCACGCGACATCGACAGGCTGCACGAGGAGATCGAGGAGCTCTTCGCCGACCTCTGGCAGGTGCCCCGCTTTGCGGGCACGCGCCGCGGGTTCCGGCCGAACGTCGACTCGTTCCACACGGACGAGCCGCACGAGCTGACGGTCGTCGTCGAGCTGCCGGGCGTCGACCCGGACTCGCTGGAGCTCGTCGTCGGCGAGCGGATCCTCGTCATCTCCGGCGAGCGGCACCGGCCGAAGGTCGGCGGCTGCGTCTCCTACCAGCAGATGGAGATCGAGTACGGGCCCTTCCGCCGGCAGGTCCGCCTCGCCGAGAACGTCGACCCCGATCGCGCCCTCGCGCGCTACGAGCACGGCGTGGTGACGATCGTCCTGCCCGTGGTCGAGCAGCCTGCACCCCGCGGCCGCGTGACGATCGAGGTCGCGCAGGGATGACGGACGTCGCCTACGAGGCCCCGACGGGCGAGCTCGAGCTGGAGCTGCCGGCGACCCTGCCGGTCCTGCCCCTCAAGGAGACGGTCGTCTTCCCCGCGTCGATGGCGCCGCTCGCGATCGGCCAGGAGCGGTCGGTCCGGCTGATCGACGACGTCGTCGCCGGCGACCGGCTGGTCGCGCTCGTGACCGCCCGGGACGCGTCGGTCGAGACGCCCGGCTGGGACGACGTCTACCAGGTCGGGACGGTGGCGATCATCCACAAGATGATCCGCGTCCCCGACGGGACGCTCCGGATCCTCGTCGGCGGCCTCCACCGCATCCGGATCGAGCGCCGCATCTCCGAGGAGCCGTACCTCGTCGCCGAGGTGGCCGCCGTGCCGGACGAGAACGCCGACACGCCCGAGGTCGAGGCGCTGACCCGGAACGTCCAGGGGCTCTTCTCGAAGATCATCGGGCTCGCGCCCTACCTGCCCGAGGAGCTGCAGCTCGCCGCGACGAACGTCGACGACCCGAGCGCGCTCGCCCACCTCGTCGCCTCGACGCTGCGCACGATCCCGACCGAGGAGCGCCAGGAGATCCTCGAGACCGCCGACGTCGAGCAGCGCCTGCGCCGGATCTCCGCGATTCTCTCCCGCGAGGTCGAGGTCTTCGAGCTCGGCTCGAAGATCCAGTCGCAGGTGCAGTCGGAGATGGAGAAGGGCCAGCGCGAGTACTTCCTGCGCCAGCAGCTGAAGGCGATCCAGCAGGAGCTCGGCGAGGGCGACCCCGAGCAGGCGGAGGCGAGGGAGCTGCGCGAGCGGCTCGAGTCGCTCGAGCTGCCGGAGGAGGCGAGGAAGGCCGCCGAGCGCGAGCTGGCACGGCTCGAGCGCCTGCCGTCGGCGGCGGCCGAGTACGGCGTCATCCGCAGCTACCTCGAGTGGATCCTCACGCTCCCGTGGGGGACGTTCACCGAGGACAACCTCGACCTCGACAACGCACGCTCCGTCCTCGACGCCGACCACTTCGACCTCGACAAGGTGAAGGAGCGGATCGTCGAGTACCTCGCCGTCGCGAAGCTCCGCAACCAGGTCTCGGGGCAGATCCTCTGCTTCGTCGGGCCGCCCGGCGTCGGCAAGACGTCGCTCGGCCAGTCGATCGCGCGCGCGCTCGGCCGGAAGTTCGTGCGCATGTCCGTCGGCGGCGTCCGCGACGAGGCCGAGATCCGCGGCCACCGGCGGACGTACATCGGCGCGATGCCGGGCACGATCATCCGCTCGCTCCGCGACGCCGAGTCGCTCAACCCGGTGCTCCTGATCGACGAGATCGACAAGATGGGCGCCGACTGGCGGGGCGACCCGGCGAGCGCGATGCTCGAGGTGCTCGACCCCGAGCAGAACAGGACGTTCCGCGACCACTACCTCGACCTGCCGTTCGACCTCTCGAAGGTGCTGTTCATCTGCACCGCGAACACGGTCGACTCGATCCCGGGGCCGCTGCTCGACCGGATGGACACGATCCAGCTCTCCGGCTACACCGAGGCGGAGAAGCTCGGGATCGCCAAGCGCTACCTGCTCCCGAAGCAGCTCGAGGCAGCGGGGCTGAAGCGCTCGCAGCTGACCCTCCCCGACCGCGTGCTGCGCACGATCGTCCGCGAGTACACGCGCGAGGCGGGCGTGCGGAACCTCGAGCGGAGGCTCGCCGACGTCTGCCGGAAGGCGGCCGCGCAGGTCGCGAAGGGCAAGGCGCAGAAGCTGCGCGTCGACGAGAGGCGGCTGCGCGAGTGGCTCGGGCCGCGGCGCTTCTCGGGCGAGGTGCGCAAGCGGACGTCCGACCCCGGCGTCGCCACGGGCCTCGCCTACACGGCGGCGGGCGGCGACGTCCTCTTCATCGAGGCCGCGGCCTACCCGGGCAGCGGCAACCTCACCGTCACCGGGCAGCTCGGCGAGGTGATGCAGGAGTCGGCGCGCGCCGCGCTCTCCTGGGTGCGCTCGCACGCCGGCGAGCTCGGCGCCGACGACGAATGGTTCGGCAAGCACGACGTCCACATCCACGTGCCGGCCGGCGCGGTGCCGAAGGACGGGCCCTCCGCCGGCGTGACGATGGCGACGGCGCTCGCCTCGCTCGTCCGCGGCGAGCCGGTCGCCGAGGACGTCGGCATGACCGGCGAGATCACGCTCACCGGGCAGGTGCTCCCGATCGGCGGGATCCGCGAGAAGTCGCTCGCCGCGCAGCGCGCAGGGCTCAAGCGCGTGATCCTGCCGCGCGAGAACGAGGCCGAGCTCGCCGAGCTTCCGCCCGAGACCCGCGAGGCGCTCGAGTTCGTCCCCGCGGACACGATCGAGGACGTCTTCGCCGCCGCCTTCGACGGCAGCCGCCCGGCTCGCCGCCGGAGCGCGCCGCGCGCCGTCGAGCGCCAGGCCGCCCGCGCCCGCAACGGCTAGGCGGACCCGGGCGCGCGCGGGGTCGCGTCAGCCCAGCTCGAAGCTCGCGACGAGGCGGCGGCAGGCGCCGTCGTCGCCGCCCTCGGCGCGGCGGCAGAGGAGCTGGTACTCGCGCCGGCCGTCGAGGAGGAACGTGATCTCCTCCACCCGGCGCTCGTAGTCGACCGTGTAGGCGCGGCCGTCGAGCCCGGCGACGCGGACCGAGCTCCGGGCGCTCACGCGGCCGTGGAGCTGCCGCGCCAGCCGGGCCGCGACGCCGTCGAGCTCGCGCGCCGCCGCCGCCCGCCGGGACGGGTCGTACGGCCGGACGAGCCGGAACACGCTCACCTCGACCCGGTCGGGGCCCTCGCCGGCGGCGGACGTCCCGCTCACCGCCCACCCGGCCGGAGCCTCGAAGCGGAAGCCGTCCCCCTCGACCCGCTGCCAGTTCGCGCTCCCCGACCCGCCGCAGCCTGCAAGGATGCAGGCCAGAACGAGCAACGGTTTGGCCCGCAGGACCCTCGGAAAGGATCGGCATGAGATGAAGGCGAAGACCAAGGTCCAGGACGCTGCCGAGAACCTCAAACCGTACGTCGAGAGGGCGATGGCAGACGAGAAGCTGCGCGACGACGTCATGCGAGCGTTCGGGACCGCCCGCGAGATCTACAAGGACCTGATGGGGGAGAAGAGCGCCGTCACGATCGCGAGCCGCGTCGCGACCGACGACGACATCCGCGACCGGCTGCGCGCGGCGATCGAGGACCTCCGCAACGCGAGCGACCGGCTCCAGGGCCGGAAGGAGCACTCGGCGCGAACGAAGACGCTGCTCGTCGCCGGGATCGCGCTCGGCCTCCTCTTCAACCCGATCACGGGGCCGGAGACCCGCCGCTTCATCAAGGACATGCTCTCGTCGGGCGACGAGGACCGGAGCGCGAGCAGCTCGAACGGCAGCGGGCGCTGACGCGCCTATCCGCGCGCGACGCGGAGACCCCCCGACGCGATGTCGGCGACGCCGATCAGCACGGCGCCCGGCTGGGGCGCCGACGCGACCCCCGGCGGGCTCGGCGCCCAGCCGGCCGCGACCGGGAACGGCAGGTTCTGCAGCCTCCGCCACCCGCTCAGGTAGGCGGCCGGGTCGACGGCGCCGTCGGCGCCGAGGTAGAGGAGCGACACCGGGTGCACCTCGAAGTGGAGCCGCGTCCGCTCGCCCTCCGACGCGCCCGTGTCGCCCATGAAGCCGACCACCTCGCCCGCCCTCACGCGCGCGCCGTCGCGGACGCTCGTCGAGAACGCGGCGAGGTGCGCGTACTCGAACACGTTGCCCTGGTGGTCGCGCAGCCACATCCGGTTGCCGGCGCCGCGCGCCCAGCCCACCGAGAAGACCGTCCCGTCGGCGGCCGCGACGAGCGGCTGGCCGAGCTCGCCGAGGATGTCGACGCCGTGGTGGAAGCCGCTGCCGGCGCGCCCGTCGCCGAACGAGGCCACCACCGACGTCAGCCCGTAGACGGGGAAGACGTAGGGGCCGGCCTCGAGGGGCGGCGTCACGACCTGGGGCACGCCCACGAGCGGCTCTGTGCGCGGCGGCAGGAGCTGAGGACGGTCGCCCGGCAGCGCGTCGAAGAGGCGCGCCGGCGGCTTCGGGTGGGCGCGGTCCGGCGGGACCGGCGCCGCGGCGGCCGCGGCGGCGAGCAGCGCGGCGGCGAGCAGGGCGGCGGCGGCGAGCGCGCGCACCGTTCAGCCGAGCTGCCGGCGGGCGAACTCGCGGAAGCGCTCGCGCTCGCCCTCGTCCGGGCCGACGGGGGCCGTGTCCGGCTCCTCGGCGCGCCCGACCTCCTCGGCGACCGCGCGGATCTCGGCCGCGACCGCCTCGCGGTGCCGCGGCTCGCGCAGCAGCGCCTCGACCCACGTCTCGGTGCCGTCGTAGGCGGGCACGTCGTGCTCGACGAGCAGGCGGCCGAGGAGGATGCCGACGCGGAGGTAGGCGAACGTCCGGAACGCGAGCAGCTTGCGCGGCGACCCGACGAGCCTCGCGATCTCGGGGTCCTCGGCCTCGAGCTGCTCGACGATCGACCCGATCGGCTCGTCGACGAGCGGGATCCAGATCTCCTCCAACCCGCTCACCCAGCCAGTCTAGGCAATGATCGGGACGTGGAGCCGCTGGCCGCCCTCGCCGCCGAGCCCGCCGCCGCCGCGCTCCTCTTCGACCTCGACGGCACGCTCGCGCCGATCGTGCCCGACCCGGCCGGCGTGCGCGTGCCGCCCGCGACCCGCGCCGAGCTCGAGCGGCTCTCGGCCCGCTACGCGCTCGTCGCCTGCGTGAGCGGGCGTCCCTCCGCCGACCTGCGCGCGATCGTCGGCGTCCCGGCCCTCGCCTACGCCGGGGAGCACGGCCTCGAGCTCGACCCCGCGGCGGAGGCGTGGGCGGAGCGGATCCGGTCGTTCGCCGCCGCCGCGCCGTGGCCCGCCGAGGCCAAGCCGCTCTCGGCGGCCTTCCACTACCGGACGGCCCCGGACCGGGCCGCGGCGCGGCGGACGCTCGAGCGCGTCGAGGCGCACGCGCGCGCGGTCGGCCTGCGCACCCGCTGGGGCCGCCTCGTGCTCGAGGTGCTGCCGCCGGTCGAGAGCTCGAAGGGGACCGCCGTGGCCCACCTGCTCGAGCGGCGCGGCCTGCGGCGGGCGCTCTACGCCGGCGACGACGCGACCGACCTCGACGCGTTCGCCGCGCTCGACGGGCTCGAGCTGGCGGTGCGGGTCGCGGTCGCCTCCCCCGAGGCGCCGCCCGGCCTGCGCGAGCGCGCCGACGTCGTCGTCGCCTCGCCGCTCGAGCTCGCGGCCCTGCTCGCCGAGCTGTGACGCTCAGACGAGCTCGAGCACCTCGGAGAGCGACTCGACCCGGAGGCCGGTCCAGCCGCCGAGCCCGTCCCAGTGCACGCGCCCGTCCGGCGCGAACAGCACCGGCGTCATCCCGACGCGGGCCGCACCGGCGAGCTCGTCGTTCGCGCCGTCGCCGACGAAGAGCGCCTCGGCGGGCTCGACCCCGAGCGCACGCGTCGTCGTCAGGTAGATCTCGGGGTCCGGCTTCATCAGCCCGCAGGCCGACGAGAACGTCTCCGCGTCGAAGAGACCGGCGAGCTCCGTCTCGGGCCACGCCGCGGGCACCTCCTCGGAGCAGACCGTGATCAGCCCGACCCTGACGCCGCGGCCCCGGAGCCGCTCGAGCACCTCGTGCGCCCCCGCGCGCAGGCGCAGGGCGGCGCGCGCGAACTCGTGCCGCGCGGCGACGTGCGCGCCGACGTGCTCCTCGGGCACGCCGAGCGCCCGGTAGGCGTCGGCGAGCGGGCCCGTCTGCGAGGCGCGGTAGCCGTCGCGCCAGCGCCGCTCGAACTCCTCCGGCTCGATCGCGACGAGCTCGGCGATCCGCGCCTTCAGCACCGCGGCCTCGCGCGCGGGCCACTCGACGAGCGTGTCCCAGAGGTCGAAGACGACCGCCTTCACCGGCGCTTCCTCAGCTTCGCGACCTGCGGCCAGGTGCGCGTGTTGAGCACGTCCGCCTTCGTCAGCCACGCCCGCCGCGCCTGCCCGAGGCCGAACTCGACGTAGTCGAGGGCCGCGAGCCCGTGGCCGTCGGAGTCGATCGCGAGCAGGAGGCCCGCCTCGCGCGCGGCGCGGGCGTGGACGTCGGCGAGGTCGAGCCGGTCGGGCTGCGAGTTGATCTCGAGGAAGGTGCCCGTCTCGAGCGCCTTCTCGACCACCCGCTCGACGTCCACGGGCGCGGGCTCGCGCCGCCCGAGCTTGCGTCCGGTGAGGTGGCCGATGCAGTCGACGTACGGGTGCTCCATCGCGGCGAGCACGCGCTCGGTCGCGTTCCTGTCGAAGCTCGAGTGCACCGAGGCGACGACCCAGTCGCGCGTCGCGAGCTCCTCGTCGGAGACGTCGAGGCCGCCGTCCGCGCGGATGTTCACCTCGACTCCCTTCAGGATCCGCACCGGCACCGACGCCTGGAGCTCGTCGATCGCGGCGGACTGCGCCTCGAGGAGGCCCCCGCGCAGCCGGTGCGAGTGGTCGCAGACGGCGTAGTACTCGTAGCCCTTCTCGACCGCGCGGCCGACCATCTCCTCGAGCGTGTTCTTGCCGTCCGACCACGTCGTGTGCGTGTGCAGGTCGCCGCGCAGGTCGGAGAGCTCCACGAGCTTCGGCAGCGTGCCGCTCCGCGCCGCCTCGAGCTCGCCGCAGTTCTCGCGCAGCTCGGGCGGGATCCACTCGTAGCCGAGGAACGCGTACACCTCCTCCTCCGCGGCGAACGCGTGCACCGTCCCCGTCTCGACCTCGGCGATCCCGTACTCGGAGACCGAGAGCCCGCGCCGCACCGCGGCCTCGCGGAGCGCGACGTTGTGGTCCCTCGAGCCGGTGAAGTGCTGGAGCAGGTTCCCGTACGACTCCGGCGGCACGACGCGGAGGTCGAAGCGCAGCCCGTCCTGCGCGACCACCGTCGCCTTCGTCGGCCCCTTCGCCGCCACCTCGACCACCCACGGCGCGGAGCAGAACGCGTCGAGGAGGGCGCCGGCGTCGGCCGCCGTCGCGATCAGGTCGAGGTCGCGCACCGTCTCGCGGTAGCGGCGGGCCGAGCCGGCGATCGAGACCCGCCGCGCGGCGGGGTGGGCGGCGAGCTCGGCGGCGATCGCGCGCAGCCGCGGCAGCACGACGCCGAGGAGCGCGCGCCGGGGCCCCTCCGCGGCCCGCGGCCGGGCGAGAGCGGCGAGGATCTTCTCCTCCGACTTCGGGCCGAGCCCGGCGAGCCCGCGGAGGTGCCCGGCCTCGGCCGCCGCCCGAAGCCCGTCCAGCGTGGAGACGCCCAGCTCCCGCCAGATGCGGCGCGCGGTCTTCGGGCCGAGCCCTGGAAGGTGGAGGAAGGAGGCCAGCTCCACCGGCACCTCCGCCTTGCGCTTCGTGAGCGCGTGGATCTCGCCGTCCTCGACCGCCTCGACGATCTTCTGCTCGATCGTCTTGCCGATCCCCTGCAGCTCCCGCGCCCTTCCCTCGAGCGCGAGCTTCGCGACCGAGCTGCCCGTCTCGCGGATCCGCGTCGCGGCGCGGCGGTAGGCGACGACGCGGAAGCCGTCGGCGCCCTCCAGCTCCATCAGGTCGGCGAGGAGGTCGAACTGGGCCGCCAGGTCGGGGTTCCTCGGCAGCGTACGGCCCACGACCTCGATGATACGGAGGCCGGTGCGCGCGACCGTCTGCCTCCCGACCTACAACGAGCGCGAGAACCTCGAGCGGATGCTGCGCGCGCTCGGCGGCGTCCTGCGCGACGGCGACCGCGTGCTCGTGGTGGACGACAACTCGCCGGACGGGACGGGCGCGCTCGCCGACGGGCTCTCGACCGAGCTCGGCTTCGTCGACGTGCTCCACCGCGAGCGGAAGGAGGGACTCGGGCCCGCGTACCTCGCCGGCTTCCGGCGCGCGCTCGCGGACGGCGCGGAGCTCGTGCTCGAGATGGACTGCGACTTCTCGCACGACCCGCGGGACGTGCCGCGCCTGATCGCGGCGGCCGAGGGCGGCGCCGACCTCGTCCTCGGCTCGCGCTACGCCCCCGGGGGGTCGATCCCGAACTGGGGCCTCGCGCGCCGCGCGATCTCGCTGGGCGGGAACCTCTACGCGCAGGCGGTGCTCGGGAGCCGCGTGCGCGACCTCACCGGAGGCTTCAAGTGCTTCCGGCGGCGGGTGCTGGAGACGATCGACCTCGACGCGATCGACTCGCGCGGGTACGCGTTCCAGATCGAGACCACGTACCGCGTCCTCCGCGCCGGGTTCCGCGTCGTCGAGGTCCCGATCGCCTTCGTCGACCGCGAGGAGGGACGGTCGAAGATGAGCCGCGCGATCGTGCTCGAGGCGGTCTGGAAGGTGCCGGCGGTCCGGCTGCGCGCGCTCCTCGGGCGCCTGTAGGCTGCGCGCCCGTGCACGACGTCACGGACGCGAGCTTCGAGCGCGAGGTGCTGCAGGCCGGCAAGCCCGTCGTGGTCGACTTCTGGGCGCCGTGGTGCGGCCCGTGCCGCGCCGTCACGCCCGTCCTGGAGCAGCTCGCCGCCGAGACGGACAGGGTCGAGTTCGTCAAGCTCAACATCGACGACAACCCGGCGACGGCGGCGCGCTACGACGTGCTCTCGATCCCGACGGTGATCCTGTTCGCCGGCGGCGAGCCGAAGGAGACGCTCGTCGGCGCCCGCCCGGCGGGCCACTTCCGCACGGCGTTCTCGCCCTACCTGTAGTGCTCGTAGCCGGGGAGGTCGTACGGCGCCCCGTCGTGGAGGAGGAGGACGCCCTCGCCCGCCTCGACCCGACCGACGACGGGGAGGCCGCCGGCCTCCCCGACCGCGGCGAGGAGCTCGAAGTCCTCCCCGAAGCCGAGGTCGTCGAGGACCGCGCCGCCCGCGAGCGGGACGGCGTCCAGGTCGACGACGCAGCGCACCCCCGACCGCCGCGCGAGGTGAGCCGCGTCGACGGCGATGCCGTCGGAGACGTCGAGGAGCGCGTGCGCGTGCCGCGCGAGACGCCGCCCGGCCTCGAGGCGGAGCGGCGGCCGCACGTACGCGCCGCGGCGGAAGGCGGCGCCGGCGGCGCCCAGCGGCCCGCTCACGACGAGCAGGTCGCCCGGGCGGGCCCCGGCGCGGCCGGGCACGCGCTCGGAGCGACCCAGGGCCGTCACCGAGATCACGGCGGCCGGCGCCGCGCTCGTGTCGCCGCCGACGACCGGGACGCCGGTCTCCGCGAGCCCCTCGTAGAGCTCGACCACGTCGGCGGCGTCGGTCGACCCGGGGAGCGCGAGCGTCACGACGAGCGCCTCCGGCGCCGCCCCCGAGGCGGCGAGGTCGCTCAGGTTGACCGCGGCCGCGCGGTAGCCGAGCTCGCGCCACGAGATCCAGTCGAGCCGGAAGTGGACCCCCTCGACGAGCGCGTCCTGCGTGACGACGAGCCCGTCCCGAAGCTGCGCGGCGTCGTGCTCGACGCCGACGACGAGGCCGCGGCGCTCGAGCTCGGCGAGCAGGCCGAGCTCACCGAGCTCGGAGAGCCTCATCGACCGCCTCGCGCAGGCCCGGGTCGCCGGCGGCCCTGACGACGGCGACTCCCGCGGCGCCGGCGCGGATGCAGTCGCCGGCGTTCGAGGCGTCGATCCCTCCGATCGCGACCACCGGGACGGAGACGGCGCGGCAGATCCGCTCCAGCCCGGCCAGCCCGAGGGGAGCCGCGGCGTCCTCCTTCGACGGCGTCGCCCAGACGGGCCCCACGCCGAGGTAGTCGGCGTCGGCCGCGACCGCCTCCTCGAAGGTCGTCGCGGAGCGTCCGAGCAGGAGCCCGCGCGCCCGCGCGCGCTCGGCTCCGGGGTCCGACTGCCCGAGGTGGACGCCGTCGGCGCCGAGCTCGAGCGCGGCGTCGACGTCGTCGTTCACGACGAAGACCGTCCCGAGCGCGCGGAACCCCCGGCCGGCCGCGACGATCTCCTCGGTCGAGCTCTTCACCCGGAGCTGGACGACCGTCGCGCCGGCGGCGATCGCGCGCCGTGCGCCCTCGAGGTCGGCGACGAGCGCGTGCAGCCTCACGAGAGCCTCGCACGGGCGTCGAGCGTGGCGGGATCGAGCGCGGCGAGGGCGTCGTAGAGCGCGGCGTGGAAGCTCCCCGGGCCCTTCGCGTCGCGGGCGGCGTCCTCGCCCGCGACGCCGAACGCGACGAGCGCCTCGACCGCCGCGTCGAGCGGAGTCGCGGCGACGGCGAGGAAGCAGCCGGTGACGGCGCTCGACATGCAGCCGGTGCCGCTGACTGCGGCGAGGAGCGGGTGCCCGTTCGCGACCGCGACCACGCGCTCGCCGTCGGAGACGTGGTCGACCGCTCCGGTCACCGCCGCGACGACGCCGAGCGCGCCCGCCGCTCTCCGCGCGAGCTCAGCCGGCTCGGCGCCGCCGGCGATCGACTCGACGCCGCGCACCTCGGCCTCCACGCCGACGAGGGTCGCGACCTCGCCCGCGTTCCCGCGCAGCACGGCGACGTCGACCTCCTCCAGGATCCGCCTCGCCGTCTCCGTGCGGTAGCGGGTCGCCCCGGCGCCGACCGGGTCGAGCACGACCGGGACGCCGCGCGCGTTGGCGGCGCGGCCCGCCGCGAGCATCGCCTCGACCCACGGCGGCGAGAGGGTGCCGATGTTGAGCACGAGCGCGCCCGCGAGCGCGACCATCTCCTCCACCTCCTCCCGGGCGTGCGCCATCACCGGGAGCGCGCCGAGCGCGAGGGTCGCGTTCGCCGTCTCGTTCATGACGACGTAGTTCGTGATCTGGTGGACGAGCGGCCGCCGCTCCCGCAGCCGCCGCAGCGACCCGCCCGAGCTCACACGACCCCCCGCAGGCCGATTGCGTCGACCGGCCCCTCGCCCGCCCCGAGCCCGGCGAGGCCCCGGGCGACCGCGGCCGCCGCGGTCTCGGCCGCGCGCCGGGCGGCGTCGAGGAGCGGGAGCCCGCGCGCGAGCAGCGCTGCGAGCGTGGCCGAGTGGGTGCAGCCGGCGCCGTGCGTCGCGCCGGTGCCGTGGCGCGGGACCGGGATCTCGACGTGCTCGCCGCCGGCGAAGAGGTGGTCTGCCGCCACCGGCCCGTGGCCGCCGGTGACGATCACGGCGGCCGCGCCGAGCTCGTGGAGGCGCTCCGCGAGCGCCGGCCGCGGCGTCTCCTCCGGGAGGCCGGCCAGCGCGGCCGCCTCGTGGAGGTTCGGCGTGACGACCGTCGCGAGCGGGAAGAGGCGGCCGACGAGCGTCGACACCGCGTCGGGCTCGAGCAGGCGCGCGCCCGAGCTCGCGACCATGACGGGGTCGACGACGAGCGGCACCCTCCGGCGCTCGAGGTAGTCCGCGACCGTGTCGATCAGCCGCCGCGAGAAGAGCATGCCGGTCTTCGCCGCGTCGACGCCGATGTCGTCGAACACGGCATCGAGCTGCGCGACGACGAACTCCGGCGGGAGCTCGTGCACGGCCGTGACGGCGACCGTGTTCTGCGCCGTGAGCGCGACCACCGCGGCGAGGCCGTGCGCGCCCGCGGCGGCGAACGCCTTCAGGTCGGCCTGGACGCCGGCGCCGCCGCCCGAGTCGGTGGTCGCGATCGTCAGTGCGCGCGGTACCTGGACGTGCATCTCGCTCCCTTCGCCGGCATGACCCGGATCAGGTTCGACGGGTGTGATCTCAGCCGCCGCGGCGGCACCCCGGTGCCGACAGCCTACCCGGCCGAGGGGCCGTCCGCGCGGGACGGCTGTGGAGCGATTGGCGCCGAATCGGCACGGACGCCCCTCCCGCCGCGACGTACGCTGAACGTGGGCGGTCACCCCCGGGAGGGTGGGGCGCGGACCGGGCGCGGGGCCGGAGCGGGGCGGTGCGGGCGCGGGGGCGGGCGCGGCGGAGGACGCCAGTACCATCGCCGGATGGCCGCCGCGACCGCCGCCGACGCGCTCGCCCGCTCGCTCGCGCTCCTCGAGGGCGCGGAGGAGCTCGCCTACCGCGGCGAGGAGCCCGCCCGCGGCGCCCGCACCGCGCCGCTCCCGCCCGGGCTCGACGAGCGCGTCCGCGGCGCCGCGGGGGTCGAGCGCCTCTACGCGCACCAGCGCGAGACGTGGGACGCCGCGGCGCGGGGCGAGCACGTGGTCGTCACGACCGGCACCGCGTCGGGGAAGACGCTCGCGTTCAACCTCCCGGTGCTCGACGCGCTCGCGCGCGACCCGCACGCCCGCGCCCTCTACCTCTACCCGACGAAGGCGCTCGCGCAGGACCAGTTCCGCGCGCTCGGCCCCTACCGCGCCGCCGGCCTGCGCCCCGGCATCTACGACGGCGACACGCCGGCGGAGCGGCGGCGCGAGATCCGCCGCTCGGCGAACGCGATCCTCACGAACCCCGACATGGTGCACGTCGGCGTCCTCCCCCACCACGACCGCTGGGGCGACGTGCTCGCGAACCTCCGCTACGTCGTGATCGACGAGGCGCACGTGTACCGCGGCGTCTTCGGCTCGCACGTCGCGAACGTCCTGCGCCGGCTGCGGCGGCTCGCGGCCCTCTACGGCGCGGCGCCGCGCTTCCTGCTCGCCTCGGCGACGATCTCGAATCCCGGCGAGCTCGGCAGGCGCCTGCTCGGGCTGCCGGTGACGGTGGTCGGCGACGACGGGGCGCCGCGGGCGGAGCGGACGGTCCTGCTCTGGAACCCGCCCCTCCTCGACGCCGAGCTCGGCCTGCGCGGCTCGGCGCTCGCGGAGGCGGCGAAGCTCCAGGCGGCATTGGTCGAGCAGGGGCTGCGCACGCTCACCTTCGCGAAGAGCCGCAAGGCCGCCGAGCTCGTGCACCGCTTCACCGCGGAGCGGCTCGGCGACGACGGCCGGCTCTCGCCGTACCGCGCCGGCTACACCGCGGAGCAGCGCCGCCGCATCGAGCGGCGGCTCGCCGAGGGCGAGCTGCTCGGCGTCACGGCGACGAACGCGCTCGAGCTCGGGATCGACGTCGGCCTCCTCGACGCCGTCGTGTCGGTCGGCTTCCCGGGGACCGTCGCCTCGCTCCGCCAGCAGTGGGGCCGCGCCGGCCGGCGCGGCCACGGCGTCGCCGTGCTCGTGGCGACCGAGGACGCCCTCGACCAGTACTTCGTGCGCGAGCCGGAGAAGCTGCTCGGGCGCCGCGTCGAGGCCGCGATCCTCGACCACGAGAACCCGCGCGTCCTCGCCGGCCACGTCCGGGCGGCGGCGTTCGAGGCGCCGCTCGAGCCGGGCGACGCGGCCGTGCTCGGGCCGCGCGCGCTCGAGCTCGCCGCCGCCGACCCCGAGCTCCGGCGCACCCCGCGCGGGATCGTCTGGGCCGGGCGGGAGTACCCCTCGGCACGGGTGCCGCTCCGCTCGACCGACGCCGACGCGTTCACCGTCGTCGACGCGACGACCGGCGGCGTGCTCGGCGTGGCGGAGCGCTCTCGCGCCTACTCGACCGTCCACCCCGGCGCGGTCTACCTGCACCTCGGCGAGTCCTACCTCGTGCGCGAGCTCGACGAGCGGGCGCGGCGCGCGGTCGTCGAGCCGATCGCGGCCGACTGGTACACGCAGGCGAAGAGGGAGACGCAGACGACGATCGTCGCCCCGGCGCGGGAGGAGCGGCGGCTCGGCCTCCCGCTCGCGTTCGGCGAGATCGAGGTGACCGAGCAGGTGGTCGCCTACGAGCGCAGGACGGTGCGCTCGCAGGAGCGGATCGAGCTCGTCCCCCTCGAGCTGCCGGCGACGTCGTTCGCGACCGAGGCGATCTGGTTCACCCCGGAGCCCGACCAGCTCGAGGGGCTCGACCGGATGCCGGAGCTGCTCGGGACGCTCCACGGAGCCGAGCACGCGCTGATCGCGATGCTCCCGCTGTGGGCGATGTGCGACCGCTGGGACATCGGCGGCCTCTCGACGAACCTCCACCACCAGACGGGCCGGCCGACCGTCTTCGTCTACGACGGCCACGCCGGCGGCGTCGGCATCGCGGCGCGCGGCTTCGAGGAGTTCGAGGGCTGGGTCGCGGACACGGCGGCGATGATCGCCGGCTGCCCCTGCCACGACGGCTGCCCGTCGTGCGTCCAGAGCCCGAAGTGCGGGAACCTCAACGAGCTGCTCGACAAGGCAGGCGCGCTCGAGCTGCTGCGGCGCCTGCTCGCTCAGCCGCCGAGCCGCGCGAGCGCCTTCCGGAGCGACTGCCGGGTCCGCAGCACGCCCTCGTAGAGGTCGCCGCGCGCCGCGACCCGGTCGAGCACCGCCGCCATCGTGAACGCCGAGGGATCGAGGTCGGGCCTCACCTCCTCCCAGAGAAGCGGCGTCGACACGGGCGCGCCCGGCCGCGGCCGCACGGAGTAGACGGACGCGATCGTCTTCCCCTCGCCGTTCTGGTTCGCGTCGATCAGCACGCCCTTCCGGCGCGACTTCGACCACTGGGTCGTCGCGAGCCCCGGCCGCGCGCGCGCGATCGCCCCGGCGACGAGCTCCGCGAACGCGCGCGAGTCGTCGTAGGTCGAGCGCCGGTCGAGCGGGACGAGCACGTGGAAGCCCTTGCCGCCGGAGGTCTTCGGGAACGACGCGAGCCCGAGCCCGTCGAGGAGCTCGCGGACGAGCAGCGCGACCTCGATCGTGTCCGCCCACGGCACGCCGGGCGTCGGGTCGAGGTCGAAGAGCACGAAGTCGGGGCGGTCGGGCCGGTCGACCCGCGAGTACCAGGTGTTCATGTCGATGCAGCCCATGTTCACCATCCAGAGCAGCGCGAGCTCGTCGTTCACGACCGGGAACTCGACCCACTTCCTGCCGCCCGAGGGGCTCCGCGCCGAGACGAGCGCCCGGTGTCTCCGGATCCACGCCGGCATGTGCGACGGCGCGTCCTTCTGGAAGAAGGCCTTCCCGCCGACGCCGTCCGGGTAGCGCCGCATCGTGAACGGCCGCCCCGCGAGGTGCGGGAGGAGCGCCGGCGCGATCCGGCGGTAGTAGTCGACGAGGTCGCCCTTCGTGATGCCCTCCTCGGGCCAGAAGACCTTGTCGAGGTTCGAGAGGCGGAGCTCTCGCGACCCCGCGCGGAGGGTGAGCTCGGGCGGCCGCTCGGCGCGCACCTCCGCGGCGGCCTTGTCGTCGCGCAGGCCCTTGTACGACGGCTGCCGGACGCGCCCGTCGCGCGTCCACTCGCCGAACTCGACCTCGACGACGAGCTCCGGCTCGACCCAGACGACGTCGCCCTTCCGGACGCGCGGCATCCGCGGCCGCTCCGGGAAGGGAGGGTCGGGGCGCTCGAGCGGCCGCAGCAGGCGCAGCAGCGCTTCGATCTCGCGTACGGTGAAGCCGGTGCCGACGTTGCCGGCGTAGCAGAGCGCGCCGTCGTCGACGACCGCGAGCACGAGCGAGCCGAGGCTCCCGGACCGGCTCCCCGAGCCGCGGGTGTAGCCGGCGACGACGAACTCCTGCCGTCCGTGCGTCTTCACCTTGAGCCAGTCGCGCGTGCGCCTGCCCTCGCTGTAGCGCGACCCGAGCCGCTTCGCCATCACCCCCTCGAGCCGCTGCGAGCGCGCGGCCTGGAGGAGCGCCTCCCCGTCCTCGAACTGCTCCGAGAGGCGGACCGTCCGGCTCCGGCGGTCGAGCAGCTCCTCGAGCCGCGCGCGGCGCTCCTCGAGCGTCCGGTCGACGAGAGCCTCGCCGTCGGCCTCCAGCAGGTCGAAGACGTAGTAGACGAGCGGCCCCGCGCCGCGCTGCATCGCGGAGAAGCTCGGGCGGCCGTCCTCGTCGAGCGCGCACACCTCCCCGTCGAGCACCGCCGAGGGCGTCCCGAGGGCGCGCGGCACCGCCCGGGCGACCGCCGCGAAGCGCTCGGTGAGCGACTTCCCGTTTCGCGAGACGAGCTCGCACTCGCCGCCGCGCACGTACGCGAGCGCGCGGTAGCCGTCGAACTTCACCTCGAAGCGCCACCCGGGCCCGCGCGGCGGCTCGGCGGCGAGCGTCGCGAGCATCGGCCGGTACGTCGCCGGCGGCGGAGCCTCCCCGGAGGCGTCCGGGTCGCGGCGGCGGACCAGGAGCCAGTTCTCCTCCTTGCCCTCGAGGCGGGCGGGGACGAGCGTCCAGACGCCCCGCAGCCGCTCGCCGGCGAGCCGCACCGTGAGCTGCCCGTCCGGCTTCTCCTCGAGCAGCTCGTAGGTGCCGCGGTCCCAGAGCTCGACCGTCCCGGCGCCGTACTGGCCGGCCGGGATCTCCCCGGCGAAGCTCGCATACTCGAGCGGGTGGTCCTCGACGTGGACGGCGAGCGAGCGGCCGCCGGGCTCGAGCGGGACGCCCTTCGGCACGGCCCACGAGGCGAGCGCGCCGCCGCGCTCGAGCCGGAAGTCGTAGTGGAGCCGGCGGGCGTCGTGGCGCTGGACGACGAAGACGGGCGCTCCGCGCCGGCCGCGGCCGCCTCCGAACGGCTCGGGCGTCCGGCGTGGGTCGCGCTTGCGCTTGTAGGCGTCGAGGCTGGGCATGTCGGAGGGGCGACCGAGGTTTAGCGCAACGAGCGCGCGAGAAAACTCGAGTGGAGCTCCTCCACCTGACGGGGGGTAGGCGCTCGGGGCCCGCCTCGAGGCGGGCCCCGGCGTCTCCGCGGCCGGCCCGGACCAGTTGAAAACCCTGTGGATGCTGTGGAGAACCCGTGCAGAAACGGTGAATTCAGGCGACCACGCCGAGCTCGCGGAACTTCTGCCGCCTCCGGCGCCGCCGCTCGTCCGCGGGCATCCGCTCGAGCTCGCCCAGCGCGCCGACGACCGCCTCGCGCAGGAGCCGGGCCGCCTCGTCCGGGCTCTCCTGGGCGCCGCCGGGGGGCTCCGGGACGACCCCGTCGACGACGCCGAGCTCGAGGCAGTGGCCGGCGTCCGGCTTGAAGGCCGCGGCCGCCTTCTTCTTCTCGCCGGCGTCCCGCCAGAGGATCGCGGCGCAGCCCTCCGGCGAGATCACCGAGTAGATCGCGTTCTCCTGCATCAGCACCCGGTCGGCGAGCGCGATCGCGACCGCGCCCCCCGAGCCGCCCTCGCCGATCACGCAGGCGACGCTCGGGACGGCGAGGCGCGCCATCCGGGCCTGGGAGCGCGCGATCGCGCCGCCCTGCCCGTGCTGCTCGGCGGCGACGCCCGGGTAGGCCCCCGGGGTGTCGACGAGCGACACGAGCGGGAAGCCGAAGCGGTCGGCGAGATCCATCAGCCGCATCGCCTTCGCGTAGCCCTCGGGGTAGGCCATCCCGAACTGGCGCCCGTGGCGCTCGCGGACGTCGCGGCCCTTCTGGTGGCCGACGAGGGCCACCGTCCACCCGTCCAGCCGCCCGAGGCCGGTCACGAGCGCGCCGTCGTCGGCCCGCCCGCGGTCGCCGTGCAGCTCGACCCAGTCGTCGAGCATGCGCTCGACGTAGTCGAGCGTGTAGGGGCGGTCGGGATGGCGGGCGAGCTCGACGATCGCCCAGATCTCGTCCTCGTCGCCGCCGGTTCCGTGGCGCAGCGAGCGCAGCTGCCGGCGCAGCCGCTCCCGCTCGCCGCTCACCTTCGTGCCGCGGAGGAGCGGCAGCGAGGAGAGCCTGCTCAGCCGCTCGCGCAGCCGGTGCTCGGCCTCACCGGGCAAAGAGACGCAGGAGCCGGGCCAGGTAGAGGCGCTGCTCGGATCGGGGGAGGATGGCGTCGAGGTGGCCGAAGCGGAGGTTCTGCTCCGCGCGCCCGAAGTCCTCGGGCAGCTTCTCCTTCGTCGTCTGCTCCACCACGCGCGGGCCCGCGAAGTAGATGCGCGCCGTCGGCTCGGCGATGGTGACGTCGCCGAGCGAGGCGAAGCTCGCGAGCACGCCGCCCGTCGTCGGGTCGGCGAGGATGCTGAACATCGGCAGGCCGGCGTCGTGGAGGTCCTCGAGCGCGCACACGGTCTTCGGGAGCTGCATCAGCGAGAGGATGCCCTCCTGCATGCGCGCGCCGCCCGACGCCGACACCGAGATCAGCGGGCAGCGCCGGTCGATCGCCGACTCGCACGCCCGCACGTAGCGCTCGCCGACCGCGCTGCCCATCGAGCCGCCGAGGAAGGCGAAGTCCATCACCGCGAGCTCGACGGGATGACCGTCGAGCGTCGCGCGCCCGACCACGATCGCCTCGGCGAGACCGGTGTTGAGCTCGGCCTCGCTGATCCGCTCGACGTACGGGCGCAGGTCGACGAACGCGAGCGGGTCGTCCGAGCGGACGTCCGCGGCCTCCTCCACGAACGAGCCGGCGTCGGCGAGCCACGCGATCCGGGCGCGGGCCGGCATCGGGAAGTGGTGGCCGCACTGGGCGCAGACGTACAGGGAGGCGCCGAGCTCGTCGTCGCGGTAGTGCGAGCCGCAGCCGGGGCAGGTGTTCGGGTGCTTCCTCTCCGTCGCCGTCGGCTCCACGCGCTCGACCGTGACGTCGATCCGGGTCTCGGCCATGGCCATGGGGGATCCTAGTGGTCGGGCCGACGGGCGGGCACGATGGCGTCGAGCGCGTCGGGGAGGCCGGCGAGGTCCGGCAGCTCGACCGTCGGCCGGGGGCCCGGCCGCTCGCCGAGCCGGTTCACCCACACGGAGGGGAGGCCGAGCTCGTTCGCGGGGGCGATGTCGTGGAAGAGGCTCGCGGCCACGTGGACGTGGCGGGCGGGGTCGGCGCCGGTCCGCTTCGCGAAGACGCGCCAGTGCCCGGGAGCGGGCTTGTAGGAGCCGATCTCGCTCGCGACCACGGTCTCCTCGAACGGCACCCCGATCCGCTCCTTCGAGGCGGCGATCAGGTCGGGGTCGGAGTTCGAGAGGACGGCGAGCCTCCAGCCGCGCCGGCGGGCCTCCTCCAGCGCGGCCCGCACCTCGGGGAACGGCTGCCAGCGCGGCAGCGACCCGGCGAGCCCCGCCGCCTCGGCCTCCGGGGCGCCGAGGCGGCGCATGGCCTCGGTCATCACCTCGCGGTAGGAGCGGGAGCCGTCGGCCTCGAGCTCCGGCTCGAGCTCGTGGTAGCGCGCGAGCAGCTCGTCGGCGCGCTCCTCCCCGAAGACGCGCGCGAGCTCGGCGCGGATGCCCGCGTTCCAGTCGATCAGCGTCCCGTAGCAGTCGAACGTGGCCCAGCGCGTCACTCGTCGCCCCAGCGGCGCAGGACGATGGTGGCGTTGTGCCCCCCGAACCCGAACGAGTTCGACGCTGCCACCTCGAGGTCCGGCACCTCGCGCGCGGCGTTCGGGACGTAGTCGAGGTCGCACTCGGGGTCGGGCTCCTCGTAGTTGATCGTGGGCGGCACGGTACGGTCGCGCAGCGCGAGCGTCGTGAAGATCGCCTCGATCGCGCCGGCGGCGCCGAACGTGTGGCCGGTCGCGCCCTTCGTCGAGGAGACGGGCGTGCGGCGCGCGTGCTCCTCGCCGAGCGCGATCTTGAGCACGCGGGTCTCCGCCGTGTCGCCGAGCGGCGTCGAGGTCGCGTGGGCGTTGACGTAGCCGATCTCCTCGGGCGCGACGCCCGCGTCCTCGATCGCCATCTTCATCGAGCGCGCCGGGCTCGCGCCCGTCGGGTCGGGCTCGGTCATGTGCGCGGCGTCGGCCGACATCCCGTAGCCGATCAGCTCGGCGTAGACGCGCGCGCCGCGGCGCCGCGCGTGCTCGAGCTCCTCGAGCACGAGCACGCCGGCGGCCTCGCCCATGACGAGCCCGTCGCGGCCCTTCTCGAACGGCCGCGAGGCGCGCTTCGGGTCCTCGTTGCGCCGCGAGAGCGCGCGCATGGCGTCGAAGCCGGCGATGCCGACGCGCGTGATCGGCGCCTCCGTGCCGCCGGCGAACATCGCGTCGACCCGCCCCATCCGGATCTCGTCCAGCGCGTCGCCGATCGCCATGTTCGACGCCGCGCACGCGGTGCACTCGCTCATCAGGGGGCCCTTCGTGCCGAGCTCGATCGAGACCCAGCCGGCGCCCATGTTCGGGATGATGCACGGGATCGAGAACGGGTTGACGCGGTCCGGACCGCGCTCCTTGAGCACGTCGTAGCAGTCCTGGAACGAGCGCAGGCCGCCGATCCCGGTCGCGATCGAGGCGCCGATCCGCTCGGGGTCGGCGGAGACGTCGAGCCCCGAGTCCGCCTCGGCCTGACGCGCCGCCGCCAGCACCATCTGCGCGAACCGGTCCATCCGCCGCGCCGCCTTGCGGTCGATCCACACGGTCGGGTCGAAGTCCTTCAGCTCGGCCGCGAAGTGCACCGGGTAGCCCGCGTGGTCGAAGAGGGTGATCTCGTCGACGCCCGACTCGCCGGCGAGCAGGGCGCGCCACGACGTCTCGGCGTCGTTGCCGAGGGGGCTCACCATCCCGAGCCCGGTCACCACCACCCGCCTCCGTCCGTTCGCGCTCACGCTCGCTACATCCCCAGTCCGCCGTCGACGAGCAGCACCTCGCCCGTGATGAACGAGGCCTCGTCGGAGCACAGGAACCGTACCGCCCGCGCCACGTCCTCCGGATCCCCGAACCGGCCGAGCGGGGTGTTCGCCAGCATGAGCGACTTCGCCTCCTCCGGCAGCACCTCGGTGAGCCTCGTCGTGACGTAGCCCGGGGCCACGACATTCGCCCGCACGCCGCGCGACCCGAGCTCCCGGGCGAGCGACTTCGTGAAGCCGATGATCCCGGCCTTCGACGCCGCGTAGTTCGTCTGGCCGAAGTTCCCGTGCAGCCCGACGATCGAGCTGACGTTCACGATCGCCCCCGAGCGCCGCTTCATCATCGGCCGCGCGACCGCGCGGCAGGTGTAGAAGACCGAGCTCAGGTTCGTCTCGAGCACCTCCCGCCAGTCGGCGTCGGGCATCCGGGCGAGCAGGCCGTCGCGCGTCAGCCCGGCGTTGTTCACGAGCACGTCGACGGCGCCGGCGTCCTCGACGAGGCGCGCCGCCTCCTCCGGCGACGAGACGTCGGCCCGGAGCGCCCGCGCGCCCGTCTCCGCCGCGAGCGCCTCCGCCTCCTCCTCGCCGCTCCGGTAGCCGAGCACGACCGCCGCGCCCGCGGCGGCGAGCTCGCGGACGATCGCCGCCCCGATCCCGCGCGAGCCGCCGGTGACGAGCGCCGTCCTGCCCGCCAGCGAGCAGAACGCGTCAGCCAAGCTCTTGCGCGGCGTCGTTCAGCGACCGGAGGTCGTTGACCGGGAACGCGCGCACGGAGCTGTCGATGCGCTTCAGTAAACCGCTCAGGACGTTCCCCGGACCGACCTCGACGAACGTGTCCACGCCGCTCGCGATCAGCTCGCGCGCGGCCTGCGTGAACCTCACCGGCGCGGTCAGCTGCTCGACGAGCAGCGACTTGTAGCGCTGCGCCTCCTCGAGCTTCGCGGTCACGGTCGACATGAACTGGGCGCTCGGCATCTTGAACTCGATCTTGTCGATCGCGGGACGCAGCCGCTCCGCGGCGATCTCGACGAGCGGCGAGTGGAACGCCCCCGAGACGCGCAGCCGGATCGCGCGCCTGGCGCCCTCGCGCTGCGCCTCCGAGCAGCACTCGTCCACCGCGCTCGTCTGGCCGGACACGACGAGCTGGCCCGGGCAGTTGTAGTTCGCGGGCCACACGTTGTGGATCTTCCGGCAGAGCGACTCCACGACCTCGTCGGCGAGCCCGAGGATCGCCGCCATCGACCCGGGCCGCTCCTTCGCGGCCGCCGCCATCGCGAGCCCGCGCTCGCGCACGAGCGCGATCGCCTCTGAGATCCCGATCGATCCGGCGGCCCCGAGCGCCGAGAACTCCCCGACCGAGTGGCCGACGACGTAGTCGGGTTTGACCCCGCGCGCCCGCAGGGCGGCGTTGATCGCGAGGCTCGTCGCGACGAGAGCCGGCTGCTGCACCTCCGTCTCGACGAGCTCCTCGCTCGTGCCCGAGAAGCAGAGGCGCCGCAGGTCGAGCCCGGACGCCCGGCTGCCCGCGTTGAACACGGCCATCGCCTCCGGCTCCGCCTCCGCGATCTCGCGCCCCATGCCCGGGTCGAAGGAGCCCTGACCCGGGAACATGAACGCGATCTTGCCGCGGTTCACGTGCTCACCGCGCCGCGCGGGAGGCTGCCCGCCGTCGTCATCGTGACCGTATCCAACCAGACACGCGCCCGCGCGCCTAGCGGATCCGCGCGCCCGCCGACCGGCCCGCCCGTCACCCGGCGGCTCGCTCGCCGGGCGCCGTCCACTCGATCAGCGCGGAGCCCCAGGTCAGGCCGGCGCCCATCCCCGTCATGAGGACGAGCTTTCCCGGCTCGAGCCTTCCGTCGCGCGCGGCGTCGGCGAGGGCGAGCGGGATCGAGCCCGAGGAGGTGTTGCCGTACCGGTCCACGTTCACCACCACCTTTTCCCTCTCGATGCCGAGCTTCCTCGCAGCGTGATCGATGATCCGGACGTTGGCCTGGTGGGGAACGTAGACGTCGACGTCGGCGACCTCCCTGCCGCACTCCTCGAGCACGGCCTCCGCGGAGCTCACCATCACGCGCGTCGCGAACTTGAACACCTCGCGCCCGTTCATGACCAGGTGCCGGTTCCCGTTCTCGAACACGCGCGAGCCGCTGCCGGGCAGGAGCAGCTCCTTGCCGCCGCCCCCGTCGGCGCCGAGCTCGAAGCCGAGGAAGCCGCCGCGGGCGACCCGCTCGAGGACGACCGCCCCCGCGCCGTCCCCGAAGAGCACGAGCGTGGAGCGGTCGGTCCAGTCGAGGATGCGCGAGAGGACGTCGCCGCCGACGACGAGCGCGCAGCGCGCGAGGCCGGCGGCGAGGACGCCGTAGCCCTGGGCGAGGGCGTACATGAAGCCGGTGCAGCCGGCCGAGAGGTCGTAGGCGGCGGCGTCGGAGCTGCCGAGCTCGTCCGCGAGCAGCGCCGCCGTCGCCGGGAACGCCATGTCGGGCGTGACGGTCGCGACGATCACGACGTCGACGTCCGCCGCGCGGACGCCCGCCTGCTCGAGCGCCGCCCGCGCGGCGGGCAGCGCGAGGTCGGACATCGCCTCGTGCTCCGCCGCGATCCGCCGCTCCCTGATCCCGGTGCGCGCCGAGATCCACTCGTCCGACGTGTCCACGATCGTGGCGAGCTCGTCGTTCGTCAGCACGCGCTCGGGGACGTGGCACCCGAGCCCGGTGATCGAGACCGCCGGCCCGCTGGCCCGCGCCCTCATCGCTCCACCGCGAACGTCAGCGTCCCGCGCACGGCCAGCTCGCCCCCGACCGAGGCGCGAACCCTGCCGCGCCCGACCGGGCCGCGCACGGCCTCGACCTCGCAGCGGAGGTCGAGCACCTCGCCCGGCCGCACGATCCGCCTGAAGCGTACGTCGTCGATGCCGGCGAAGAGCGCGAGCTTGCCGCGGTTCTCGGGTTGCGAGAGGACGGCGACCGCGCCGCACTGCGCGAGCGCCTCGACCATCTTCACGCCGGGCATGATCGGGTTCCCGGGGAAGTGCCCGGCGCAGTCGTCCTCGGTGACGGTGCGGCGCGCGACCACGCGTTCGCCGGGAACGAGCTCGAGCACCTCATCGACGAGCAAGAAGGGATCGCGGTGCGGAAGGATCTCCTCCAGCCCGCTCCGGCCGAACGGCGCCCGCATCGACCGTACTCTAGTGGCACGAGCTCGGATGGACCTGACGCCCGCCGTCGTGTTGCCCCGCCTGCGCGGCGGCTTCGGCCGCCCGTACTACTACGAGCGCGAGACCGCCTCGACGCAGCTCCTTCCGCCCGCCGACGCGCCGCACGGCGCCGTCGCGCTCGCGGAGCACCAGACGGCCGGCCGCGGCCGCCTCGGACGCGTCTGGCTCGACGAGCCCGGGAGCGGGCTGACCTTCTCGGTCGTGCTGCGCCCTCCTCCCCCGCCCGCGCGCTGGCCCGAGCTGACGGTGGTCGCCGCCCGTGCGGTCGCGGGCGCGGTGGGCCCGGGCGCCACGCTGAAGGACCCGAACGACGTCCTCCTCGACGGGCGCAAGGTGGCCGGCATCCTCGCCGAGGCGGGCGACCGCGTCGTGCTCGGGATCGGCGTGAACGTCGGGCGCGCGCCGTGGCCGGGGAGCGGCGCGGTCGAGGCCGACCGGCTCGAGCTGCTGCTCGACGTGCTCGAGCGGCTCGAGCGGGGCTACGAGCGCTGGGTCAGGGGCCGCTGAGGGTCGCGCTCGGGTTCCCGGCGGCGTCCTTCGCCGACACGGACCAGGCGGTCGCGGGCGGGCCGGTCCAGGGCACGGCGAAGACGCCCGCGGGCGCCGTCGCGACGACCGTCTGGCCGTCGACGAGCGCCGTGACCGTGGCGGGCTCGCCGAGCGAGAACCGCAGCGTGGCCCCGTCGACGAGCGCGAGCGCCGGAGGCGCGGTGTCGATCGCGAACGGCACGAGCAGCGAGACCGTCGCGAGCGGGTCGGTGGCGGTGACGACGGCGGTGTACTGGCCGTCGGGGAGGCGCGCGCCCGCGGCGGTGCCGTCCCAGCCGACCGTCTGGGGGCCGGGGCCGAGCTGGCCGGTGAAGAGGGTCGCGACGGTGACCCCGGCGCGCTGCACCGTGACCTGCACCGGGACGCTCCGCGCGAGCGAGAAGCCGAACGAGATCGTGTCGGCGGAGCCGTCGGCGTTCGGCGAGAAGCTCGCGGGCGAGGCGGTCAGGCCGGAGAGCGTGCGGTCGACGACGACGGCGGCCGACTGCGTCGAGGTACGCCCGCCGGCGGTCGCGGTCACGACGAGCTCGTAGCGACCGTCGGCGAGCTGGCCGAGGTCCCATTCGAAGTGGTCGCGGCCCGCGGCCGCGGTCGTGCTCAGGAGCTGCAGCCCGCCGACCCGCACGGTGACGGCGGCCTCGCGCGCGAGCGTGAAGTCGACCGCGGCGACGAGGCCGGTCCCGTCGGTCGAGGGCGTGAGCACGCTCGGGCTGACCGAGAGCCCGGAGACGAGCTGCGGGCCGCCGGCGGCGGGCGGCGGAACGGGCGCCGGCGCCGGCTGCGGCGCGGGCGGCGGCGGGAGCCTGCGGCCGAGCGTCCCTCGCGCGGGCAGGACGTCGGCGCCGGCGGCGATCGTCCACGCGAACGGCCCCTTGCCGAGGCCCGCCGACCGCCAGGTCCAGTCGACGAGCTTCGAGACGCCGCTCCGGCGCGCGACGACCCGGCCGGCGGCGTCGGCGACGGTGACCGTCCAGCGGCGCGGCCCGGAGAGACGCGCCTGGAAGCGGACGTCGCCTCCGAGCGCCCCGCTCACGACCGGCGCGTACAGCTTCGGCAGGCCCGTCCGGGACACGCGCCTCGCGAGCGCGCCCAGGTCGGCGTAGGCGGCGTTCCCCGGGCACTCGGTCGGGCCGGTGTCGCGGTGGCCGGAGATGGCCCGCAGCGTCACCACCTTGCCGGAGCGGTACTTGCCGTTCCCGCCCGAGGTGTAGGCGACGGTCGAGAGCGGATCGAGGTGGGCGACGTCGAGCCGCCAGGCGAGCAGGGAGACGAGCGCCTTCTCCATCGCCGGCGGCGGCTTCGCCGCGGCGAAGTTGCCGATCAGCGCGACGCCGACGGTGCCGTTGTTGAACCCGAGCGCATGCGCGCCGACGACGTTGCGCTCCGTGCCTCCCGCCCGGCCCTCGTACACCTTGCCGTAGCGGTCGACGAGGAAGTTGTAGCCGATGTCGTTCCAGCCGTTCCCCTTCACGTGGTAGAGCTCGATGCCGCGCACGATCGCCGCGGCCTCGGCCGGCGTGTAGTCGTTCGTCCCGGCGGTGTGGTGCACGATCGCGAGCTTGAGCGCGGGCGCGTAGAGCGGGTGCGCGCGCACGATCTTCTCGTCCGCCTCCCAGCTCTGGCGCGGCACGATCGGCGGCGACCCGGCGACCGACAGCGTGCGCGTGCGCACGCGCGAGGGACCCGACCAGACGTAGTACGCGCGCAGGCGCGTCACGCCGGCCGCGGCGCGGAACTGGACGCGGTCGGAGGCGCCGGTCCACGCGAGGTCCCCGAACCGCCAGGGCGGGGACGTGCGCGGCAGGTCGTCGTCGGCCGGCCGCCAGGGGCCCCACCGGCCGCCGACGCCGCGCGTGCGGTAGGCGACGGCGCCGGCGCCCTGCCAGTGGAGCGCGAGCATGTCGAACCTGATCGGGGCGGCGGCCGACTGCAGCGCGCGCCCGCCGAGCGGCACGTCGCGCCACACCATCCGGACGTCCGCGGCCCTGGCGGGAGCGGCGACGAGCAGGGCGGCGCTGGCGGCGAGGAGAGCTCTCTTCATGGCGGAGGCCGTGGTCGGAACCGTGCCGCAGTCCCGCTTCGCCTTCAAGGTCGAAGACCCTCTCCGAATACAATCCTTACAGGCGTGAAGAGGTGGCTTCTGCTCGCGCTTCTCGCGGCCGCGGGCGCCGCTCCGGCCCACGCCGCAGCGCCGCGCGTGCTCGCGATCCACTACGCGACCGACGTCAACCCCGTCACCCAGGACTGGCTGAACGGGCAGCTCGACCGGGCGCAGGAGCGCGGCTTCGCCGCGGCGGTGATCGTCCTCGACACGCCGGGCGGGCTCGAGGACTCGATGCGCAAGATCGTGCAGAAGGAGCTCTCGCTGCGGATCCCTGTCGTCGTGTACGTCTCGCCGAGCGGGGCGCGCGCCGCCTCGGCCGGCGTGTGGATCGCCCAGGCGGCCGACCTGCTCGCGATGGCGCCGGGGACGAACATCGGCTCGTCGACGCCGATCAGCGGCACCGGCGCGAACATCGGCTCCGACCTGCGGCGCAAGGTGGTGAACGACGCGGCGGCGTCGCTCCGCTCGCTCGCGCGCAGCCACGGCCGGAACGCGGCGTGGGCCGACCTCGCCGTGCGCAAGGCGTCGAACCTGACCGAGACCGAGGCGCTCCGCATGAACGTGATCGACCGCCTCGCGCCGTCCCTGCCCGCGCTCCTCCGCGGCGCCGACGGCGTCCGCACGATCGGGCCGGACCGCAGCTTCACGCTCCACCTCGCAGGCGCCGAGATCGTCGACACGCATCCCGGCTTCCTGACGCGCTTCCTCTCGACCCTGATCAACCCGAACATCGTCTCGCTGCTCTTCCTCGCCGGGCTCGCGGGGATTGGCTACGAGATCTTCCACCCGGGCATCGTGCTGCCGGGCGCGCTCGGCGCGGTGTGCCTCCTGACCGCGCTGTTCGGGTTCTCGGTGCTGCCCCTCTCGTGGGCCGGCCTCGCGCTCGTCCTCCTCGGCGTCGCGCTGCTCGTGGTGGACGCGCACGTGACGACGCACGGAGCGCTCACCGTCGCGGGGCTGACCGCGCTCGCGATCGGGCTCGCGACGCTCTTCCACGACGCGCCGTCCCCGTACCGCACCTCGATCCCGCTGGTCGTCTCGGTCACCGTCGTGCTCGGCGGGTTCTGGGCGCTCGCGATCGGCAAGGCCGTCGCCGCCCGGAGGCAGCCCGTGACCGTCGGGCCGCAGGAGATCGTCGGGATGGAGGGGGTCGTCCGCGAGGGCGGCCTGGTGTTCGTCCACGGCGAGCTCTGGCGGGCCAGGGCGCCGGAACCCCTGGCGCCGGGCCAGCGCGTGTGCGTCGACGGGGTCGACGGCCTCACGCTCGTGGTCCACCGCGTATAGGGTCCCTCCGTGACCGCCGCGGTCGTCGTCCTCGTCGTCGTCGCGTTCCTGCTCGTCCTCTTCCTCGTGAGCGCGCTCAAGGTGGCGCGCGAGTACGAGCGCGGCATCGTCTTCCGGCTCGGCCGGCTCTTCCCGGACCCGAAGGGGCCCGGGCTCTTCCTGCTGATCCCCGTCATCGACCGCATGGTGCGGGTCGACCTCCGCACGATCACGCTCCAGATCCCGCCGCAGGAGGTGATCACGAAGGACAACGTCCCGGTGCGCGTGAACGCCGTCGCGTACTTCAGGATCGTCGACCCGAAGGCCGCGATCGTGCAGGTCGAGAACTACATGGTCGCGACCTCGCAGATCGCGCAGACGACGCTCCGGTCGGTGCTCGGGCAGCACGTGCTCGACGAGCTGCTCTCGGAGCGCGAGAAGATCAACACGATCCTGCAGGGGATCATCGACGAGCAGACGGCGCCGTGGGGGATCAAGGTCTCGATCGTCGAGGTGAAGGACGTCGAGATCCCGCAGGGGATGCAGCGCGCGATGGCGCGCCAGGCGGAAGCGGAGCGCGAGCGGCGCGCGAAGGTGATCAACGCCGAGGGCGAGTACCAGGCGTCCGAGCGGCTCAAGGACGCAGCGCTCGTGATCGAGCAGCACCCGATCGCGCTGCAGCTCCGCTACCTGCAGACGCTGCTCGAGCTCGGCTCGTCGCAGTCGACGACGATCGTCTTCCCGGCGCCGATCGACATCCTCAAGGCGTTCATGCCGAGAGACGGTGGCGGATCTCCGTCGTGACCCCGCCACGGGCCGACTCGTAGCGATCGCGCCGGCGCGGGCGAGGCGGCCGGGGGCGGCGGCGGCCGTCGCCGACGACCGCGAGAGCTGCCCCTTCTGCGCGGGCCGCGAGGACCGGACGCCGCCGGAGACGCTGCGGCTCGGCGACGGCCCGACCGGCTGGGCCGTCCGGGTCGTCCCGAACCTCTACCCGGCGCTCGAGCGGCAGGAGGTGGTCGTGCACGGCCCCGAGCACCGGCGCTCGCTCGCAGAGCTCGGCGACGGCGTGCTCGACCTCGTCGCCGAGGCCTGGCAGCGGCGCGCCCGCGACGCCGGCGGGATCGTGTTCGCGATCGTGAACGAGGGGCACGAGGCGGGCGCCTCGCTGCCGCACTCGCACTCGCAGCTCGCCTGGCTGCCGGAGCCGCCGCCCGCGGCCGCGGGCGAGCGCGGGCTCCCCGAGCGGGAGCCCTTCCTCGAGCGCGACGGCGTCGTCGCGTCCTGCCCGCGCGCGAGCCGCGTCCCGTACGAGGTGCTGGTCGCGCCGGCACGGCCGGAGCCGGACGGGCTCCGGAGCGAGCTGCTCGCGCCCGCGCTCCGGCTGCTCGCGGAGGCGGTGCGGCGAATCGAGCGGGCGCGGGGCGAGCGGACGCCCTTCAACGCGTGGCTCCACCAGGGCGGGCACTGGCACCTCGAGCTGCTGCCGCGCACGACGCGGCTCGCCGGCCTCGAGCTCGGCGCCGGCGTCTACGTGAACCCCCTCCCGCCCGAGGAGGCGGCCGCCGCCCTCCGGGCCTGACCGTCCTCGTCCCGGGCGGGCTAGTCCGAAGTTCCCCGCGATAACGGCGGGTCGAGAGGCCGCGATCTGGCTTTGTTGCTTGGGTCGCGGCCTTTCCTTGGCTGGATTGTGTGGTCAGTAGTTATCCGTCCGGCCTGTCTGGGATCATCGGTGCATGAGCAGGAAGCCGCGGCCGGCTGGGCCGTTCCACGTGGTTACGACAAGGCGGCAGGGAAAGCACCGCGAGTACGTCGCCCACCTGCTGCGGCGCTCCTACCGGGAGGGCGGGGTGGTCAAGAAGGAGACGGTTGCCAAC
>DASRHI010000047.1:0-53451 GCA_035650615.1 Gaiellaceae bacterium | reverse complement strand
ATCACGACGCTGGAGGGGCTGCCGGCGCTGTGGGCGAAGGAGCGCGGGGTCACGGCCGCTTCGCCCGCGCTGCATCCGTTGCAGCAGGCGTGGATCGACGTGCAGGTGCCCCACTGCGGCTACTGCCAGAACGGCATGATGATCCAGGCCGCGGATCTCCTCAGCACCACGAAGAACCCGACGGAGGAGCAGATCCGCACGGCGATGAACGGCCACCTGTGCCGCTGCGGCACCTATCCGCGGATCCTGACCGCGATCAAGCAGGCGGCCGCGGTGATGGCGAAGGGAGGCAAGTGATGACCGGGCTCCTGCAGGAGCGCGAGCTCTCGCGCAAGACGTTCCTGAAGGGCGGCGGCGCGCTCGTCGTCGGCTTCAGCCTCGCCGGCGCCGGGCTCGGCACGGGCGCTGCCAGGGCGGCCTACAACCCGGACAAGGCGCAGGTGGACTCGTGGCTCACGATCCATCCCGACAACACGATCGAGCTCAAGACGAGCCACATCGACCCCGGGAGCGGCATCACGACCGGCCTCCTCATGGTCGCGGCCGAGGAGCTCGACGTGTCGATGGAGCAGATCCGCCACAGCATGTGGGACACGAGCCTCCTCGTCTTCTCCGGCTCGACCGGCGGCAGCACCGCGATCCAGCGCACGGCGGGCCCGCCCGTCCGCGCCGCGGCCGCGTACGCGAAGCAGGCCCTCCTGGGCCTCGCCTCGAAGAGCCTCGGCGTCCCCGTCGGGAGCCTGAGCGTGGACAAGGGCGTCGTCTCGGGCGGCGGCAAGTCGGTCACGTACGGCCAGCTCGTGGGCGGGAAGCTGATCAACGCGACGATCCCGACCGCGAGCGCGAACCTCGACCCGGGCAAGGGGATCACGAAGCCGGTCGCGCAGTACAAGATCGTCACCACCCGCGTGCCGCGCGTCGACCTGCCGGACAAGATCAACGGCAAGTACACGTACGTGCACAACGTCAGGATCCCCGGGATGCTGCACGGGCGCGTCGTGCGGCCGCGCGGCCAGGCCGGGTACGGCACCGGTGCGCCGATCGTGTCGGTCGACGAGAGCTCGATCAAGAACATCCCGGGCGCGAAGGTCGTCCGCTCGGGCGACTTCCTCGGCGTCGTCGCTCCGCGCGAGTACGACGCGATCCAGGCCGCCGCGCAGCTCAAGGTGACCTGGAAGGAGAACCCGATCCTGCCGAGCACCGGCAACATCTGGAAGGCGATGCGCGACCAGGACAGCGCCGGTCAGGCGCCGGCCCGCGTCACCTTCAACGAGGGCAACGTCGACGCCGCGCTGAAGTCGGCCGCGAAGGTCGTGCAGGCGACGTACCGCTACCACGGCCAGGGGCACATGCCGATCGGCCCGTGCTGCGCCGTCGCCGACGTGAAGGAGAACTCGGCGACGATCTTCTCGAGCACGCAGTCGATCGAGGGCATGGTCACGGCGATCCAGCAGCTGCTCGGCTTCGACGACCCGAACAAGGTGCGGGCGTTCTGGTACGAGGGCGCGAGCTCGTTCGGCCCGGGCAACCGCTACGTCGACACGGCGAAGGCCGCGGCGATGATGTCGAAGCTCGCCGGCGCTCCGGTGCGCGTGCAGCTGATGCGGTGGGACGAGCACGGCTGGAACGCGTACGGGCCAGCCCAGCTCATGGACATGCGGGGCGGAATCGACGCGAACGGGAAGCTGATCGCGTACGACTACACGCTCCTGGCGCAGCCGGGGACGTCGCTCGACCTGACCCAGGAGCTGCTCGGGACGCTCGTGTACGGGCAGAAGGTGCTGTCGACGGCGTCGTCGATCTACCCGACGCCGGGGACGGCGAACCCGAACACGCCCAACACCGGCCCGATGTACGACGTGCCGAACAAGCGGCTGATCGGCAAGACCCTGCCGCTGTTCAAGGGCTACTTCCAGAACGGCGCGCTGCGCGACCCGGCCGGGCCGCAGACGTCGTTCGCGTCGGAGCAGCTGATCGACGAGCTCGCCTACGAGGCGAGGCTCGACCCGATCGACTTCCGGCGGCGGAACATCAGCGACCCGCGCTGGCTCGGGGTGCTGAACGCCGCGGTGCAGGCCGCGAAGTGGCAGCCGCGGGTGGCGAACTCGGTCAAGCAGAGCGGCGACGTGGTGAAGGGCCGCGGCTTCGGCTTCGGGCGGCACGGCACCGCGGCCTACGCCGCCGCCGTGGTCGAGATCGAGGTGAACAAGAAGACCGGCAAGATCGTCGCGAAGAACGTCTTCAACGCGATGGACGCCGGCCTCGCGGTGAACCCGGAGCTCGTGGAGAACCAGATGACGGGCGCGTCGGTGCAGGGAGTCTCCCGTGCGCTCTGGGAGGAGGTGCGGTTCACGACGAGCCGCGTGACGAGCCTCGACTGGGTCTCGTACCCGATTCTCCGGTTCGCCGACCATCCGAACGTCACGAACGTCGTCGTCCAGCGGGTCGACGAGGTGCCGATCGGCGTCGGCGAGCCCGCGACGACGCCGATGGCGTCCGCGATCGCGAACGCGTTCTTCGACGCCACGGGCGTCCGCATCCGGGAGGCGCCTATGACGCCGGCCCGCGTCCGCGCGACGCTGAAGGCGGCGGGGGTCTCGTAGAGCGGTGCGGAAGGCGCCGGCGCGGCCTCGCCGTGCCGGCGCCTCCGCGCGTCAGCTCGCGCTCGAGCCCTGCTTCGCGGTGAAGGTCATCTTCACCGGCCCGCAGGAGCCGCCGTTGCCGGCCGTCTCCACGACCGAGATGGTTCCCGTCGCGGAACGCGCGCTCGAGAACCTGCCGGTGACCGTGACGAGCAGCTTCCCGCCCGGGTCGCCCGCGTTGTAGCTCGCCGCCGCGGACTTGACCGAGAAGGTCCCCTTCGGCGTCAGCGGCACCGTCTTGAGCTGCGCGAGCGAGGTGGCGTACGGGTCGACGCCGACCGGGAAGGTCCCGTACCCGAAGCACCCGAGCGTGCCGAACGAGAAGCGCCTGAGCGACCTCGTCCCGGTGACGAAGGTCACCGTGTCCTGGAAGCCGTTCACCTTCTTCGCCGAGGTCAGGCCGGTGAAGCGCACGCCGGCGCGCGGCAGGGCGCCGGACGCGGCCGCGGCCGCCGCCGTCAGCATGGTCGCGAGTGCCAGCGCGATGGTGAGCTTGCGCACGTCGTCACCTCGTAGGACGTCGACCCCTGGGACCTGGAAGCGCGACCATACCACCTCGGGCGACGGCCTTCCGAACGCCCGGCGGCCGTCGCGCCGGCGCGGGTAGGTTCTGCCGGCCCGTGACGTACCCGACGGCGGACCGGAAGGCGGCGGCGGCGCTCGGCGCCGCGCTCCGGCGTGCCGGCTACACCGAGCACGCCGTCCTCGACGTGCTCGGCGACGACGCCTACTCCCACGACCGCGACGACCTGCCCCTCGACGAGCGGCGGCTGCCCCCGACGCCGCTCGGAGCCGTCATCGCCCTCCTCTTCCTCCAGCTCCCGGTCGCCCGCGAGCGGCTCGCCGCCGTGCTCGGCGAGCGCGGCGTTGCGGCGCTCGGCGCCGTCGGGATCGCGGAGGTCGGCGAGGAGGTGCGCGTGCGGGCTCGCATCCTCCCGGTCGGCGACCTGCTCGTCGCGTCCGACGACTACCCGCGCGACGACGGCGAGGACCCACCCGACTACGTCGCGGCGTACACGTCGACGTCGCGGCTCTGCGACTGCCTGACGCCGCGGGTTCGGGGCGTCCGGGCGCTCGACGTCGGCACCGGCAGCGGCGTTCAGGCGCTGCTCGCCGCCCGCCACGCCGCCTCCGTCGTCGCGACGGACGTGAACCCGCGCGCGCTCGCGTTCACGGAGCTGAACGCGTCCCTCAACGGCTTCACGAACGTCGAGGTGCGACGCGGAAGCCTGTTCGAGGCGGTCGCGGGGGAGCGCTTCGACCTGATCACCTGCAACGCCCCTTACGTCGTCTCGCCCGAGAACCGCTGGGCCTATCGCGACAGCGGCCTCGAGGGAGACGAGATCACGAGGCGGGTCGTCCTGGCGGCCGCCGACCACCTCGCCGAGGGCGGCCACGCGACCCTGCTCGGGAGCTGGGTCGGCGCGAGCGAGGAGGCGGCCGACGAGCGGCCGCTCGCCTGGGCGCGGACGCTCCGGGGCTGCGACACGTGGATCCTCTCGGTCTGGGAGTCGGACCCGCTCGAGCACGCCTCGACGTGGAACCGGCAGCTCGCCGGCAAGCACGAGCGCTTCGCGGCGGCGCTCGACAGCTGGACGCGCTACCTCGCGGAGCTCGGGGCCGGCTGGGTCAGCGAGGGCGCGATCCTCCTGCACCGGCGGCCGGGGCGACGCCACGGCGCGCGGGTCGACGGAATCGACGACGAGACGCTCGAGGCGGCCGGGGAGCAGGTTCGCCGCGCCTTCGAGGCGCGGGCGCGCCTGGCGGCGCTCGCCCGCGCGGAGGAGCTGCTCGACGCACGTCCCGCGCTCGCGATGCGCGTGCAGCTCGAGCGGGAGCTGGCGCCCCGGCGATCGGGCAACGCCCCGGCGGGTGCTCGGGTGCAGCTCCTCGACGGCACCGGCTCGACGGTCGAGACGACGGGCGCCGCGCTCGAGCTCGTCCCCGTGCTCGACGGGCGCTCCACGCTCCGGCGCCTGCTCGCGCGCTCGTCGCCCGCGGTCCGCCGCGAGGCGCTCCGCCTCTGCCGCGAGCTCGCCGAGCTCGGCGCCGTGCGGCTCTGACGAAAGCCTTTACAGCCGGCAAACACTCTGCGAACGCGGAGCGGGCATCACGTCGGCGGGCACACGACGACAGGAGGGAAGATGGGAAGGAAGGCAGTCGCGCTCGTCGCGGTCGCAACCTCGCTTGCCGGCGCGAGCGTCGCCGCCGCGGCGGGGTTCGACGCGTCGGTTCAGGGGGCGGGCGTCGTGGAGCCGTCCGACGTGAGGCTCGTCTCCGACCGCAGCGACGCGGGCTCCGCGAACGACTCGAGCTGGGTCAAGCTGACGCCTCCGGCGGGCACGACCTTCGCGTCGCTCACGTGGCTCGGTGCGGACTGGAACCCGGTCGCGGGCGGCTGCGGCGGCGGCTCGCCGCGGTTCCAGGTCCAGCTCGCGGGCGGCAAGAACGTGTTCGTCTACTTCGGGCCGTCGCCGAGCTTCACCGGCTGCCCGCTGAACACCTGGCGCTCGACGGGGAACCTGATCGGCAACAACGACACCGGCCGCTACGACACCTCGCAGGTGCAGGCGGGCACGCAGTCGAACACCTACGCCGGCGCGCTCGCCCTGGTCGGCCCGCAGCAGGTGACCGAGATCGACCTGGTCGCGGACTCGGGCTGGTTCTTCGGCTCCAAGGTGCAGACGGTCCTCGTCCGGAACGTCCGGGTGAACGACCAGACCTTCTTCGCGCCGGCCGGCCGGCACGGCCCGAACCCGGCGCGGCTCTGCCGGGCCGAGCGCGACTCGCTCGGCGAGTCCGGCTTCGCCGGCAAGTGGGGCCGAGACCACGGCAAGCGGAATGCGTTCGGCAAGTGCGTCTCCGCCATGGCCCACCAGCACGGCCACGGCCACGGCCACGGGCACGGCCACGGGCACGGGCACGGCCACGACGACGACTAGGGAGAGCTCGTCCCGAGGCGGCGGGCTCCCCAGAACGGGGAGCCCGCGCGCCCTCGAGCGTGGATCGAGCCCCGGCTCCGGACGGCCGATGGAACCTCCGTGGCAGGTTCCGCGGCAGCCGCCTCCGCATCTCCTCCGAGCCTGGTCGAGGAGCGGATCGGCTGCGCCGAGGCGGCGCTCGCCGGCGGCGACCCGGCGGCGGCGCTCGCGCTCCTCCGCTCCGGACGCCCGGCCGCGGCGCGCTCGCCGCGGCTCGCGCTCCGCTCCCTCCTCGTCGAGGCCTCCGCCGAGCTCGCCGAGGGCCGCGCGCGGCGCGCCGTCGAGGTGCTCGAGGAGGCTCGCGCGATCGCCGAGGCGCCGGGCGGGACCGACGCCGACCGCGCGGAGGTCTTCTTCCGGCTCGGCTGCTGCCGGCTCACGCTGGGAGCGCCCGCGAACGCGGCGTCGCTCCTCACCCTCGCGCTCGACCTGTGCGATCGCTCCGCCGAGGTCTCCGACCGCCTGCGCATCCACATCCTCGACTGGCGCTCGCGCTGCTACCAGCGTCAGCGCGACTGGCAGGCGGCGCGCGCGGACGTCGAGCGCGCCCTCGAGCTCGCCCACGACGTCGGCGACGGCCACGTCGTCGCGCGCGCGGCGATGCAGGCGTCGATCGTCGCGGAGCGCGAAGGCGACCTGCTGCTCGCGCGCTTCCACGCCGAGCACGCCCGCAACCAGCTTCGCTCCCTCGGCGACGAGGTGGCGCTCGGCAAGGTGCTCAACAACCTCGGCGGCATCCACTTCCTGCTCGGGGACGCCGACAGGGCCAAGGCGTGCCTCGACGAGGCGCTGCGGCTCGCGACCCTGCGCGACAACGACGTCGACGCGGGCTACGCGCTGTCCTCGCTCGCCCAGGTGCGGCTCCGCACGGGCGACCCGGCGGGGGCGGTGGCGGCCGCCCGCCGCGCCCTCGAGCGGCTCGCCGGCCGCGACGACCACGCGAACGAGGTCGCCGGGACGGAGATCGTCCTCGCCCGCGCGCTGCTCGAGCTCGGCCGCACGGCCGAGGCCGAGGCCGCGTGCGAGCGGGCCGAGGCGGTGCTGGTCGGCTTCGGCTCGGCCAGCCACTCGGCCGCCGCCTGGGTGGCGGCCGGGGACGTCGCGCGCGCAGGCGGCGACCTCGAGCGGGCCGCAGACCTCTACCGCCGCGCCGCCGAGGCGCTCCAGGACCTGCACTTCTGAGCCATGAAGGGAGGTGAGCCGATGAAGCGCGACCTCGTCCTCGCCCGGGCGTTCTCCCTGGCGACGTTCTGCCTCCTCCTCGCCGCGATCGCGGGCAAGTTCAAGCCCCTCGGCTTCCACGCGGGTCTCTAGCCGACCCGCCCCTCCGCCGGGCCGGGGCCTGCCGGGGGCCGCATGCCGCGCGGCCCCCGGCGTCTTCGCACTCCTTGACTGGCGCCCTGACCGGCGACGTCACGCGGCGGAGCGCGACCTCGCTCCCCGGGTCCGCGCGCTCGCCGTGAGCGCGCGCCAGGCCGTCGCCGCGGCCACGGCGCCAACCGCCCCGGCGTAGGTCGCGCTCGCCCAGCCGCGGGCGGTGTCGGTGCCCGCGGCGAGGCCGTGGATCGTGGCGGCGGCGAAGACCGCATAGGCCAGCCAGTGCAGCCGGCGCCACGCGCGGGCGCCGATGCGGCGGCGCAGCGAGAACGACCAGTAGACGAGCGCCGCCAGCTCGGCCGCGAGCACGCCCGCGGCGACGGCGGCCGGCCGGTACGGGGAGGCGAACGGCACGACGAGCGCGTAGAGCGGGATCCGCACCGTCCGGTCGAGGACGAGCGCGAGGCCGTGGAGCGCGAGCATCCCGAGCCCGGCGAGCGCGAACGCGCGGTGCGTGTCGGTCTGCGCGGCCGCCGCGACGTTCCGGAACGGGCGCGACTTGACCGCAAGCCCGGCGAGGACCGAGAGCGTGATCATTGCGTACGCCGCGAAGCCGCTCGCCCGCGCCAGGAGCCAGAAGGTCGGGTCGTGGGTCACGGCCGCTCGAGCCCGCCGCCGTGCACGACGCTCCCGTCCGCCCGCACGAGCACGTGCGGGACGCCGACCGCACCGCCGAGGAACGCGACCTTCGCGAGCACCTCGGCCTCGACGGCGGTGGGGGCGACGACGGTCGCGCGCAGGAGGTCGGTCTCGGCGGGGCGCCCCGTCGCGGGGTCGATCAGGTGATGGCGCTCGTCGCCGCCCCGGCGCCAGCGGCGCCGGTCGCGCCCGGAGGTCGCGATCGCGCCCGAGGCGAGCTCGAGCACGAGCCCGGTGCCCTCGAGCTCGACCGGCCAGGCGCCGCCGCGGACGGCGAGGTCTCCGCCCGCGTTCACGAGGCAGGGCCCGGCCGCCGCCAGGATCGCCGCGGCCCGGTCGACGGCGTAGCCCTTCGCGATCCCTCCGAGGTCGAGGCGGACGCCGGGGCCGAGCACGACGCGGCGGCCGCGCACCTCGACGCGTCCGCCGCACCGGCACGGCCCCGCCGCGCCGCCTGCGCCGTCCTCCGGCACGAGCTCGAACGAGCGGTCGTAGCCGGCGGCGACGAGCGCGTCGTGCACCGTCGGGTCGAAGCGGCCGCCGCTCCGCTCGCGCGCGGCGAGCGCGAGCCGTGTCACCGCCAGCAGGTCCGGCCCGGCGTCGAGCTCGCCGGCCTCGTTCAGCCGGCTGAGCTCCGACCCGGGGCGGAAGCGGGAGAGCAGCGCCTCGAGCCGCTCGAGCTCGGCCTCGACGGCCGCGAAACGGTCGCCGGGCTCGCCGTCGACGAGCAGCTCGACGTCGGTGCCGAGCGCGCGGAAGCGGTGCCGGGCGATCACGACGTCCGCGTCACCGTGAGCGGCGGCAGGGTGACGACGCGGACGGACGGGCGCGTGGCGGCGGCGCCGGAGGCCCGCGCCCTCGCGCGCAGCGCGAGCACCTGGTCGGCGAGCGCGGTCTCGCGGCGGAGCGCCTGCTCGCGCAGCGCGAGCAGCCGGGCGCGCGCGTCCTGGCCCCCCGGCTTCCACGGGCGGGCGGCGACCGCCGCCCACGCGAGGAAGAAGGCGAGGAGGGCGAGTGCGAGCGCGTAGAGGCGGCCGGCGTGGCTAGTCGTCGGAGCCTCCCTCCTCGCGCTCGCCCTCGTCGTCGCCGTGGCGGTGCGCGTGGACGACGACCGGCGCCGGGCGGACGTAGACGGTCCGCGGGGCGCGGGCCGCCGAGGCCGCGGCGGGCTGCTCCTCGAGCGCCCGGCGCAGCGAGCGCTCGGCCGCCGTGAGCCGGCGCTCCCGCGCGGTCAGCGCGGCGGCGCCCTCGGCGCGGGCGGCCGCGCCGAGGCGCGAGGTCCGGATCGCCGCGAACGCGCCGAGCGCGGCCGCCAGGCCGAGGACGAGCGCGATCACGGTCGCATGCCTCCTGTTCATGCACTCGACGGTACGGACGGCCGGTGAAAGGGCGGGCGGTGCGGCCGCAAGGGTTCGGAAACGTCCGGGAAAGATTCGGGAAAGTCCCGATCCCGGCCGCGGAGCGCTCCGCGACGATGGGACGCGTGAGGATCCTGCTCGTCGAGGACGAGGACTCCATTGCGGAGCCGCTCGCGCAGGGTCTTCGGCGCGAGGGCTTCGACGTCGACCGCGCCGCGACCGGCGCGGCGGCGCTCGCCGCCGGCCCGGCCGACTGCGTGCTCCTCGACCTGCGGCTGCCCGACGTGGACGGCTACGACGTCTGCCGCACGCTGCGCGAGCGGTCGGACGTCCCGATCATCATGGTGAGCGCGCGCGGCGAGGAGGTCGACCGCGTGGTCGGGCTCGAGCTCGGCGCCGACGACTACCTCGCGAAGCCGTTCGGGCTGCGGGAGCTGATCGCGCGCATCCACGCCGTCACGCGCCGGGCCGCGCCGCCGTCCAGGCCCCGCGGTCCGAGCCGGGTGGGGCCGCTCGAGGTGGACGTGCGCGCGCGGCGCGTGCGGATGGACGGGCGCGAGCTCACGCTGACCGCGAAGGAGTTCGACCTGCTGGCGGCGCTCGCGGAGGAGCCGGGGGTCGTCCTGTCGCGGCGCGACCTGCTGGAGCGGGTCTGGCACACGTCGTGGTACGGGCAGACGAAGACGATCGACGTCCACGTCGGGTCGCTGCGCCGCAAGCTGGGCGACCCGGGCTGGATCGAGACGGTCCGCGGCGTCGGCTTTCGGCTCCGCGAGCCGTGACGCGCCGGCTGCTCGCCGCGTGGGTCTCGTTCGCGCTGGCGGTGCTCGTCGGGCTCGAGGTGCCGCTCGCGCTCTCGTACGCCCGCAACCAGCGAAACGACGCCTTCGCGCAGCTCGAGCGGGACGCGACCGCGGTCGGCGCTCTGGCCGAGGACGAGCTGCACGGCGGCGGCGGCGACCTCGACGCGCTCGCGCGCGTCGTGCGCCGCTACGGCGACGAGGCCGACGAGCGGATCGTCGTCGCCGACCGGGACGGCGCGCTGCTCGTCGGCGCGGAGGGCGCCACGGCGGCCGGGACGGCGCGGGCGCTGACCGGAAGGATCTGGCGTTCCCGCGGCGAGGGCAGGCTGAGCGTCGCGGTGCCGGTCTCCTCGGGCGGCGTGGTGCTCGGCGCGGTCTCGATCTCGAAGCCCACCGGCGAGGTCGACGAGGCGGTCTCGGGCTTCGTCTGGACGCTGGCGGCGATCGGCGCGGCGGTGCTCGCGGCCGCGGTCGCCGCCGCGCTCCTGCTCTCTCGCTGGGTGACGAGGCCGCTGCGCGGGCTCGAGCACGCGGCCGCGCTCGTGGGCGCGGGCGAGCTCGGTGCGCGCGCCGACGCCGCCGCCGGCCCGCCGGAGGTCCGCTCGCTGGCGCGGCGGTTCAACGAGACGGTCGCGCGGCTCGAGGAGCTCGTCCGCGCGCAGGACGGCTTCGTGGCCGACGCCTCGCACCAGCTCCGGACGCCGCTCACGGCGCTCCGCCTGCGGCTCGAGAACGGGGACGTCCCCGGGGCCCTGGCGGAGGCGGAACGGCTGTCCGGGATCGTCGACGCGCTGCTCGCCCTCGCGCGCGCCGAGGCCTCGCCCCCGGAGACAGTCGAGCTCGCGGAGGCCGTCGCCGAGCGGCTCGAGGCGTGGCTGCCGGTCGCCTCGGAGAGCGGCGTCGGGCTCGAGGCGGACGTCGCCGGCGCCGCGCTCGTCGGGCGCGACCGGCTTGCCCAGGTGCTCGACAACCTGCTCGCGAACGCCCTTGCCGCCTCGCCCTCCGGGACGGTCGTGAGCGTGTCGGGCGACGCCGCCGCGCTGCACGTGCGCGACCGGGGCCCCGGGATGAGCGCCGAGGAGCGGGCCCGCGCCTTCGACCGCTTCTGGTCGAAGGCGGGAGGGTCGGGGCTCGGCCTGCCGATCGTGAAGCGCCTGGTGGAGGTGGACGGGGGCAGCGTCGAGCTGCTCCCGGCGGCCGGCGGCGGGCTCGACGTGGTGCTCCGGCTCGGGGGCGGACCCGGCTGAGGGTCAGGGCGGCTCCTCCCGAGGCCACCTCCGTCGTGTGCTTGGCCCGAAGCGGGGTGGTGGCCGCGGCGGAGGGCTCGAGCAGGTCGCGGGCGAGGATCCCGACGCGCGTCCCCTTGACGACGCCGGCGGCGAGGAGCGCGCGGGCGCAGCGGCGCACGTCCGCCTCGAGGTCGGCGTACGTCCACGTGCGGCCCTCGAAGACGAGCGCCGGCCGGCGCCCGTGCCGCGCGGCGACGTCGCGGACGAACCCGCCGAACGTCAGCGTGATGCCGTCGGGGACGGACACGTCGGCGGTCTCGCTCATCTGCGGCCGAGCCCCGGCTCCGGCGCGCCGACGAGGATCGACGTGTTCCCGAGGCCGAGCCTGCCCTCCCACATCTCCTGGTGGGCGCGCCCGAGCTCCTCGAACGGCAGGACGCGCGACATGCAGGGGTCGATCTTCCCGGCCCGGACGAGCTCGTTGTAGGCGTGGGCCTGCTCGTCGTTCGTGCCGTGCGAGCCCTGCAGGCGCTTCTGCCGCGTCCAGTGGTAGCGCAGGTCGACCATGGCCGAGTAGCCGGTCGTGCCGGCGCAGATCACGACCATCCCGCCGCTCTCGCAGACGAAGATCGAGGTGGGGATCGTCTCCTCGCCCGGGTGCTCGAACACGATCGCCGGATTCTTGCGCTCGCCGACGATCTCCCAGATCTTCCCGCCGAAGGCGCGCACGCCGGCCGTCCAGCGCTTCTGCCCGTCGGCGTCGTCCCAGTGGGGCGGGATGCCCCAGTGGTCGAACTCGGTGCGGTCGATGTAGCCGGCGGCGCCGAGCCGCACGCAGTACTCGCCCTTCTCCGCGCTCGAGACGACCGCGACCGGGATCCCGCCGGCGAGCTTGACGAGCTGGATCGCCTGCGTCCCGAGCCCGCCGGAGCCGCCCCACACGAGCACGACGTCGCCCTCCTGCACGGTGTTCCCCTGCCAGCCGTGGAGCATCCGGTAGGCGGTCGTGCCGACGAGCGTCGGCGCCGCCGCCTCCTCCCAGGTGAGGTGCTCGGCCTTCGGCATGCACTGGTGCGCCTGCACGACCGCGAACTGGCCGAAGGCGCCGTAGTTCGGGCCGTCGTAGCCCCAGATCCTCGCGCTCGGCGCGATCATCGGGTCCTTGCCGGCCTTCACCCACGGGTCGTTCCGGTCCCACCAGCCGTGGTGGATCACGACCTCGTCGCCGACCCTCACGCTCTCGACCTCGTCGCCGACCTTGTAGACGATCCCGGACGCGTCGCTGCCGCCGATGTGGAAGTCCTCGGCCGAGCCCGCCTTCTGCCGGACCGCGATGATGTCGACCGGGACCCCTCGCGCCGCCCAGACGTTGTTGAAGTTGATCCCGGCTGCCATCACGGCGACCAGGACCTCGTCCGGCCCGATCTGCGGGGTGTCGACCTCCTCGATCTGGAAGGCGTTGAGCGGGTCGCCGAGCCGGTCCCGGCGGACGACCTGGGCGAGCATCCGCGGCGGGACCTCGCCGACCGGGGGCAGGCTGCCGATGGGTACCGTGGTTGTCGTGGCCATGCGCTCTCTCCTCTCGGTGCGGGCCGGCTTCAGTTCGAGGGCTATCAAACAGTTCTACTAGCCCGGCGTCAATCCGTGCGCGGAGATACGATCGGAGGCGTGGCGGTGATGTCGGAGCGGGACGCGGTGCGGCGCGAGCGGCTGGTGACCATCTTCTCGGCGCTCAGCGACCCCACCCGGATGGAGATGCTGGAGATGATCCTGGCCCGGGGCGAGGTCGGTTGCGCCGAGTTCGACGAGCACTTCCCGCTCTCGAAGTCGACGATCTCCTACCACACGAAGATCCTCAACGCCGCCGGGCTGATCGAGACCCGCCGCGAGGGCCGCTTCTTCTTCTACCGCGCGAAGCTCGACGAGCTCGAGCAGCAGTTCCCCGGCCTCGCCGCCCAGCTGACCGAGTCCTAGCCGCCGCCCCGCAACGAACCGGGGTCGGAGCTCGAGTTGTTGCGCCGCGGGCGGCTCAGATCGGGAAGCGGTACACGCGGGCGTCGAGCGGGCCGAGCCAGTCCCGGAAGGAGCCGTCGGCGACGGCGATCCGGCGGAAGACCTGGCGGCCCGGGACGATCGGCGGCGGGGGCGGCTCCTGGACGTGCTCCCAGAGCGCCTCGCCGCCCCCGATCGGGCGGCCGTCGCGCCGGCGCGGGAGCCCGGAGAAGCGGACGAGGCTCGTGGCCCCGCCGCGCCTGACCGCGATCACGTAGAGAAAGCCGCCCTCGCGCCGGACTGCGAGCTCGACGTCCCCGGCGCTCGCGGTCACCTGCGCGCCGGCGGCCGGGGCGACGAGCGCGGGGCCGACCGCGGTGGAGGTCAGCTCGCGCAGGAGCGGCCGCAGCACGAGCTCCCAGAAGGTCCAGTTCCAGCCGAGCTTCGCGTCCCCCGGCGTGCATACCTGCGTCAGGTGCCCCCCGAAGAAGACGAGGCCGCGCGCGCCGCTCACGATCGCCTGGTAGGCCATGAAGCGCTCCTCGTGGAGCGTGGGGAAGCGCGGGACGACGCCGGGGTGGTCGCGTGAGGGCGTCGTGCCGCTCCAGGCGATCTGGAGCGTCGTCCAGACCGGCTTCGCGCCCGCGGCAGCGACCATCTTCCGGGTCACGTCGCCGACGACCCCGACGTCCCGCCTCGGCGTGCCGGCGTGCCTGCCGGGCGGGTAGGCGACCGGGTAGACGTCCGCGCCGGTGATGTCGAACGCCGGCCGGTACGGCGTCAGCTCCGCGACCGTGTTGCGCGGCGCCTGCACGATCACGAGCGGGTGCCCCGGGTCGAGCGCCTTGACCTTTCGGTACGCGCGCACGAGCCCGGCCGGGCGCACCCAGTCGTCGCCGCGGAAGGGGTTCCGCGGCTCGTCGACGCCCTTCCAGGCGCCGAGCGCGGGGTGGCCGCGGAGCGCCGTCACGATCCGCTCGAGCAGGCGCTCGCGCGGAGACGGGCCGCCGTCCGCCGCCGGGGGCGGCAGGTTGGCCGCGTCGCCGAGCCACAGCCAGCAGCGGAGGCCGTGCGCCGCCGCGGCGTCGAGCCGGGCGCGCTCCTCCTCGAGCTGCGCGCCGGCGAGCTCGAGGCTCCACTCCGCCCGGCCCGTTCGGACGAAGCCGGCGCCGGCGGCGGCGAGCTCCGCCAGCCCGTCGCGGCCGCCGGGCGCCTTCCCGCCCGGAGGCGGGGGGTTCGAGAGGCAGATCGGGAACAGCCTGCGCCCGCCGGCGAGGAGCGCGCCCGTCGCCCTGTCGACCGTCACCGTCATGCCGCTCGTTGCGTCCGGCGCCGCCGCAGGCTAAGCTCGGCCGGCTTCGCCTGCGGCGGACCTGCGCGTTCCGGCTCGGCTGACCTCAGACGATGCACCTGCTCCCTCCCAGCGCCGGCCTCCCGCCTCCGCCCGGCGACTCGCTCGAGCTCCTGCGCAGCCTCGACGCCGCTCTCGACGGGAGCATTCCCGCGAAGGTGCTCGACCGCAACCTGCTGATCGGCACCTGGAACCTGCGCCAGTTCGGCCGCATCACGAAGCGCTGGCAGGCGGCGCCGGGCGACAACCCGAAGCGGAACCTCCAGGACCTCTGCTGCATCGCCGAGATCGTCTCGCGCTTCGACGTCGTCGCGCTGGTCGAGGTGAAGCGCGACCTC
Organism: Gaiellaceae bacterium; assembly: GCA_035650615.1. GTDB lineage: Bacteria > Actinomycetota > Thermoleophilia > Gaiellales > Gaiellaceae > PALSA-600. The sequence continues at coordinate 38,741 of DASRHI010000047.1, read as the reverse complement.
ACCGCGCTGAGGCTGCTCGTCCAGGCGCTCGGGCCCGACTGGGGCTTCATCGTCTCGGACGTGACCGAGGGCAAGGCGGGCAACGCGGAGCGGCTCGCGTTCGTCTTCGACCTCCGCCGCGTACGGCCGAGCGGGCTCGCTGGCGAGATCGTCATCCCCGAGGAGGAGCTGCGCGCCGCGGACGCGATCATCCAGCGCCAGTTCGCCCGCACGCCGTACACGATCAGCTTCCGCGCGGGGGAGAAGGCGTTCACGCTCGTGTCGCTCCACATCCTCTGGGGGAAGTCGGCGTCCGCGCGCACGCCGGAGATCCGCGCGATCGCCAAGTGGTTCGCCGACCACGCCGACGATCCCGACGACTTCAACCGCAACATGTTCGCCCTCGGCGACTTCAACATCGACCGCGTCGGCGACCCGAACTGGAAGGCGTTCGTCGTCGACCACGGCCTCTCGCCCCCGGACAAGCTCCTCGGCGTGCCGCGGACCGTCGGCGAGACGCCCGGGATGCACTCGTTCTACGACCAGATCGCGTGGTTCACGAAGGGGTCGCGCTCCGCGCTCACGCTCCACTACACGGACGCCTCCGGGTTCATCTGGACCGACCACCTGCTGCAGGGCGTGAAGCAGTCCGAGAAGGAGGCGCGCATCTCAGACCACTACCCGCTCTGGGCCGAGTTCTCGGTGACCGCGTGAACGCCGACGCCGGCCCGCTCGCGCGCGCCGCGGCCCCCGTCCAGGCGAAGCCGGCCGGGCCGCCGCGCGACGACGACGACCGCGGCCCGCTCGACGGGACGGCGCTCTGCCTCTCCGGCGGCGGCTACCGCGCGATGCTCTTCCACCTCGGGGCGCTCGTGCGGCTGAACGAGGCCGGGCTCCTGCCGCGGCTCGACCGGGTGTCGAGCGTCTCCGGCGGCTCGATCGCCGCCGGCGTCCTCGCGCTCGGCTGGAACCGCCTCGCGTTCGGCGAGTCCGGCGCCGCCGCCAACTTCGACGAGGTCGTCACGGCGCCGCTCCGGCGGATGGCGCGGCGCACGATCGACTGGAAGGCGATCCTGCTCGGGACCCTGCTCCCGGGCACGAGCGGCGGCCGGCTCGCCGGCGCCTACCGCCGCTACCTGTTCGGCCGGGCGACCCTGCAGGACCTGCCCGACCGGCCGCAGTTCGTCTTCAACGCGACCAACCTGCAGTCGGGCGCGCTGTGGCGCTTCTCGAAGGCCTACCTCTGGGACTACCGGGTCGGCGAGGTCGCGCACCCGAGGACGGAGCTCGCGACGGCCGTCGCCGCGTCGTCGGCCTTCCCGCCCTTCCTCTCTCCGGTCGTGCTGCGGTTCGGGAGCGGCGACTACGTCGCCGGGAGCGGCGACGACCTCCAGCGGCCGGAGTTCACCGACCGCGTCGTCGTCACCGACGGCGGCGTCTACGACAACCTCGGCCTCGAGACGGCCTGGAAGCGCTACCGGACGGTGCTCGTGAGCGACGGCGGCGGGCACCTGGGCGACCAGGCCCGCCCGCGGCACGACTGGCTCCTCCAGGCCTACCGCGTGCTCGGCGTGATCGACAACCAGGTGCGCAGCCTCCGCAAGCGCCAGCTCGTCGACGGGTTCAGGGCGGGTCTGCGGGAGGGGACCTACTGGGGGATCCGCAGCGACGTCGCCGACTACGCGCTCGAGGGCTCGCTGCCGGCGCCCGTCGAGGAGACCGCGCGGATCGCGGCGATCTCGACCCGGCTCGCCCGCCTCGGCGAGGCCGACCAGGAGCGGCTCGTGAACTGGGGCTACGCGATCTGCGACACCGCCCTGCGCAAGCACCTCGCGGAGCCGGTCGGCGCTCCCAGGGGCTTCCCCTACCCGCGGCGCGGCGTCTCGGCCCGTTAGGGCCGGCCGCCGTGGGGAATGATCTTCCGCGGGCGGACCGGCACAACACGACCGAGGAGGACCTGACATGACCCGCAGACGAATCCGGCTCGCCGTTGCGGTCGCGCTCGGGGCGAGCCTCGCCGCCGCCTCGCTGGCGGTTGCGGCGACGCGCGACCACGGCAAGCATCTCGGCGCCGCGACGTTCAGGGCGCACCTGACCGGCTACGAGGAGGTCCCGGCGATCAACTCGCCCGGGCAGGGCGACGTGACGATCACGGTCGGGCAGAACCAGCTCTCCTACACGCTCGCGTTCTCCGGCATCACCCCGAGCGTGGCGCACGTGCACGTCGGCCAGCAGGGCGTGAGCGGCGGTGTCTCGTTCTTCCTGTGCGGCGGCGGCGGCAAGCCGGCGTGCACGTCAGGCCTGAGCGGGACGGTCGCGCCGGGCGACGTGCAGGCGATCGGCGGGCAGGGGTTCGCGGCCGGAGACCTGAACGCCGTGATCGCCGCGATGCGGGCCGGAGTCACCTACGCGAACATGCACACGGCCGCGTTCCCGGCCGGCGAGATCCGCGGCCAGCTCCTCGCGGGCCACGCCCGCGGCCACGGCCACGACGGGGACGACGACTGACCGCGCCCGAGGGCCCGCGCCGCGACCGGCGCGGGCCCTCGACCGCCGTCGCGGCCGAGCCGTTTGCGCCCGGCGGCCCACGACGAGGACGTGCGCCCGCTCGCCCCTCGCCGCGCTCGTGCTCGCGCCCCGCGCTCCGCCCGCCCCGCCCGACGGAGTACAGTGTCGCGCTCACGCGGAAATCGGGGGCAGGCCGAGGAGAGGAGGTCGCGGGGTGAGCGATTCGCCGCGCAGCAAGTGGCTCGTCCTGGCGGTCGTCGGAGCCGCCTTCTTCATGACGATCCTCGACGTCGCGATCGTGAACGTGGCGATCCCGTCGATCCAGGCCGACCTGAAGATCGCGGAGTCGACGGTCCAGTGGGTCGTGACCGCCTACGCGATCACCTTCGGCGGGTTCCTGCTGCTCGGCGGCCGGATGGCCGACCTGCTCGGGCGGCGGGCGATCTTCGTGACCGGCCTCACGCTGTTCACGCTCGCCTCGCTCGCGTGCGGCCTCGCATCGAGCGCCGGCGTGCTGATCGCCGCGCGCGCCGTGCAGGGGGTCGGCGCCGCGATCATCTCACCGGCCGCGCTCTCGATCGTGACGACGACGTTCAGCGAGGGCGCCGAGCGCAACAAGGCGCTCGGCATCTGGGGCGCCCTCGGCGGCTCGGGCGCCGCGGTCGGCGTGCTCGCCGGCGGGATCCTCACGAAGTACCTCGGCTGGGAGTGGATCTTCTTCGTCAACGTGCCGGTCGGGGCGCTCGTGCTGCTCCTGACGCGTCCGGTCGTCCCGGAGAGCCGAGCCGACCTCGGGCACCGCCGCTTCGACGCGCCCGGGGCCGTCACCGTCACCGGCGGGCTGGCGCTCCTCGTCTACGCGATCTCGAAGGCGCCCGACGTCGGGTGGGCGACGGGGCGCACGATCGGCCTGCTGGTCGGCTCGGCCGTCATCCTCGCCGCGTTCGTGGGCTGGGAGCTGCGCTCGCCGGCTCCGCTCGTGCCGTTCGGGATCTTCCGGATCCGGACGCTCACCGGCGCGAACGCGGTCGGCCTGCTGCTCGGCGGCACCATCTACGCGAACTTCTTCATCCTCACGCTCTACGTCCAGCAGGTGCTCGGCTGGTCGGCGCTCCGGACCGGGCTCACGTTCCTCGCGACCGCGGGCACGACCGTGATCTGGGCGGGCGTGGCGCAGGCGCTCGTGACGAGGGTCGGTCCGCGGGCCGTGATGACGCTCGGGCTCGCCGTCCTCTCGCTCACGGTGCTCGGGTACACGCGCCTGCCGGTGGACGGGCACTACTGGCCCGACCTGCTGCCGCTCTACCTCGTCTTCGCGCTCGGCCTCGCGTTCAGCTTCATCCCGGTCACGATCGCCGGGTTCATCGGGGTGCCGCACGACAGGGCCGGGCTCGCATCGGGTCTGCTCAACACGAGCCAGCAGATCGGCGGCGCGGTCGGCGTCGCCGTCACCTCCACGATCTTCGTCTCGCACGCGAAGGCCGGGCACTTCACGCCGCAGGCGTTCACGACCGGCTACCACTGGGCGTTCGCGGCGCTCGTCGCGTTCGCGGCGGTCGGCGCGGCCGTCGCGTTCGCGCTCTTCCGCGGGGCCCGCGTGCCGGCGCCCGAGGCCGAGGCTGTCACCGTCACCATGCACTGAGGCGGCGGCCCGCTCGAGCGCTCCCGCGGACGATGACGTACGTGCCCAGCCCGGACCGGTACCGCGCGATGCGTTACCGCCGCTGCGGGCGGTCGGGCCTGAAGCTGCCCGTGATCTCGCTCGGGCTCTGGCAGAACTTCGGCGGCGAGGCGCCGCTCGAGCGCAGCCGCGCGATCGTCCGGCGGGCGTTCGACCTCGGCATCACGCACTTCGACCTCGCGAACAACTACGGGCCGCCGTACGGGTCGGCGGAGGAGACGTTCGGGAGGCTCGTGCGCGACGACCTGCGGCCGTTCCGCGACGAGCTCGTGATCTCGACGAAGGCCGGCTACGACATGTGGCCCGGCCCCTACGGGGAGTGGGGCTCGCGCAAGTACCTGCTGGCGTCGCTCGACCAGTCGCTCGCGCGCATGGGGCTCGACTACGTCGACATCTTCTACTCGCACCGGTTCGACCCCGAGACGCCGCTCGAGGAGACGATGGGCGCGCTCGACAGCGCGGTGCGGCAGGGGAAGGCCCTCTACGCGGGCATCTCCTCGTACTCGGCGGCGACGACCCGGGAGGCGTACGCGATCCTGCGCGAGCTCGGCACGCCGCTGCTCGTCCACCAGCCGTCGTACTCGATGCTGAACCGCTGGATCGAGGACGAGCTGCTCGACACGCTCGGCGAGCTCGGCGTCGGCTGCATCGCCTTCTCGCCGCTCGCGCAGGGAGTCCTGACCGACCGCTACCTGCAGGGCGTGCCGGAGGGATCCCGCGCGAGCCGCGCCGGCACGATCGCCCCCGGGCAGCTGGACGAGGAGATCCTCGCGAAGGTGCGCGCGCTGAGCGAGATCGCGGGGCGGCGCGGGCAGCCGCTCGCGCAGCTCGCGCTCGCGTGGGTGCTGCGCGACGAGCGCGTCACCTCCGCGCTGATCGGCGCCTCGAGCGTCGAGCAGCTCGAGACGAACGTCGGCGCGGTCGAGAGGCTCGCGCTCGCCCGCGACGAGCTCGACGAGATCGACCGGTACGCGACCGAGAGCGGGATCGACATCTGGGCGGCCTCGAGCAGCTCCTGACGCGGCCGCCGGGCCGGCCCGGGCGGCGCCCCACTCCCCCGGACGGGGGAGGGAGAATCGGGAACTTGCCGGTCGGCGCGGCCGCGGGCCGCGCCGAAGCGCAGGCTGTGCTCTGCGTCAGGGTCCGTTCCGGCCGCCTGCCGCCGGCGCGCGTGCGGCGGCTCGTCGCCGTCGCCGGCGTCGTCGCGCTGGTCGCCCTGCCCGCCGCGAACGGCGGCGGCACGTCGGCGGCGCGCGGGCAGGCCGACGCCTCCGCGTGGCTCTTCGATCCGCTCCGCGTGAACGCGATCGAGCTCGAGGCGAGCCCGGCCGCGCTCGCCTCGCTTCGCAGCGAGCCGAGGAGCTACGTCGACGCGCAGGTCACGCTCCACGACGGCGGCACCACGTACGGGCCGTACGCCGTCGGCCTGAGACTGCGCGGGCACACCTCTTTCCGCGACCTCGACGGGAAGCCCGCGTTCAAGGTCAAGCTCGGCGACGCCGCCGGGCGGGAGCTCGCGGGCCTGAAGTCGCTGACGCTCAACAACATGGTCCAGGATCCGTCGATGCTCGCGGAGGCGATGTCGGCGCGCGTCCTGACCGCGATCGGCGTGCCGACCCCGCGCGTCGGGTACGCCTACGTCCGGCTGAACGGGGACGACTACGGCCTGTACGCGAACGTCGAGACGATCGACAAGGTGATGGCGAAGCGCTGGTTCGGGAGCACGCAGCACATCTACGAGGCGAACTACGGCGCCGACGTGGTCGAAGGGGCCGTCGACAGGTTCGACGTGAGCACGGGCAGCGCGAAGGACGTCTCCGACCTCGAGGCGCTCGTCCGCGCCGCCTCGGGCGACGGCGCCGGCTGGGCGGAGCGGATGAAGCCAGTCGCCGACCTGGCGGAGCTGGCGCGCGCCTTCGCCGCCGAGCACTACATCGGGCAGTGGGACGGCTACTCCTACGGCTCGACGCAGTCCCAGCCCAACAACTACGACCTCGAGAGCGACGACGGCGGCCGGTTCTCGCTGATCGTCACCGGCACCGACCAGACCTGGCTCGAGGGCGAGAACTTCGGGCTCACCGGCAACGGAGTGCTGTTCCGGGAGTGCCTCGCCTCGGCGGAGTGCCAGGCGCTCTACGTGGAGGCGCTGCGCAAGCTCGCCTCGAGCCGCGACGTCCGCGAGCTCGCCGCGACCGCCCGGGCGGTCCGGGAGGCGATCGCTCCGTGGCGCCGGCGCGACCCGCGCCGGGAGCAGTCGGCCGCCGAGGGAGAGGCCCAGGCCGAGGCGAAGATCGCCTTCATGGCCTCCCGGCCGGGTCAGCTCGACGCCTGGCTCGGCAAGGGCTCCTCGCCGGGGCCGGCCGCGCTCGCCGCGCCGCCGGCGGCCGGGCCGCGGCTCGGCAAGCCGGCCGCCTCGCCCGCGGCCCCGGTCGCCGGGCGGCGGTTCGGCGTGTCGCTGGCGGCGACCCGGAGCGACACCGGCGCGCCCCTCCGGACGGGCAAGGTCGCCTGCCGCTCGTCGGCGGGAGTGAGCCCGGTCGCGACCTCGTGCTCCCTCGCGAAGGGCAGGGTCAGGCTGTCGCTCACGGTCCCGAAGGCGGCCCGGGGCACGCTGCTCCGGGTCAGGGTCGAGGTCACGGCGGCCCGCGGGACGGGGCTCGGCATCTACACCTTCAGGATCCGCTGAGCGCGGCGTCGCGAGCTCGACCCGACTCCGACCGAGGATCGACACCGAGAAGCGCGGAGAGCCCGCAGCGAAGGCCCTGCTCGTCGCGTCCGGCCACGCCTGCATCCGCTGACCCGGAACGGGGCCCGCGGCCCCCGGATCGGGGTAGGGGTTCCCACCGACCCCGAACGCGGGTTTGCCCGGCTGCGCGGCCGGCGGGGCGGGGCCGATGATTGCAGCATGGACCGCGGCCTCGTCGCCGCGCTCGTGAATACGGGCGCGATCGTCGTGATGGTCTTCGGGCTCTACTTCCCGAGGCACCGGCGGCGCGACCTCGTGGTCGCCTACCTCGGCGTCAACGTCGGCGTGCTTGCGGTCGCGAGCGTGCTCTCGACGGCAGGGATCGGCGTCGGCCTGGGACTCGGCCTCTTCGGCGTCCTGTCGATCATCCGGCTGCGCTCGATCGAGCTGAGCCAGCCCGAGGTCGCCTACTACTTCGCGGCGCTCGCGCTCGGCCTGCTCGGGGGTCTCTCGGTCGCGCCGATCGCGGAGAGCTCGGCGCTGATGGGGCTCGTCGTCGCGGCGCTCTTCGTCGGCGACCACCCGCGCCTCTTCCGCGGCTACCGTCACCAGCTCGTCGTCCTCGAGCGTGCGTACACCGACGAGCGCGCCCTGCGCGCGGAGCTCGAGCGGCGGCTGGAGGGGAGGGTCCGCGGCTTCACGGTCACGAAGCTCGACCTCGTCAACGAGATGACGTGGGTCGACGTCCGGTACACGGTGCCGCCGGCGTCGACGGCCGAGGAGGTGCGGCCGCTGAACCCGGTCGCGGTCCTCCCCGAGGGCGAACGCTCGGCGGGATGACGCCTTGAGCCTCGCCTGTCCGGAGGACGGGGCCGGGCCCGGCTCGAATCCTGCGGCCGGCGGCGCGAGCGTGCGGCGCGCGCTCGCGCTCGGGAAGCTCGCGCCGATCGCCCTTCCCGCGCTCGTCGACCGCGCCGGGCTCGCCACGCGGGTCGAGCGCAAGTACCTCGTCAGCGCCACGGACGCCGCCCGCCTGTGCGGGCTGCTTCCCCCGGAGGCGCGGGTGCTCGAGATCGGCGGGTCGCGCGCCTTCCGCTACGCGTCCGCGTACTTCGACACGCCGGCCCGGGACATCTACCTGGCGACCGCCTACCGGCGCGGGCGGCGGTTCAAGGTGCGCATCCGCCAGTACCTCGACTCGGAGCTGGCGTACGTCGAGGTGAAGGCGCGCCGGGGACGGTTCACGACCAAGGACCGCGTCCCCAGCGGCGGCGCCGACTCGCTCACCGCGGCGGCGGCCGCGCACCTCGCCGGCTACCTGAGGGCGGCGCGCGTCTTCGACCTCGACGTCGCGGCGCTCGCCCCGGCGCTGCGCACCCGCTACCGGCGCACGACCGTCTACCTCCCCGAGAGCGGCAGCCGCGTGACCTTCGACACCGAGCTCTCGTTCTCGACCGCGGCCTGCGACCGCCGGGGCCGGACGATCGAGCTGCCGGAGCTCGTGGTCGTCGAGACGAAGACCGCGGGTCCGCCGTCGTCGCTCGACCGGCTCCTCTGGTCGCTCGGCATCCGGCCGGTGAAGTTCTCGAAGTTCGGGACCGGCCTGGCGGCGCTCCATCCCGAGCTTCCGCACACGAGGTGGGTCCGGTCGATGCGGAACGAGCTGGCCGGCAGCGTCCGGAGCGCCGTCCTTCGGGTCGGGCCGCCTCCGAGCGGGCGGATGTCGCCGTCCGCGCCGGCGCGGGCGTGACGGCCCGCCGGGCGGGGCGGCGCGCTCGCTCACTCCCAGCCTCGCAATGCTTCCCCCGCGATCTCGAGCTCGTAGGTCTTACGACCCAACGCCCGCTCGAGCTCCCGGATCTTGCGGCGCAACTCGCGCTCGCCGTCGCGGTCCTCCTTGCCCGCCAGCGCAGCGCGGCCGCCGTCGAGCAGCCTGTCCCGCCAGCTGTAGTAGAGCGTGCCCGAGATCTGGTGCTCGCGGCAGACCTCCTTCACCGAGCGGTCGCCGCGCAACCCGGCCAGGACGGACGCGAGCTTCCGCTGCGCCGTCCAGCCCCGGTACTGCTTCTTCTGCTCGCTCAACCTCGCTCTCCCTTCGGTCGAGCGGCCCATCCTGAGCGGGCCGCCGGACGATCCCTCCGGCGCTACGCGCCTCGGGATCGCCCGGCGCTCCAGGTCAGCTACCTGTCAACGCGGGGACCGGGGAGCGGGGCACACGGCGCCCGCGCCCGCTCGGAAGCCGGGTCAGCCCAGGCGGCCCTGCCCTGCCCGCGTGCGAGGCCGGACGGCCGGGGCGGAGAGGCGGCGCCTGAGCCGGGCGAGCGCCGCCCTCGCGCCGATCGCCGCCGCCGTCGCGATCGCCGCCCCCGCCGGCGCGAGCTGGAGGACGGTCTCCTCGACGGGGAGCCCCATCGCGTGCCCGACGATCACGGGAACACCTCCGAGGTCACGTCGCCGCCCTGCAGCCGCATCTCGTGCGCGCGTGCGGGGCCGTCGGCGCGGTGGTGGAAGTCGACGAAGAAGTCGGGGTCGACGCTCATCGAGCCGTCCTCGGCGACGTCGACCTTGAGCAGGTAGGACTCGAGCCCCGGGTAGAACTGGTTGTCCCACGTCGAGAGCAGCGAGTTCGTGACGTAGAGCCGCCGCCCGTCGAACGAGAGCTGCAGCATCTGCGGGCCGCCCGTGAGCGGCCGGCCGGCGTCGCTCTCCTTGCCCAGCACGCCTCCGAGCCAGAGCCGTCCGGTGAGGCGGGGGTTGGCCGGGTCCGAGACGTCGTAGCGGCGAAGGTCGCCGTGCAGCCAGTTCGAGAAGTAGAGGGCCCTGTCGTCGAGCGAGAGGACGAGGTCGGTGATCAGCCCGGGCACCGGGATCGGCCAGCTGTCGAGCTCGACCGCGTCGACCGCGACCACGGGCTCGGCGGCGTAGGAGCCGTCCTCCCGGTGGTAGCGCCAGATCGTCGACGACAGCGCGGCCCCGACGAAGCCCTCGTCCGCCTCGGGATCGTGCTTCCAGCGGATCTCGAGCGGGACGAGCCCGTTCGCGCCGAGGTCGATCGTCTGCTCGAGCTCGCGCCGCTCGAGGTTCCAGAAGTGGAGTCGCTGCCCGTAGCGTCCGGCCTCGACGTCGGCGAGGTCGAAGCCCGGCTCGTACGCGTTCGGGGCGCCGAACTCGCTCGAGACGAGCGTGTTCTTGCGCGGCTGGTACCAGAAGTCGTAGTTCATCGGCGGGTGCGGCCCGCCGTTCTCCCAGCGGCCCTTCACCTCGAACGTCTTCGCGTCGAGCACGGCGAAGCCGCCGGCGGCGTTGCCCTCGGCGTCGCCGAGCATCGAGATGACGACGTTCTCGCCGGGCATGCAGTGCGTGGTGTGCGGCCGCGTGTAGCCGGTCTCGCGCACGAGCTCCTCGGGCTCGATCACCTTCTCGATCCGGGGCCGCAGCGGGTCGTCCGCGACGTTCAGGACGTGGATCCGCGAGGAGCGGAAGCCGGGGAGGACGAGGTGCGAGCGGTCGGGGCCGTGGCACGCCGACGAGCAGCGGTTCCACCCGAAGTGGTGGAGCTCGTCGCCGACGTTCGGCATCGGCGTCTCGTGGAGGATCCGTCCGTAGGTGTCCGAGCCGGGCCGGGTGTCGACGACCGCCAGGAAGTCCGGTGCGTCCACGCCCGTGCCGGCGCGCATCGCCGTGACGTAGAGGTACTCCTCGGCCGGCGCCGTCCGGGCGTCGGCGGGGGAGAGGTGGAACGAGGCGGGCCTGCGGCCGTGGCCGCCGCCCTCGGGTGACGTCATCTCGGTCTCCTTTCGCGTGGAACACGGTGCGGCACAGGAGACTCGAAGGCGCCTGCCCGGCGGCTGCCCGCCGGTAGCCGCCGGGCAAACGGGCGCGGCGGCCGTGCTACGGTCGGCCCGAGGCGCGCGGATGGAGTACCGGATCCTCGGACCGCTCGAGGTGCGCGACGCGGGGCGCGAGGTGCCGCTGCGGGGCGGAAAGCAGCGCGCCCTGCTCGCGCTGCTGCTCGTGAACGGCAACAGGACGCTGGCGCTCGAGCGCATCGTCGACGACCTCTGGGGCGCCGACGTGCCCGAGAGCGCGTCGAAGATGGTCCAGATCTACGTCTCCAGGCTCCGGAAGGAGCTGCCGCCGGGGACGCTGCACACGCGCCCGCCCGGCTACTCGCTGGAGCTCGCGCCGGACGAGCTCGACCTCCACCGCTTCGAGCGGCTCGTCGCGGAGGCGCGTGAGCGCCTCGACGCCGGGCGCGCCGGGGAGGCCTCGGCGGGCTTCCGGGCCGCGCTCGAGCTGTGGCGCGGGCCGGCGCTCGCGGAGTTCACGTCCGAGCCGTTCGCGCCGGCGGAGGGCGCGCGGCTCGAGGAGCTGCGCCTGCACGCGCTCGAGGGGCGGCTCGACGCCGACCTCGCGCTCGGGCGGCACGAGGACCTCGCCGGCGAGCTCGAGGCGCTCGTCGCCCGCGAGCCGCTGCGGGAGGGGCTGCGGCGCCGCCACATGCTCGCGCTCTACCGCTCCGGCCGGCAGGCGGAGGCCCTCGCCGCCTACCAGGAGGCGAGGCGTGCGCTCGCCGGGGAGCTCGGGATCGAGCCCTCGCCGGCCCTGCGCGAGCTCGAGCGGCTGATCCTCCGGCAGGACGCCGGCCTCGAGCTCGAGGCTCCGGCGGCCGCGCCGCCCCTCGCCCCCCGTGCGCCCGCGCGGGCCCGCGCGGCGGCGGCGATCGTGTGCCCGGCGTGTGCGACGGAGAGCCCGGCCGGGACGCGCTTCTGCCCGTCCTGCGGCACCGCGCTCGCGGAGGCGCCGGACGAGATGCTCAAGCTCGTCTCCGTCCTCTTCGCCGACGTCGTCGGCTCGACGGCGCGCGCGGAGGCGCTCCACCCGGAGGACGTGCGCGAGCTGATGACGGGCTTCTTCGCCGCGATGGCCCGGGAGATCCGGGCGGAGGGCGGCGAGATCGAGAAGTTCGTCGGCGACGCGATCATGGCCGTGTTCGGCGTCCCGGCCGTGCACGAGGACGACGCCGTGCGCGCCGTCCGCGCGGGGTGGCGCATGCTCGAGCGCCTCCGGAGCTGGAACGCGGCCCGCGATCAGGCGGACGCGCTCGAGATCCGGATCGGGGTGAGCACGGGGGAGGTGCTCGCCTCCGGCGGCGCGGGCGGCGACCTCCGCGTCACCGGCGACGCCGTGAACGTGGCGGCCCGGCTCCAGCAGGCCGCGGAGCCGGGCACGATCCTCGTCGCCGACCGCACCGCCCGCGCCGTGCGCGCGCACGCCGAGCTGCGGCCGGCCGGCGACCCGCTCGAGCTGCCGGGCAAGTCCGAGGCGGTGCCGGCCTGGATGGTCGTCGGGCTGCGGGAGACGGCGGACGACCGGGGCCTGCCGGGCGTCGCGACGCCGATGGTCGGCCGCGACCACGAGCTCGCGTCCCTGCGGACGACGTTCGCGCGCGTCCGGCAGGAGGGCCGGCCGGCGCTCGTGACCGTGGTCGGGGATGCGGGCGTCGGCAAGAGCAGGCTCGTGCGCGAGTTCCTGTGGCCGCTCGAGCACGACGCCAAGGCGCTCGCCGGCCGCTGCCTTCCGCTCGCGCGCGGCGTCACCCTCGGGCCGCTCGCCGAGATGCTCAGGACGGAGGCGGGCGTGCTCGACACCGACGACGCCGGCGCCGTCTCCTCCAAGCTCGCCCGCCTGGTCGCGAGCACGCTGGCGCCGCTCGGCGAGCGCGACGGGGCGCGAACCGCCGCCGCCCTCGCCTCCACGCTCGGCCTGCGGCTGTCCGAGGACCCGCTCGCGGCGCTCGACCCGCGCGAGCGCTACCGCGAGCTCGTCGCCGCGTGGCTCCGGCTCCTCGGCGCGATGGTGCGCCGCGGGCCGGTCGTCGCGGTCGTCGAGGACCTGCACTGGGCCGACCCGACCGTGCTCGACGTGCTCGACGAGCTCGCCGAGCGCCTCGACGGCCCGATCCTCTTCCTCTGCACCGCCCGGCCCGACCTCCTGCGCGCGCGGCCCGGCTGGGGCGGCGGCCACCGGCACTTCACCTCGCTGCCGCTCGACCCGCTCGGTGCGGACGAGAGCGCGCGTCTCGCGTCGCTCCTCCCGGGCGTCGACGAGCTGCCCGACCGCGTCCGGCGGCTGATCCTCGAGCGCTCGGGCGGCAACCCGTTCTTCCTCGAGGAGATCGTCCGGCACCTGATCGCCGAGGGGCTGCTCGCGTGGGACGGCCGCCGGTGGCGCCCCCGCGCGGGGATCGAGGCGGTCGAGATCCCGGACAACGTCCAGGCCGTCATCCTCGCGCGACTCGACCTCCTGACCCCCGAGGAGCGGCGGGTCGCGCAGCGCGCGGCGGTGGTCGGGCGCGTGTTCTGGGACGGCGCGCTCGAGCGGCTCGCGCCGGTCGACGACCTCGAGGCGGCGCTTCGGACGCTTCGCCGCCGGGAGTTCGTGCTCGAGCGGGTGTCGTCGTCGCTTCCGGGCGAGCGGGAGTACGCGTTCAAGCACGTCCTCATCCGCGACGTCGCGTACGCGAGCCTGCCGCGGGCGGAGCGTGGACGCGCGCACGCCGAGACGGCCGCGTGGATCGAGGAGAGGAGCGGCGGCAGGACCGGCGAGCCGACCGAGCTGCTCGCGTACCACTACGACGCCGCCTTCTCGTTCGTCCGCGAGGACGAGTGGCGGCGTCGCGCCAGGTCGTACCTGCTCGCCGCCGCGGCCGACGCGCAGCGCCGGTTCGCGGTCCAGCAGGGCGACCGCCTCGCGCGCCGTGCGGTCGAGCTCTCGGTGGGCGTCGCGGAGCGCGTGGAGTCCCTCGAGGCGCTCGGAGACCTCCAGTACCTCGCGTTCCTCGGGGACGCGGCCTGGCGCACGTTCGGCGAGGCCCTCGCCGAGCTCTCTCCCGGCGACCCGGCCTTCGCGCGGATCGCGGGCAAGGCGACGCTCTTCTCGACCCGCTACCTCGGGACGATGCGGGAGCTGCCCGACACGGAGGAGGTCCGCGGCGTCGTCGACCAGGCGCTGGCGGCCGCGCCGCCCCGCAGCCGCGACCGGGCGCTCCTGCTCTCGAACCGCGGCTTCCTGCTCGTCCAGCGCGACCACCGGCGGGACGAGGCGGCCGGGGCCGCCGTCCGGGAGGCGGTCGCGGCGGCGGAGGAGCTGGCCGATCCGGACCTCCTCTCGGCCGCGCTCGACCTCCAGGCGACGCACGAGGAGAACCGGGGCGGCTACGGCGACGCCTACCGGACCGACGTCAGGCGCCTGGGGCTCGTCTCCCGCATGGCGGACGTGAAGGAGATCGGCGACGCGTACTCGGTGGCGGCGAGGGCGGCGCAGCACACCGGCCGCTTCCGCGAGGCCGAGGCGCATGCGACCGCGGGCATCGAGCGCTCCCGCGGGATCGACTCCGGCTCGTACCTCCACGCGCTCACCTGGCGCGTCGCCGCGCGCTTCGGCCTGGGCAAGTGGGAGGCGGCGCTCGCCGACCAGGAGGAGCTGGAGCGCGTCGCGGGGCTCGCGCCGGGCGAGCTGCCCCCGGCATACGCGATGGGCGCCTACACCCGGGCCGGGCTCTGCCACGAGCTGCGCGGCGAGCACGAGCTCGCCGACCGCTACGTCGAGCTCGGGCTGCGCAACCTCGAGCGGGTGCTCCACGCGCGCGCGGGCGGCTCGATCCACCTGCCTCCGCTCGCGCTGACCCTCGCGCGCCGCGGCCGCGTCGACGAGGCGCTCGCGCTGCTTCCGCTCGTGCCGCGCAGCCTCGGCGCCGGCGCGGCGCTCGAGGCGCTGTGCGAGATCGCGGCGGCGGGCGGGCGCTGGGACGAGGCGGAACGCCTGACCGCGGCCGCGCGCGCCGAGGCCGGGACCGGCGAGCTGCTCGCCCTGCCGCCGGTCGCCGACCGCCTCGAGGGCCGCGCGGCCGGGGCCCGCGGCGACGCCGCGGAGGCCGCGCGGCTGCTCGGGAGGTCGGCGGAGGGCTTCGCGGCGATCGGGGCACGCTGGGAGGAGGCGTGGTCCCGCCTCCTGCTCGGCGAGGCGGTCGCCTCGCTCGACGGCGCGCGCGCGGAGCGCGAGCTCGCGGCCGCGCTCCCGGTCTTCGAGCGGCTCGGATCCGTGCGCGAGGCCGAGCGGGCGCGCGCGCTCCTCGGCGAGGTCTGCGCGGCGCGCTGAGCCGCGCCGGCGGCGCCGGGCCGCCGCGGCCGCCGGGCGTTGCCCGGCCCTGGCGCTGATGGGCAAGCTGCTCGCCGACCTCGCAGAGGAGGAGCTTCGCCACGCGCTCGGCCCGATCGGCCCCAGCGTCGAGGGCGACCGAAGCGGATCCTGGCGGCGGTCGCGCCGCCGACCGTAGCTGCGGGCTCAGCGGCCTGCGTAGAGCTGCTCGATCTCGGCGCGGTAGTGCTGCTCGCAGACGCGCCGCCGCAGCTTGAGCGTCGGCGTCAGCTCGCCCGCCTCCTCCGAGAACGGCCGGGGCACGACGGCGAAGCGCCGCACCCGCTCGTCGCGGCTGCGCGAGCGGTTGGCCTCTGCGACCGCCCGCTCGACGAGGGCCAGCGCCTCCTCCTCGTCCCGGGCGTCGCGGGCGAGCGCGTCGTCGTCGAGGGCGAGCAGGGCGGCGAGGTAGGGGCGCCGGTCGCCGACCACGCAGGCCTGGGCGATGTACGGCGACGCCTCGAGCGCCGCCTCCGCGTTCCGCGGCGACAGGTTCCTGCCGCTGCTCAGGACGACGATCTCCTTCTTCCGGTCCGTGATGGTGAGGAAGCCGTCGGCGTCGAGAGCGCCGAGGTCGCCGGTGCGCAGCCAGCCGTCCTCGGTGAACGCCGCCCTCGTCGCCTCCTCGTCGCGGTAGTAGCAGGCGAAGACGTTCTCCCCTCGCAACTCGATCTCGCCGTCGCGGGCGAGTCGCAGCTCGACTCCCTCGAGCGCGGGCCCGGCGCTGCCGAGGCGGAAGCGGCCCGGGCGGTTGAGGGTGGCGGCGGTGGTGCACTCGGTCAGGCCGTAGCCCTCGAGCAGGGGCAGCCCGAGGGAGAGGAAGAACCGGGCGAGCTCCTCGCCGAGCGGCGCCCCGCCCGAGATCGCAACCCGCAGGCTCCCGCCGAGGCGGGCCCGCACCCGGCCGAGCACGAGCCGGTCGGCGACCGCGAGCTCGACCGCGAGCCGCGGGGGGAGGCGCAGGCCCTGCTCCCTGCAGGCGCCGGCTCGCGCGCCGGCGTCGAGCGCCCAGCGGGCGAGCGCGCGACCGGGGGCGCGCCGTTCGCCGATGCCCGCCCGGATCGCCGCCGCGAGCTTCTCGTACAGACGGGGCACGCTGGGCAGGATCGTCGGGCGCACCTCGCGCAGCGCCCGCGGGATCCCGGCGGCATCCGGGCAGAAGCCGATCGTCATGTGCGCGGCGGCGCCGAGGAACTCCACGAGGCGGGCGAAGGTGTGCGCGAGCGGCAGGTGCAGCAGCACGCGGTCGCCGGGCTCGATCAGGCCCTCGACGCGTCGCACCATCTCGACCATCGAGGCGTAGTTGCGGTTCGTGAGCAGGCACCCCTTGGGCGGCCCGGTCGTACCGGACGTGTAGACGATGGTCAGGGGATCGTCCTCGCCGATCTCCGAGCGCACCCCCTCGAGCGCGTGCGGCTTCGCGGCGAGGAGCGCGCGGCCGCGCGCGCGCAGCTCCGCCAGCCGGAGCGTCTCGGGCCCGCCGTCGCCGTCGATCAGGATCAGTCGCTCGAGCGCCTCGAGCTCGCGGCGCACCGGGGCGACCTTCGCCTCCTGTTCGGCGTCCTCGCACACGACCATGCGCGCGCCGCAGTTGCCGAGGACGTAGCTGCACTCGAGCGCCGAGCTCGTCGGATAGAGGGGGACGGGCAGCGCGCCGATCGCGATCAGCGCCCAGTCGCAGAGCGTCCACTCGAGCCGCGTCCGGCTCAGGATCGCGACCCGCTCGCCCGGCCCGATCCCGAGCGTGAGAAACCCGGCGGCGAGCTCGTCCACGCTGCGGCCCGCCTCCTCCCAGCCGACCTCGCGCCAGGCGCCGGCCTCCTGGGCGAGGAAGGCGGGAGTCGCCGGCGCCTGCGCGAGCGCGCGCGACCAGAGAGCGGCGAGCGTGCTCATCGTGAGGACGGTGCCAGCCGCCGGGCGTGACCGCATCCGCGGTCCCGCTGACGCCGTGCGGGCGGTCGTGAGTGGGTTCCCCGCACCTGGATCGGCAGCCTCCCCGATGCACCGCGACGGGAGGTCGCGGAGGATGGCTTCGATGGCGAGCGGGAGGCTCAGGTCGCCGAGCACGATCACCGGGGCGAGCCCGCTCCGCGTGCCGGGCACGCCGCCTCGTGGCTCGAGATGACCGAGCTCTCGCTCGCTCCGGAACCGCTGTTCGCCGACCGGCGGGACGCGGGCCGGGCGCTCGCGGCGGCGCTCGTGCGCGAGCGCGGGCCGGGGGTGACCGTCGTCGGGCTCGCGCGCGGCGGGGTCGAGACGGCAGCCGAGGTCGCGCGCGCGCTCGAGGCGCAGCTCGACGTCGTCGCCGTGCGCAAGATCGGACACCCGTGGCAGCCGGAGTACGGAATCGGCGCGGTCACGCCCGGCGACGGCGTCTACGTGCGCGGCGCCGACGGGCTCACCGAGGAGCAGGTGGCCGCGGCCGTGGAGGAGACGAAGGCGAAGGCGGCGCTGCTCGACGAGCGGCTGCATGCCCGCCATCCGCCGCTGGACCTCCGCTCCAGGACGGTCGTCGTCGTCGACGACGGGCTCGCGACCGGCGCGACGATGGTCGCCGCGCTGCGCTGGGCGCGCGCCTCCGGCGCCGCCCGCGTCGTCGCCGCGGTCCCCGTCGGGCCGGCGGCGAGCGTGGAGCTGATCCGCCGCGAAGCCGACGCCGTCGTCTGCTTGCAGACGCCCGAACCGTTCTTCGCCGTCGGCGCCCACTACGCCTCCTTCGGGCAGGTGGACGACGCGGAGGTGCTGCGGCTGCTCGACGAGGCGAGACGCCGTCGCGGCGCGGAAGCGGCGCTTCCCGCAGCGGACGCCGGGGGAGCCGCGATCCCGCCGGTCTCGCGAGACGAGCTCGGGGCGGGCGTGGCCGAGCGTCACGGTCCGATCCCGGCGGCGCGGGGCCGCCGCGCGGCGCGGCGATGAGCACCGTGACGAGTCGCCCCGAGGTGGCGGAGCTCCTCGCGCGGGGCGACGCGGAGGGCCGGGTGCGGCTGTCCGAGGTCGAGGGCCTCGTCGAGGAGCTCGGGCTCGACGAGGCGGACGCCGCCGCCCTCTACGACGAGCTCGACGCCCGCGGCGTCGCCGTCCGCGAGGAGGGCGGCGGCGAGGGGCGCTCGGGCCCGTGGTACGGAAACGGCGAGCTCGCCGCCGCGACCGCCGACTCGCTGCAGCTCTTCCTCGAGGAGATGGCGCGCTACCCGCTCCTGACCGCGGCGGAGGAGGTCGAGCTCGCGAAGCGGATCGAGCGCGGCGACGCGGCGGCGAAGCACCGGATGATCAACTCGAACCTCCGCCTCGTCGTCTCCATCGCCAAGCGCTACCAAGGCCACGACCTGGCTCTGCTCGACCTCATCCAGGAGGGCGTGCTCGGCCTGATCCGCGCCGTCGAGAAGTTCGACTGGCGCCGAGGCTTCAAGTTCTCGACGTACGCCACCTGGTGGATCCGGCAGGCCGTGCAGCGGGGCATCGCCGCCCGGGCGCACACGATCCGGATTCCCGCAGGAGTCGCGGAGCGGGAACGGCAACTCGCCCGCGCGCAGGCCCGGCTCACGGCGCGGCTCGGCCGCAGCCCCGACGACGAGGAGCTCGCCGAGGAGGCGGGGCTCTCGCTCGCGCACGTCGCCGACGCGCGGCGGGCCGCGCGGGCCGTGACGAGCCTGGACCGGCCCGTCGGCGAGGACGACGGCACGACGCTGGCGGAGCTGCTGCCCGGGACGACCGGCGAGGCGGCCTTCGAGGAGCTGCACGTCAGCCTGCTCGGCCAGGCGCTGCGCGCGGCCGTCCGCGCCCTGCCGGAGGCGGAGCGGCAGGTGATCGAGCTCCGCTACCTCGGAGCAGAGCCGCTGCCGCTCGACGCGGTCGCCGCGAGGCTCGGCATCGGCCGCGAGCGCGTCAAGCGGATCGAGCGCTCGGCGCTCGAGCGGCTCAGCCTCGAACGCGAGCTGCAGGCGCTCCGCGAGCCCTGACGGGCGCGGGCGGCGCGGCCGGGACGCGCACGGCATGGTCGGCGCCGGGGCGCACCGGCGGCAGGCCGGGGACCCTCGTGGCCTCGGTCGGTAGTTCGCCGCTGCGGGCTCAGCACGCGCGCGGATGCGCTCCCGGCGCGGCGGCGGGAGACTCCCGTCGTGGACCACGTGCTGGTCGCCGTCGTTCTCGCGCTCGTCGTCAGCTACCTGATGGTGCTCGCGGGAACGCAGAAGCGCGCGCTCGAGCGGCACCCGCTCCGGCGCTGTCCCTCGTGCGGACGGTTGCGCCGCGACTGTTCCTGCGTGCGATGAGCGCGCGGCCGGGGGAGGGGGCCGGGGCGGCGGGGCCGTCCGGGCGAAGGGGGCACGCACGGCCGCCTGCCCCGGCGGCCGATCCGGAGCGGTACGAGGTGTGGGAGACGGTCTCGGGCCGCCGCCTGCGCCTGCTCGCGACCGCGGCGACGCTCGGCGCCGCCCGCTTCGCGGCGAGAACGCTGGCCGAGGAAGCCGGCCCCGGCGCCGCGGCGCTCGGGATCCGCGACGCCTCGAGCGGACGCTGGCTCCCCGGGAGGCGAGCCGGCCCGATCGGGCCCGGTCGCGCGCTCCCGCAGCGCGGCGGCAGCGGCGGCTCGGACCCGAGCGGCGGGAGAGCTCAGCGAGCGGGCGCGGCCGACCGCCGGCGGCTCTGCCCCCCGCGCGCCCGCCGAGGGGGCTGGAGGGCGGCCTTCAGGTCGTCGCCCTCGAGCGTCTCGCGCTCGAGCAGGACGCGGGCGACGCGGTCGAGGTCGGCGCGTCGCTCGCCCAGGATCTGCTCGGCCCGCTCCTGAGCCTGCTCCAGCAGCCTGCGCACGTCCGCGTCGGCGTCCTCGACGGTGCGTTCTGCCACCTGGTCGCTGCGGCCGCCCTCGAGCTGCAGGAACAGGCCGGGCCGGCGCAGGGCGACCGGGCCGACGGCGTCGCTCATGCCGAACTCCTCGACCATCCTGCGGGCGAGCGCGGTGGCCTGCTGCAGGTCGTTCTGGGCGCCGGTGGAGAGCTCGCCGTAGACCATCCGCTCGGCGGCGCGGCCGCCCATCAGCACGGTCAGGCGGGCCTCGAGCTCGGGCTGGGTGATGACGTAGCGGTCCTCGGCCGGGACCTGCTGGGTGACCCCGATCGCGGCCACGCCCCGGGGGACGATCGAGACGCGGTGGACCGGGTCTGCGTGCGGGCAGGACAGCGCGACGAGCGCGTGGCCGAGCTCGTGGTAGGCGACCCGCTCGCGCTCGTGCGGGCTCAGAACCCGGGAACGTCGCTCGAGGCCCATCGAGACGCGGTCGACCGCCTCCTCGAGCTCGTCCATCCCGACCTCGGCCTTGCCGCGGCGGGCCGCGAGCAGCGCGGCCTCGTTGACGATGTTCGCGAGCTCGGCGCCCGCGGCGCCGGGCGTCCGCCCGGCGAGCACGTCCAGGTCGACGTCGGCGGCGAGCGCGACACCGCGGGCGTGGATGCGGAGGATCGCCTCGCGGCCGCGCCGGTCGGGGAGGTCGACGACGATCTGGCGGTCGAAGCGGCCGGGGCGGAGCAGCGCCTGGTCGAGGACCTCGGGGCGGTTGGTCGCAGCCATGATGATCACGTCGGCGGCGGGGTCGAAGCCGTCCATCTCGGAGAGCAGCTGGTTCAAGGTCTGCTCGCGCTCCTCGTGCGAGCCCGTGGCCGCCATGCCGGCCGCGCGCGAGCGGCCGATCGTGTCCAGCTCGTCGATGAACACGATGCAGGGCGCGTTGGCCTTCGCCTGCTCGAACAGGTCGCGCACCCGCGCGGCGCCCAGGCCGACGAACATCTGGACGAAGTTCGAGCCGGACAGGTAGAAGAACGGCACCTCGGCCTCGCCGGCGACGGCGCGGGCGAGCAGCGTCTTGCCGGTGCCCGGCGGGCCGACCAGCAGCACGCCCTTCGGGATCCGCCCGCCGAGGCGGCGGTAGCGCTCCGGCCGCTTGAGGAAGTCGACGACCTCGCGAAGCTCCTCGACCGCCTCCTCCAGCCCGGCCACGTCCTTGAAGCTCGTGCGCAGGTCACGGCGGTCGAAGATCTTGTGCTGGGAGCGGCCGAGCGCGAACCCGGCGCCGACGCCGCCAGCGCCGGCACGGCGGATGAACCACATCCAGAAGCCGATCAGCAGGGCGATCGGCAGCAGCCACGCGAGCAGGCTGAGCAGGAAGCTCGTGAAGCCGCTCGGCCGCGAGCCGCTGAACTCGACGTCGTGGGCCGAGAGCTCGTCGAGCAGCGTCGTCTCGTTCACGTCCGGCGGACGCGTCGAGGTGAAGCGGACCCGCTTCCCGTCCTGCTCGTAGGTCCCGCTCAGCGTCTGCGACCCGATCTCGACCTTCACGACCCGGTTCGCCTGCACGAGCGCGAGGAAGCGCGAGTACGGGATCGACTGCCCCGCCGAGGTCCCGACGAGCGCACGTCCGACGATGACCAGCGTCACCGCGATCAGGGCGGCCCAGACGAGCGGCCTCCAGCCCGGCCGGCGCTCGGGTGCAGGGTGAGTCGGAGATCGGGGTGCCCGGGTTGGCATCGGCGCTCGTCGCCCAGGGAGAGCGTCCGCGTCTCCGTGCCCGTCCGCATCGGGACCCGGCCGGTCGAGCGCTGCGGGGAACTACGGGCGCCGGGCCGGCGCCGGCCGGCAGGTCGTCACAGGCCGAGCGCGACGACCGCCCGCTCGAACTGGTCCTCACGGACGTAGACGACGTACCCGAACGCGCCGCGATCGCCGGTTACGCCCGACGACGCGTAGATGTCGACCCCCGCGTCGATGAGCCGCTTGTGAACGGTCGCGAGCGCTCCGAGCTCGTCGTCTCCCCGAACGAGCAGCGCGTGATGGGGGCCCTCGAGCGCCAGGTTCGCGTCGCGCGCCTGGGCGACGAGCCTGGCCGGCTCCTCCGGGAAGATGGCGAACTGGACGGTGTTCGGCCCCGTGGGCACGGCCGTGAAGGCGAGCAGGTTGACGCCGAGGTCGGCGAGCTGGGCCAGCAGCTCGTACGCCGCCCCGGGCACGTCGCGGATGTTGGCGTAGTAGTAGTCGACGGGACGGATCGTGAACGCCACGCTCACCTCCTCGAGCCGAAGTGTCATCGATGCGAGCATCGCGGCTCGGTCTCCGGGTGTCATCCGTGCCGTTCCGGAGCAGGTGCCGGACTTCCCGTACCCGTGGCCGCCGACCCGGCCCCGCGGGTCTCCCGGAAGCCCCTCGCCGCCTCCGGCCCAGGCTGTCGCCGGTGACCGCGGCGGCTACCGGCGCGAGCTCTCGCCTGCCTGCCGGGTCGTCACGCCCGGAGTTGCGCACTGCCAGCTGAAGTGGGCGCGTCTGGGATCGAGCTGGGTCGGGGCTCGATCGCGAGACGCGATTCGGGCCGACCTTGCACGGACTTCTCGATAACGGCCGAGGCGACTCGGAACCACTCGGAGCGCCGCTTGCACCCTGCGCTCGGACAGACTCGGGAGATGCTGGCCGAGCCGGGGCCGGTTCGCGACGTCGTGCTGGTGCTGCTGTGGGACCCTGGAGCCCGGGTTGGCGGGAGATCGCACCGGCGCAAGCCGGGGAGCAATCGACGAGGGTGCGCGCCGTAGCCGGGTGCCCGGCCTGAGCTCGACCGGCGCTGCGATCCGAGATGCTTCCAGCGGACGGTCGGCGTGACCCGGCAGAGGATCCTGCGGGCCCACGGGCTCGGCGCCGCGCCGACTCGGGGCTGCCGCGGCTACGCTCGGGGCGTCAAGGGCGCACCGGTGCGAGCTCGTAGTTCCGGCGCATGTAGCGGTCGAACTGAGGGACGGTGAACGCCCCGCGTCCGTGACCCGTCGTGTAGATCAGCCCCTTGTCGATCAGCCGGGCGCGGGTCGGGCCGAGCTGCTCGGACTTCCGCCCCATCATCTCGGCGACCTCGCCCGCCGTCTGCTCCCCCGGCCCGAGCTCCGCCATCGCCCGCAGGTACCGAAGCTCGAGCTCCGTCGTTCGTTCGGCCCGCACGCGGAAGAACGACTCGTCGAGCTTCGCCTCGACGGCGCGCTGCGCCTCCTCGGCGATCGAGGAACTGATCGGTTCCCCCTCGGGAGCCAGGTTCCAGACGATCTTCCCGTACTCCTGGATGAAGTACGGGTACCCCTCCGTGTACTCGACGATCACGTCGATCGCGTCCGGGTCGAACGCGACGCCGAGGTCGCTCGCAGGTTGCGCGAGCGCGACCTCCGCCTCCGGCGGGGAGAGCCGACCGATCTGCGGAAACCTGAACAAGCGCTCCGCGTACGACTTCGCCTCCCCTGCGAGGCGGGGGAGCTGCGGGAGCCCTGCGCCGACCAGCGTGATCGGGAGCTGGCGTTGGACGGTTCGGTGGAGCGCCGCGATCAGCGCCTCGAACTCTCGGGCTCGGAGGAACTGCACCTCGTCGAGAAGGAAGACGACGCCCGTCTCGCGCTCCTTCGCCCCCTCCCCCAGCGCGACGAGGAGATCGGTCAGGTCGTCGCTGAGGGTGCCGGTGTCGGCCAACCCCTCGACCGCCTCGACGTCGACGCCGGCCGTCACCGACCCGTCCGAGGCGATCGTGAGCGAAAAGGACTTCAACACCCCCGCCGCCCGCTTGACCCGGTCGGTCCACGAAGCCTTCGGAGCGACCTGGAAGAGCGCGCGCCGAACGAGGTTCGCGATGCGCGGCCCGAGCTCGTCGTCCTTGCTGATCTCCGCGGACACCGTCACCCAGCCGCTGTTCTGGGCGCGGCCCTCGAAGGCGCCCAGCAACACGGTCTTGCCGACGCCGCGAAGACCCGTGATCAGCAGCGACTGTTCCGGGTACCCACGCCTGAGTCGCTCGAGCAGGATCTCGAAGTTCCCGAGCTCCGGGTCCCGGCCGACGAGCGCCGGGGGCGGCGCTCCGGCATTGGGCGTGTACGGGTTGATCCGCGGATCCACGGGCCGATCTTACCAGTCTTTTCAGAATCTAATAAGGTCGGCTAAGGCCGGTAAGCTGCCGGGCTTGGCCGAGGCCGGCAAGGCGCTCAGGCTCGATGGGCGGAGCGCGGTCGAGCCTCGCGGGAGGGGGATGAAGCTCCCGCCGGGCGCCGGGCTCCCGCGGCGGTGACCCCTGCGCCGCCCGGTGCCGGGCCGAGTTCAGTGGGCGCACCTGGGATCGAACCAGGGACCTCTCGCGTGTGAAGCGAGCGCTCTCCCGCTGAGCTATGCGCCCGGAATGGCTCAGGTTAGCGGTTCCTCCGGCGCGAGGCAGCTTCGGCTCGCGTGCTCTCGAATGCTGACGCGCCCGGGCCGGGACGCCGACCGTGGCCGGCCCCGGCAAGACCTCGCTCCGGGGTGCCCCGGGGCGGCGGCGCGTCTTGCGGTCACGCGAGCCGCTGGATCGGGTGGACGAGCTCGTCGGGTCGGTAGCCCTGGGTGCGGGCGACGCGGAGGGCGCGCTGGGCGGCGCCGGCGCGCCGCCAGGCGTCCGCGAGCACCGGGCGGTAGAACAGCGCGAGCGGGACGGCGGCGAGCAGCAGCACCGCCTCGTCGAACGGGCCCGGAAGGGGGAGCAGTCCGACCGCCGCGAGCCAGCGCAGCGGCCGCGGGATCCGGTCGTCGCCCGCGACGAGCCGGGCCGCGCGGGCCGCCCGGCCGGCGACGGAGGCGAGGGCTCGCACGCTCCCGGCCCAGGGCGCGGGGCGCGAGCGCCGGAAGCGCTGCCCGCTCCCGCGGGACGGCGCCGGCGGCCGCAAGGGACGGCGTCGGCGGCCGCAACCGTCGGGGGCCGGCCGCCGTTTCCCCCACGGCGCGCCGTGCCTCGCCCGGTGGGGCCGGGATCGCCTCGAGGCGCGGCGCGTCAGGCATCTTCCCGTCGGGACGCCTGCCTGACCATCCGGTGTCCCTGGGCCGGCGGAACCGGGTTGGCGTGGGCCATAATGGAAGAGGTGGGGCCGTGGTCGCGTCCCAGTGCACAGGAGGCGGGCTTCCGGACGAGCCGCAGCTCCGGATAGGCCCAAGCCGCGGCCCCACGATCGCCTCACGCCGCTCATGCGCCGGGTCAGGCCTTGGCGTACTCCTGCGCCGCGGTCGGCTCGAACTCGAACGCCACGACGCGCTCGTCTCCGAGCACCCAGGCGTCGTGGCCCGGCTCGATCACGTACGCGTCACCCGGCCCGAGCTCGGCCTCCGTGCCGTCGTCGTGCCGGATCTTCAACCGGCCGGTCTGGATGGCGCCGAGGTGGCGCATCTGACAGCTGTCCGTCCCTGCCACCGGCCTGACGCACTCCGACCAGCGCCAGCCGGGCTCGAAGGTGAACCGGGCCGCGCTCCCGCCGGGTAGCCGTACGACCTCCACCCGGGTCTTGTCGGGAGTCCGCGTCTCGTCCGGTGACGAGAAGCCCCGTACCACGACACCGGCCATGATCCCTCCCTTCGCTCGGTATTCCCCGCGGCGATCATACGGCCCCGCCTGGCCAGATGCGAGGACCCCGGCGACGAGCCGGGCCCCGGCCCGCCGCGCGAGGGCGGGCCGGGGCCCGGGCTCCCTAGCGGGAGAGCGCGGCGAGAGCGGCCAGGAGCTCCTGGTGACGGCGCTCCTCGTCGCTCGGCGCCTCGACCTCGGCGTCGCGGGTGCGCCTTCGGGCGAGAATCAGCTGCACCGGCTTCACCACGAAGAAGAAGATCGCGGCCGCGATCGTGACGAACTGGACCACCGCGGTCACGAAAGACCCGTAGCGGAAGTGCGAGTCGTTGATCGTGAACGAGAGGTCGCCGAAGCTCGGCTTGCCGGCGATCGCGCCGATGATCGGCGTGACGATGTCGGCCACGAACGAGTTGAGCACCGCTGCGAACGCGAGGCCCATCACGAACGCCACGGCGAGCTCGACCAGGTTGCCTCTGAGCAGGAAGTCACGGAACTCCTTCAGCATCGACGCCTCCTGACGTCTCGGGGGAGCGGTCGAAGGATCCTGACGGCGGCGGGCGCGCGCCTCGAACGCCCCGCTGCAGGCCGAGCAGAGGTCCGCGGCACCTGGGAGGGATCCTTAGGGCTGCTTCCTCCCGGATCTGACCCGGTTCGGAATCTCCCAGCGCCGCGGGCGCCGACAGTCTAGCGCCGCCCGAGGCAGCTCCGGATCGCCGCGCGGTCGCGGGCGGCGAGGCGGCGATGGCCGGGGTTCGCGGTGTCGTCCAGCCTTCCCGCGGCGACGGCGAGCGAGAAGGCGACGCCTCGCGGAGAGGTTCCCTCGACGCGCCCGCCGGAGGCCTGGACGAGGAACCCGCGGTCGTTCAGGCAGCCGGCGACGCGCTCGGCGGCCGTCCGCGCCGTGCCGCCGCAGCCCGCGAGGGCGGCGGCCAGGGCGAGTGCGGCGGCGCGGCGGATAGAAAGACCCTATGCGCGTCCTCGCCGCCCTCGCCGCGCTGCTCGCCCTCGGCGGCCCGCCCCGGCCGCTGGCCGGCAGGACGGTCGCGATCGACCCGGGCCACAACGGGGCGAACGGCGCGCACCCGGCGGCGATCGGCCGCCTCGTCGACGCCGGCGGCGTCCGCAAGGCGTGCGACACGACCGGGACGGCCACGGCGGGCGGCCTCAGCGAGGCCTGGTACGACCTCGACGTCGCGCTGCGGCTCGCGCGCATCCTGCGGCGCGCCGGGGCGCGCGTCGTCCTCACCCGGCGGTCGAACGGCGGCGTCGGGCCCTGCATCGACGAGCGGGCCGAGATCGGGAACCGCGCGCACGCCGACGCCGCGATCTCGATCCACGCGGACGGCGGCCCGCCGGGCGGTCGCGGCTTCCACGTGATCTACCGCCCGGGCGCGGTCGCGTCGCGGCGGCTCGCGCTCGCGGTGCGGGACGCCTTCGCCGCCGGGACCGGCGAGCCCCCGTCGACGTACGTCGGGCGCGCGGGCCTCGACGCCCGGACCGACCTTGGCGGCCTGAACCTCTCGACCGTGCCGAAGGTGCTCGTCGAGACGGGCAACATGCGCAACCCCGCCGACGCCGCGCGCCTCGGGTCGCCCGCCTACCGCGAGCGCGAGGCCGCAGCGCTCGCCCGCGGGCTCGTCGCGTTCTTGCGCTGAGCGCGCCGCCGGAGTAGCGTCCGCGCGACGTCTGCGGCGCCCCGACCCCCAAGGAGGCGCTATGGCGACCACCACCTCTGTGGAGACGCAGCTCAAGCTCGGGAAGCTCCCGGTCCGCGTCGACCCGCGCACGCTCTCGCTCCGGCGCTACGTCGACCGCGCCAAGCTCCCGCCGCCGCCGGCGAGCCTCGACCTCGCCGCGGCCGTCCCGGACTGGCCGATGTACGCGAACGACCGCATCGGCGACTGCACGACCGCCGCCGCGGGCCACATGATCGAGGCCTGGACGGCGCCGGTGCGGGGCGAGCCGGTCGAGATCAGCGAGCGCGCGGTGATCGCGGCGTTCAACCGCGTCAAGCAGGTCGACCCGCTCACCGGCGAGGAGGGCGCGGTCGAGCTCGACGTGCTCAAGTACTGGCGCCGGCGCGGCATCGGCGGCCACCGGGTCGGCGCGTTCGCGCGCGTGCCGGTCTCGGACCACCGGCTCGTCCGCTCGGCCGCGTTCCTCTTCGGCGGCCTCTACATCGGCCTCCAGCTCCCGCTCACGGCCGAGGGGCAGCGGACCTGGGACTGGACCGGCCGGCTCGACGGGCCCGCCAGGCCCGGCTCGTGGGGCGGCCACGCCGTCGACGTGGTCGGCTACGACCGGGAGGCGCTCACGGTCGTGACGTGGGGCCGGCTGCAGGAACTGACGTGGGCGTTCTGGGACCGCTACGTCGACGAGGCCTACGCGATCCTCAGCGTCGACTTCCTCGACGAGGGCGGCCGGGCGCCGAACGGCTTCCACCTCGGGGCGCTCAAGGCCGACCTCAGGCTCGTGACCGCGTGACGAGCGCGCGGCCGACGACGGCGCCCTCGGCGCCGGCGCCGGCGAGCGCGGCGACGTCGTCCGGGGAGCGGATGCCGCCGGCGGCGAGCACGCGCAGGCCCGACGCCGCGACCTCGCGCACGAGCTCGAGGTCCGGGCCCGCGAGGGTGCCGTCGCGGTCGATCGCGGTGCAGAGGACGCGGGTCACGCCCGCGTCCCTGCACCGGCGCGCGGCCTCGGCGAGGGTCAGGCCGGCGGCGGCGGTCCAGCCGGCGGTGCGGACCTCGCCGTCGCGGACGTCGAGCGCGACGACGAGGCGCTCGCCGAGCTCGGACCACGACGCCGGCTCGGGGAAGGCGGCCGTCCCGACCACGACGCGCTCGGCGCCGGCGCCGAGCAGGGCGTGCGCGTCGGCGAGGCTCCGGATCCCGCCGGAGGCCTGCACGCGGGCGGGGGAGACGGCGGCCGCGACCGAGGCGACGAGCTCCGGCCGCACCCGGCCGGCGCGCGCCCCGTCGAGGTCGACGAGGTGGATGCGCCTCGCGCCGGCCTCGGCGAACGCCCGGGCGAGCGCGACGGGATCGCCCGCCCGCTCGACGACCTCGTCGTACGCTCCCTGCCGGAGCCGGACGGCGCCTGCGCCGAGCACGTCCACCGCCGGGAGCACCTCGGCCGGCCCCAGCCCGGCGAGCAGCTCCCGCCACTCCCCGAGCCACCGCTCCGGCCGCCCCTCTACCATGTTCCCATGTTAACGTGCTAACATGGGAACCGAGAGTCATGGCGAGCGCGAGCCGACACACGTGGCGCACCCGGGAGATCGGAGACCTCTTCGACGCGATCCTCAGCCTGAGGACGCATACGGAGCTGACCGCGTTCCTGCGGGACCTCTGCACGCTCTCGGAGCTCGAGGCGATGGCGCACCGCTGGGCGGTGGCCCGGCTGCTGGACAAGGGCCTTCCGTACACGGAGATCGCGGAGAGGACCGGGGCCTCGACGACGACCGTGACGCGGGTCGCGCACTGGCTGCACCACGGCGAGGGCGGCTACCGGCTGGCGCTCGATCGCGCGAAGCGCGCGGCGGCCGGCTGACGATCGCCGTCCCGGTCAAGGGGCGGCTGCGCGACCCGGCCGTGCGCCTGCTCGAGGACGCAGGCCTCGAGCCCGAGCAGCCGGGCGAGCGCGCGCTCGCGTTCCCGTGTCGGAACGCCCCGGTGGACGTGCTCCTCGTCCGCGCCGCCGACATCCCCGAGTACGTCCAGGACGGCGTCGTCGACTGCGGGATCACCGGCCAGGACCTCGTGCGCGAGCGCGGGGCGCGGGTCGAGGAGCTGCTCCCGCTCGGGTTCGGCTCGTGTCGGCTCGACGCCGCCGTGCCCGAGGAGTCGGGCTACCGCCGGATCGAGGATCTCGCGGGCGCCTCCGTCGCGACCGTCTACCCGCGCCTGACGCGCGAGCTGATGCCGGTCGCGGTCGAGCTCGTGGACGTGACCGGCTCGGTCGAGGTCGCGCCGCGGCTCGGGCTCGCCGACGGGATCGTCGACCTCGTCTCCTCCGGCAACACGCTGCGGACGAACGGGCTGCGCTCGCTCGGGACGCTGTTCGAGTCGCAGGCGGTGCTGGTCGCGCGCGAGGGCGCGGACGCGGGCCAGCTCGTCTCGATGATGCGCGCCGTCGTGGAGGCGCGCGCGCACCGCTACCTCATGCTCGACGCGCCCGAAGCGCGGCTCGACGAGATCTGCGAGCTGATCGGGTCGCGCTCCCCGAGCGTGCTCCCGCTCGCAGAGCCGGGCATGGTCGCCGTGCACGCGCTCGTCCCGGCGAAGGACGTCTGGCAGCTCCTGCCGAGGCTCGAGGCCGTCGGCGCGTTCTCGATCCTCGTCGTCCCCGTGGAGCGGATGCTGCGGTGAGCATCGTCGCCGACGTGAAGGCGGGCGGCGAGGCCGCCGTGCGCCGCTGGGCGCTCGAGCTCGACGGCGCCGAGCCCGCCCCCGCCGCGCCCGACGCCACCGCCCTCCCGCGCGAGGCGCTGCTCGCGCTCGCCGACCGCGTGCGGCGCTGGCACGAGGCGCAGCGGCCCGCCGACCTGCGGCTCGAGGTCGAGCCGGGCGTCGTGCTCGAGCGCCGCTGGGTGCCGCTCGAGACGGTCGGGATCTACGTCCCGCGCAACCTCGTCTCCACGCTCGTGATGTGCGCGGTGCCGGCGCAGGCGGCGGGCGTGGAGCGGCTCGTCGTCTGCACGCCGCCGGCGGGCGCCGGCCTCGTCGCGGCCGCGGCCGAGCTGCTCGGGATCGAGGAGGTCTGGGCCCTGGGCGGGCCGCAGGCGATCGGCTGGCTCGCCTACGTGCGCCGGGTCGACAAGATCGTCGGGCCCGGGAACGCGCACGTGAACGAGGCGAAGCTCGAGGTCTCGCGCGACGTCGCGATCGACCTGCCCGGCGGGCCGTCCGAGGTCGTCGTCGTCGCCGGCGGCGGCGCCGACCCGCGCCTCGTCGAGCTCGAGCTCGCCGCGCAGGGCGAGCACGGGCCCGACTCGGTCTGCCGCGTCGTCTCCACGCTCGAGGAGGCGGAGGCGCTGGCGCCCGAGCACCTCGTCCTGCTCGGCGAGTCGGAGGCGCGCGCGGGCGAGGTGCGGAACGCCGGCGCCGTCTTCGTCGGCCCCTGGTCGCCGGTGCCGGCCGGGGACTACGCGACCGGCGGCAACCACGTGCTCCCGACCGGGGGCCGGGCGCGCTCGACCGGCGGGCTCGGGATCGAGACGTTCCTGAAGCCGGTCACGACGCAGCGGCTGACGCGCGAGGGGCTCGAGCGGATCCGCCCGACGGTCGAGGCGCTCGCGGCCGCGGAGGGGATGCCGGCGCACGCGGAGGCCGTCCGCCGGCGATGAGGCCGCTCGCGCCCGAGTTCGTCGCCTACTCCTGGTCGACGCCGACCGACGAGGTCGCCGCGCTCGCGGGCATCGACCCGTCGCAGGTGATCCGCTTCGACCAGAACACCTCGCCGCTTCCGCTCCCGTCGTCGCGGCCGGGCACGATCGCGGGCGCGCTCGCCACGATCAACCACTACCCGCCGGGCGGCTACAGGGAGCTCCACCGCGCGATCGCCGACCGGAACGGCGTCGACCCCGAGAACGTCGTCCTCGGCCTCGGCGCCGACGACCTCATCCTCCTCTGCGCGCGCGCGTTCGCCGGCCCCGGCGACTCGATCGCGATCGAGCCGGAGCGCACCTACCCCCTCTACCGGATCGCGGCGCAGCTCGCTGGCGCGCAGGCGACGGGCGCGCACCTCCCGAGCACGACGCTCACCTTCACCTGCCGGCCGAACAGCCCCACGGGCGAGCTCGCGCCGCTGCCGGAGGCGCGTCCGCTCGTCGTCGACGAGGCCTACCACGAGTACTGCGGCGAGACGGCGCTGCCGCTCGTCGCGGACGGCGACGTGATCGTGCTGCGCACGTTCTCGAAGGCGTACGCGCTCGCCGGCGCGCGCGTCGGCTACGCGCTCGCGTCGCGGGAGCTCGCCGCCGAGCTGAACGCGCGGCAGGCGCCCGCGCCGGTCACCTCGCTCTCGGCCGCGCTCGCGGTCGCGGCGCTCGCCTCGCCGCCGGACGTCGCGCCGGTCGTCGAGGAGCGCGAGCGGCTCGCCTCGTCCCTGCGCGCGCTCGGCCTCGAGCCGCTCCCCTCGAACGCGAACTTCCTCTTCGTGCCGGCCGGCGACGGGCGGGAGCTGGCGGAGCGGCTGCTCCGGCAGGGGCTCGTCGTCCGCGCCTACGACGACGGCATCCGCATCACGGTGCGCGACGCGGCCGACGACGACGTCCTGACCGAGGCGCTCGCGCGGATCCTCGACCGCCCCTCGCCGGTCGCCGAGCGCGCCGGGCGGAGCGTCCGCCACCTGCGCGCGACCGCGGAGACGCGGATCGCGGTACGGCTCGGGCTCGACGGCGCGAGCCGCGTCTCGGTGCAGACCGGCGCCGGGATCTACGACCACTTCCTCGAGCAGCTCGCGTTCCACGCCGGGCTCGACCTGATCGTCGAGGGCGCGGGCGACCTCGAGACCGGCGACCACCACACGGTCGAGGACACCGCGCTCGCGTTCGGCGAGGCGCTCGACCGCGCGCTCGGCGACCGGCGCGGGATCGCGCGCTACGGCGACGCCGTCGTCCCGATGGACGACGCGCTCGCGCGGGCGGCGGTCGATCTCGGCGGCCGCCCGTTCGCGGAGCTCTCGTTCGAGGCCGAGCCCGGGCTGGCGCGGCACTTCTTCGGCTCGCTCGCGCAGGCCGGGCGGCTGGCGGTGCACGTCGAGGCGACCGGGCGCGACCCCCACCACACGGCCGAGGCGGCGTACAAGGCGGTCGGGCGCGCGCTGCGCGTCGCCGTGCGGGCCGAGTCGGCCGGGATCCCGTCGACGAAGGGCGTGCTGTGAAGGTCGCGGTCTGCGACTACCGCGCGGGCAACATCCGCTCGGTCGAGATCGCCCTGCGGCGGCTCGGCGCCGAGCTCGTCGACGACGTCGCCGGCGCCGACCTCGCCGTCCTGCCCGGCGTCGGCGCGGCGCGCTCGGCGATGGCCGAGCTGCGCGCGCAGGGCCTCGACGAGGCGCTCAGGCGCCGGCTCGCCGACGGGCGGCCGGTGCTGGGCATCTGCCTCGGGCTCCAGCTCGCGGTCGAGTGGTCCGAGGAGGACGGCGGCGTCGACGGGCTCGGCCTGCTCCCGGGGCGGGCGTACCGGCTGCGCGAGGGCCGCGTGCCGCGGATCGGGTGGGCGGAGGTCGGCGACGCCGCCTACTACTTCGCGCACTCGTACGCCGTCGAGACGCCGTGCGCGACCGCGTGGTCGGACGGGATCGTCGCGGAGGCGCGGCAGGGCGCGTTCCTCGGCGTGCAGTTCCACCCGGAGAAGAGCGGCGGCGCCGGCGCGCGCTACCTCGACGGCGTGCTGCGGGAGGTGAGGGAGCGGTCACTCTCCCGCGCCTGATCCCGTGCCTCGACGTCGCGGCGGGCCGCGTCGTCAAGGGCGTCCGCTTCCAGGGTCTGCGCGACGTCGGCGACCCGGTCGAGCTGGGCGCCGCCTACTCGGACCGCGGAGCCGACGAGCTCGTCTTCCTCGACGTGAAGGCGACGCTCGAGGAACGCGACACGCTCGTCGGCGTCGTGCGGCGCGTCGCCGAGCAGCTCGCGATCCCGTTCACGGTCGGCGGCGGGATCCGCTCGGTCGCCGACGCGGACCAGCTCCTCTCGGCCGGCGCCGACAAGGTGTCGGTGAACAGCGCGGCCCTGGCGCGGCCCGCGCTCGTGACCGAGCTCGCGGAGAAGCTGGGCGCGCAGGCGGTCGTCGTCGCGATCGACACCGAGGGCGGGCGCGTGAAGACACGCGCCGGGACGACCGACACCGCGCGCGCGACGGTCGAGTGGGCGAAGGAGGCGGAGGCGCGGGGCGCCGGGGAGATCCTGCTCACGTCGATCGACGCCGACGGGACGCGCGAGGGCTACGACCTGGAGGTGACGCGGGCCGTCGCCGAGGCGGTCTCGGTGCCGGTGATCGCGTCGGGCGGGGCCGGCGAGGCGCGGCACGTGGCGGAGGCGCTCGAGGTCGCGCAGGCGGCGCTGCTCGCCTCGATCCTGCACGAGGACCCCGCGCGGCTCACGTCGCTGCGCGAGGAGCTGCGGGGAATGGGGGTGAGGCTTCGTGACGCCGCCTGAGGGGCCGGACGGGGAGCTGCGGGCGGCGATCGTCCAGGACGCGGGGAGCGGGCGCGTCCTCATGCTCGCGTGGATGGACGCGGAGGCCGAGCGGCGCACGCGGGCGTCGGGCGAGGCGTGGTTCTGGAGCCGCTCGCGCGGCGAGTACTGGCGGAAGGGCGCGACGTCGGGGAACACGCTCGCGGTCGAGGAGCTGCGCGACGACTGCGACGGCGACGCGCTCCTGCTGCGCGTGCGTCCCGCGGGGCCGGCCTGCCACACGGGCTCGCTCTCCTGCTTCGCGCCCGCGCTCTGGCGGACGATCTCCGAGCGCGCGGCCGAGCGGCCGGAGGGCTCCTACACCGCGAGGCTCCTCGACGGGGGCGTCGGCACGTGCGCGCGCAAGGTGGGGGAGGAGGCGGTCGAGGTGGTGACCGCGGCCCTGTCCGAGCCGGACGCGCGCCTGGTCGAGGAGGCGGCCGACCTCGTCTACCACCTCTACGTCCTCCTCGCCGCGCGCGGGCTCGACCTCGCCGCGGTCGAGGACGAGCTCGCCCGGCGCGCGCGGTAGCCCCGCCCACCCGTCGCTTCCGGGCAGGGCCGTGAAGGATTCGAACGGCCCTGCAAATGCGTGATTTGCCCTCGCCGTGGGGGCACCGGTGAGGGCACGCCGTGCGCGCGAACGGCCGCGGCTGACACGTTCGAGCCGGTCTGGAGGCGTTCGCTACTCGGCCGGTTCGGGCCGCCGCACGCTCCGGACGCGGTCGATCGCGTGGTCGAACGACGCAACGGTCCCGACGCCGGAGAGCTCCGCGCACGCCGCAAGATAGGACTCGGCGAAGTGGATCCGGTACTGCTCGTAGAGCTCAAGCGTCCGGAGCAACAGGCCCTCGTCGGCGACGACGATCGCGGGAAACCCGACCGCTGCGCGAACAAGCTCGGCAACGCGCTCGCGCTCGACCTCGTAGACGGACTCCAGGACGTAGACGACCTCGGCGACGACGAGGTCGACGAGCGCGAGCTCCTGCCCGGACTGAAGGAAGGCGGTCGCGCGACGGGCCTGATCGGGCGGGTCGCCGGTCAGGTGGCGGACGAGGATGTTCGAGTCGACGAAGGCGCTCAACCGCGCAGCTGGCCCGCCCACGCGCGCCGGCGGACCTCGTCCCACTCGAGCCCGCGCACACCGGCCGGAACCGGCACACTGCCGGCGAGCTCGAGGAGATCCGGAGTGCGAGCGAGGATGGCGCGCTCGCCTTCGATCACGCGGAACACGACCTGGTCGCCCTCGCCGAGGTGGAGGGCCTCGCGAACGGACTTGGGGATGGTGACCTGGCCCTTCGACGTGATTCTCGCTGGGAAAGCGCCGACGGGTCTCGCCGGTGATCGCCTACTCGTCGCGAAGACGGTTCGAGTAGACGAGCGTGCGCTCCTCGGCCGGCGAGCAGGTACAGCGCGCGGAAGGCCTGCTTCACCGGCTGCACGGTCTCCGTCGCCATTAGGCGCGCGCGCGAGGCACGGATCTCGGCCGGTCTCGAGTCGATCGGATGCCAGAGCGCGACGGTCGCGCCCTGCGGGATCGAGACCGACGCCCCTACTGCATCGACCGCCTTGCGGCGTCAAGCGGCATCCCGACGGCGTCGTCGAGGCGCCAGACGAGCATCCGGGCGAGGCGGCCGGTGACCGGGTGGTGGAGGTACAGCGCCACCCGCTCGGCGAGCGGCCACGTCCGGGGCTCGGTCGACAGCGCATCGATGCGAGCGCGCTCCGAGGCGATCGTCCGGCGGATCGCCTTTGCCCGCTCGCGCAGCTCCGCGAGCACCTCGGCATCGGTCTCCCGCACCGCGGCGGGGAACGCTGCGCGCCGTCTGCTGCCGTCGTCGACGAACGCGAGCACGACCTGCACGCCCTCGACCGCGAGCAGGGCCGATCCCGTCGAGAGCGGTACCGTCGCGGTCTCTGCGCCGTTGCGAGGGCGTCGAGGGCCTTGCGGATCTCGCGCTGCAGGGTGCCGTGGCCCGTCGAGCGCTCGAGCAGGAGCAGCTCGCCGACGGCCGCCTGTGTGCCGATCGCCGCGACGGCAGCGACGCGCGGTCGCCGAGCAGTCCGGCGAACGCGAACCGCGCCACGGAGCCAGCGCTCGTTCTCGTCGGCGAGGAGCTTGTCCTGATGCCAGCCGTAGCCGGAGCCGCTTGCGCCGCGAACGATCTTCTGAGCGGCGGGCGCGATACCGGTGCCGCGTTCGCGGAGCCGGTAGCTCTTGCCTTTGAGCGTGATCATGGTGGCGTGGTGGACGAGCCGGTCGATCAGGGCGGCTGCGGCGGCGGCGACCAGTGCGTCGGCGAGGATCTCTGACCCGATGACGGCCGGGCCGGTCCCCGGCCGTATCCGTTCGGGACGAGTCAGTCGAAGGCGCGGCGGTAGAAGCCGCGCACGCCGACCGCGAGGAGCGCGGCGATCGAGACGGCGAGGACGACGAGGCAGACCCACGGCTCGATGTGCGGCACGCTCGGCACGAGCGCGCCGCGCAGCGCCTCGCTCACGTACGTCATCGGGTTCGCCGCGGTGACCACCTGGAACCAGCGCAGGCGGTCGAGCGACGGCCACGGGTACTGGCTGCAGCCGGTGAAGAGGAGCGGCGTGAAGACGAGCGAGAAGACGAGCGAGATGCGCTGCGGCTGGACGAACGTCCCGACGACGAGCCCGAACCCGGCCCCGACGAGCGAGCCGAGCACGACCCCGGCGGCGAAGAGCGGCAGCGCGCTCCAGCGCCACGGGATCGAGCCGAGCACGAGCACTCCGATCGGCATCATCAGCACCGTCGCCGCGACCGCGCGCAGCGTGGCGAACACGACCTTCTCCGCCGCCACGTAGCTCGTCGGCATCGGCGCCAGCAGGCGGTCCTCGATCTCGCGCGTCCACCCGAACTCGGCGACGAGCGGGAACGCGAGCGCCTGCATGCCGGTGATCACCGCGGTCAGCGCGAGCAGCCCGGGGAAGAGCAGGTCGGCGTAGTCCCTCTGGGTGTAGCCGAGGCTGCCGAGCACCTTCCCGAACACGAAGAGCAGGAAGAGCGGCTGCAGGATCACCTGCGCGAGGAACGCGGGCAGCTCGCGCCACGTCACGTACAGGTCGCGGTGGAGCACGGCGAGGAACGCGCCGCGCTGCGACACCACCTCGAGCGGGGCCGGATCGGCGGCAGCCGTCACCGCAGCGTCCTCCCGGTCAGGTGGATGAAGACGTCCTCGAGCGTCGGCGTCCCCAGCTTCACGTTGCTGAGGGCGACGCCGCGCTCCGCCAGCACGGCGGCGGCCGGCGCGACGACGGGCGCCGCCTCGCCGGCGAGGTAGAGGCGAACGCGAAGCGCGCCGGCGCCGGGCGGGGCGCCGCCGCGACCGTCCTCGCCGCCGGCCTGCAGCCGCTCCACGCCCTCGACCCCCTCGAGCGCCGCGAGCGCGGCCACGACGTCGCCGTCAGCCGGCCCGGACGTCGTCAGCTCCAGCGTGCTCTGCCCGGAGAGCGACCGCATCAGCGCCTCGGGCGTGTCGAGCGCGAGCAGCCTGCCGTGGTCCATGATCCCGACCCGGTCGGCGAGCGCCGCCGCCTCGTGCATGTCGTGCGTGGTCAGGACGAGCGTGACGCCCGCGTCGCGCAGCTCGCGCAGCCGGTCCCAGACGAAGAGCCGCGCCGCCGGGTCGAGCCCCGTCGTCGGCTCGTCGAGGAAGAGCACTCGCGGCCGGTGCATCAGCGCCCGCGCGATCATCACGCGCTGCGACTCCCCGCCCGAGAAGAAGTCCGGGTTCGAGCGCGCCCGCTCGAGCAGCCCGAACTGGTCGAGCAGCTCGTCCGCGCGCGCCTCCCGCACGCGCGCCGGCACGCCGTGGTAGGCGGCGTGGAAGATCAGGTTGTCCCGGATCGAGATCGAGCGGTCGAGGTTGCTCCGCTGCGGCACGACCGCGAGCTGCCGCCGCGCGCCGACGGGGTCGCGCACCACGTCGACGCCGCCGATCGCCGCGCTCCCGCTCGTCGGCCGCGCGCGGGTGGTGAGCACGCCGACCGTCGTCGTCTTGCCGGCGCCGTTCGGGCCGAGCAGGCCGAACACCTCGCCCGCGGCGACCTCGAACGAGACGCCGTCCACGGCGTTCACCGGCGCGCGCGGGTAGCGCTTCACGAGCTCGCGCACCTCGACAGCCGGGGCGGTCACGTGCGCTCGCCGTCTCCCGGCCCGACGAGCCCGCTCTCGTAGGCGAGGATCACCGCCTGCACCCGGTCGCGCAGCCGCAGCTTCTGCAGGATGCGCTTCACGTGCGTCTTCACCGTCGACTCCTCGATCGTCGGGTCGCTCGAGAGCGCCGCCTCCAGGCCCGCGCGCACCAGGCCGTCGTCGTCCGCGGTCAGCACGCGCACGCGCCCGCTCACGTCCTCGCTCCCGCGGCCGGCAGGAGCGTGCGCACCGTGAGCGGGCGGCCGTCGGCGGCGGCGCTCGCCGCTCGCGACCGTCGTGAGCACGAGGACGCCGAGCGGCGAGCGGCGCCGGGCGGCGAGCGGCAGCGCCGACGCGGCCGTGAGCAGGCCGGAGGCGACGCCGAGGTCGCCGTGCGAGGCGACCGGGGCGAGCTGCGCCGCGCACGCGGCGGCCGCGAGGGCGACGTCACGCGCGAGTCGTGTCCTCACCGTCCCGAGGGTAGCTCGGGCCATCCGGGCGGGAGTCGCCCGGCGGGACGATCCCGGCTCGCCCCGCGGGGGGACGGGACGGTTCGTCCCGGCGGGGGACGCGGTTCCCACCGGGGGCGTCTCGGCCGGGAAGGCGCGTGCCCACGGTGGCGGCATGCCCGAAACGACCTCAGCGAGCCCAGCTCTCGCACGTCTCGCCGGCTTCGTCCTGCGCCGCCGGCCGTTGCTCGTCGTCACCGTCCCTCCCTCGGCTGCTCGCGCTGACGCTCGGGGCGCTCTCGGCGGCGTCCGTAGCCCGCGGCGGCGAGGCCCGGAGTCGAGCGTCGTCCCCAGCCGGCGGGCGGCTAGGATGGACTGTCACCGAGTGGTCCAGACACTCGGGCCTCTTTTCAGCTTGTAGATGTGGACGGCGCCCGTGAGGGCGCCGTCTGGTCCTCGGCTCACTCTCGCCTTCGACTGCCACGTCGGAAGGAGAGGAGTGAGCCGCATGTCAGAGGATGACGTG